>WFXC01000015.1 GCA_015490805.1 Candidatus Kapaibacterium sp.
CGTGGTTGAAGAAGGAAGGGGAGAAAGTGGAGCGGGATGAGCCGTTACTGGAAATCTCCACGGACAAAGTGGACACGGAGATTCCGGCGCCAGCCAGCGGGACGCTGGTGAAGATTTTAGCACAGGAAGGAGAAACCGTCGAAGTCGGCAAGGTGATAGCACTGATTGCGACCGGTGAAGGCGGAGCGGCGGCAACGAGTGCAGCCGAGCAGCCGGCAGTAGCATCCCAGCCAGCACCAGCACCCCAGCCGGCAACACCAGCAGCGCCACAGCCAGCGCCACAACCGGCACCACAGCCAGTGGCACCGGAAGCACCGCAGCCAGCACCGCAACCGCCAGCACCAGCTCCAATTACGGGTAATGGACACACCGTTGAGATTCCTCGAACGACGGGCAAGCGCTTCTACTCTCCATTGGTGCGGACTATTGCGAAAAAGGAAGGCATTACGCTGGAAGAGCTGGAGCAAATTCCGGGAACAGGATTAGGGGGACGGGTCACCAAACACGATTTGCTGAAATACATTGAGCAGAAAAAAGCTGGAGCAGTTCCAGCGCCACAGCCGGCGCCACAACCCGCAACACCGGCAGCGCCACAGCCGGCACCAGCACCACAACCAGCGGCACCGGCGCCACAGCCAGCAGCGCCACCACAACTAGCGGCACCATCACCAGCACCGGCAGTTGCCGCAGAAGTGGATACGGAGGAGATTTACAAGAAGTACGGCACCGATATTGAAATTGTGAAGATGGATCACATTCGCCAGTTAATTGCTGAGCATATGGTGCGGTCGAAGATGACCTCGCCGCATGCCACCAGCATTGGCGAAGCTGACGTGACTGGTATTGTCAAGGTTCGGGAGAAATACAAAGAGGAATTCCAGCGTCGGGAAGGCATCAAACTGACATTCACTCCTTTCTTTGCCGCTGCCGTTGCTGCCGCAGTGCGGAAGTATCCCGGTGTCAATGTGAGTGTGGAAGGGAAATACATCATTCGGCACAAACATATCAACCTTGGCATTGCAACGGCGTTGCCCGATGGGAATTTGATTGTTCCAGTGGTTCGAGATGCCGATGCGCTCAACATTACCGGTCTGGCACGGGCTATTACGGATCTGGCAGAGCGAGCGCGCTCCAAACGGCTCAATCCGGATGACATTAGCGGCGGTACCATTACGCTGACTAACGTAGGAAGCTTTGGGACCCTCTTCGGAATGCCAATTATCAACCAGCCACAAACGGCAATCATTGGCGTTGGGGCAATCCATAAACGTCCGGTGGTCAAAGAGATCGAGGGTAACGATCTGATCGTTGTGCGGCATATGGTGTACATCTCTATTACGTACGACCATCGGGTGATCGACGGGATGTTAGCCGGGCAGTGTCTGGCAGAGATCATTCGGAATCTGGAACAGATGAACGAGCAGACGGTGCAGCTATAACAAGCAACGGGATTGCTCGTCTTAGCACACCGCACAGTGGGCAGATAGCTCAGTTGGTCCAGAGCGCCTGCCTTACAAGCAGGAGGGCGGGAGTTCGAATCTCCCTCTGCCCACTCCAATGCGGAAGTGGCGGAATTGGTAGACGCGCTGGACTCAAAATCCAGTGGGGTCACACCCGTGAGGGTTCGAGTCCCTCCTTCCGCACACCCTCCATTCGGTTCTTCCTTTCTCCGTGGTGCATTCTTCAAACGCTGAATGCTGCTCGTCGACACCGGCTTTTGTTGCAGCATACGGGGAACACCAGCTTTCACCAGCGAGCGAAAGATGGTAAAGAAAGCTGCTGATCTGCTCTGAATAACCCAGCAGGTTGTCCTGCCAGGGGCGATCTATGCTGTGGCGAACCGGGAGCGCCGACTTCAGTCGGCAAGGAAGGTGCACCCTAAGGGGTGCGTTCCCAGTAAATGCACACTGAAGTGTGCGCTCCCAGTGATCGGGATTACCAACCGGAAGTACCACACGGGGAGCGCCGGCTTCAGCCGGCATCATTGCACACTAAAGTATGCGCTCCCGGTAGATGCACGCTGAAGCGTGCACTTCTTGCGGGCTAAAAGTGTCGACGGTCGCGGGCTCATAGGAACGCAGCACCGTCCGCTGTTCCTTGCTCGAACGTTCGTAGCAGCAATCGCCCCGTTTGCTGTATCTTTGCGTTTTGTTAATGAGGAGCAGAGCACTATGCGGACGTATGAGACATTCCGGAAAGAGCGGGAAGCAGGAAGGCGTCGATGCGTTGAGGAGCTGGAGCACTTTCTGCAGCGGATTCAGGACCAAGAGCATTTGAATGCATTCATTACCGTTGTGGATCCTGAACGGCTTCGGCAGCAGGCAGAGCAGGCAGATGAGCAGTTTGAGCGTGGGACTGCCCGTCCCCTGGAAGGATTGATTGTGGCAGTAAAGGACAATATTTCCACGCAGGGAATTCGTACCACGTGTGCGTCGAAGATTCTGGAAAATTTTGTGCCGGTGTATGATGCAACGGCGGTGCAGCGGCTGAAAGCGGCGGGAGCGATTATCATTGGCAAAACGAATCTGGACGAGTTCGCAATGGGCTCTTCCAATGAAAATTCTGCCTTTGGTGCGGTTCGTAATCCACACAATGAGGCATACGTTCCCGGTGGGTCTTCCGGTGGATCTGCTGTCGCTGTTGCTGCTGAAATGTGCCACGTTGCGTTGGGATCGGATACTGGAGGCTCTGTGCGGCAGCCGGCTGCTTTCTGTGGGGTCATTGGGTTGAAGCCGACGTATGGGCGGATTTCTCGCTTCGGACTGGTTGCTTTTGCCTCCTCACTGGATCAGATCGGGATTCTGGCAGCTTCGCTGAATGATACGGCGGCGGTACTGGATGTGATCAGTGGCTACGATCCACGCGACAGTACCTCGGCGCCACTGGAGCCGACCGCAACATTCCCGGTTGAGCCCCGGATGCCAGCGCGGGTTGCTGTGCTGGATGATCAGGCACTCGCAGAGTGTGACGAGCGGGTCCGACAACGGTACGCAGCCATTGTTGAGCAGTTGCAACGATCGGGTGTTCAATGTACC
The DNA here is from genome assembly GCA_015490805.1 of Candidatus Kapaibacterium sp. GTDB lineage: Bacteria > Bacteroidota > Ignavibacteria > Kapaibacteriales > WFXC01 > WFXC01. The sequence goes on from WFXC01000015.1 coordinate 3,036, forward strand.
CCGGTTGCGTTCCCTGCCAGTGACGCATTGGTGGCTACCTACTACATCATTGCGACGGCAGAAGCTTCTTCCAATCTTGCCCGCTATGATGGGATTCGCTATGGATTGCGTGCAGAGGGCGAAGACATCATTACGGCAACCCGATCGGCTGGCTTCGGGATGGAAGTGAAGCGGCGGATTATGCTGGGAACCTATGTGCTATCTTCTGGATACTACGACGCGTACTACCGCAAGGCGCTGAAAGCACGCCGATTTTTTGCGGAATGGTACGAGAAAATCTTCGCTGACAACGATCTTTTCCTGCTGCCTACCTCTCCTGTTCCTCCATTCCGGCTGGGAGAACGGCTGCAGGATCCGATCGCAATGTATTTAGCCGATTTGTTTACGATTTCTGCGAATTTAGCAGCTATTCCCGCAATCAATTTGCCAGCCGGCACAACAACTGAGCATCTGCCGATAGGAATCCAGGTGCAGGTGCCAAAGTTTCAGGAAAAAGCGTTGTTCCAATACGCCCGGTGGCTGCTCCAGCAGTTCGCTGACATCAACCCTGCGTAGCGTTCTATACCATAGCTGCGCAGGCAATGCCAGATGAAGCCGGTCCCAATCTTATGTTGCGATTCCACAAATTTCCGTATTTTTACTGTGAGTGGTTAGTGAGTCAAAGGGGAGTGGCAAGAATGTGGCGGCGGGCGGCGGTCACAGCGATTTTTCTTGTTTTTTCACTTACGGTCGTGGCTGCTCAAAAGGCGAAGAAAATTACTTTTCCCTCCAAAGATGGGCTTCAGATAACGGCGGAAGTTCTCAGAGCAACTTCTACCACGGCGCCGTGGCTGGTGTTGTGTCATCAAGCCCGATGGAGTCGGGGAGAATACCGGGAGACAATGCCGTGGTTTGCCGATCTTGGTTACAACTGCATTGCGGTTGATCTGCGCTCCGGTGGCGAAGTAAATGGGGTAGTGAACGAAACGCATCAGCGGGCGGTTGCAAAGGGGTTGGGGACAACGTATGTGGATGCACAGCAGGATATGGAAGCGGCAATTGAGTATGTCCGCAGGCAGTTCAGAGCACAACAGGTCATTCTGGTTGGGAGCTCTTATTCAGCAGCTTTGGCACTGGTAGTAGCGGCCCAGCATCCAAGGCAGGTTGATGGGGTCATCGCCTTTTCTCCCGGAGAATACTTCGTCCGACTTGGGAAATCAGAAAATTTCATAGCACAACATCTTGCTGCTGTACAGTGTCCGGTGCTGATTACGTGTGCAGCGTCGGAACGCCATTTTTGCGAACATTTTCAGCAGGCGGTTCGCTCAGGACAGAATGTTCGTTTCTTTGTTCCGCCTAATGATGGCGCACACGGTTCACGAGCACTCTGGAAACAATTTTCCCAGTCGCGAGCGTATCGCGAGGTTGTTCGGGAGTTCTTAGAACGTTTCTTCCCTGTCGGTTCAACAAAGTAGACGGCAGCAATGCAAGAGACGATCCGCTCTATTCTCAATGAGATCTCCAGTTGGGTGTGGGGACCGCCGCTGTTAGTGCTACTGGTTGGTACTGGCTTGTATTTGACGTTTTTGCTCCGGGGATTGCAGTTTCGACGATTGGGATATGCTCTCTGGCTGGCATTTGTGAAGCGGCGGGAAACAGGTGCTGCTGGCGATATTTCCCATTTCCAGGCGCTGATGACCGCATTGTCTGCTACCGTTGGGACGGGCAACATTGCAGGGGTTGCGACTGCTATTGCCCTTGGCGGTCCCGGTGCGCTGTTCTGGATGTGGATCACTGGATTGGTGGGGATGGCGACCAAATACTCCGAGGCACTCTTAGGAGTGCATTATCGGGAGAAAGATGCACTGGGAACGATGAGCGGCGGTCCTATGTACTATCTGCGGAAAGGGTTGAACTCCCCATTGTTGGGAACACTCTTTGCGCTGTTTACTTCCATTGCTGCTTTCGGGATTGGCAATATGGTGCAATCTAACTCCGTTGCCGATGCTCTCCACCATTCGTTTTCGATACCCGTTGAGATAACAGGCGTCGTGCTGGCAATAGCAACGGCACTGGTTATCTTAGGGGGTATTCGCAGCATTGCCCGTGTGACCGAGGTGCTGGTTCCGTTTATGATCGCCGTTTATATGATCGGCGCCTTATGGGTCGTTGCATTGAATATTTCGGAAATCCCGGCAGTGATTGCGCTGGTCCTGCAATCTGCCTTTTCTCCCACGGCAGCCGCTGGTGGCTTTGCCGGTGCAACCGTGTTGTTGACTATCCGAATGGGCGTAGCACGAGGGGTGTTTTCGAACGAATCGGGATTGGGCAGTGCGGCGATCGCTGCTGCGGCAGCACAAACGCGGCATCCAGTGACGCAGGCATTGGTGTCGATGACCCAGACGTTCATTGACACGATCATTGTATGCAGCCTGACCGGTTTTGTGATTCTGGTAACTGGCAGTTGGACAACGGGTGAAACCGGTGCTCCTCTTACCGCTATGGCATTTCAGCAGGCGCTTCCCGGTGAGTGGGGAGATCTGATTGTAACTCTGGGGCTGGTCCTGTTTGCCTATTCTACGGTTTTGGGATGGAGCTATTATGGAGAAAAAGCCTTTGAGTATTTGCTGGGAGAAAAGGTGGTCAAACCGTATCGTTTTGCGTTCGTCACCGTGGTATTGGTAGGTGCTGTTACCCATCTGGACATTGTCTGGACTTTTGCTGATATTATGAACGGGCTAATGGCAATTCCTAATCTGATTGGATTGATAGGTTTGAGTGGTATCATTGTAAGGTTGACAAAGGAGTTTTTTGTTCAACAAGATAATGTACAGGGGGATGCGGATAGGAAAACCATTGATCCTGGCGATCGATGATGTTGAAGAGAATCTAAATGCCATTTCTGAGATTCTCCGCCGAAATGATTTTGACGTGATGGTGGCACCGTCAGGCGAAGTAGCTTTGAAACTGTTGGAGCGTCGCAAACCAGATCTTATCTTGCTGGATATTATGATGCCAGAAATGGACGGCTACACCGTTGCCACGATTATCCAGCGTCGGCAGGACTGGCAGGATATTCCTATCATTTTCCTCAGTGCTTTAACCGACGTTGATGCGAAAGTCAAAGGGTTTGAAGTCGGTGGTGTCGACTACATTACCAAGCCCTTTATGGAGAAAGAAGTGGTTGCCCGAATCAATACTCATCTGGAGTTGTCCTGGCTTCGCAAATCGCTGGAGCATACGATTAATCAACTGCGAGAAGCGAATCAAGCAAAAGACGAATTCCTTCGGGTGATCTCCCACGATCTCCGTTCGCCGCTTTCTTCTTTGCAGAACCTGGGGGAGCTTCTCCAGCGGGACGATGTAGCGAAAGATCCGAATGCAATCAAAGAACTTGGAAAAATGATCGGTGAGGTAAGCAGTCAGTTATTAGCGATGGTCAACGGTTTGCTGGATATCGCCAAAATTGAATCGGGGAAGTTTACGCTGAATCTGCTGGAAACGAATATGGTCGATCTTGCTAAGCGTAGCGCGGAGTTATTGCGAATAAATGCAGAGGCTAAGAATATAAACTTCAAAACGGATTTCGGTACCACCGATGTTCCGGTAGTTGTGGATACTGCCAAGATTGGTCAGGTTATTAACAATCTGTTATCAAATGCGATTAAGTTTACACATCCGGGGGGTACAGTCACGCTGCGGGTTAGGGATTGTGGTGATCTCGTACAAATACAGGTTTCAGATACTGGCATCGGTATTCCACAGGAAATGCTTCCCCATTTGTTTGAAAAGTTTGGTCCTCATCAGCGTCCGGGGACAGCGGGAGAAAAGGGAACCGGGTTGGGAATGCCAATTATTAAAGGATTTGTGGAATTGCACGGAGGAACAGTTGATGTACAAAGCAAGGAAGGGGAAGGAACAACCGTGACGATTACGTTACCGAAACGGTTGGGCGTTGATGTAGAAAAGTCAGTGCGAACTTGTCAACAGAACAACGATGGAAGTAATTCTGGTTCTCAGTAGCCTTCTCAGCATTATCCTGTTGGCGCTCGGCATCGGGTTTTACCAGCGCTGGAAGCAATTTACGGCACATCTTGATCATCGATTGGATGAATTGGAGGACTCCACAGTTCAAGAAACGGTAATCGATCGGCTGTCACAGCAACTCCAGCAGGTACACCAGCTTCAGCGGCAGATGGGTGCCCAAATAGAGCAGCAGTGGCAGTGGATACGACAACTCCAGGAGCAACAGCAGCAGGTGCTGAAACAGTTGCTGGACAAACATACCAATCAGTTGCTGGAGCGATCAACTTACCAAGTCAGTGCATTGCAGCGTCAGTTGGAGCAATGGTATACCGCTACCACTGCTGCACAACAACAACAGCTCCAATTGCTGGAACCACAGCAGAAAGCCTTGTCTGAAGTAGCGCAGCAATTTTCAAAGCTGTTAGAACAGAGTCAAGCGCAGCAGCAGATATTCGAGCAACTGGAGATGGCATTGGATCAACTGCGCTCTATGGTGCAACAGCAGATCGTCGATGGGTTGCAGCAACAGGAGGCAGCATTTCAACGACTCTTTCGCCAGCAAACGCAGTTGTTGCGGGGGTTCTTCAGTCCTCTGGAACGCGATGTGGATAAGCTGTTGGCGTATACTCGCGAATTTGGCAAGTTATCGAAGGTTTATCAGCAGTGGAGCTCTTCCGTTGGGAAGCACATTCAGTCCACGTTACAGAACTTACGTCGCATCTATCACCAATTAGAGCGCTTGTCGAAACAAGTTGTGCAGCCACTTCCGGAGCTGTCTGCAAAGGAAGAGAAACCGGTGGCAAGACCGCAACTGGTGGATGCTCATATTACGCAAGGAACGTTGACCGCCGAGATTGCCAGTCTGCTGCGGGAATTACGCTCTTTGCACGACCAGTTGCGGCATCGATCTGCTCAGGTAGATTCCCAGTATTTGTCGGAGGTCGAAGATATTCTGGTTGAGATGGAGCGTTCAACGCAGACGCTATTGGAACGACTGGATGGGGCAGAGCGACACCGCTCCGATACCCGCATTTTTGTACTGGAAGATTCCCGAATGTTCCGGGAACATCTGGAATATATCCTGGAACGACAGAATTATCAATTGCTCTTTGCATCTACTATCGCAGAAGCGCGCCAGATTTTAGATCAAGAAGTGCCTGATCTGCTGCTTCTGGATATTGAATTACCCGATGGAAACGGACTGCAGTTGTGCCGGGAGTTGCGGAAAAGAAAAGAGTTCAAAGAATGCCCAATTTTATTTATCAGTTCGCTTACGGATAAAGAGACTAAGGTGCAGGGATTTCAGGCGGGAGCTGATGACTACGTTCCAAAACCTTTTGATGAGCTGGAACTCCTGGCACGCATTGAGCGCCATCTGGAGTTGGCGCGGTCCCGACAGTCTTTGGAAGAAGGTCTTTTTTCCCTGGTGCGGATCTTAGAGGGAACACTCCAGTTGCAGCATATCCTGGTGAAGTTACTGCAGCAGCTTGCTGAGGCACGGTATGCTGCTGAGCAGGCGAATCGGGCAAAGTCTACTTTCTTAGCCAGTATGTCGCACGAATTGCGAACGCCGTTGAACGCTATCTTAGGTTTTGCCCAGATTCTTCGTCAGGATCCGAACCTCGCGCCGAAGCAGCGGGAATATGTGGAAACGATGTATCGCAGCGGTAACCATTTGCTGGAAATGATCAATGACATTCTGGATCTATCCAAAATCGAAGCTGGAAAAATTCAGTTGTTGCCCGTCGATATTGAGCTGGCACAGTTTGTGGAGGATCTGCGGGGAATGTTTCATCTGCGGTGCCAGGAGAAAGGTTTATGGTTAAAATTTGAGGTTGATCCTCAACTGCCCCAGTATATCGTTGCCGATGCGCAGAAACTGCGCCAGGTGCTCATTAACTTGATTGGCAATGCAATTAAATTCACGGCACAGGGGGGAATTACCGTCCGGGTTCGACAGGTAACGGATTCGGAGGGCAAGCCCCGAATTCGGTGGGAAGTAGAAGATACCGGGCGCGGTATTCCAAAGGAGCAACTGGAGAAAATTATGGAGCCGTTCCACCAAGTAGAGGCAATGGTCAGCGAAGGAACGGGGCTGGGATTGACCATTTCGAAAGCACTGGTCGCATTGATGGAAGGACAATTGCAGGTGCGGAGTCGCGTGGGGCAAGGGTCTGTTTTCTTTTTCGATCTTCCACTGAAAACACCCGTTGCAGGTATGCCACAGTCACGTGAAACGGCAATGCAAGCCGCAGCTTCAATGCCTCAGCGGCACATGGCTGCCAAGCCTGCTACAGTGCTGATAGTCGATGATAGCCGCACGAATCGGAAAATTTTGCGAGAGTTCCTTGCTGGAATGAATATTACCTGCGTCGAAGCAGAGGACGGCTGGAAAGCGTGGAAACTGATTCAGGATCCACAGCACGCATTTGATGTGGTCCTGACCGATATCGTGATGCCTGAAATGAATGGCATTGAGCTGGTAAAGCGAATCCGTTCAGCAGAGCAGGAGCAGGAGGGGGAGCATCTACCGATCATTGGTATCACTGCCAGTGTACTGCAGCTTTCCGATGAAGAACTGCTGGAAATTGGCTTTGATGCTGTCCTCCATAAGCCGTTTAAATTGGAAGACCTGGTAAGACTGTTGCAGGAAAAAACCTCGATCGAACTGGTCGAAGTGGAAGAACAGCCAGTTGAAACGGAAGCGTCTGTGACGCCGGAAGAGATTCAGCAGTGGTTCGGCGAATTGCCTGAAGCAGTGCAGGAGCAGTTAACGGATGCAATGCTGGTGCAGGATCTGGATGCCATTGCCACAGTGTTGTCCTCCTTAGAGCCAGAGCATCCAGTCGTTCAATTCCTGCAGCAGAAGGTTCAAGATGGCGATGTGGTCTACTTTTCCAAGTTGTCGATGCAACTAACGTAGGGAAGCAGGATGACGGAGCGAAAGAATCAGTCAACCAGAGCCTCTCAGGAAACAGAGCAGCTTTCGGTTCCCTTCCCCGTTCGAGCCAGAGAGAAATTAACCCCGGAGGAAGCCCGCAAGCGCATCGAGGAATTGCGAGAGGAAATTCGGAAGCACGACTACCTCTACTACGTAAAAGCGCAGCCAATTATCTCGGATGAAGAGTATGATGCGCTGATGCGGGAACTGATCGAATTAGAACAGCAGTTTCCCCAGTTTGTGACCCCTGATTCGCCAACACAGCGGATCAGCCCCGAGTTGACGAAGGAGTTCCCTGAGATTCCGCACGAAGTGCCGATGCTGTCACTGGAAAATACGTATAGCCGGGAAGAAGTGCTGGATTTCGACCGACGAATTCGGGAACTGCTGGGGGATGAACCGTATCAGTATGTTGCAGAGCTGAAATTCGACGGTGTGGGATTGAGCTTGATCTATGAGGATTTTCGCCTCCAGCACGGTGTAACCCGCGGCACAGGGGAAGTTGGGGAAGATATTACCCCGAACGTTCGAACGATTCGGTCGATTCCGCTGCGGGTCAATGTTGTTACTGTTGACGGCGTACCATTTCACCGGTTTGAAGTTCGCGGCGAAGCCTATATGAACAACGATGATTTCCTGCGGTTCAATGAGGAACGGAAAGCCCGAGGAGAGCGTCCATTTGCCAATCCACGCAACCTGACAGCGGGCTCATTGAAATTGCAGGATCCTAAGGAGGTGGCGCGTCGCCCCATTCGGTTTGTTGCTTACTATCTGCGTTCTCGCCAGCCAGATGTTCGGGTTCAATATCAGCACCAGGCACTGGAAATCTTAGCCGCTATGGGATTTTTCGCAATGCCTCACTACCGGGTCTGCAGCACTATTGATGAGGTTTTTGCCTTCATCGATGAGTGGGAGACCAAACGGTTTGAGCTTCCATTTAACATTGATGGCATCGTGATTAAAGTTGATTCGATTGAACAACAGGAGCGGTTGGGCACCGTCGGCAAATTCTATCGATGGGCGTTTGCATACAAATACAGTACGCAGCAGGCGCAAAGTGTGCTCCTGGATATTGTGTTGCAAGTGGGACGAACCGGGAAAGTCACACCCGTAGCGGTATTCCAGCCCGTTCACCTTGGCGGGACAGTGGTGCAGCGTGCGACGTTAAACAATGAGGATTACATCAAACGCCTGGATATCCGCATTGGCGACACTGTCATCATTGAAAAGGGTGGGGAGGTGATCCCAAAGGTTGTGGGAGTGGTACTGGAAAAGCGTCCTCCTGATGCGCAACCATTTGAATTTCCCCAGGTCTGTCCGTGCGAAAATCGCCAGCCGCTGCATCGGTATCCCGGAGAAGCAGATTATTACTGCGAATACGCTGAATGCCCCTGGCAAATTCGCCGGCGTATCGCGCACTTTGCGTCCCGGAATGCGATGGACATTGAGGGGATGGGAGAAAAAATCGTGGATCAGCTGGTTACTCGTGGCTTGTTGCACAATGTGGCGGATATCTATGACCTTCATTGGCACCGGGATGCAATGGTGCACTGGGAAGGATGGGGGGAGAAAAAAGTCGAAAATTTGTTGCAGGCAATTGAGCGCAGCAAACATCGCCCTCTCCATCGGTTGATTTTTGGACTGAGCATCCGGTTTGTGGGTATTGAAACTGCCCGATTGTTGGTCCATCGCTATGATTCTCTGGAAGCTTTGCGCCGAGCGTCTTTTGAGGAGTTGGTGGCGATCTATGGTATTGGCTCGCGAACCGCTCGTGCTATCCGGGATTTCTTCGAAGATCCCAAGAATCTGGAGATCATTCGGCGGCTGGAAGTGGCAGGAGTAAATATGCAGCGCTTACCCGAAGAAGCACCGGCAACGACAGACCTGCCACTGGCTGGAAAAACATTTGTGCTGACCGGTACATTGCCCCACTTTTCGCGAGAAGAAATGAAAGCGATCATTCTGCAACTGGGTGGCAAGGTGAGTAGTAGCGTCAGCCGGAAAACAGACTATGTGTTAGCCGGAGATCATCCGGGAAGTAAGTATCAAAAAGCACAGCAGCTTGGTGTTCCCATCATCTCTGAAACGGACTTTTTGCAGATGGTTGGCGCTTCATCGCCGGAAGAATTGCGTCGATTATTACAGTCCTGATGCACGAGCTGATTGCTGTGCTCGTTTCTGCCCCCTTTTGATAATGGCAGTGGGAGATCGAGAAGGGTATGGAAATCGTGCGAAAGCTTCCGTTTGCATCCATTCCGGGTTGGCATCCAGTAGCGCAGTTGTTTGCAAGCTCTGCTGCCTTTCGTCAGGAACGATTCCCTGCAACGGCAAAACTCCAGTCCGATCCAGAAAGTGTGCTCCAGCGTCCCTATGATTGGACTCTCTGGGATCAGGTGCTGGCAGCGCTGCGGGAATCGATGGCTTCGCTATCGCTGACGGAAGCACAACAGGCAATGATGCGCAGGGCGGAAACGCAGCGTACTGTTCGGTTTGTCATCACCGGACAGCAGCCGGGCATTTTCAGTGGTCCTTTGTATACGCTGCTTAAAGTCTGGACAGCAGTTGCGGCTGCGCGGCAGCTTCAGGAACGATTTCCAGCGTACCACTTTGTTCCCGTGTTCTGGGTGGATGACAATGATAGTGATTGGGAGGAAGTATCGACGGTCTGGAGCTACGATGAAGAGTTCCGATTGCATAAACTCCAGATGGATTGGGAACCTCATCCGGCGCGGGCTCCTGTTTCGGAAGGAGTGTTCGGCAAACAGGCGCGAAACACGCTTCGCCAGTTCTACCATTGTCTGCCGCACACGGAAGAGCGCAAAGCAGCGCTTCGGATTCTGGAGCCTTTATATCGATATCGCACCCCCTTTCTGGAAGCGTTTTTGCAGGAAATGCAATGGATGCTGGGTGATACGGGAATTTTGTTTCTCCGCGCTTCGGTGCTCCGACGGCGAGGACTGCTTGCCACTGTGCTGATCAAAGAGCTGGAACATCCGGAAAGAATTCGCCGGATTATCGAGACCCATCAGCAGTGGCTTCAGCGGTGGAATGTAACATTGCAGGCAGAACCGAAAGTCTTCAATCTGTTTGTACTTCACAACGGTGAGCGGACATCTCTCCACTGGGATGGAGAATTTGCTTTTCTCAATGGGCAGCGGTTCACCATTGACCAGTTGCTGGCGCTGGCAAAGACCCAGCCGGAGCGATTGACCACCACGGTGTTGTCGCGTCCGCTGGTTCAGGATGCCATTCTGCCGACGGTTTTAAGTATTCTGGGTCCATCAGAGCTGGCATATTGGGCAGAGTTGCGGGAAGTCTTTGAGGATTATGGCATTCCGATGTCAGCGGTGCAATTGCGATACTCGGTGACGCTGCTGGAACCCAAAGCGCGGCGCAGCCTGCGCAAATTGCCCCTTTCGTACGAATCCCTGCTGCAACGGTATGAAGATGTTGAAGCCCAACTGCTGCAAACAACCGACTGGCAACAGTATGAACAGCAACTGGTGGAAGCAGAACAGGCAATTCGCCATACGATGGAGCCGATTCAGCAGGCAGCAGCCGAGATCGATCCCGGATTGCAGGCAACGGCGGACAAAGCAACAACAGCAATGATCAAGCAATTGGAAATTCTCAGGGCGAAAATGCGGCGGGCTTACAAGTTCCGTTTGGAAGTACAGCTTTCGCATTTGCAAAAAGCTCACCGGTATTTCTATCCGGAAATGCAGTTGCAGGAGCGTCGCATTACACCCTGGTATTTCATTGCCCGCTTCGGTCGCCACCGATTACTGCAAGCGTTGCAATTGCTCCAGTTTGAAGATCCTCAGGCGGGACACTTTCTGGTGGAGTTATAAGCGGAGGTCTCTTGCTTTTGTGTGATGTGCTGAGAACGGCGGGAGGCACATCCCGGCGTAGATCTTAGCGCTCAAATGCTGCTTTTGTGTGGTACGCTGAGAGCAGCGGAGGTAACAGCTTCTGGTAGAGGTTATAAGCTGAGTTTCCTGCTGGTTGACAGGAGGACCTATGGCAGATTTAGTGGGAGTTCTGGATCCCACGGGATGCGAACAACGCCCAGTTCCGCATATTTTTGAAGAATGGGTTCGATAGGAGCGTCGGTCTGGAGTGCCCGAAGTAAGCGGGCGTGTTGCAGTTCGTATCGGTATTGGTGGTGCTGCGCAAGTTTGGACGCCTTCGACCAATATCGCTCAAATTGGCGCGGCTGTTGCTTGATCAGTGCTACTTCTGCTCGCGTCAGGGCACTGTATACCTCGCCGCGGGGGTCCCGCGTTGCCCGGAAAAATGCTGTCGCCCGTGCTAAGGTATGCCGATAGCGTTCCCACTGCTGCTGGATTTTGTAAATGGTTGCTTCTGCCCAGAGCGTGTAGGCGTAGCTTACCCGGTCATTCAGCGCTGTGTACCGTTCCCCTGCTTTCGCAAAGTAATGGAGTGCTTTTGAAAAATCCTTACGCATTCGATGGACATTGCCAATGCCGCAGTAGGAATAGGCGGTGCCGAATTGATCTTTGCGCCGCTGCATCCGCCTGTTTGCTTCGGAGTAAAAAGCGAAGGATTCATCGAGCATTCCACGCAGTCGAGAAACGCCACCCAGCCCACACAACGTGTAGGCAATTCCCTCCGCATTCCCCTGTTCCTGGAATAACTGGTGAGCAGTTTCAAATCGGTGGTAGGCGCCGGCTAAGTCGCCGAAAAAGCGGAGCGCGCCAGCCGACGCCCACAGGGTATACGCATACCCTTCGGCATCACCATCGTGGAAGTACTGTTCCAGTAGGCGGTCGAACAACCTCAGGGCTCTGGGAAGATCGCCAAGCGCTCGATAGCACATTGCCTGCCCGGTCAGCACATCTGTGGCTGCTTCTGCATCTTTCAGTCGGGTTGCCAGGCGAGCAGCCCACTGGTAGTGCTGGAGCGCTTTGCCGAATTGGCCTAAAAGGCGGAAGCAGTGGGCACGCCCTAAGTGGACCGCAAGGCGATAGTCAATGTCCGATCGAGGAAGCAGTCGTCCCGCCTGTCGGTAATACCGCTCCGCTTCTGCGAATTTCCCCTGCTCCTGAAGCTGCTCTGCTGTGCGCAGCAATTTGTAGGCATCACGTGTTTTCCGGGACATCGTCAACCTCTGTTGTCTTTTGTTCGTCGCCCTGTTGACGAAACATTCAGCGACACCATTTCGTCGATTGCCAGAGTAGATGGAAGAAAGAGCGGATGGAAATACAGGAACAACAGGCGATCAGGACAACATTGCAGGTGCCGGTTCGTGCCCGATGGATTATTGACATTGACCACGAGGAGGAAATAGGGGAAGCAATCGCTTTCGCTCGGTCCCACAATGTTCCGTGGCTGGTGCTGGGGGAAGGAAGCAATGTGCTGTTTCGTGGTGCCGGCGTACTTCCTGTCGCAATTCTGCATTTGCGAATGCAAACCATTCGTGTCCTTGCTGATGGAGTACAACCTCTGGTGCAGGTTGCTGCTGGCTATCGGTGGCACCAATTCGTTGAATGGACGGTTGCTGCCGGGTTGTGGGGCATTGAGAATTTAGCCCTTATTCCCGGTAATGTTGGGGCAGCCCCTGTCCAGAACATTGGTGCCTATGGCGTTGAACTCCAGGATGTGCTCTGGAGTGTTCGAGCGTATGATACGGTTGCCGAACAGATGGTGGAATTAACGCCGGAAGATTGCCAATTTGGTTATCGCAACAGCGTTTTCAAACAGCATCCCGATCGGTGGATTATCACTGAGATCACGGTGCAGTTGTCGCGCTCACCGAAACCGCAGCTTCAGTATCCTGATCTGGCTGCTCTGCGGGAACGGTCATCGCTGACGCCCCGTGAAGTAATGGAAACAATCATCCGCATTCGTCGCCGCAAGCTACCAGATCCGCAGCGGCTGCCAAATGCAGGGAGCTTTTTCAAAAATCCAGTACTTCCCCGATCCCGATGGGAGCAACTGCGTCAGAAATTCCCATCGATGCCCGGCTACCCGTTGCCGTCGGGACAGGTTAAGATCCCGGCAGCCTGGCTCATCGAAACCTGTGGATGGAAAGGCAGGCGGATCGGCAACGCTGGCATTTCCCCGAACCACGCTGCCATTGTGGTGAATTATGGCGTCGCTTCCGGTGACGAAATTGTTTCCCTTGTTGAGCGCATACAGGATTCAGTCTTCCGAACTTTTGGCATCTTGCTGGAGCCGGAGGTCCGGATTCTCTAAGGAACCGTATGGCTCGTGGAGTGGAACAACCGAGCGTTTCTTGCGCATCCGTAAATTGAGCAATTCCACAAACAGGGAAAATGCCATTGCAAAGTAAATGTAGCCGCGAGGAACGTGAATGCGGAATCCTTCCAGCACTAGCAGAACACCGACTAACAGAAGGAATGCTAAGGCTAACATTTTCAATGTTGGATGGCGGTGAATGAAGCGCGCAACAATACCGGCAAATGCCATCATCATCAGCATTGCCACAACGACAGCGATGATAATGGTCCAGATGTGATCTACCAGTCCAATGGCGGTGATGATAGAGTCCAGTGAGAAGACAAGGTCCAGCGCGACAATCTGCAATACAATGGCTCCCATCGAAGCGCTACCAAGTTTTTGGGATAAGGATTCATCGTCTCCCTCTAACCGATTGTGAATCTCTACGGTGCTTTTTGCTAATAAAAACAATCCTCCTGCCCAGAGGATTACGTCGCGGTAGCTCACTGTAAAGCCTTGAATGGTAAGCAACGGTTGGGTCAGATGAGTTATCCACGAGATTGTCAGCAACAGGAGGAGTCGGAAGATCAGAGCTAAGCTCAAGCCTAAGGTTCGAGTTTTTGCTCTTTGATGCTCTGGCAAGCGCTGGACAATAATCGAGATAAATACAATGTTATCAATGCCCAGAACAATTTCCAGAGCAGTCAGTGTCAGTAAGCTCCACAAACCCTCCAGAGTGAGCAAGTATTCCATTCAGCTAAACCTTTATTCTTCAAAAAACAAGCAAGCAACGAACGATGCAGACGAACATTATGATAGTCAGACTGGTGTGGTTTATACACCCAAAGGCGGTGCAGAGAGGAATTTGAAGAAGATTGCGAGAAAGGGTTGAACCTTGTTGAAGGCAGAGACGGATAGCTTGCTGTACAGAGCTAGGGGATACCGCCTGAACATTCCATTCTGTGGAGTACAGTATTCCCTGAACATAGGGCACAATAAATGCTGTTCCATCCGCATTTTCAGGGAAGCACAGAGAAACAACGGTGAGATGATTCGTTGCTGTTGCTTTCGAACGTTCGCTTGCGACGCAATGACTGTCTTTTTCAACGAACTCGATGAATCTATGTCGCTGCTTCTCCCAAGGCAACCTGATTAAGCCGTTCCTGAACGATGAGAGGCGCAACGACGCTGAAGGCGAAGGAGGAGAGGATGAAATAGAACCACAGTAATGGAGCGTTATCTTTGCCGACGGTTTGATGGACTCCTTCTGCATATTTGTACAGCCAGTAAAGGGTGCCGATGGGGAAGAGCAGGAGGAGCCACGCTGTGGGAATTTTTGCGCCTAAGGAGTTCAGTTCGGACTTTGTACGTACGAACCAGTAGATCAGGTAGATTCCAGCAGTGACAACAGAGAGGATCGCAACCAACACGAGATTGCGGTAGCGGATTTCTTGCATTGCAGCTCTCCAGTTTTGTGGAACACCGTTGCCTCATTTTTTCATTGTTCCAGAGCACTAAGTTATGAAAATTTTTCATTTCAACAAGCAAGGCAATGCTGGTACTGAAAAAGCAATAAAGCAGTTCTGGTACCGAAGATAGTCAATCTCTGGGCTCTGTCTCGATGGATTACGCTGGAAGCCTGTGAAAATCGGCGGGTTGCGGTGTCAGGAAAGAGGAAGAGGCTGACGCCATCGCCATCACTGCCATTGTCGTCGCCATCGGTTGTAGTGTTAGGGAGGGCGAAGAGGCTGGCAGGTACGACGGGCTTTGGAGCGATCAAAGGAGCCTGGAGCAGGTGGTGCCGATGCCCGTTGCGTCCTCCCTGTTTTGCGGTTTTTTCGTAGTTTTGTAGCTTCGCAAAAGAGAAGGACAAGCGCTGGATTTGAGGATGAGTGAGACACCGAAGTTAATTCTGCCGGACATTCCAAACCTCCATCAACTGGATGTGTATTTGCAACATGGAGGCTTTGAAGGGTATCGCAAGGCGATTTCGATGACGCCGGAGGAAGTGATTGAAGAAGTGAAGAAATCGAAGTTGCGGGGACGGGGAGGAGCGTGTTTCCCAACCGGTTTGAAATGGAGTTTTATGCCGAAGGATACGGATAAACCGAAGTATCTGGTGGTCAATGGAGATGAATCCGAACCCGGTTCGTTCAAGGATCGCCAGATTTTCGAGTATAATCCCTTTCAACTCATTGAAGGTATTCTGATTGCTGGCTATGCGATGGGTATTACCACCGCATATATTTACATCCGCGGGGAATACCACAAATGGGTACGCCTGATGGAACAGGCGGTGCAGACGGCATACGATCGGGGATTTGCCGGTGAGAAGATGAAGCAAACATTCGGACATCCATACAGCATCGATATCGTGGTGCACAAAGGAGCGGGTGCCTATATTTGTGGGGAAGAAACAGCGCTGATGAGTTCGCTGGAGGGAAATAGAGGATATCCGCGGAATAAACCTCCATTCCCAGCGCAAAGCGGATTGTGGGGGATGCCAACAACGATCAATAATGTGGAAACGATTACGGCTGTGCCGGCGATTTTGCGAATGGGGGGAGAAGCATACAGTAAGATTGGAGCGCCGGGACATCCCGGAACACTGCTCTATGGCGTCAGTGGACACGTCCGGCGCCCCGGCGTTTATGAATTACCGACCGGTACTCTGCTTACAGAAATTATCTATGATGTCTGCGGCGGTGTGCCGGGGGATAAAAAAGTCAAGGCTGTCATCCCCGGTGGCAGCTCGATGCCCCCATTGCGCGGGGATTCCATCGAAGGTGTGCGGATGGATGAAGAATCGCTCAAACAGTTGGGAACCCACATTGGTACCGGCGGCATTATTGTGATGGATGAGGATACGGATCTGGTCAAAGTTACCTGGCGGATTGCTCATTTCTACCACCACGAATCCTGCGGACAATGTACACCCTGCCGGGAAGGGTGCGGATGGCTGGAAAAAACGCTGTTGCGCATTCTGCGTGGCGAGGGAACGCGCCGTGACCTTGAGCTGCTGGCGTCGGTGTCAGATCAGATCGAAGGACATACCATTTGTGCCTTAGGCGATGCGGCAGCGTGGGCGGTGCGGGGCTTTGTGCGCACTTTCCCTGAAGAGTTTGAGCGGTACGTTACCGATGGCCGCAAGTATATCCCGCTCAATGTGGTGCACGGGGTGCGGAAGCGTGCAAACCGGTTTGAGTTTGTGTATCAGTGATGGGGGAACCAGTTTGTGCTTATTGAGGAGTTGCGGTGGGCGATCGTTTGAGTTTGTGTATCAGTGATGGGGGAACGGTAATGGTGCATTTTGTCGATCTGTTTGTTCGAAGCATTGTCATCACCATTTTTGCTTTTTTCTTTTCTATTACGCTGGTGGTTATCGGGGATGAATTCGGAGTTCTCCCTGCTGTGCTCTTTTTCGCCGCCGTTGCTGCTGCTGTTTACTGGCTTTTTGTGCAAACAGTGGTGAAGCGCTACTGATCGTGCGCTCGTATCGCGACAAGGTGCGCCGCCTGTCGGATCATCGCCTGCTCAATGCCCTGCGTTATCAGCATATCCACTCTTTCCCCCCAGAATATGTGGAAGCGTGTCGAGAGGAGTTGTTGCGGCGAGGATATACGATGGAAGAAATTGCCCGGGAGCTGGAGCGGTTCCACCATCCTGATCGAGATGTGCCGCTGACCCGGCTGGAATATCGACGCCGGCGCCAGCATCTCATTCGATGGCGCTGGATTTGGCTGGGAACCCTGGCGTTCCTGATCGCCGTATTGCTCCGCGCACAACAGACGGTTGCTCCGTACGCGCCCCTGCTGGCATTGATTGCATTGGTAGTGCTTGTGCTCCTGCTACGAGTACAGTTTCAGTTAAACGCGCTGGAAAAGGCAGTGGCATCCAGCGATAGCTGGAGCAGAGATGGGGAGCAGGGGTCTCCGTGACAGGCTTAGCGCTTGCGGAGTGTAAGAAACGTTTGCGAACTGCAAACTCTGCTGAAGCAAATGCTCAGCAGATTTGGGCAAATTCGCAGATTAAGTTGTTCCATAGCTGCATCGTTCGTCGCGCTCCAGAAAACGAAAATCTGAAAGGCAATGGAATGGAGCAGGTTTACTGGTATCGACCGCTGCCACCTCGTGGCACGATTGCGCTGGTAGCTCCCGCGTCGCCACCGCGGTCGGCAGATGATGTTGATAAAGCAGTGCGATATCTGGAGCAACTGGGATATCGGGTGGAGGTTGGACCCAGTTGTTTCGAAGCATCTCGGGTATTTTCTGTGCAGCAGGATCGCGAGCGTGCTCAGGAACTGCAATCTTTTTTCGAGAACCCCGGCATTGATGCCATTTTCTCGCTGCGAGGTGGCTACGGAGGTATGCGCCTGCTCCACCTGCTTGATTATCGACGCATTGCTGCAACGCGGAAACTATTCGTTGGTTTTTCAGACCTGACAGCTTTGCAAATTGCCTTGTTTCAGTCGGCGCAGTTGGTTACCGTTTCGGCACCCTTTCCGTACCAATTGGCAGCGATCGAAGGAACGGCAGAAGAGCAGTTTTTCTGGGATCTTGTGACCGGTAAGCCGCCCGCAGCGATGGAGTTTCTTGAAAGCCATAGGCGAGGTTCAATCAGTGCTCAGGGATTTCTGCTGTGTGGAAACTTAACGCTGTTTGCCGCGTTGTGCGGCACCGCTTTTCTTCCGCAGAATGTTCCGGTCGTGGGATGCTTTGAAGATGTCAACGAAGCTCCCTATCGGATTGATCGCCTGTTCCGTCAACTGTGGCTTGCCCGGATGCCGCTTTCAGGATTGCTTCTGGGACGTTTTCAGTGGAGAGATGCTGAGCAAGTAGCAATGCAAAAAGTACTATCTCAGGTGATTACGTTTTTTGATCTCCCCACGCTCTATGGGATCAACTACGGGCACCACCTACCGTCTCGCCCTTTGCCATTTGGTGTACCGGTGACGCTGAATCCAGAAGGTCGTCGGTTAGAACTGCGCCACGATCGAATTATAGTGTCGGCGTAATCAGGAGATCGTCTTCCCAATCGTATTGCACGATGCCAGGTCCGTCAATATCGGGGAGTGTTACCTATTGGCTATTGACACTGTGGAGGAAATGTCTTTTGCAGCCTGCGACACGTACTCCTTCGCAACGGTTTCTATCAAGTGAGCGGATGTCCCCAGCAGAGAGGTTTTCGGCGGCGATTCTGATTTAGTTGCTGAAAATTTTATCAGTATTAAGAGCTATTCCACAATGGATACTGAATAAATTTTCAGTATCAGAAGAGCTCATCCGGGATATTCTGACAATGGGAGCAGCGGTGGTTTTGTAAACGAGGAATAATTACAATAAAGTCACCCAAAATCTGCGATTTTTAGCAAAAATCGCAAAAAATGGGAGCGATCTGAAGGAGAAAAGCGCCATTTAGCAGGAAAATTTGCAGAAAAATTGCGGGTTTTGTTGTTTTGCGCTCGTGTTGGTGGGAGAAAGTGGGAGAAAATGTAGGGTGACGGGGTGTAGGTGGAGAGGTCAGGGGCAGATGAAGCAGGAAGGGCAACAAAAGATCGGTGATGTTTAAGGGACAGGAAACATATTCCGTTGACGACAAGGGGCGGGTTAGCGTTCCGGCGAAGGTGCGGCGGCAATTGTCGCCTGAGGCAGATGATACCTTTGTCCTGACCCGCGGCGTTGACCGCTGTATTGTTGCCTATCCACTGGATGTGTGGAAACGGTATGAACAGCGGCTGGCAGAATTGAATCCTTTTAATGCGGAAGATCGCCTGTTCCTGCGCTCTCTGTTACGATGGAGCGAGGATGTGCAATTGGATCGGCAGAATCGGATTATGTTGCCCAGACGGCTGATGGAGTTTGCAGGCATTACGGATCGGGTGACTATTGTGGGAATGATAGATCATCTGGAACTGTGGAATCCAGAAGAGCTGGAGCAGCAGGTTGCGGAGCAGGAAAAGGCTTTTGCACAAATTGCAGAGAAAGTGATGGGCGAGCATATAGATCGAGATTTGTTGTAGAGGCAGTAGCGAGACGGCGGATAGACAGACGGGAGTATGAGCAGGCAGCGGGGCGAGCGTTCTTTGAAAAAACAAGCAGGAGCTGGCACACAGGATGTCGGGGGGGCATTCCATCAGCCAGTACTCCTGCAGGAGGCGGTTGCGCTGCTGGTGACCGATCCCACCGGGATCTATGTTGACGGAACGATCGGCGGGGGCGGTCATACCGCAGCGATTTTACAGCGGTTGCAACCCGGCGGCAAAGTGTACGGGTTTGATCTGGATGAAGATGCCATTGCGCAGTGTCAGCGCCGCTTTGCCCGGGAAATTGCTGCTGGACGCCTCATCCTGATTCACGCCTCCTACCGTAAGGCATGCAGCATACAAGAGGAACGGAAAGCCCCGTTTCTCGCAGGTCTTCTGCTGGATCTCGGGGTCTCTTCCTACCAACTGGATG
Organism: Candidatus Kapaibacterium sp.; assembly: GCA_015490805.1. Classification (GTDB taxonomy): domain Bacteria; phylum Bacteroidota; class Ignavibacteria; order Kapaibacteriales; family WFXC01; genus WFXC01. Next base: position 22,641 of record WFXC01000015.1, read on the forward strand.
TTGGAAGGAAGGGATGGAGCTACCGTGTGGACGCCCGCCTGGATATGCGCTTCGGTCCACACGGCCAGCCGGCAGAAGACCTCCTCGCCTCCTGCTCCGAGCAGGAATTGATCCGCATTTTTCGGACCTACGGCGAAGAGCCGTTAGCGGCGAAGATCGCACGAGCGATTGTGCAGCGCCGACAGCAAGCGCCTATTCGCACGACATTTGATCTGCGGGATGCCGTTGCCACGGTTGTGTCCAAAGCGCGGTTGCGGAAAACATTGTCGCGCATTTTTCAGGCTCTCCGCATTGCCGTCAACGAAGAGTTGCAGGTGCTGGAGGAAACGCTGCGCTGCATTATTCCGCAGTTGCAGCCGGGGGGACGGATCGTTGTTATTTCCTATCACTCGCTGGAAGATCGAATTGTCAAGACGGTTTTTCGTGAGTATGCCCGAACCCGCCGTCCCACGAAGAATAATCCTTATGCAACGTGGGAACCCATCCAGCCGCAACTGCGGATTCTTACGAAGCGCCCAATTGTCCCATCGCCGGAAGAGGTTGCCCGGAATCCCCGTGCCCGCAGCGCAAAGTTGCGAGCGGCAGAAAAGTTGCCTGGCTAAACAATATCCACAGATTGAGAGCTCACTTTCGTGTTTGCTTTGCCTGTTTCCGAGATCCGGTTTGTAGCTGTTCGGTGCCAATTTCCACAGTGTGTGGAAATGTGGAAAATCCGGTCAGGAGCTGTGCCGGAGCGCCAACTTTCGCCGGCACGTACTGGGAGCGCCGACTTTAGTCGGCAAAGAGGATGCACACGGAAGCGTGCACTCCTAGGAGATACGCGCCTGAGAGCAAGCGTTTCCAGTAGATACTAAAAAGATGAAGTGCGGAAATCTCGCTTTGTTTCTGGGGCAAGAGTAATTAAATCTCGCTGAAAGAGTTGCGGGTTCGTCGCAACAACCCCTGTAAGAAAGCGTCAATGAAAGCCGATTGTGGTAGGTAAACGGAGCACAAAGTGCGGCGGTTTCTGGCAACGATTGGATTTGCTGTGCTGGGTTTTCTTCGGGAGCTGGGGGCAATGGTACAGATGATTTTTGCGACCTTTCGCTTCCTGCCTTCGCTCTGGGCAGATCGTCGGATGGTGCTCAAGCAAATGCTCATCATTGGCAACAATTCATTGCCGCTGGTGCTCCTGATCGGCGGATTTACTGGGGCAATTGCCGCATTGCAGGCAACGAATTTATTCGCCAAATTTCACCTGATGGGATTGGCACGTCCTTACATCGGAGGCTCCATTGCAACGGTTGTGTTTACCGAGCTGGCGCCGGTGTTGACGGCGCTGGTTATTGCCGGGCGCGTCGGTGGCGCGATGGCAGCAGAAATTGGGACGATGGCAGTGTCCGAACAGTTGGATGCACTGGAAATGATGGCGATCGATAAGTATCGATTTCTGGTGTTGCCCCGTGTTTTTGCGGCATTCACAATGATTCCCCTATTGACTGTTTTTTCCAACGTGGTTGCATTGTTGGGAGCGGTGACACTGATCATACTGAAGTTCCAATTTCCCGCGCCGGTTTTCTGGAGCTCTGTTCAGCGATTTTTCAGCGAGGCAGAGGTGATATTGGGGCTGGCAAAGGCAGCCGTTTTTGGATTGCTCACCGCTGTTGTTGCCTGTCGTATGGGGTTTACGACGGTCGGCGGTGCCGAAGGGGTGGGGCGGTCGACGGTTCGGGCTTTTACGATCATTGCTTCCGGCATCCTGATCTTTGATGCTCTGTTCGGATATGTGTTTTGAGGAAACAGGTGGGAATGGAACAGCACAGTCCATTTTCAGATCAAACAGCGTTAGAGGAGGCGCACCGAATTTTGCGCGAAGAAATTGAGGCGTTACGCCAGTTGGAGCAGGTGATTGGTGAACCACTGGTGCGGGCGGCGCAAATGTTAGCACAGGCGCGGCAGGTCATTACCAGCGGTGTTGGGAAGTCTGGAATTGTTGCGCAAAAACTGGCAGCAACGTTGCGGAGTGTTGGCGTGGCGGCTCACTTCCTCCATCCGCTGGAGGCACTTCACGGAGATCTGGGCATTGTTCGACCCCAAGACATTGCACTGATGATTTCTAAGAGCGGCACCACAGCGGAGATATTGACGCTGGCACAAATCCTGCGGCATCGGAACATTCCGGTGATTAGCCTGGTTCATACCGCTGACACGCCGCTGAAACGGCTGTCGACCTTGACACTGGAATGCCTGGTTCGCCGGGAAGCGTGTCCCTTGCAGTTAGCGCCGACGACCAGTACAACGGTTGCCACGGTTGTGGGGGATATGCTGGCAGGATTGATCATTCGGTACAATGGGGTAACTGTCGAGGATTTTGCTGCCAACCATCCGGCAGGGCAGTTGGGGCGGAACACGTTGTTGAAAGTAGCAGATGTGATGCATACCGGTGCAGAACTGCCACTATTGGCACCAACAGCTTCATTTCGGCAGGTGCTGGTGGAATTATCGGAAAAGCGTCTGGGCTGTGTTTGCATCGTTGATGATCACCAGCATTTGTTGGGGATCATTACCGATGGCGATGTGAAACGAATTTTGCAGAAAGTGTCATCGCTGGAAGCGGTAACAGCGGCTGAAGTAATGACACCCGATCCGGTAACGATCCATCCTGATGCATTGCTGGCAGAGGCAGTAAGAATTATGGAAGATCGACCATATCAGATCAACGTGCTCCCGGTAGTTGATGATCACCGACGGTGTATTGGCGTACTCCGGCTCCACGATGTATTCCGGGCAGAACTGGGATGATAGGCGAAAGAAGATAAAAACTCGCTATCGCAGCTCTTTTACTCCAGGTTGCCGGGAAGGCATTTCCAGGGGAAACGATCACACGTCCCAGAGGTTTCTCAACGAATGCGCACACGCTGGACCCTTGTAGCTATCAGAAGCTTGTGTCCATCCTTGCCCATTTCTCAACGAATGCCTAACGCTGGAACGATCTTAGAACAGTCGGGGCGAGCCGGCTGTTGCGTGCCATTGCTGGATTCGCCTTTGTGCTAAGGCGACGTACTCAGGACTGATGTCATATCCAATGTAATACCGCCCTGTTCGCAGGCATGCAAGTGCTGTTTGTCCACTGCCCATAAAGGGATCCAGTACTACCTCGCCCTTGAAGGTATATAGCTGGATGCAGCGGTAAGGAAGTTCTTCAGGAAAGGGGGCTGGATGCCCGACTTTTTTTGCTGATACAGCAGGGAATGTCCAGACGCTCCTGGTGAATTCCAGGAACTCATCGCGGGAAATTGTTCGTTCTCGCTGGTATGGATTAGCACGACGGAAGGTCGCTTTGGAAAAGATGAGGATGTATTCGTGGATGTCCCGCAGCGTTGGATTTTTCGGTGATAACCAGCTTCCCCAGGCAGTGGAGGGACTGGCGCTACTTCCTTTGTTCCAGATCACTTCGCCACGCATAAGGAAGCCCAGCTCGAGAAGATCTTCAATGAGGTAAGCGTGGAGAGGAATATAAGGTTTTCTTCCTAAGTTGGCGACGTTGATGCAAATTCGTCCACCAGGAACCAGAACCCGATAAACTTCCTGCCAGACGCGCCGGAGGAAAGCTCGATATTCGCTAAAGCTGAAGTTTTGATCGTATTCCTTTCCAACGTTGTAAGGAGGAGAAGTTACCATTAAGTGTACACTGTTTTCCGGAAGCTCGTCCATTTGTTCACTGCTTTTGCAAAAAATGCTGTTGAGCACAGCCTCTGGAATTGGATTTTCCTGGTATTCTACGGATGCTTCCGAAGGAAACTCTTCGTACAACCGACTCGCGTAAAACGTGCTGGAATCGTGATTGATTCGACCGGGAACTCCAAAAGCGCTGGTTTTGGTACCTTTCCGTTTCTTGCTCATTAGTGAGTTTCCCTTAATAGTTGCAAAAATTTTTCCGCTCGCTGTCTATCTGTCGGTTCACTATGAGCCAGCTTGATAATTTTGCCAAGTTGCGCTTTTGACATCATTGATGCAAAGAATTCTCTTTCATCGGAGAGTACATTCCGGAGTTTATGATAAAGCTCCTCAACACTATCAATTCTGAGGAATCCTTCCGATGGGGTTCTCTTGAGGTTGTAGAGTAAGGATTGTGCAGGGTTATCCAGGGGATGGGGATTTAAAGAGAAGAAACCCTGGACGATGCCGAACTTTTTCAGAAGATCAACTTTCGTATGGTAGCTCTGAGAAAGAGGAGTATTCCCGAATACAAAAATGGGGATTGCAACAGACTTTGCGTCAGAGATTCGAATATTGAGGCTTTTGCCAATGGCTTTGAGCACCGTATCCGATCGGAGCAAACCGGGCGTTCCCTCGTGGGTTGAAAAGTCCCCAATGCAGAAAATGCTGTCCTGAACCGGATCATATTCCCAGTTCCAGACGATAGACATTTTGACCTCTCCAATCAGCACAATGTCCTCCGGATCTACCGTTGGCTGGTCTTTTCGAACGATACAACATCAGCAGGAGAACGTTTCGTAAGCCCGAATTGAGGACAAATAACGCCGCGTTTTGCGAAAGCCCCTATTTGATCAGCTAAGGGTTGCAAGAGGTGTTCTACCCACCGTTCGGTAAATTCTCCTATGAAAGCATTCCTGCTCTGCAGCGTTGCTTTCGTTCCCTGATAGCTTTTGGGCCAATATGCTAAGTGTCGGTGATCGGCTGTACGGTAGAACAATTGTTCGGGTTTTACTCCTCTCTGAAGAGTCTCGCGGAAAAACTCCCGTTCGGTTTCCTTGTTCCATAGAGTGCTGGACATAGGGATCGAAGAGAATTCCTTGTCTCGCCCAAGGATTATACGGGGTACACGGATAACGCCGTGCGATGTTGTGCAATGACCAAGTTATCCGTACTTGTGGGGAAAGTCACACTGATCTATCGTTTTCTTGATGTCCGTTGGCGTGCAACCGCTGGTTGTTCGGTTGCAGGGGAAGCTCGACCCGGACGATTGTTCCCTTATTTTCTTCGCTACGGATGGAAATTTTGCCGTGCAGCAGCTCTATGAAGTCTTTGAGCAAAGCTAAACCTAAGCCAGTGCCTGGAATATGCCCTACGTTGCTTCCCCGGAAGAAGGGGCGGAACACTTCGTGGATTTCGTCCTTCGGAATGCCGATGCCCTGGTCCTCCACTTCGATGACCAGCGAATCATCTGTAGCCATAACACGACACCAGATTGTGGAGTATGGGGGCGAAAACTGGCTGGCATTCTGCAGCAATGTTCGGAAGATGTAGTCCAGCAGGGGACGATTGTACTGAAAAGTCGGAGGTAAATTGTGCGTTTGAATTTCCAGCGTCTGCTGCTTTTCCTTAGCGATGGATTCAAAGGTTGCTCGGATATGCATTGTAAGGTCGCGGGTTTCAATTGTATCGGTAAATTGTCCGCGGATCTGGTTTTCGTAAAGGGAATTATAGAAGGAAAAGTCATCCATCAACTTCCCCAGGTCCCGGGATCGTTGTATAATGCTTTCGATCAGCTTGTTCATCTGCTCTTCCGGAAGGCGGTGAGCATAGCGGTGAATAATGTCGGCAGAGGAAAGAATGCCGGTCAGAGGGGTTCGGATTTCGTGAGAGAGCAGGCGGATAAATCGAGAGCGCAGTTGATTGAATTCTTGCTCACGCTGCAGAGCTTCACGTAGACGCAGCTCTGAAAGGCGGTTTAGCGTCACATCATAGCAGTAAATGCGTAATCCTTGCGTCTCTGGGATAAAGAAGATTCGCTCTTCATAAATTTTGTCATTTACTTTGATTTCACGAATGAACGGTCGGTGAATGTAGCGAGTGAGCTCACCTTTAATATTGTCTAATCCCTTCAGAATGGGATGTTCCAATCGGCGCTTTGGAAGATCGGGAAATTGCTTTTGTGCGGCAGGGTTACAATACGTGACCGTCCCATCAGGTTGAATTTCAATAATGGGGTCAATATTTTGTTCTGGAAAGGAAGCTAAGTAGGCAAGCCGTTGTTCGGCATTTTTTCGATCGGTAATGTCAATTCCAATTTCAACAACTTCAAAAACCAGCGGATCGGCAGTGGGTAACTTCGCTGCATAGAGCTCAATCCAGCGGTATTCCCCGGATTTGTGCCGAATCCGGTATGACATTGTCAGGATAGAGTTGTCAGAAGGATTGTCCAGCCATGCTCCCCAGCGTTGCCAGAGCGTTTCGAAATCATCGGAGTGGATGATCTCATTCGAAGGGATCTGCTTGAATTCTTCCATAGTGTAGCCAGTGGATTGGACGAAAGCTGGGTTAGCATATGTGAGTTCTGTACGGACGACTCGATATTGGTTCGCTTTTTCCTCTCCCTCCGAATCCCCAGATTGAGGAGCATACTGGACCTCCAGAATCATTAGACCAGCCGGTAGCATTTCCAGCAATTGCTGGTATCGTTGCTGGCTAGCTTTGAGCTCGAGTTCATATTGTTTCAACTGTGTAATGTCCAGAACCGAAGCAACTACTTCCAGCGTTTGCCCATCGGGGGATTGGATCGGGTGATTAACAGCCAGCAGCCAGCGTCCTTGAGAGTGGATTTCTAAGGTATGTGGTTTACCGGTTTCAAAGACGGAGGAGATGGCTTGATAGACAATTTTGGCATACTCCGGATCAAAAACTTCTTCCGGGGATTTTCCTCGGACTTTTTCAGTAGTGAGTTCGCCGGCCAATTGGCCTTCCCGCAGAAGGTAGACGATTTTACCCTCAGGAGTTTTGCGGAGCCGGGCGACAATTCCCTGAAGGTTTTGCAGGGTCTTGCGGAAGTCTTCTTCCATTGATTGTTGCAGTGCCTGTTGGGCACGACGGAGTTCAGTAATGTCTGAGCATAATTGCACAATGGCATACGGATGACCTTCAGCATCGAATTCTGCGTACAGGAAAGTATCTAACCACAGTTCTTGTCCATTGCGATTGATGATTCGATAATCAAGGCGCTGAATGCCGGGGAAGTTCTGGGCGGACCATTGACGATAGAATTGGAAGACACGTTGGCGGTCTTCCGGATGAATCATTTCAATCAGTTCTTTGTCGCTGAGTTGCTCAAACTCCTCCAGCGTACAGCCTGCTTGCCGTTCGAATTCTGCATTGGCAAATTCGTAACGGTTTTCTTTTAGGAGAAAACGCGTGATAGCAATAGGGGCATTTTGGACTAAGCGAAACCATTGTTCTTGCTGCCTTCGGAATTGCTCCTGAAGTTGGCGGTGGGCGATACCGGCTGAAAGAGTATGTCCAATATGTTGGAGATTGGATTCAATATTAAACGGTATACGTCGTATGTCTCGGTAGCCAACAACGCAAAGCCCCAAAGATGATTGGTCAGCCCACAGAGGCAGTACGTAGAGTGCCTGAATTTGGAGTTGTTGCAATACGGATCGAACGGTTTCCGGCAAGTCTTCGTCGTGTGGATGGTAACTTGTAACTGTTACGTTGGCTTGTTGAAACAAGAAATTCCAGAAGGTTTTCAGTTGTTGTTCTAAGGTTGGAGGAAATTTCTCTGGGATGCCAACGGCAGCTACGCATTGTAGCGCAGTCTGGGATTCTGTATCGGGTTGTTTCAAAAGGAGGCCAACGTAGTCACCACTGAGATATTCGTTCAGGAGTTTAGCAGTTGATTCATAAAGATACGAGAGTGTTTCAGCATTGAGAATAATGCTGTGGAGTTCATTGAGCAATTGTGAGATTTTTAGCGAAGACCGAAGTTGGTTTTCCAACAATTGTTGTTCTGTTACATCTAATTGCGTGCCCCATGCGCCAACTAAATGATCGTTTTCAATCATACCGATTAGGGAGTTGCGAAAATATTTGTCTCTCCCCTGACGATCAAGCTCGTGAGATAGAACATCCCGGAGCTGATATCCTGAGAGGATGAAAGCTTCTAAGAATGCGTGATTTTCTGGATCATCTGGAATTAAAAAATCTCGCAATGGTTTGCCAATGATTTCAGCAGGGGATTGGTAGCCGTACATTTTTGCAAAAGTTTCATTGCAATAGGCAAAGTAGCCGTATTGAAACATCATAGCAATCTGAGTCTCCGGATCTGCTGAAGTTGGAATTGGTTCAGCAGCGCGAGCAAACCAGATTCCTTCTTGGGCTAAGGAGAAATAAAGCTGGTATTCCCGATTTTGTTGTGATAATTGAGACCATTGCTGGTGAACTCGAAGCAGTTGCTGAAGGCGAAAGTGGAAGAGGGGGGACTCGATGGCGTCGATGCCGATAACATCGATAAGGAGAGGGCTTGTTGGCTCAAAGGATTCAATAAGTCCAAGGTGCTCTTGTTTTTCCAGTAGTACCAACGTGGGGAGAGCAGAAGAATCGATAGTTTCTAAAAGAGATTGGGAACACAGTGAAGATTCTACGATGAGTCCAGAGTGGGTAGCCAGACTTAAGCGTGTCCGTAGGTCTTCTTCCGACTGGACCACGAATAAGGGGCAGTTAATCGTGGATTGGAGCGAATGAATGATTTTTTCTAAAAAATGCTGAGGGTGGTGTTGACTAATGTAAATGAGAATAGGCTTTTGCGTTACCTCAAAGGTTAAGCTCATAGCGCACATAGTCAGAAAACGCCTTTGTAGTCATTATTTACTCCGTCCTGAGATGATTGTGGATCCTCCGGCTTGAGATGTTAGTTTACGAAGCATCGATAGCGGTACAGGGTAAGTCTCATCGTGAAAGAGCGTTCCACGGATAGCCTTAATTTCTGCCAGATTCTGATCAGGTAAGATGTCTTGTACCAAGTACTGGATACCATCGGGCCATTCAATGGCATATTCGACAATATCCCCTTTATGAATGACCGCAGGGTCAGTGGTAGGATGATGTTCGGGAGAATTCCAATAGATGCCACGAGGATCCCATCGGTACTGTTTTGTGAGAGCATTCAGAATTTTGCCCACAATGCCCATAGGTATGTATTTTCTTAGTGAAACTGTACGTTTCCTTCACCAGCTACGGGGAAATTTGCAGGTGGCATTCCCCGAGGATCAACTTTAATTTCACCATATTGCTTCTCATATCGTGCAATATTTTCCTGTAACGCTTGCAAAAACATCTTAGCGTGTTGGGGCGTCATCACGATTCGCGCTAATACTCGCGCTTTGGGTACTCCAGGTAACAGCCGAGTAAAGTCAAGCACAAATTCCGCTGGGGAATGGGAAATAATAGCCAAATTGGAGTAAATCCCTTCTGCTTCTTTTTCACCTAACTCAATAGTGATTTGCTGAGGTTTAGTATGATCTTCCGCCATAAGTGTTTTTCTCCTGGTTTTGTTACTGTTTCTCTCTTAGTTGATCTGCCTTTTGAAAAGCAGCTTGAGCTTCCGCTATTTTGTTTTCTCGTAAGAGAATTTGTCCCAATAGCTCGTAGTAGTCAGGATTATCTTTGTTTAATGGTTCTAATGCTTTGAGTTCAGCAACCAGCTCTTTATAGCGTTGCTTTTGTTGGAGCACCTGGTAGATGTTGATTAATTCTCGCAGTACGACAAAATTGGTGTGTTTCCCCGGCAATTGTCGATAGCGTTCAAAGTAAACGGCTGATTGACGCAGCAGCGGAAAATACCGGGAAGTATCTTCCGAACGCTTTTTGCCTGCCTCCACCAGCGATTTTTCCTGTTGCTGAATCTCACTCGCCATATTTTTATAGAGGGCACCCAGATTGAAAAGGGCAACATCAAATTGAGGATCCAGCTCTAAGGCCTTTTCAAATTGCTGGATTGCCTCCTGGCGTTTACCCAACTGCAATAGCGTTGTACCATAGACTATACGGTAAGTCTTGTTCTCAGGGTGTTTGGCAATAAGTCGTTTGAGCGCATCTAAGGCTTCTTCTTGTTTGCCCAGTTGTTGAAGGATTCCCACTCGAAGGCGCATCAGATTTTCCTGAGGGCCCCACACACTCAAGGCTTCGTCAACATACTGCAATGCTTTTTGGAGCTGCTTGTGCCGGTTGTAGTAGTCGATAAGCATAAAGAACGGAGTTGAGGAGAAAACAGTAAAGCGTTTTTTCTCTTGCTGTAGCCAGTGGGAGGGCGGTGCAACGCGGAGCCCTTTGAGAAACCATATCGTATCGTTGTCCATTGGCTCCTTCATCAAGAAAATATAGATTGTATCCCCGTTTTTGAGATAAGTTTCCACCCGGCGCCGTTGATTGACCATAGAGGTGTCAACAGCAACAGGTGTACCCAAGATTTGGTGCACTTTGGGTAATGGCGCGTTGAGCACAAGTTGATGCTGACGCAGAAATTCCCGTTCTTTCGCCCAGCGATTCAGGTATGCTTCAAAGGCACGAATGGTGCCTAAGGTATCGCCCATCGTTTGCTTGATAAAGCCCATCAGTTCATAATTTTCCGGGTTTTCGGGTTTGAGAGCAATAGCACGCTGTAACGCTTCCAGTGATTGCCGCAGAATAGTTGTATCTTGCTTATCGCTCCCCTGATTGAAAAGCTGTGCCGCTTTGTTGAACTGTTCAACCCACGAGCGATAGAGCAGAATTTCTAAGTCACGGCGCTGACGGGGATTTTTGACACGCTTTCGTGCTTCCTGAATAGCTTCCAGCATTCCTTCAATATTCCCCGTCTCGTATCGAACGCGGGCTAAAAGATACCACGCTTCTCCATTGTCAGGGCGTTTCCGCAGTTCCTTCAATAAATTTTGTTCCGCTTTCTTCCACTCCTTTTGTTTCATTGCTAATTTCGCAGTGGTCATTTCTGAAGAAACACACTGGAAACTCTGCGCAGCAATGAAAATAATGCCCAAACTGAGCCATGCGAGGAGATGAAGACGCCGAACGTGCATTGCTGTGATACTCCAGTTGTTATTCTGTATATCAATTCAAAGATACGAAAATTTCGTTACTTGCTTGATAAATGTTCCAATATTCAGAGTCAGTCAAGGATGGAACAACAACGCAAATCCAGAAGGAAGAGTGGATTTTTTCGCTGATATGATTTTTTTTCTTTGCAGAAGAAAGTCTGTCGGGTGCTTCACTTGTCTTTCACGTTTGTGTGTATTATAAACTTCAGCAGAGAGTGGTGTAGTCTTGGACATTGGTTTTTGTTTCGTGCAATTTTCTCCGGCACTGGTGAGTTAAGATACAGGAGATGCATCTCTTAACGGCGGAGTGAAGCATAGAGGAGAACACGTGGGGATAGGCAGACTATAGTTAGCGGATGTTTTGGAATTTTTCGATAAATTTGTACAATCGTGGTAGCATTAGTAGGTAAGTTTCACAATACCATCGCGAGGAACTGTGATGAGACGATTAGCACTTTTCTTTCAAGCGTGGCTGATTCTTCTTAGCGCTACGAGCGTGGCAGAAGCTCAGTTAGTCTTTGATGTCACAGGAGGACCGGGGAGTATTCAGCAATGGACAATAGGTGGGGTCTATAATCCCTATACTGATTGGTACTGGACCATTAAAAACCAGTACTTTGTTCGGGCTTCGGATATGCAGGCGGCGGGTATGCCGCCAGGACTGATTGTGGGAGTAGCAGTGCTGGTGCGCAATGTGCCGTCAGGAATGCCCGCGCGGCAGATGACGGTAAAATTTGGGCTGACGAGTTTAACCCAGATGCCGGTGGGATGGAATTCGCCTTTCCCAACCGGGCTGACGGAAGTGTATTCCAACCCCAGTTTCGTGCCGCAGCCGAATCAGTGGAATGTGCACATGTTCTCAACGCCGATCCAGTGGGATGGGCAATCGAATGTGCTGATTGAGTTTTGTAGCTATCGGACTGGTTATTCCTCGCGCTGGCCAGAGTTCTGGATGACCACAACCAATCCTCCAGTGCCATCGCTCAAATATCGCTGGCGAGACCTCGGTAACTGGTGTAGTATGACTACCGGATATACTTCGACTTACCATAACCGCCGCCCTGTATTCCGCTTCTTTGTTCAGACCGGCATCACTGAGTCCTTCCCCGATGATGTGGACCCGCGGCGGATTCTGCGCTCTGGTGAAGTATACGACGGTAGCGATGCACAGCATCCGCATCCATACCTGAAGTTCCGCACCTCACCGGGACAACAACTCCAGTTGACCTACAAGATCGTGGGACCGCTGC
>WFXC01000002.1 GCA_015490805.1 Candidatus Kapaibacterium sp.
CCGCCGGGGCATCACTGACAAATTCCACCGAAATCTCATACTGCCCCGCCTCCTGCGGTGCAAAACACGCTCCCTTCCAGTACACCACCTCTCCCGGTGCAACCACCAGCGGAAACGTATCCGCATCGGCAGCGATGAAAAACGGTGGCTCCACGCCCCGGATCGTATCAATCCGAAGCGGCGCACTGCCCCGATTCTCGATCCGGATTGTCTGCGCAAAGTCGTAGAGATTTTCGCTGTTACACCGCTGCTCCCCTGCTGCCACCTGCCGGGCATCCCAGTCGCCAACTACAATGTGCGGCTGTACGCCCTGCCCCTCCAGAGTGACCTGCCAGCGGGCACACGCTGCTACGATCTGAACCGTATCCCGCTCCCAATCCGTTTCATCCGTTCGCTCCCGCTTCGGCTCATATTCGATCACCACCCGGAGGGTATCACCCGACGCAAGCACAGCTGGCAGTGGCGGTGTTACTGCAATGATCCGGTATGCTTCTGCCCACTGCAACCACACCGTATCGATCACCACCACAGAATCCGATCGGTTCACCACCCGAAGCACCTGCTGCTTTTTCCTCCCCACCCGCACCGAGCCAAACGGCAAAAGCGTGTCACTGAGTGCCACCTCCGGTGCATCGTACACCACACTATCCAGTCGCACATTGCCCCGCCAGTCCACCACCCCATAGACCGCTTTGCCATCACGGGCAGGATCGATCACTTCCAGTCGAAAGCGGATCTGTCGCCAGTACCCCTCGCCGCGGTTTTCCAGCACCGGTGGCGAGATCATTCGGAGGTGATAGTTATAGGACCGATCGCTGAGCAGTTCCACTCTGCTGATGCCGGTATCTTCGTAGGGAAGATCGAGGGAGTCATCACGGGCGGTCACGGTAGCGATGCCGCAGCTATCCTGCCGCTGCAATCGTGGCGCTTCCGTGTCCAGCTTCCCCAATCGGTTCCACGCTGCTAAGGTGTAGCCGTAGCCGTCCCCGGCAATGCTGGTTAACCCATACCCAATAACCGCCATAGGCACCGTGCTGCTTACCAGATAATATCCCGCTCCCACATTCCGCCACTTCGCTATCCACACCTTCTCCCCCGGCACCCGCTCCAGCAACATCCCCGGCTGCTGATGCCATAGCGGCTCCCCTTCGACCGCTATGCTCTTTAACTGATCCGCCGAGTCTGTCGCCACGATCAACTGTACATTCCGCTCATTGATATCGCCACTTTCGTTCCACAAATACACCGCATGCCTGCACCCATATTGCCCCACTGGCACTGCCCACGTGAACATTACACTGCCGTCCAATAGGCTCCCCCCATATTGCACCACCAACACCGGCTTATCCGCTTCCCAGATCGCATACCCTTCGACCATCTCTGCCTGCTGCGCACTGGAAGCATACTCCAGAAAATCCCCTGCCCGCCGAAGCAGTCCCGACCACTGCCCTCGGAGTTGCCCGCTCTGCAAATCGTACCACCGCACACTGAACGTCGTGTTCGGCTCTGCGGCGATCACTCGATAGTTATCCCCTCGAAACGTCCCGTATGCCGATTGCCGCTGCTCCCGCACCGCACGCGACAAAACCCGCTTGCCCCACGCCGAAACAGGTGGAAACATCTCGGCTATGGCATTTGCTCCAGGATGGGGCCAATAGGGAACAGGTGTATTGGCATTATACGATACAACGCCAATGGGATGATTTGCTACAATCTCCGTTCCGGTCAGATCCAGCGGAGCACCTTGATGATTCTGTCCATCGCCAACCGAGATGAAATGAAACACTTCACCCCGCCGCAAATTTACAGTGTAGGTCCGTCCCCAATCCTGTTGCAGATCCACCTGCTGAAGTTGCCCCTGAAACTGGATCCACCCTCTCCCCCGTCCCCGCAGTCGGATCTGTACCGTGGTCCCATCCGATCCCGATGCCAGCACAAATCCATTAGGTGCAGGCTGACTGATTGTAAAATCCTGCCACGCATCATAATATCCTGCGTGAATATACTGCTTCCCCCAGCTCTCTACTGGATATACTACGCAAACAGCAGGTTCAAAAAGATCCTCATTTTGAGTTACAACCATCCACACAGCTACGGGGCGATCAGCTACCAGATGCAGCGCTTTTGTGATAGGTCTCCCCAGATCTTCCGCTTCAATCTCTAATCCTATGAGTTCCTCTCCCTGACTCAATACCCTGCCTTCCCCAGGGGGTATCCGTAAAGGAGGCAACTGCCACGTCTGATCCGCTGTCTCTATCCGCACTGTCGCCCCATACGGCGCCACAATGGTGATCCACCATCGTTGATCAGAGGCATTGGTAGATAAATTTGCCAATCGGGGAATCCAGAATTCCCGACCAAAGTAGGTATTGCCCAAAAAATCACATTGGGCAATCGCAGCAGACAATGACAGCAACATCCCAATACCTACTACTGCGACAAAGAAGCGCCTCTTCATTTCCTCCTTTCCTCCTGAACTATGCAGAACTATCGGTGGTAACTTCAAGAAGCCGCAGACACTGTAGGAACCGTCCCTTCATTGAAATGCCTCAGCATTATGGAACGAACCATCCAAACCGGAAAAGCAAGTTACAAAAAATTCTGGACACAGGCAAGACCATCGAAGAGGATCCGGGAGGGTATGCTGCAGCCCGTACTGCCCTCACCCTCTCCCAGAAGGAGAGGGAATTTTTGCACTGGTAGGGGCGACCCACTGGGTCGCCCATCAGGCGAAGCAGCGCTGCGTCCCTACACATTCGCCGGGAACGCACACTTCAGCAGGCATTCTTTTGCCGGCTAAAGCCGGCGCTCCCAGTCGGAACGCACACTTCAGTGGGCATTTACTGGGAACGCACTCCCTTAGGGTGCACTTTCTTTGCCGGCTAAGGTCGGCGCTTCCACATTCCCGGTGTCAGCACCGATGTCAATGTGCTATCGGTGGCGCCGGTATGGGCTTGAATGATGCTCTGCGCAGGGTGGTACTGTCACGCCTCGATCTGCGGTCGATGCCCTGGATGATTCTCCCTGCGCCTACTGCGCGGAGTGGCACTGTCACTCCTCGATCGGTTCCAGATGGTAGCCGGAGGGAGTATCGATGACGCGAAATCCTGCCTGCTGAATGCGCTCCCGCAGCGCATCTGCTGTTGCGTAGTCTTTTTGCTGCCGCGCTGCCCACCGCTGCTCCGCCAACTGGCGGATCTCTTCCGGAATTTCTACTGCTGCCGGTGATTCTCCTTCCGGATCCCACAGGTGGAAGACCTGGTTGAAGTGGAGCAGCACCGCTTTATACTCTGCTCGCTCCGCTGGCGTCATCGCCGCAACAGGATGCTGCCGGAGAAAGGTGAAGAGTGCACCCAAGGCTTTCGGGGTGTTTAGATCGTCCAGTAACGCACTGAATACGGTGTCCCGAAGCTGCTCCATCGCTGGAATCGTAACCTGTTCCGCCGGGTTGACGGCTGCCAGTTCGTCGAATACTCGCTGCACTCGCCGTCGTGCCCGGCGGGCTGCCTTCAGGGCTTCAAATGTAAAATTGAGCTTCGAACGGTAATGCGCTGCCAGCATAATGTACCGGATGTCCATTGGATCGATGCCACGGGCTAAAAGATCCCGCAGCGTGTAGAAATTGCCCAGCGATTTGCTCATCTTTTCTCCCTCGACCAGCAAGTGTTCGTTATGACACCAGTACCGGGTCGGCTCCACGCCATAGCCAGCTTTGCTTTGCGCAATTTCATCTTCGTGGTGGGGAAATTTCAGATCGATCCCCCCGGTATGGATGTCGAACGGGAGTCCCAGCAGCACGTATTCCATCGTTGAACACTCCAGATGCCAGCCGGGTCGACCATCGCACTGCTCCCCGCCCAGGGAAAACTGCCAGAATGGTTCGCCGGGCTTGCGCGCTTTCCACAACACGAAATCCGCAACACTTTCCCGGTCATACTCATCGGCGTCGATGCGAACGCCTTTCCGGAAGTGCTCAAAATCGATGGTGACCAGTTTACCGTACTTATCGATGCTATTCCACCTGGTCACGTTGAAGTATACACTTCCCTGGCTGATGTAAGCAATTTCCCGTTCATAAATCCGACGTACCAGCTCCTGCATTGGCTCGATGTATTCGGTCGCGCGGGGAAAAGCAGCGATATGTTCCAGCTCAATGCCCAGCGTTGCGATGTCCTCTTTGAACGCCTGTTCGTAAAAGCGGGTGAATCGTCGTAAATTCTCCAGCGGATCCGGCGTTTGCTCTCCCATTTCCAGTCGCCATTCTGGCGAACCGGGCGCACTGCCCCGGATGGTTTTATCATCAATGTCGGTAATGTTCATTACCCACGTTACCGGATAGCGGCAAACGAACCGCAGAGTGCGTTGCAGCAGATCGGCAAACAGAAATGCCCGCATATTGCCAATGTGGGCGTAGGAGTAGACCGTTGGCCCACAGGTATACATCCGGACGTTCGCCGGATCTAAGGGCTGAAATGCTTCTTTTTTGCGTCCTAAGGAATTGAAAAGCACCAATGGTTGCATATCGATTTCTCCCGTTTGCTCACTCACCGTTCCGTTTCCTCAGCGCTTCGTACTTCCAGCAGCCCGGGACAAAAGCGGCGATCGTTTATTCTTACGACGCATACGCTTTTGAAGGCTTCACGACCGGGTAATTCGTTTTCACCAGTCCCTTGCGAATCTGCCGCAATTGATAAAAAATTCGGGCACGCTGGACAGGGGACAGGTGGTCGAAGAAATAAATGCCGTTCAGATGGTCGATTTCGTGCTGCATCACCCGTGCCAGTAGTCCCCCGGTGGTCATCCGATGTTCCCGCATCTGCTCGTCGTAGAATCGCACCTGAATTTCCGCTGGGCGAACCACCGTCGCTCGCAGATCGGGTAAGCTCAGGCATCCTTCCTCAAATTCGGCTGTTTCTTCGGAGAATGCTTCGATGACGGGATTGATCAGCACCATTGGCTCTGTGCCTTTGCCTTCTTCCAGATCGCTGATGTCGATAACTGTCACAGCGACGGTTTCACCCACCTGATTTGCTGCCAGTCCGATCCCCGGTGCATTGTACAGCGTGGCAAACATCGACCGAATGAGCTGGATCAATTGATCATCGATCTCGGTGACCGGTGTTGCTTTCGATCGAAGGATCGGATCATCGTATAATCGAATTGGGAGAATGGTTCCGTCCTTAACGGTCTGCGAGTCCATTTTCTTGCTTGATAATGTCTAACAACTGTGAAATATCTGTTAAGACGTAATCCGCCTGGTGATTGGTAGTTCCGAAAGGATCGCCGTATTGCGCAAATGCCGTGCGCATCCCGACATTTCTTGCCCCCAGAATATCGCGTTCTGCCCAATCACCTACCATCAGGGCGTGGTGTGGTTCGACCTGCAACTGCTCCAGCGCCTTCAGAAACGGCTTGGGGCTGGGTTTCCGTTCGCCGGTGTCA
Organism: Candidatus Kapaibacterium sp.; assembly: GCA_015490805.1. Taxonomy (GTDB): domain Bacteria; phylum Bacteroidota; class Ignavibacteria; order Kapaibacteriales; family WFXC01; genus WFXC01. The sequence goes on from WFXC01000002.1 coordinate 5,443, forward strand.
TCGTAGGTAACCACCACGTCGAAGATGTGGTGGAAATTGATGAAGCAGAGCCGCAGCCACGCTTCCCGCGCCGGGGCGTCCGAAACCAGCCCTAATTTGATGTTCATCTTGACCAGTGCATTCAGTGTGGCGGTAACGTGCGGATACGGCTTCAATGCGGCTTCGCGTGCCCGGCGATAGCCAATGATCCCTGCTGCTAAGATCTTGTAGTCGACCCTGCCCAGAACATCCTGCAGCAATTGATCGAACACGCGCTGGTACTCAATGCCTTTTTCCTGATAAATGCGGTCGATGTGGGAGCGAATCTGATCGTATGTCAGATCGAACCCTGCATCGATCATTGCGTCGATAGCAGCATCAATTGCCTGCCGCTTCATCGCCATAAAGTCGACCAGGGTATTGTCCAGATCAAACACTACTGCCTCGATCATCGCTGCGATCCCTGTTTGTGAATCCGCTCTACAACTGGTGGCACTTCATCCCAGTGAAATACCACGTGATCTGCCTGGCTCCGCTCCACATACTCCTCTTCCAGCACTGCATTGTGGTCGCCGCGAAACAGCACCGCATACATACCCAGCGCTTTTGCGCCTGCCACATCTGTTCGTTCAATGTCCCCAATGTGGACAGCGGCCTGGGGAGAAGCGTTCAACTGCCGCAGGGCATAGAGGTATGCCTCAGGATGAGGCTTTGAAACGCCGGTCTGGTCGCTGAAGCTATACGCGGCAAAAAATTCAGCGATGCCTGCTTGCTCCATCACTTTCCGCAATACGGTACCGGGAGAAAACGCTGTATCCGAAATCACCGCCAGTTGAAATCCCTGCCGTACCAGATGTTCCAGTACGGGCGCTACACCTGGCAGCAATGCCGGCGGGTGCTCTAAGATTCCGTAAGCAAGTTCGTGAGCAACTTCCTCAACCGCCGTCGCGTCCGGTTCCAGTTTCAGGGTACGGAAAAAGAAGCGCACCAGCTCTTCCGTCGTCGGCGTCCGGTGCTCCCGCTTCCAGATCCGCTTGAACTCCTGCCAGGTCGCTGCCTGCGCTGCCCGCAATATGTCGTCGGAAACGCGGGCGCCCAATCGTTCAGCGTGCGAGCGAATAACCGCCAGCCGATGCTGCTCCCGCCGCTCTCCATTGGCGGTGGTGAAGAGCGTGTTCCAGAAATCGATCGTGACTACCTGTATTGCCATCCTGCACCCTTATTGCTGCACCATTTGACGACGTAACTGCTCGGATAACTGGTGAAAGCGACGGAACAATTGCTGTACACTGGCTGGCACGTTCGTCGCTTGCTCCGCTTTGCGAAGACTTTCAATACCATCGGGTTTGATGCGAGTAATGCTGGCAACGGCAAAATCGCCAGCGACTAAGAATTCCTGATTCCATCGGGACACCTGGCGAATGGCCCGCGCCAGCGTATCTACCATTTCCGGTGAAAGCTGGACGACAACGGAATCAATGCCAATGTACAACTTTGCTTCGCCCGTCGGATAAACAAACAGGTGCCGCGCTGGCTGTCGATCCGTTGGCGGCTCATAGTATTCGTAAACAGTCTGAATACCCAGCAACTCCTCAACTTTTGAACGCTGATCACATCCTGCTATCACCAGGACCAGCACTCCTATTACACCGATCAGAAAACGCATCGCTTACAACTCCCGGTTACTCCCCCACCGTTCAGCAATCTCGCTTCGCACTAACTGGAGCAACGTCCGACTTTCCTCCGGCAGTCGCTGCCACAACGGTTGCTCTTGACGAACGAATTGCTCCATCTGATACATCCGACCGAAGCGGGCAAAGCTGAGCAGCACCGTTGCTGCCGCTCTGGCAAGCTGGAGCGCCTGCGCCGGCAACATTGCGGTATCAGCAATCTGAAAAGCTGCGCGTAACCGATAGTAGCGCTGAAGCAGGTGATAGAACAGGGAATCAGCAGCACGGTGCAGGGTTTCGGGATCTGACGTCGGAGGCAGAATGAGAATCGTATCCAGCGCAAGAGGGACGTACAGTTCCGGTAAAAACTCCGCTTCCGGCAACTGAAACTCCCACGGTCGCAGCATTCCCACAACCTGCTGAGAGTCCGCCAGGTGAGCCCGCATCGGCAGTCCATCGAAGGCAAAAACGGTATCCACATTCCCCGCTCGAATCCGGAGACCAGCGGTAATGGGATTTCCCCATCCGTGATCGCCACACCGTTCGACTACCATCAGCACTGGCTGCTGTCCGGCGGGAATCGGCTCTAATTGGTCCAGACACAACGACGGAAGCTGAATTGCCACCGTTCGATCCGGCAGGTTGGGACACAACACTATCACGATGGTAGAAAGGGAGGAAGAATCCTGCTGGATTCCCAGCACATCGGGACAACCATCTCCATCCAGATCCAGCGTGTCCTGCCATACCGTCGCTGCCTGCGCTGCTACGTTAGCCAGTACCGGAGAAGTACGTTCCGATGGCGGCTGTGCCGAGGGCGTGCATTGGGAGAGGACAAGGAAACAGAGGCTCAGGAGGAAAAAGAAAGTGGACGGGGGCGGAATCGAACCGCCGACACCGGGATTTTCAGTCCCGTGCTCTACCAACTGAGCTACCCGTCCACGTTGCAAAAACACCTTCGGTGTTGTTTCTTAACAAAACGGCTATAACGAACGTCACTCAACGATAATGTCCCAATCCGACAAACTTTCATCGATGATGATCTGGATATCGCCATAATCGGTGTGCAAAATGCGGGGATCGGTGTGCGAAAGATCGCGCCCGTGCAACTTTGCTTCTTCTGCCAGCAAATTCCGTAGCCACTGATACAGATAGGGCGACATCAACACCCGTGTCGGTGGCTCTCCATGCTTCGCTACATACGCATTCAGCGAAGCGTACAATTCTTCATATGCATCGAAGAATTCCATTCTGTTTGTAACCGTCTCTGAAACTCTATCCTATTGACGAACGCTGCCAAAAGCATAGTTTGCTTACACCAGAATAATCGGCGGTTTATCGGAATGTTACAGAGCTTTTGCTGCCCGGCAGAGGATTTTTACATCTCGCTCCGATCCCGAAGGAAACCAGCAATCCATCAGTCAGATATGCAGGTCTGCCTCGTCCTCCTACTTCGCATACACGCACCCATAGGGGCGTAGCGGCGCTGCGCCCCTACCATTCCCGGGAACGCACACCTCGGTGTGCATTCTTTTATCTTTTGCCGACTAAAGTCGGCGCTCCCAGTTGGCGCTCCTGCTTACTGGGAGCGCACGTTTCAGCGTACATTACCCTCACCCTCTCCCAGAGAAATTTTTGCACCGGTAGGGGCGACCCGGCGGGTCGCCCGTGGGCGAAGCAGCGCTTTGCCCCTACACGTTTCCCGAGGCGCACCCTATAGCGGGCATCCTTTGCCGACGAAAGTCGGTGCTCCCAGTGCGGTATTTTCGTCAGCGTGGGCACGCAGGTCCGCCCCTTCATTTTTCGTTCCGAACCATTGCACAATTCCTGGTAGGGGCACACCGGTGTGTGCACCGAGTATCTCACGGATAGAAAAAAAAATCGATTTACCGAGCACGCGATATACCACTGAGACGGCACCCTGACCTTCTACAAATGCCGTTTTTTAGCGAGTAGCTGGAAGTAGGTAACCAGTTTCTAAGGGATTTCTGTATCCTGTCCCACAAGCCGATGTGGCAAGATATGGAGTAGCGATGTTCTTTTCCGCAAAGCTTTTTCCGTTAGATCTCTACTGAAAAAATGTTACACGCTTAAATGCATCCAATCATTTTCAGATTGATGCATTTCAGAATGAGACGGAAGCATTTTCTGTGAGTACATACCTTGCCCCGCGCCCGGTACCTTTCTTACGAAGAAGCCCCATAGAAACCCATTGTTCCAGCAACCTGTAGGCTTGAATACGGGATAGTCCCAGCTCTCTGCGAACATCTTGATTCTGTATGTACCCTCTCATCTGGAAGAGAGGGAGTAACTTGGCTAAGTCCTCTGGAATGGATATTGCACCTCTGGCGGCAGGTTCCATAACGGTGTATACGCGTCCTCCTTTTTTGAGCAATCTCACAATTCCCTTGCGCATCAAATCCTTAATATCCCGCGAAGCCGTATAGATATCGATACCCACCAGTTTCTGGTACGCCCGGCTGGTGAATGTTCCACCGTGAGCATGGGCATAAGCCAGCAGCCGCTTCTGGTTCGGCGTAAGGTTATATTTTTCATACTGTTGCAGCCACCGAAGGGTTTCAGGAGAATAGACGGGGGTATTGTAGAGTACCACGGTAAAGATACTACCAGCTTCCAGGCGAAATTCCGGCGGTTTCAATCCCTCCTGTTCCATAACCTCGTGCATTCTGGGAATACCTTCACCCAACTCGCGCATAAAGCCCCATTCGGTCAGCACTCGCACGATTCGAGGATTTCGGGAAGCATGCACTCGCTCCCGATTCCGGATTTTCTTCAGGGTCACCGGTTCCACCAGATTTCCGGGACTACGAATCTCCATCCGGTTGTCAAACATCCACACTTCTACAGGTGTTCCCTCAAAGGCGTAATCTCGATGTGCTACCGCATTGATGATCGCCTCTTGCCAGGCAAAGGTGGGGTATTCAAACCGTTCCTCAAAGAATAAATCCACAAGCCGCTGCCGCTCCCGGATGTGGGGCCAGATAACCTCAAAGGCTTTTTCGATCAAAACGGGCAAAGGTCCTTCGATTCGCACCCGCTTGATCACATTCAATGCCGTGCCGAATCTGCGTTCCGTACCTTCCCACTTAACGAAATCAATGTGACAGGAGGGGTGCCACTGCAGAGGATCGTTCGCAAAAAGCAGGACCGCAGCCAGGGTAAGGACAAGACGACCGTTGCGTCTTTGTGCTAGCCGAAATTGGAGGAGCAGTTCATCAGCGGGAAGATCTAATCCTGTTTTTTGACCAAAGATGGTGAGCAGGTCCGCATCCAGATCCTGTAAAGTGGCATCGGGCACTACTTGCATCTCTGTAAAGCGTTTCCGTTTGCCAGCCTTGATAGCCGCAATATCTGCGGCGGGAAAGGGCACGTTTTTATCATCGATGCGCAGAAGATAGCGCCCGTCGCTGAGTTGATGAACCTCCGGGCTCCAGTCTACCTCAAAGACCAAAATGCACTTTCCATCCAGTTCCACCTTCTGGTGTTGTGCTTTCAGAGGCGGAGACACCAATCTGCTCGGTGCTTCCAGAATAGTCTGGAGTCGCTTCTGTGGATAATTCACACCCGTGGGTGTACCATCGTCTTCAATACCCAGCGCCAGCGTGCCACCGTCGGCGTTCGCCATAGCAGCAAGGGTTTCCGCGACATCTCGAGCCACATCCCTGGCTTTGCGGAGCCGCTTTTTACCACCTGAGCGATCATAACAGGACTTGCGCTCAAAGAATTGTCCTTCCGGATGCGTTTTCAACCAATTCCAATTTGCTTTCTGATCCATTTTCTCCGCTTTCTTCTTATCCCGTTGACATTGCAACAAATTGCGCAAATATAATAGCGGACGCGGGTTAATGCTGCTTTGTCGTGGATATAATCATTGGTTGTCATCGTTTTGAACCATTGCATGATCTTCGGTAAGGGTACGCCGGTGTGCCCCGTGTGTCATCAGGGTGGGCACGGAGTTCACCCCCTACGTTGCGGTCGGCGTTTTCATCAGGGCGGACATATAGGTCCGCATTTATCCCACATCCCCCCGTAGGGGCATAGCGACGCTACGCCCCTACCATTCCACCGGGAACGCACGCCTCGGCGTGCATTCTTTTATTTTTTGCCGACTGAAGTCGGCACGCCCGGTTGGCGCTTCTGTGGGGTTTACCGGGAGCGCACCCTTCAGTGTGCATTCACTGGGAACGCACCCTTTAGGGTGCACTTTCTTTGCCGACTGAAGTCGACGCTCCCAGCTATGGCAATCCTTGTCTGAAGCCCCACTGGTGGATATTTTCAGGTTTTTGCCTTTATCCTCCCAATTGCCCCTTTAAAATCTTTGCGATATTCGGACAAAATTCACTAATTTTGTAATGCGCGTAAGCGCACAGGAAGTTTTACAAAAACAGGACTAGAGCCATGCGTCGCACAATCACTGTTGTAACAATGTTTCTGCTCAGTCTTTCTGTAGGAAGCTTCGCTCAGTCAACTGTCGAATTCTCAGGACAGTACCGAGCTCGTTTGGAGTACCGAAATAATCGAGATTTTTCTAAAGATCGTTCAGATGCCTACGCCTTTGTCAACTCCCGCCTGCGACTCAGTGCAAAGGCAACGCTGGGCGAGAACTTTGAGATCAAAGCAACACTTCAGGATGCGCGGATCTTTGGGGCACCGGGTGCTGCAATTAGCACTGGCACACCGCTGGAAGGGGTCGGCTTTACAGCAACGAACTCCCGCGGATTGGAGTCTGTGGACCTGAACGAAGCGTACCTGCGCATTCTTTTCAACAAACAACTTCAGGTTGTTTTGGGACGCCAGCGGCTCGCATACGGAGAACACCGCCTTCTGGGAACGTTTGACTGGTCGAATGTTTCCAACTCCTTTGATGGACTCAAGGTACGGTACCAGATGGGACATTTTCAGCTTGACGGTCTGGCATTTGTGCTGCGGGAAAGTCAGGTAGTAGAAAGCACAGTTGAAAAGCCCACGGGGATCAGCGAAGGGTCGTACCTGCTGGGAGCGTACGCTCAATATGCAATGGATAACCTGAATTTTGATGGCTATGCCCTCATTCTACAGGACAGTAAAAAACTGGGGGGTGGCATCGGCTTTGACCCCATCGGTGGCGCTGATCTTGCACTTAAGGGAAATTCAAGCATAGCAGGAGAAGGCGTAGGATCCGATAGTGCCCGAGCTGCCAACATCGCTGCGCTTGGTTTCCGTTTCACCGGACACACCGAGCTGGGTACTTTACAACCCTTTTGGGCAGTGGAAGCGGTATATCAAACGGGACAAGCGTGGCAGTATGATCATTCTGCTTTCGCTGCTTCGGTCCGCCTCGGCACACAGTTAGGTACGCTGCCACTAGCGCCTAATCTGTTCATCGAATATGATCTGGCTTCTGGCACTGATAGCTCGGATCGAGCAGCAGGCAAACGGACGACCTTCTACAACTTCTTCCCTACCAATCATATTCACTACGGCTATGGCGACCTGTTTTCGTGGAAGAATATGAGAGGATTGCGCATCCATTTGGATGGAACATTGTTCAAGCAAAAAACACTCTCAGCCCAACTGGCGTTGGACTGGTGGAAATTCAACCTGTTCACCACCGAAGATTACTGGTACCACGCCGGACAGGGCATCTTGGTTGGCGGTGCCCCCTTCAGCTCCGACGATGCTGGACAGGAAATCGACATAACCTTCATTCTTAAATGGAAATCGCTCAAGTGGATGAGTGGCGTCGCCTTCTTCACGCCAGGACAATTGCTGAAGGATATGGGGCGAGAAGACGCGATGCTGTGGGGCTTTTCACAGGTTACTATCGGATTCTAAATCCAACGCTTCGTGATATCCGGACCCAGCGCTTCTGCCCACGCGGTAGGGGCGCTGTTTTTTTATTCCCCTATCAGCGCAGCTACTTGCTCTGCTACACGACCGGCAAAGCCTTCAGCGCAGCATCGCGCAGCCGGCCAATGTTTTGTTCCACGGTCCCTCCCCGAAAGATACCAGATCCGCTGACCAGAATGGAAGCGCCAGCACGGACCACAGTCTCAGCATTGGTTGCATCAATCCCACCGTCAACTTCGATGGGAACAGGTAGCTGGTGCTGTTCCAGAAACGCTGCTAACTGTTCAATGCGGCGCAGCACCGAGGAGATAAATTCCTGTCCGCCAAAGCCGGGATTGACCGACATCAGCAGGATATAGTCACAGTGTTCGGCAGCTTCAAAAGCGTAGGACAGGGGAGTCAGCGGATTCAGCACAATACCGGCAAAAGCGCCAGCAGCCCGAATTTGTTGCAACGTCCGATGCAGATGTGCCGATACTTCTACGTGCACCGAAATGGCATTAGCACCTGCTTCAACAAACGCCTCGATGTAGCGATCCGGATTGGTTATCATCAGGTGACAATCCAGCGGGAGATCGGTAATCTGACGCAAAGCCCGGACCACTGGAATGCCGATCGTAATGTTCGGCACAAAGTGTCCATCCATCACATCAATATGGAGCAGATCGGCGCCACCACGTTCGCACCGCCGAACTTCCTCCTCCAGCCGTGCGAAATTACTGGAAAGCAGGGACGGAGCAATCAGTACCCTGCGTTGTTGCACCAACGACTCCATCAGTGTTCTCCATCACTCATCTCACTTTCTTTGAGAGATTCCCGAAATTGCTGCAAGCGCTCCATTATGCGGGCATAGAGCGAACCGGGCGGATAATGTCCTTTTTTATCCATTGTTCCAGCGGGAAGATCTGTTAAAATTTCGATCCCTTCCTCCACCGTACGGATCGGGTAGATATGGAACTGCTTCCGTTTCACAGCGGCAATGATATCGCGCGGCAGCATCAGATTCCGAACATTCTGCTCCGGAATAATCACCCCCTGTTCACCGGTCAAGCCTCGATCGCGGCAGATCTCAAAAAATCCCCGAATTTTGTCGTTGATCCCACCCACCGGCTGGATGTGCCCGTATTGATCAACGGATCCGGTCACCGCAATGCTTTGTTTCACCGGCACCTGAGCCAGGGCAGACAACAGGGCATACAACTCTGCCGACGAAGCGCTATCACCATCGATCTCATCGTACGATTGCTCTAAGGTAATGGAAGCGGTCAGCGTGATCGGATTTCGTGTGCCAAAGCGGCTCCGCAGAATACCGCCCAGAATCAAGATGCCCTTGTCGTGCGTACTACCGCTGAGCTCCACTTCCCGCTCAATATTCACAATGCCAGCATTGCCCGGACTGACCGTCGCTGTGATGCGCACGGGCTTGCCAAAGTGGATGCCGCCGACGTGATAAACGGTTAATCCATTGACCTGTCCCACCACAGCACCGGTGGTCTGGATCAACACCGTATTTTCCAGAATCGCCTGATGATACTTTTCGTCTATCAGGCTGTTGCGCCATCGACGCTGGCGGAGAGCATACTCCACGTGTTTCCGATGGACTACGGCTGCTCCCTGCTGCCGGGCATAGAATCCCGCTTCGCGAACAACATCCGCAATATCGCTAAACTTCAGCGTTCCGTAGCCCCGCTTTTCCGTATGCTCCACAACAAACTCTACCAGCGCCGCCATTCCAGTCCGGCTAAAGTGCGGCAATTGCTCATCATTGCAAATTTTTGCCACAAATCGAGCGTATGCCTGCACCATCGACTGGCTCAACGGTGCTTCATAGTCAAACATTGCGTTGATCTTGAAAATTTTTTTGAATTCCTCCTCCAGCGCATAGAGGGTCAGGTAGTGTTCTTCACTGCCAATCAGGATCACCTTCACATCGACATTGATGGGTTCCGGTTTCAGGAAGGCGGGTGCTAAGAATGCCGAATCCACCGCTTGAATCTCCAGTCGCTGATGGAGCAACACCCGTTTCAGCGCTTCCCACACGCCCGGTTCGGACAGCACATCAGTCACATTCAGGATCAGAAATCCCCGGTCAGCTTTCAGCAGCGATCCTGCCCGAATGTGAAGATGCGTGCTCCGCACCTCGCGGGTTGCAGGATCCATACTGGCTTCAATTGTGCCAAACAAATTGCGATAGCTCGGATACGCCTCAATGACCACCGGTGGATACTGTTGATCCGTCCGATCTACGATCGGATTGACTTCCAGCTTTCGCAGCAGATCTTCCCGCTCCGCCAGTTTCTGTGGATCCAGATCCACTTCGGGATGGAACAGCTCAATGTTTTGCAGAATCTGGTTCTCCACCGTATCCAGAAAAGTGCGTACTGCCGCCGCCTCCGATGCGAATTCTCCCCGCAGCTCATCAAAGGCAGCGCGAACTAAACCAGAGGCTGCTAGTTGATCGTGTTCCAGCAGCTCGCGTTCCATCTCCTCTGCCAGTTGCAGGCTTTTTCGCGTCCGCTCCAGCAACTCTTCCTCCCACTGCCGATAATGCTGCTGAATTTCCCGGTACTGCTCCGGCGATAGCACTCCCTGCTGCACCAGTTCCGGCAGGTCATCGAAGGTATACAACTGCTCATTGTGCTGGAACAACAACGCCGGGTAGACCGTTCCTTCTTCTTCGATCTGCCCGACGGTAAAACCGTACGCAGCAATTTTTTGCTGAAAATCTTCCAGTAACTGCTGCTGCTTTGCCTGATACCGCTGGTAAATCGCCTTGCGGGTGCGGCGAAAGCCTTCCTCATCGAAGAGTTTAGCGAGTTTGTTTTGCAGCAATGTCAGCGTCTCGCGCAGTCGCTGCTTCAGTCCACGTCCCATCCCGGCGCTGAGCACCAGCAACTTCGGTTCTTCGGGGGTCTGGAAATTATGGACATAGCAGAAATCGCGCAGATTTTTGACTGGCTGGCGCAATTGTTCCAGAATATGCTGGATGGTAGTTAACCGTCCGGTGCCGCTCAAGCCCGAAACGTAGATGTTGTATCCCGCCGATCGCAGCAGGGCACCCAGACGCAGCGCTTCGATTGCTCGAGGCTGCCCGACGATCGTGTCCAGTGGTTCCAGTTCCTTCGTGGTCCGGAACGTGAACCAGCGAGTAGGGCAGGTCCATCGCAGCTCTGTATGCGACAGTTCCGGATACGAACGAGGTCGGCTCACGCGCTTGCGCGAGGCAGAGCTCCCATCGCCACTCCGAACCGGTTTCTTTGCCTGTTTCCGCCGTTGCGATTTCATTTCGGGTGCGCGCCCTACGCTCCCGTTTGCCGCCACTTAATATTGCACCCAATGCTGGGCTTCTGCTGATCTTCCGGAATGGTCCGTCCTTTCAGCAGTGCATCCAGTGCCGCCCGCAGATCTTTGCCCGTTACGGGTTCCTGATTACCGGGACGGGCATCATCGAACTGTCCGCGATACACCAGCCGCAGTTGGGCATCATAGACAAAGAAATCGGGCGTACACGCCGCCTGATATGCCTTTGCCACTTCCTGCGTTTCATCGAATAGATATGGGAAAGGATACCCCAGCGCTTCTGCTACCCGCTTCATATTCTCCGGTGAATCTTCGGGATACTGTTCCGGATCGTTCGAGTTAATGGCGATGAACGCAATGCCTTTCGGGATATATTCCTTCGCCACTTCCACCAGCTCCTTCTGGATATGCTTCACATACGGACAGTGGTTACAGATGAACATTACCACGGTGCCTTTCTCGCCCTGCAACTCGCGCAGCGACTTCATTTCGCCCGACACAGCATCTGGCAGGGTAAAATCCGGAGCCGGTGTGCCCAGTGGAACCATAACCGATGGTGTTGCTGCCATCGCACTGCTTCCCGTTGTTCAACTTGCCCTCAGTCGGTGAGCCAGCCACAAAAAACGTTCAACGAATAGCCCCCCGGATTTCTTGTTAGGTGGCGATCCCAATCCCGGTTTCGACCGAGTCGGAGGTAGGGCAATCCGCCGCCAGGTGGGCAATGGACTTTTGGTAATGACGACAACTCAAGATCAGAGCGGAACTATCTCTCCCGCTGGAGTAACACAATGCTTTCCCGTGCCGGCTGGCGCCCGAAACGTCCCATCTGCTGTGCACTGTTGCCGCGCAGGCGAGCCACCCAGGCACCTAAAAAAGAATACCCGCTCTGTCCCGCTATTTGGACTAAGATCTCATCGACAGGGATCATGACTCCAGCATGGCGAACATTCCCCACTACAAAGGCACAAAGAGCCTCTGGGACCAAATGCTGGTGTAGTGCTCTGAGCGTCAAGTAGAGGTCCTCAAAATATCCCTGGAGCATCGGTAAGATTCGTGGATCTGCGCTGTCTGGCAAGGATGCCAGAGCCTTTTCCAACTTCGGAAAAGAAGGGTAGCTGCTGTTTACCTGTACCTGCTGTTTCGCCTCGATATGGGAGCGTAAAGAGGAATATCGGAACCGTTTGACTTCGTCTTCACGTAACCCTATGGTTAGAAGTTCGATGTGAAAAATGCGAGAATAATCGTGGCGGTTAGGATAAGGGGGTGATGTTACCACCAGGTCAAATACTCCTTGAAGGCGGTCCAACCGACGAGCATCGTCACAGAGAAGCTGAATCGAAGGATATCGGAAGGCTTCGGTCGGCACGTCTTCCATATGAACCCTTGCTTGTTCTTCAAACCAGCCGGCAATCAACGTGCTCTGATCCGGTTTTTGTACCCAGCGGAACCATCCCCCATCTGGCACAGCACGGCTTATTCGTTGCTGTGTGCGGAGAAGGACAAGGAGGAAAAAGTTGGCGTACAGTTGGGGAAGTTGGGCAATTTGTTGACGCAGGCCGTACAAGTGGGCCAGTTCGTTTGGGGTAAAGGCTTTGCGCATCCGCGCTGGCAAGGTGGGAAGGTCTTGGACTGGCTGATACGCCAGGACAAATTTCAAATACTCTTTGAGAGCAGCCTTCGCCAGCGGTGCTACTTTGACCTGGCTGACGAACAAGCTGAGCGGAGAGAGATCCACGCCTGCCGCAGAATACCCCGATTGAGCGGCTCGTAACACAGTAGTGCCAGCACCGACGAAGGGGTCAAGGACCCGTCCGCCGTTGGGTAACGGGAATGCCTGGAGAATCTCATCCACTAATTGAGGTGAAAAGCTGTGCGGAAACCAGAACCAGCGATGGACAGGCTGGGCTTTAAGCAGCTTAGGAGTCACATAATGGCGTAGGTCCAGACGATATTCGAAGCCTTCAGGCAGTGGTGGAAGCTTTTGGCTTCTCATTTCTCTGCTCGCCGCTGCTGGAAAGGTGGTTTCGGGAAGCGAATCTTCACTGGCTGCCGGTAAATAGGATGCGTGAGAATCATCTCGCCCTTTTCCAGACGAGTGAGATGATAGCGAATGTCCTGGGCAAGAAAGCGATAATTGCCGGCGTTAATTTCGGCACTATCCGTGCGGCCCAGCACTTTGGTAGCCGAGTTGCCGGTGACGCGTTCGTGTACGGCGCTGAGGAATTGCTGGGCGGAGAACAGGATGATTCCGAAAGAACGCCCGCGTTCTGCGATGTCTAAAATCTGGTCCAGAATGGGGGACGATTCTCCTTTGCCACGGGCAGGGGCGTACTTGTTGAGCTCGTCCACAAAGATGATGACCCGTTTGGGAGGTTCGTAATCATCAAAAGGCAGGGTCTCACCGGAGTAGAGCCCATACACGGTGCGTAACACGTCACCAAAGACAAGAGTTTGTTCTTCGGGAGCCAGGCGGGCAATGTCCACCACGTAAGTGTGTCCCCCTTGGATGTTGCCGATCTCGTGCTCGATGGTAGTCATGCGGGTTGAAAGCCGCGGCACAAAAATGCCACTTTGTCGCGTCTTCACCACTCGTCGTAACAGCCGTAGAAACCGTCCCACGCTGGAGGCGTGGATATTACGGAACTTTTGTGGAGCACCTTGCTGGACCAGTGGACGCTGGGTCAACAGATCATCCCAGGTTTGCACATCCCGCCATTCCTGTTCATCACCGGTGATGCCAGTCATCACCTCACCAACAATTGATGCCAGAGTTCCCGTGCTGTCGGGAATGTCAGAAAAGAGCAAGTCCAACTTGGAAGCCGTTCCACGTAGATCGTAGGCGTAAGCTCGGTGAGGCGGCGGTGGATCGGCGAAGGTGTTGGGACGTCCAGTGGCATGGGTTTGCTTACCCCAGGGGAGTAAGTAGTGCACGCGGTCGGTAGCCCATGGTTCGGGGCGTAAGCCCAGTTGTTGCCACAAAGCGTGCTCCTCTTCGGTAAGTTCGCGGGGCTCGTGGATGCGCAACAGGTCGTCGTATTTCACATTGAGCAAAATGACGGCGATCTCCTCGGCAGGACCAGTTTGCAGGATGGACTGAATGAGGAACATCGCATAGGAGGTCTTAGTAGCCAGGCCAGAGATGCCTGAGATGTTCACGTGTCCTGCCTCAGGTCCCAAGACGAAGTCTCGATCGAGGTAGGCTACGGCTTGGGTCCCGTTGCTCATCTGAATCAACCCGGCCGGCACCCGTCGCTTTCCAGGAATACCGTCGATGCCAAGAGCTTCGTGGATTTTATCCTCATCGGCGAAGTACACGCGCGCCTCGTTTTGTACCGGCATGTAAATGTCGGCGCTGTTGGAAAGCACGGCAGCTTCTGCAACGTTGGCTCCCTGACGCGGCGTTTGTGGCGGCGCGTCCACTTCCTCACCAAAGTCGTTGGAGATATAGTTGGCCAGATGGCCACCGGCATCGGTGATGTGTTGGATGTTGGTTACCAGCCCAAAGGTGTAACTGGGTTCCCGCTCGCCTTCCTTGGGAAAATGCTCGGCGGCGACGATGTCAAAGGGATTGACCATCTGGCCGGGACGAATCCAGAACTTGAACTTTTCTGCGGTATTCGGATCACGCTCCGTGGCGGATGCCCGTCCAATAACTTCGTTCTTTTTACCTTGCATGTCCTGCTCCATATCTTGTCCCTTCATCTTTCCGCACTCGGATTGCTAATCTGAAACGGCCAGCGAATCCCCGAACGCAGCACTTCTTCGGAGTAGAACCGGGAGCGAATCACGCGTTCGGCGATGGAAATCGGGTACAGGTGAGCGTGCCAGCGTCTATCGCGGCCATAGGGCGTCACTGTACGCTCGGCAATGAGCCAGCCGCTTATGCGGTCGACCAAGGTGCTATCCACCGGTTCCCGGTCCGGGTTGGGCATTTCCACCTTGACCACGCCCATCAGCGGGTAGTCCAGGCCCTTCTGGGGACGAATGCGCACATACCAGAAGACGATTTTGCCTTCGCCACCACGTGGGAAAACAATCGTGCGTTGATTTTCTTGTAGATCTTTGAGCAGAGTGAACAGGTTCAGTTGTCTGGCTCGGGGCCCACTTCCAAGTTTGAACTGGGTGTCGCGGCGGAAGGTTTTCGCCACCCCCACCAGGGGAGCGCCACTCCAGTTCTCGAATTCGTTGCCCAGACTGCCGTCTATCACCAGCCAGGCGTTTTCCTCCCGCGGCACCGACAGAGCGAGTTCGACCTCCAGTTGGCGCATGTACCAGTTGGCCCGGTGGGCGCCCCGGGGACGGGGCTCGCGCAGACCCTGCATCTCCGCGTAGGGGTTGTTAGTGGTACTGTCGCACAGGTCATACTCCGGAATTCCTTTTAGCGCGCGTTCGAGTTCTTCCCACAGTTGCTCGGAAACCTGGCTTTTTTCCAGGGTGAGCAGAATTTTGTGGCGACTTGCCGCAACCCGAATGCGGCCATCGTCTTCCCGCTTGACCATAGCCGCACCGACCTGGGAGATCTGCACAGGGGTGGAGCGGTCCTGCTCCAGAAGCGTCCCGATAAAATACGTGCGGGCCGATCCATCCACGAAATAACGGAAGCCGTGCTCTTGCATCCGTGGAACCGGCTCGACGGTGCGGTAAAGTGAGCGGGCATCTGTCTCCCAAACGGTATCCACGGCTGCGTCGCCGGTGGTGTGGCGATCGTAGATTTCCTCAATGTCCGGCGTGACCATATCCGTTACCGCCTGTCCGGTGGCCGGCAGTATCTCGGCACCCTCTACCAGAGTGCGCAGGGCTTGCTGGAGTGGTTGGAATGGGTTGGGCATGGTTACCTCACCACGGTTTGGGAAGAGTTTGAGCGAGATCTTCAACGTTTGGCAAAGTTGGATCTCCCGGAAACCTTTCTTTGAGCATATTTTGTAAATCACTCTGCAATTGTTGCCAGTCCGACTCCCCTTGAGGGTTGTGTAGTCTATTTATTACACGCTTGAAGTACCCGTCAAATGTAATGATTCTCTCAGCTTGCATCACCAGGGCGCAAGCATACATCCAGCCGTCTATCACATCCATAAAAATGCGGCTTTGCAGGAACTCGGCCACTTCTGCGATTCGGGAAAAGTCCTCGGCGTCTTCTACATATAAGACCGCTATGCCTCCTTCATTTTCGAGGCGATTCAAAAAATTATCCCATTCTTTTATGACTTGTTGGTAATCTTGTGACTCCAAATACATGGAAACCAATTCACTCAAGACGCCCGAACGTTGACGCATCCGATAAGGCAGACCTTCACGCGCCATACGTGCATGAGCTTGTCCCTCAAGCACACCATAAATTACTTCTGCTTTTGCAAACCGGGATGTATAGATAACTGGATCGTGTTGATCTACCTGCTGTTCAAGGAAAGCCAGGGTTTTTACCCCCTGCAGAAGCATCTTGACAATGCTTCCAGGCATGTATCGACGCAAAGTATCCCGTACCTGTTTGAATGTTACTGCACTATGAAATGGAGGTAAGTTTTTCTTTTCTGCCCACCGTAAGTATGAATTCATGTAGTGCAAAGCGTTAGTATCCAAAAGTATTGTAGGACGGGATTTTGACTGTGTGTCCGCCATGACAGTCTCCTATGATGGTGAGTCCTTTTCAGCAGGTCGCGGGTAGAGTGTTTCCTGTACTTCTTCCAGGTACTTGGCGGTAAACGGCACAGAGACTTCTTCGCTGGCCGCCCGGGCAATGGCAAGGCTGCACACTTTGACCAGCCGTCGCGGTGATGAATAAATGTCTTCCCGTAAAGATTCTACCAAGTCCTCCGGGAAAGGGAACAAGGGATTTCTTGGGGCACTTTGTTCGAGGCGCTGGGAGGCACCCTGTTCGAGGCGTGCTGCGTCCAAGCGATGGATAACGAGTTGTTTCGCTTCCTCCTTATTCAGCGGTGGTATTTGGAAACGGTGCTCACCGTGACTGATAAATCGTTCCCAGAGAGCCGGCTCAAGCTTTTCCGTAATTTCTGCCGCCTGGGGTGTCATGGCCACAAAAATCCAGAACTGTTCCCGTTCGGTCAGGTTGATCAATCGTTTCATCGTCGCCATGTATTCGTAAGTCTGACGTTTAGTGAGGCGTTTCTGCAGGGAGACTTCCTCAAACTCATCGATTAAAAAAGCCACCGATTCAGCACCTCCTGTTAGCCGCAAGGCGCGCAGGATGGCCGCAAAATACGGCGCTTCCTCTTTCTCAGGAACCAGAGCACCGCGCTGCCCAGCCACAAAATCCTTGTACTGGAAGTAAGGTCGTTCATAGGTCTCCACGATAAGTCGAGCCAACTTGTACCGAATTTCCTCATCATCGGCGATTTCCTTTTCGTGGATTTTTCGGGAAAGTTCCCGAATGGCGTCCTCTTTGCGACGGTACTTCTTGACCGTCCGCAACCATTCTTGAAAGCTGTTCCTGAACAGAGCAGGTTGGAAGTCCGCCAAGCGAGGATCCAGAAATTCCCAGAGGGCTTTGGCGAACTCCTCGCGTCCCAATTGGCGCATAAGAGCGTTCGCCAGATCATAGAACTGAACACCGGGATTATCAAAAAAGAACGCGCGGATTCGGCGCTTGGACAGCTCTTCACGTTCCAACCAGTGTAGCAGGTATGTCTTCCCACTTCCATATTCACCAAGGATGGCAAAGGCCTTCGCTCCTTGGGTTCGCTGCATTCCGTCGAGGAATCGCTGAAGCGAGGATTTCCATCGCTCTGGCACCCACAATCTGTCGACCAGAGGTACACCACTGGCTGCAGGCTCAAAAGGGTTAAAATGTAAGTTCAAATAGTCAAGGTTTCTGGCCATAGCACGACTTCCTTTAGTTTTCGATAAAGCCGTATGTGAGAAATGTAACGTCCTTTTTCATCTTGGTAGTAACCGCGCAAATGATACTTTTCGGCTTGCGGGGATGTAGCCATGATCGTGGCAAAGGACTCTGAAGTGGGAATGAGAACCACATATTGGGGAAATTGGTAATACACCCACTCCAGAGTTCCATAAAGCCTATCCAAAGAGATGCGGTACTTGGGTCCCCACGCAGCCGCCAATTTTCGCAGAGAAAGGAGTGTCCACTCGTCTTGTTCAGAGATGGTTTCCCAAAGGGCGTTCAGAACCCGTGGATCTGGAACTGGTCCACGCAGGTAAACGGGAAACATCAGCCCCCCTGTCCCTTCCAAGAAAATTTCTTCGATGAATCCCAACTCGTTGCGTGCCCAATAACGAACCCCATAGAGAATAGCCTGTCGTTCGTCCTCGGACTGAATCCAGCATCGCTTTTCGTCCTGTTCCACATTATAGATCTCCTCAATGCGCCTGTTCTCTCTTTCTACCCGTCGCCAAACGACCGGTTGTCCCTTGTCCAGAAAGCCTTCCAGGTCGTAGGTTACAATATCTTGCGGCATGAAGAGATCAAAAAAATATGCGCGACAATCTGGATTGCGAACAACAAACTGGGCAAAGCATTCTCGCTCTTGGAGCGAAAGCCCAAGAGTACCTGGCTGGATGACTTCCAAGAGTTCGGATACCAACGGGTTCTCTCTGGCAATCTGATAACGTCTATTGACCACGACCAAAATTCCCAAGTGACGTAAGGTGTTGCGATAATGATAGACTGTAGTTTTTGAAACTATCTTGCCGTTCTGGGTACGAAGATGTGCTTTCTCACGCGCCCACACCTCCATCTCTTTGGGCCGTACGCCCTCAGGATGTTGCGCAATGTAGCCGATCAACTCTCGCAGGGCGACAAAAGAAACACTTCCACGCATCCAAAGGGCCATAGCTACCCCCGCAACTCTTCCAAACTTGCCTGAATCTCTCGCAACTCTTCTTCGCTCAGGTCCCACAACTGCGCCGCGAGGCGGTCGATCTCGGCTTCCACCTGCTTCAGTTCTGCCTGCGCGGTCTCGTCACTCTGATACGCCCGCGGAGCCAACTCGTGGGCGCGGCGGGAGAGTTTTGCTAATTGAAGATATGACAGATTTGATTCCCTAAACTGTTCGATGCGTACTCTGGTTAATACAGCTGGCCTACCTATACCTCCACCGCCACCAGAATAAAAAGCACGTACTATAAAGCGAAACACCGAACAATTTAGAATCGCAGCAACACCGAAAGCTTCTATATCACTTGGAAAAGCTAAAAATGTAACGTTGTTATCTGGAATTATCGGCTTTCCATCCATTTCCCCAATAACCGACGCCACAATGTCCCGCGATATCCAGGGCCACACCACCTTCCACGGGGCGAAGGTATAGTCGCCGACGTTGAACATGGAGTAGAAGGGGCCGGTCTCGACGATCCTTCCCCGTTTGTCCTTGCGAGTGAAGTAGCGCTTGAAGCCGGAGCGCTCGCGCAGGGACTCCTCGAAGCGCTTCAGGTAGGTCCAGGTCTTGGGGTAGCGCTGCTGCATCTCCTGTTCAGGGATGGCGTTTAGACGGTCACCTTTTCGGTGAGTGAGCAGGATATGGTAAGTGGGCACAGCATACCAGCGCCGTATATCCCGGCCACGCAGCAGGGGATAGACCAGGTCCGGCTCCAGCTCAGTGGTGATGGCTTCTACCTTGCGCTTAGCTCCCTCCGTCACATTGCACACTACCAGTAGGCCATCCGGCCGCTCGGCCAGGATGTCCAGCCAGTATACGGCGTTGGCCCAGGTAGTAACCCCGGCGTGAGCCTGATAGTCCGACGGTCCCAGCACCTTGCGCACGGCGTCCAGCGCCTTGGGGCGGGCGGTCAGCCAGGGGCTGGTCGGGTCGTTGGCATCCACCGGCGTGGCGAAAAAATGGAAGCGTTGCGTTTGGGTCTCTACTTCATCCAGCGTGCTGTCGTAGTCCAGTCCCTTGCCGCGGGTGGTTTTCTTCCAGTAGGTGTAGGGCACGGGATAACGGGTGAGTTTGCCCTTTTGCAGCACGAAGATGCTGGTGCGGGTACTTGCGCCCTCGAAGACCTGCAGGCTGCTCAGGTCGTCCACGTGGAGCACGCGCAGAAAGGGACCGCTCTCGCCGATGCGGAAGCGGCGAAAGCCCTGGCCACCGCCAACAGTTTTCCACACACTCTGGGTGATGACGAAGGCCAGTTTGCCACCATCCTTCAAGTAGCGGTCGGCGGCCACATAGGTCATCAATGCGGATATATCGTCTTTGGCTTTGCCCAATATGGCGTCAAATCCTTTATGTTGAAACAGAGCATAATCCTTCCAGAGCGGAGCGACCTGTTGTCGGTATCCCTGGGGCAAACTCTCCCAGTTAATCCACGGCGGGTTGCCGACCACATAGTCGAAGGGTTCCAGAAAAAGGGGCATAAAGGCGTTTTTGAGCACCCGCGCCCAGATGCCGTCCAATCCCCGACGGTGCAGGTCGCGCAGTGTCTCGAACAGTTCGGTCAGCACCTCGTCGGCCTGGGGGGCCTCCTCCAGGTCGGGGATCTCCTGCTGGCAGCGCGCCAGAAAGGCCTCGGTGGTGAAGTCGCCGACGACGTACTCTTCCAGCAGGTCGGTCAGGCGCTCCATCTCGGGGCGGGTGTCGATGACCTCGGGGACGGGAAGTGGTCCGACGGCAGTCTCCAAGATGCGGCGGTGCTGGGTGAAGAGCTCCTTCCCCCGCGCCGGCGTCAGGATGCTGTCAGCCAGGTAGACTGGAATTTCCACCTCGCTGCGGCGGTAGGGCAACAGGTCGGCAATGGCGAGCAGGTAGTTCACCCGGGCCGCTGTGACCGCCAGAGGATTCAGGTCAATGCCTACTATGCTGTTGAGGATGATCTCCAGCGTGTCAGCTTCAGCCAGTCCGGCCAGAGCACAGTTGGCTTTGAGTCTACGGATTGCCAGCACCAAGAAGGTGCCGGAGCCGCAAGCCGGATCGAGCAGACGTTTCTTGGGTAGCCCTCGAGGTGAGCGGTTTTCCCTGGGCATAGTGAACCACGGCTCGCCCAACATATTGAGCAAACGTTCAGCCAGCCAGTCGGGGGTGTAGAATTCGCCCAGGTCGTGGCGGATGTCGCGCGGCAACAGGTAGTGGTAGAGTTTCTTCAGCAGGTCGCGGGCACTGTAGGGATCGTCCTGCACAGTAACCGGGTTGTATTCGGCCAGGTGGACCAGCACCTGCCGCAGCGCCTCTTCGATGTCAGGGTTCCAGGCATCGAGATACCAGGCGAAGAAGTCGCCCTCCAGCAGGTTTTTGAGACCCAGAGCGCGAAAGAGACCGCCGCTTTCCAGGTTACGCAGTTCGCGGCGCAGATCCTCGCCGTGCAGGTTGGCGACGGTGGTCAGCGGTGTGGTTCCCAGGCTGCCGCCGGCGTATGCCTGAAGCACCAGTCGCGCGATGTTCTTGACCAGAAAGGAAAAGTAGGTATGCAGAGCAAAGAGGAAGCGGGGCATGTCCACCGGTTCGCCGCGCAGCCCCATTCCCCGAGTGAAGGTGCGTAGTTCCTTTTTGTGTTTCAGTTCGCCGGCTGCAGCGTCCGCCCCTGCGGTTTCGCCGAAGAACAGTTTCCACTGCTCGAACAGATGAGCTGTCAGGTCGTTGGAGTGCCCCTCGAGCGCATTGTAGAGAGCACGGGTCACCTGGTGGCTCAGAAAGTTCTGGCTGCCGAAATCCTCTACCAGATTTTCGGGAATGAGCGCGCGACCGGAGGAGAGGGAGAACAGCGCGCGCAGGAAGCGCTCACAGGAGTTCTTGTTGACCTCCAGCGGCTCTTCGACGATCCAGTGGCCCTCGTGGTAGCGGACGAAGATGAAGTAATGCCCGTCAAAAGCCACGCCCAGCAGACGGTCGCGGTCGTGTTTTTCTGCTTTTGCCAGGCCCACAATGTAGTCCTTAACTTGCTGCACGGCATGCTTGGTGTGCCTGTGGTTTAAATTGGGTCGCAAGGAACCTGGCGGTTCGTACTCGATAACGAACCGGTTGTAAACAGCGTCGGCGCGACCCGTTGCCAGAGTATACTGCTCGCGAACCAATAACTTCACACCAAGCCTGTCCGCTATGCGTTCGATTTCATTGTTGATCTGGCGTTCAAATTCTGCCTCGTTGCGCGCCCGAGACGTAGCGCTCTGCACAAACTGCCGAAAGGTGGAAGCATATTGATGAATTTTTTCAAGAGACTGCGTAAGATCCATCAACGCTCCTTTCGTATGTCAACTCCTTATGGCCAGCATCTCTCCGCCTCGTAACTGCGTGCAGGACAGTTGAATGCTCGATTATAGACGTTATCCTCTGGATTGGCTCGGCTGCAACACACTGTTGGGGGTGGAATCGATGTGTTCGTGTTCGAAGGAGCTGTTCAGTGGCTAATACACCGACACTGGATACTGCTTTTTCTGCCCGACGCCGCAGTCCAGATGGCTGAGTGATCAGGCTTTGCCTTGAGATCTGGGGATTTTTGACTCCTGGGGACTGTCCAGAGCAAGCACCACCGGACGATGGGCATTGACCAGCGCGTTCCGTGGGTTGCCTGAATTGACGCTTAGTCCATACATCCACCTCTTCTCTCTGCTTAAACCCTTCCACTCCTGCCCACTCATACCCTCGCTGCTGACCGCTTCCCTTGAACTTGGGGACATCTACTGGTTCACGCAAAGCATAGCCAACTTCCCGTGACCAGTGTTCTAAGGCAATTGTGTTCATTGATCTCCAAATTTGTCAGAAATTTTTTATTATCCGCCGAAGGGAACGATTTCCGCGCTGCCCTATTGTACCTACCAGAGCGTAGTAGCGAGAATCGGCATTCCCGGTGCTTTTTCTCTCTGGGCGAGGAAAATCGAGAGCGAGAGCATCGCATAACATCCATAGAATCGACCAACGAATCGTCCGTGAGCGCCGAATCTCCTTTCCATCACTCTGGCGTGCACCCGTCTGCGTACCAAGGAACTGGCTAAAGCCGATACCAGCAGCACCAACGTTCGTCGACACAAATGTGAATGGGAGAAAAAAGAGCCGGGCTGTACTACTGTGTCTGCTATTGACAAAGTCGGCACTCCCAGTGATGGCACTCCTGCTTACTGGGGGAGCGCACGCTTCAGCGTGCCTGGGAGCGCACCCTTTAGGGTGCATGCCGACTAAAGTCGGCGCTCCCAGTTGGTGCTGGCTAAAGTCGGCACTTTCGGTGGCGGCGTCCATTCCCTCCCCATTTCCCACCGGTGGGGCGACCGGCTGGTCGCCCGTAGGGGCTGTGCCGCTGCGCCTCTACTGGGAGCGCACGCTTCAGCGTGCGTTTACCGGGAGCGCACACTTCAGTGTGCAAAGATGCCGACTAAAGTCGGCGCTCCCAGCCGGCGCTCCTGGGTGTCGCTTCCCGGAACCACGCACCACGGTGGATTGTTGAACGTCAGCAGGCGGGTGAAGGATAGAGGTGGGGAAAGAATGGAGCGACTTTTGTCGGAAGAGCAGGCGGTGGCGTTGTATCGAAAGGCGCAGGCTGTAGCAGCGGATCCCCGATACCGCCCGGTTCGGCGACTGTATGTCCAGATTGTGGAAGCGGCGACGGAAACGCTGCCGATCGTGTTTTCCAATCCTGCTTCGCGGCTGTATTATCTGCTGAACACGCAGGAGCTGCCGGATGCGCTCCGGGAGGCGCTGGAAGTGGTCGCTGCGTTCTTTCACTCCCGGTCTCACCGCCCGGAAGCGCCCTTCAACACCATTGTGCGGACGCTGGTGGAACTGATCGCTGCACTCTCCAGTGTCCCCGTGCCTGCGGAACTTGCCGAGGAGATCAGGGCAGCGGCGATTGTGCAGCCGGAGCAGTTGCCGTTGCCGGATCAATTTCCGCTACTGGATGTACACGTTGAAGCTGAAGGAGAACCCGCCACCGGTGGCTGGATGATCCGCGCCCGTTCGCCCCTTACCGGCTCGATTCAGATTCTGCTGACCCCGCCGTGGGATAAAAATGGACCGGTGATCTGGAGAGGAGCAACGGTTCGGCTGTCGAATCTGAAACGTATGCCTGAGCAGGAGCGCACCTATACGACAACGGAAACCTCGGCGGTCGTGGTTGAACCGGATTATATGGTCGATGTTTCGGAGCTGACCCGTGCCATCTATCGCTCCTCTTTTGATCTGGAAACGCTGGTGCTGAACTGGTTTGAAACCCCCCTGGAGTTCAAACTGGCGCTGATTCGTGGTGTAATCATCAATGAATGCCTGGATCTGCTCCTGCTCCATCCCGATTGGAATGATCATCACATTCTCCAGGCGGCACTGCGACAAAATGCTGCATTGTTTGCCGGACTGCCCGATGACGCTACAGCGGCGATGGTGAAATCAGACATCGAGCAGTCTGCTCCCACTCACCTCTCGACGTTGCGTGCTGTGATCAGCTACTACCGCAGCAACGGTACCGTAATCACCGCGGAACCCACTTTTTTGTCGGCTCGCTACGGCATCACTGGTCGACTCGATCTGCTGATTGAATACTCACAGCAACCGCTTCGCAAGGATGTGGTGGAACTGAAAAGCGGGAATCCGCCGGGAGGCATCGAAGCGATGGAAACGTCCTGGCAAACCGGTCGCCTTGCGCTTCGCTTTGAACACGAATTGCAGGCAACCGCATACAATCTGCTACTGGATGCCACTTTCGCCCGCCGCACCGGCGCCAGTATGATTTTGTACTCCCGCCTTGCCGACTGGCGCATAGCGCTGCGGAATGTGGACAACACGTGGAAGGCAAAGCAGCGACTCCTGCTATATCGCAATTTTTTGGTAGCCGCCCACTTCCGATTTGCCATCCGCCGCCTGCATCTGGATTACCAGATTACGGCTATGGTCGCTGCAACAGCGCCGGAATTTCGAGCGGAACAGATCCTGCAAATCCAGCGGCGATGGGGTAAACTGACCCCTGCTGAACAGATGTATTTCCAGCGTGCGGTGGAATTCCTGTTTCGAGAACGATGGGCAGCACTGCGGGGGTACAGCACACGCGGTGTCGCGGCATCGGCGCTGTGGACAACGTCGCTGGAGGAAAAACGCCGGGGGTACTTTGCCCTAACCGATCTTGAACTGACGGACATTCACTCCAATGATCACCGCCTGCTGCTCCAATTCCGACGCACCGACTCCAAACCAATTCAGCTTCGGGACGGCGATCGCGTCCTGCTCTACCCTCACACTGCAACCAGTGCCAGTCCAGAGCAGCAGCAACTGCTGCGCGGAACGCTTCGACGGATAACGCCAACAACCATTCGCATCGAGTTGCTCAATCCCATCACGCATCCGGAATGGTTGCAGCAATGGGAGCGGTGGGTGATCGAGGAAGATCTCAACCTGAGCCTGTTCAACCGATGGTTTGCCAATTTAGCTCTGCTCCTTTACGCAACGCCGAAGCGGCGCCGCCTTGTTCTGGGACTTCAATCACCGGCGCCAGCAACGCCAGAGCTGGATCTACCATCATTCGACTACCTGACTGACCACCAGCAGGAACTTCTCCGCCGCTGTCTGGCATCGCCAGACTATTTTCTGGTACAGGGACCGCCGGGAAGCGGGAAAACGTCCCGTTTTCTGCGGGCACTGGTCGATTTCTTTGTCAATCACCGGCAGCAACGCGTCCTGCTGCTAACATACACGAACCGGGCTGCCGACGAAATCTGTCAGGTGCTGAGCACGCTGAAAGTGCCATTTCTTCGCCTGGGCACAAATGCCAGCACCGAATTTCCGCAGGCAACACTATCGGAGCAGATCCGTATGGTGCCCCCGGAGGCATTGCCCGGTGTCGTCCAGTCGCATCCGTGCATCGTTTCGACGGTTGCCACTTTAATCGGCTCACCTGAATACCTGCTCCACTCCTTTGATGTCGCCATCGTCGACGAAGCCTCCCAGTTGTTAGAAACCCATCTGGCAGGAATCCTCAGTGCTGTGCCCCGATTCATTCTGATCGGTGATGAAAAGCAGTTGCCTGCGGTTGTGCAACAGCGCCCACCCAGAGCGCCGCTGGATCCTGAGCTGGCGGAACAGCACTATGCATCGTTTCACGAATCGCTGTTCAGCCGACTTCTGCGGCAGGCACAGCAGAACGGCTGGCACTGGTGCTATGGAATGCTGACAGAACAGGGGCGAATGCACGTGGAAATCCAGCAGCTTGTGAACGCCCTTTTCTATGACCATCAGCTCCGCCCGCTCCACCCGCGGCAGTCCGCATCTCACTCGCCGATTTTCACCGCCCTGCCACCCCATCCACTTTTCCAGCTCCTTCAAACCCGCCGGGCTCTCTTTGTCCCCACGCCTCGCGGACAGCGAGCAAAACTCAACGAAGTCGAAGCGGAATGGATCGGCAATTTTGTTAACACTGTAGCCCGCTTTGATCCTGACTTCAACAGCGATCGCATCGGCGTCATCGCTCCGTTTCGGGCGCAAATTGCGTTGATCCAGCACCACTTATCCCCGGCGGTTGCGCCAATGGTGACCGTGGACACGGTGGAGCGCTTCCAGGGCAGTGAGCGCGACATTATTTGTCTCTCCCTCTGCCTCCATTCTCCCCAACTGCTCACGCACATTCAATCGCTGGATGCCGATGGTGCTATTGATCGCAAATTGAATGTTGCCCTGACCCGCGCACGCGAGCACCTGCTGATCTTCGGCACGCCAGCGGTGCTGGAAACCGATCCCATCTACCGCCAACTGCTGCAAATGCTTCGGGAACACGATCGGATCGTATCCGATCCCTCCTCTTTGTTTAATTCGCTGCTGCAGCTTTTGTCATAAGATCTGCACGCTTCATCTACTGGGAACGCACGTTTTTAGGCGTGCATTTCTGGGAGCGCACCCTTTAGGGAGCAAAGATGCCGACTAAAGTCGGCGCTCCTAGAGGCAGCGTTCCTGCTTACTGGGCGCGCACACTTTAGTGTGCAATGATGCCGACTAAAGTCGGCGCTCCCAGTTGCTGGGAACGCACGCTTTAGGGGGCACTTCCTTTGCTGACTGAAGCCAGCGCTCCCAGTGTGCGTCAATGAGCTTTGGGTACTGCCGCTTTCACCGCTCGTTATTGAATGCCTGACTGTCTCTCTGGCTTTCGCCGTTTTTCCACCGCTGCAACGGTGGAGTAGCCACGCTCTGACCCAGCACCACTCCTCCCGTTGCAACCGATGTCGGAGCATCATAACTGCTGTTCCAGCCGAGATGTGTAAATTTGCGTTGGGTATAGCAACAAAAGCTCACAGAAAGATGGACGTTGCGTTGTCACCTGTCGGACCGTCCAGCAGTGTTCCCCCCGTATGGATTGCTGATGGAACGCCCCTTCTGTTCTTTTTAGCGCTGTTCATTGCCATTGCTGCTTTCGCCTGGCTTTGGAGACTGTATCAGGAACTGCGCAGCGCTGCGCAAGCAGCACCCAAAATCGCGGAGGGTGAAAAAATCCCATCGATAGTACGGAATGCAACGCTTCGCAAACTGCTGGAGCTGCTTCAGCGAAAAGGTCAAGAACAACATCAACTACAACAGTACATCCAGCGTATTGCTGCCGGTGATCTCACGATCGCAATTCCGGAGGCGGACGCTCACTTCCATCACTTTGCAGCGATGGTGCAACAACTTCGATCCATTGCTGAACGCCTTCGGGAAACGGCACAGATCCTTTCCTCACTGGAACGCCAGTTATTGGTTGCCGTAGAAAGAACGCAGCGGACAGCCGACCAAACTGCCAGCTTGACAACTGAAGCACTCCAACTCGCAGAGGGAGAGCGTTCCATCGTCCAGCAGGTTGGTGAACATCTAACTATGGTTATGCGAGAGCTGGATGAGCTGGCGCAGATGGCTGCAGACCAGATGCAGCACGTTTATACGGCGCGGCAAACGACAGACCAAATGACCAGAGAACTCCAGCAACTGTTCTCTACTGAAAGTTCCGACGGCGAAGAGAGTATCATTCAAACGCTCCACAATGTTATGCAAACGGTTACGCAGCAGGTGTACACACTGGCGAATTTTTCGCAACGAATCGGCAGTATCGTCGAAACTATCGATGAAATTTCTTCGAAAACAACACTGCTGGCATTCAATGCTGCCATCGAGGCGGCACGTGCGGGCAAAACGGGCAAAGGCTTTGCAGTCGTTGCAGAAGAAATTCGCCGCCTGGCGGAAAGTACCAGGACATCCTCCGAAGAAATTGCCCGACTGATCCATCAGGTCCAGGAGCGGATTCAGGAAACGATGGAGATTGTCGAAACCGGGATGCACCAGATCACAGAAAAAGCACAGGACGCTGGAGAAAAAGTGACCGCGATGAGCAAAGAAATCTCACAAACTATTCAACAGGTAGTCGCTATCATCGAGCAGAATACAGCTTCCCTGGAACGATTAGCAAACAGCTCCCAGGAAATTCAATCGATGATGGAACAGTTGCTACGCGCCGCTGATCGGAGCCATGATGCCAGCGAAAAAGTACTCAATGCCACAACAGAAACCGTGCAACAAATTGAGGCAGTCTCTACGGTCAGCAGGCGTTTAGCCGACATCGCAACAGCCGTCGAAATTCAGGGACGTAGTTTCAAGTTAGCACCCGGCGATCGTGCTATGTTCCCAATTTTCTGGACGGAAAATCTCCGAACAGGAGAAGAAACAATAGATCGACAGCATCAGGAACTTATTCGCAACATCAATGCACTCTTAGATGCAATGGCAACCGGCGAAGGGCAACGAAAGCTGAATGAGATCTTCCAGTTTCTGGAAAACTACGTCCACGAACACTTCCACTACGAAGAAAACTGTATGGACCGCTATCGGTGTCCGGTCGCCGCGAAGAACAAAAAAGCTCACGATGCCTTTATTCAAACCTTCGGACAACTGAAAGAGGAATACCTGCGTACCGGCGCCACGGCACAACTGGCAGAAAAAATTTATCGCCAGGTGGCTGAATGGCTGATCAACCATATTGCAGGCATCGACACCGGTCTACGACAATGCATCCCGCATCAGGTGCGAGCATCAAAACGGCAGGAACTTCCCGTAGTTGAAGTGAGTCCCAATGCTTAGCCAGTGCTGAGAATCCTGCACCTGTGGGATGCCCATCGCAGCATACACTGCCCTCACCCTTACTCTCTCCCAAAGGGAGAAGGAATTTTTTACCAATGAAATTCGGCGCTGCCGGTGAGATGCTCCTCCTTACTGGGAGCGCACCCTTCAGTGTGCACTCACTGGAAACGCACCTCCTTAGGGTACAATGATGCCGACTAAAGTCGGCGCTCCCAGTAACATGCCGGCTAAAGTCGGCGCTCCCAGTGTTGGCACTCCCCAGTCTGCTGGGAGCGCACACTTGAGCGTGCATCGTCCTTGTGCATTGATGGTATACTTCCGGGGATTGTCAATGAACTGTGTCTCAGAATGCAGGGATGGAACAGATGGAAGTCTTTCGATAGATGCGTCTACGAAGTTTTGCTCAACGCTTTCTTTTTGAGCTCTGCAATGTGCCACGTAATGTTGATTTCCTTGGGGCACACCTCAACGCAATTAAAGATCGTATGGCAACGCCAGAGCCCGTCTTCCGTATCCACAATTGCCAGCCGTTCCGCAGCCGCACCATCGCGAGGATCAAACACGAATCGGTAGGCTTTCAGCAACGCTGCAGGACCCAGATAGTCAGGATCAGACCAGGATGAAGGACAGGAGGTAGAACAACAGGCACAAAGAATGCATTTGGTTGACTCCAGAATCCGATCCATTTCCTCCGGCGCAACCCGATATTCCCGCCCATCGGCTGGTGGCGCTTCCTTGGGAATCAGGTAGGGTTTCACAATTTCGTACTTCTGGAAAAATTCGTCCATTTCCACCACTAGATCCTTGATGATCGGCAGATAGGGCAACGGTTCAATGACCACCGGTTTGTCAATGTTGAGATTCTTCAGCAACGTTGCACACGCCAGCGCATTCTGTCCATTAATCCGCATTCCATCGGATCCACACATACCGTGGGCACAGGAGCGGCGGAACGCTAAGGTCCCATCGATTTCCCACTTAATCCGATGCAAAATGTCCAGCACTCGGTCCGTTGGATGCACATTGTCCAGCGTGTAATCTTCATAATGCGGTTCCTGGTCCACATCGGGATTGTACCGGAGAATGCGAAACGTGACCTTCATCACTCAATCCTTTCCTGCTAAACCGTCCGATCGCTACGAAAGTACAAATATACGAAAACAAAGGGGGGCAAGAAAACGTTTAACAGGTTTTATTGGAGCGATCGTAAACCAACCAACAAAACAAAGGAAAAAAGCGCGATGCGTGCACTGGTCCTGCTACTCAGTTGCTTGCTCAGCATCCCTGTCTGGAGTCAAGAAAGCTTTATCCGATGGTCCTTCGGTGGCTATGGCGGGATCCACAATAATTTTCACCGGACGGACTTTCCCATTCCATCCCCGGTAGACACCAATCTCGTGCCTGCTCAAGGGCGATTTGATCAGGGTACTAACCGCCTGGGATGGCACGCTGGCTTGCTCGGCGAATACGCTTTTACACCTCGCCTCCACGCAATGCTTCGGCTCGGTTACCACACTGCCGGTGGCACCATCGAAACGACGGGCAAGCGCTCGGAGCCCGGCGATTCCACCGTTCGCCTTCAACTGCAGAGTAGCCTGGGATATCTGGAGTTAGCGCCTGCCATCGCTTTCTACGATATTGCTGGCATCCCGGCTTTCTGGGGACTTGGCGGCATCGCTGTCAGCGTGCCGCTGCTGCAACGGTATACTCTGACAGAGCAGCGATCGCAGGGAGATGTTCAATATGCCTCTGACGCTGATCTTCCGGCAACCACTCGCATCGCCCTGCGTCTCGGCATTGGCTACACTTTTTCGCTCTCACCCCAATGGTCCCTTGCCCCCAGCATCGAGTTTGCATTTCCCCTGAATCAGGTAGCAACAGCAACCGAATGGCAATCGTGGCGCATTCCACAACTGCGGTTTTCGCTCCAGCTTAAATTCAATCTGGCAGAAACGGCTCCACCGCCACCAGCACCGTTGACGTTACAAATGCAGGTTGGCTATTATGATGCCGTCGGCAATTATGCGCCGCTGGAAAAGATTCGGGTCGAGGAAATCGCTTACGCCGAACTGTATCCCATCCTGCCTTACCTGTTTTTTGAGCCTAACAGCGCTGAGATTCCTCCGCAGTATTTGCAATTCCGCAAAGCAGGAATGCCGGCTGGACAAACCGGGGACACTCTTCAAGATGCAGTTCGCCAGAACTACGCTGTCCTCCAGCTCATTGGTCGACGAATGCAGGAATTTCCGAAAGCATCGTTGAAAATCGTTGGGACAACCGACGGCAAAGAACCCTTAGCCATCGCGCAACAGCGAGCGG
The DNA here is from genome assembly GCA_015490805.1 of Candidatus Kapaibacterium sp. Classification (GTDB taxonomy): domain Bacteria; phylum Bacteroidota; class Ignavibacteria; order Kapaibacteriales; family WFXC01; genus WFXC01. The sequence goes on from WFXC01000002.1 coordinate 36,536, forward strand.
AGGCAGTCAAAGTGTATCTGGTTTCCACCTTCGGCATTGCGCCCGAACGGATCTTGGTCGAAGCGCGCCGGCTGCCGGAAAAACCTTCGGCGATCAACGATCCGGATGGACAGGTAGAAAATCGACGCGTAGAGTTCTATCCCTCCATCCCGGAAATCTTAGAACCGGTTTTCGTCGAAAAAGAGCGGCAGCGCATCGCATTTCCCAACCTCATTGAATTCCGCCCGATCGTATCGGGACTGGACTCATCGGCGCTGATTACGTATACAATGAGCATTGAACAGGCAGGCAAAACCTTCCGGAACATCCGGCGTCGCGGACTCCCATCCATCATTCGCTCCATTCGATGGCGCATCGTCCCCGACGAGTTAGCAGCAGATAACCTTCCGGTAGAGTATCAATACACTCTGCGCGATGCACACCATCGGGAAGCAGCCGTCCAGGATCTCATCCCGGTGGAGTTCCTTTCCAGACAGCGAAAAGTGGAAAATCGTTTACCAGACCGTCGTATTCAGAAGTTCAGCCTGGTCCTGTTTGACTTTGACAAAGCAGACCTAACCCCCGCCAATCAGCGGATCTTAGACCGGTACGTGCTGCCAGCTATTCAGTTCAACTCTACGGTGAAAATCTACGGCTACACTGATCGTATCGGGGAAGCGGATTACAACAAACGCTTAGCGCAACAGCGGGCGGAAACCGTCAAGCAGTATCTGGCCTCCAGAGCGCGGGCAAAGCATTACGAAGCTATTGGTGTTGGGGAAGATCTGCTTCTGTACGATAACGACATTCCCATCGGTCGGCAGCTCAGCCGCACTGTCCAGATCATTGTAGAAACACCGATCAACAAATGATACGGCTGAACGCACGATACAGACAACGCATCTGCAAAGAGCGATGCTTTCTGGACTGGCATTTGCTGCTCCTGCTTGTGTTTCTGGGGATTCCTCTGCTGGCTGAAGCGCAGGTGCCAAAACGTGCATCGGATTCTGTCGGACGCCCGCCGGGGCTTCCACAATTCACGCCGGAGCAGGACAGCGCCTATTACCGGGCAATCCGCCTGCACCTGCCGCCCGATCTCCGTTTCCAGCTCGATCTTCTGGCACTCCGCCGCTACTGGCTCGAATATCAGGAGCAGCAACAACGTTCGCTCACAGCAACAATCCGCTCCCACTTGCAGTTACCGGACACAACGTGGCTGCCAACGCCGCAGGAGCTGGTGCAGTACCAGTACAATCTGGCACAGGCTCGAATGATCCCTTCGGTGACAATGCAACAATTTCCGGGACTTACAGGATTGACCATCCCACTGCAAACTATTGCCCAATTCCTTGGTATTGCTGCCGATACCGAACCGGAAATTTCCTTCCGCCTCCGTTCTTATGCCAACGTGGAAGTAGCGGTTTATTCTCCACAGGCAAAAAAAATTGCGACGATTGTTCGCGGGATGAAAGCACCCGGACGTTACACCATTCGGTGGAATGGGCGAACGGACCAGGGTTATCCCGTCCCGTCGGGCGAATATGTTCTGGAAGTGCGCGTCTCCGGAGCGCAGGATCAATTTGTCCGGCGAAAACTTATTCAGTGGAAAGCCAGAAAATGAGGAATGACTGGTGATGGAACTCCAATTTTCAATGAGTCGAATGCGGCTGCTGCTGGCAATGCTCAGTTTCTACAGCGGAATGATCCTGACGGTCGGCAGTGCAACCTTTTTCGGCGTTGGTACTGCTGGTGTCATTTTCCAGGCGCTTCCAGCGAAAGACTGGGCAGGCGAGCTCAACGCTCTCATCTTGCAGCGCCTGACCATTATCCAGTTCTTCGGTGAAGGACTCATCCTGCTGGGCATCCTGATTTTCGCCGGCTCTACTGGCAAACTGCTCCGCCGCATTCCGGTCTGGATTGCTCTGCTGATGATCCTGCTCACCATTGGCTACGGGGTAATCCTCTGGGGCTTTATGAATGAACTCCGCATCGCTATTACCAGCTTCGACCATCCAACTGCGCAGGATCAGCAATTGATCCAGCAATTCCAGCACTACCATTCCCTCTATACCACCCTGGCAGGAATCAACTGGGCATTAGGCGTGCTCCTCTTTCTCTGGCAAACGATCCAGTTTGCAATGAAACCCGTTGCCCAATCTACACCGACGCTTGCAGAACCGTTAATAACGGTAGAATCTTCCGCAACGGAATCGGATTCTTCAGAAACGCAAACAACACAGGGGCAGCAAACAGATGGCGGACAGGAAACAAACGGTGCGTAGCATTTCAGCATTGTGCGGTACTACAACGGCGGTAACCCTTGATCAGACAGAAGCAAAAACCGAACAACATCGCTACCAGATCATTCCAGACCCCGAACACTTCGCTGTCCTTAAAGTGCAGAAAAATGGGGAAATCATTCCGAGCTACGTTCGGGTTACCCCGGAATTTGTGGAGGTTGCGCTCCACGGCTATACCTACCGCTTTCAGGTGTTGACAGAACAGGAATATCAATTTTACCAGATCGTCCAATCTGCGCAGCAGCAGCAACAGCAACAGATCATCATCCGAGCGCCGATGCCCGGCTTGATTAAAGCCGTGACGGTTGAGCCCGGCATCCACGTTGAACACGGGCAGCGCCTCTGTATCCTGGAAGCAATGAAAATGGAAAACGAAATTATCGCCCCCCACAGCGGCATTGTCAAGAAAGTCCACATCAAGGCTGGTCAGCCCGTGGAGAAAAACACTATTCTCTGCGTTCTGGAACCTGCATAACGGAGAAAACGCCGGGTGCGCTGACTTTCACTGGCAACAACTGGGATCGCCAGCTTCAGCCGGCACAAAATGCACGCTCAAGGGTGCCTGCTCAGTAAACTGGTAGCGCCGGCTTCAGTCAGCAACAACTGGGAGCACCGGCTTTCGCCGGCATGTTACTGGGAGCGCCGACTTTAGTCGGCAAAGGAAATGCACCCTAAAGGGTGCGTTCCCAGTGAATGCGCGCTGAAACGTGCGCTTCCAGCCAGGGGCGGAGCGACGCTTCGTCCAAAGAGCAATCCAGCAAGTTACCCCTACAAATGGGATTCCAGACAATCACAGAACGTCATCCCTACCGATGAAATTTCCACCGTTAAACGCTGGCTGCTGGCAAACGGTCTCATAGCTCGATTTTTGGTAGCTTGTGTCACAAAAACGGAAGGAACCACACGATGAAACGCCTCGTAAGCATCCTGATGCTGATGACCGCTATTGGCGTGCATCCGCTGTTTGCCCAACCGCAAACGCTGCGCCAGGCAATCTACGATTTTGCACAAAGGGAAATTTTTCCTAAACTCCTGGAATGGAAAGCGGAATTCGATCAGCAACTGGAACCGGCAGATCTGGAGCGGCTCAATCAATTGCGAGAACAGGCTTCTCAGCTTCGTCAAACATTCCGTCATCAGCGCCGCACTCTGCTGTACGAGCTCCGGTCACTGCGCCAACAGCAGGCATCACTGGAGCAACTGGCGCAAAAGCGAGCGGAGCTTCGCCGATTATTCCAGCAACGCCGGGACCAGATGCGGCCCCTCGTCCAGGAAGTCCGGGATCTTGCCAGAAAATACCGGGCATCGCTCAAAGCTATTTTCCAGAAAGCGAAGCCTTTCGTGACCCAATGGCGCAAGGACCTTGCCGCACTCCGCCAGCAATGGCGCACTCACCACACGGAACAGAGCCAATACTGGTTACGGAAGCACCTGCGTGCTCCCACCCATTTTCGCCCCGTTATCCGCTTCCTTCTCTGGAATGGTGTGGTACCTGCAGAAGAACCCTCGCAACCCGAAGGCAGGAACATACCATCAAAACGCCCGGTGAAGCAGCACCTGCTTACCCAATCATCCCTTGCTCTTCCTACTACCGCCGTTCCGCTATCCTCCCGAATTCACCGGGCAGTGATGGTGGATCTTCAGGGTAGAGCAGTGTATCAGGCAATCGATCCTTCGCTGCCGCTGCATTTACCATCTCACTCGCTGCCCGCAGGTCCATATTTCCTGCAGTTGCACCTTGACGATGGAACAGTTCAACAGCTACCGGTACAGGTGATGCACTAAGCAGTGTACCCCCTGATGGCGATTCCTCCCTGGTAGGGCGGGAGGAATCGCTCTTTTTCTGACGTGCTTGCCCTTTCGCAAAAAGAAACCTCCCGGTTATCCGTTAACATCCCTTGCCCAAGGGAGAAAAACAACAATAGTGAAGCGGGAATGATTGAATTACCGATCGTAACGCAACCATCGGAAGCGACAACGTACGCAGCAGAACCGCAGGGGGAAGAGACGGCGGCTCAGGAGCGTCGGCTCTACATTGAAACCTACGGCTGCCAGATGAATGTCAACGATTCGGAGATCGTCAAAGGCATTATGCGCCGATATGGCTTCCGCCCGACGGATAAAATCGATCAAGCCGATGTCATTTTCCTCAACACCTGCTCGGTTCGGGAAAACGCCGAGCGGAAAATTTTCGAGCGCCTCCGCCATCTTCGCCACTTCAAACGCAAAAAAGAGGAACTGGTCATCGGCATCCTGGGGTGTATGGCAGAACGGCTTCGCAAAGACCTGGTGCAGAAAGAACCCATCGTGGACTTAGTCGTCGGACCGGACGAGTACCGGAAACTGCCGACGCTGGTGCAAGCAGCTCAGCAGGGGGAAAAAGGCATTGCGGTGAAATTGAGCCGGGTAGAAACCTACGATGACATTGAACCGCTGCGCACCGAAGGCATCAGTGCGTGGATCTCTATTATGCGCGGCTGCGATAAATTCTGCACCTTCTGTGTTGTTCCTTTCACGCGCGGGCGAGAACGTTCCCGTCCTCTCCGCTCCATCGTAGCAGAAGTGCAACGCTTGTGGGATCAGGGATTCAAAGAGGTCACCCTGCTGGGACAGAACGTCAACAGCTACCGATGTCCCGATACCCAGCAGGACTTCGCAGATCTGCTGGCTGCGGTCGCTCGCGCCGTACCGGCGATGCGTATTCGGTACACCACTTCGCACCCTAAGGATATGAGCGACAAGCTCATTGAAACGATGGCAGCATACGACAACATCTGCAAATACATTCACCTGCCAGTACAGTCTGGTTCAGACCGAATCTTAGCGCTGATGAATCGAACGTACACAGCGGAACAATACCTGGAACGAATTGAAAAGATCCGTTCCATCATTCCTCACTGTACCCTGTCGACCGACATCATTGCTGGATTTCCCACCGAAACCGAAGAAGATCACCAGGCAACGCTGGAGCTAATGAAACAAGTGCGATACGATGGTGCTTATATGTTCAAGTATTCTCCTCGCGAGCGGACGAAGGCGTGGAAGATGGGCGACGACGTTCCGGAGGAAGTAAAGCTCCGGCGACTCCAGGAAATCATCGAGTTGCAGAACGCAATTTCCTACGAAAAAAATCAGGAACTCATCGGCAGCGTTGAAGAAATTCTGGTGGAAGGTCCCAGCAAACGCAATCCCGAGGAATGGCAGGGCAGAACGGACGGGAATAAAGTGACGATTTTCCCGTACGACCAGAACCTCCAACCGGGAGACCGGATCTATGTCCGGATTGTGCGGGCAACCAGTGCCACCCTGTTCGGCGAACGGGTTGAGCAGTCCCGTTGAAGTGGTGGACAGGTTGTCCAACACAAGAAGGAAACCGTTTTCGTCTCTGGGCTTCGCAAAACGTTCAGATAGAGCAAAAGGGAAAGGGTGTAATGGTTACCGTGATGATGATTTTGTTGATCCTGCTGGCGATCATTCTGATCATCGCCGTTCTACTCCAGCCCGGTAAGGGAATGGGGCTGGTCAGTGAAGCTTTTGGGGGACTGGCAGGTCAATTCGGCAGCGTCTTTGGGGTGCGGCGAACGGCAACCTTCCTACAAAAAGTAACGATCGCAACAGGTGCAGCCATTCTGGTCCTTTCACTGCTCACCAACCTCCTCTTTGTCAGCAGTGTCAAAGAAGAAGAGCAGCGGCGACCGGCAACGGTGGGCGTGGAATTGCCACCACCGCCGAGTCCGGCACCAGCAACGCCGCCGGTGCAACCGCAGCAACCGGCAGGAACGCCCCAGCAGTCGGCACCAAAACAGCAGTAATCCTTAGCGTCGACGCCAACCAGCGAACGCAACTGCTGATCACTTTCTTATGCAGCGAAAAAAAGAAACGTTTCGACAGGCAGGGTATACTATTCTCACTCTCGTCGCTGTCTTAGCCAGTTTCTTCCTTGCCCGCTGGCTGCTGCAACTGTTCACCACGCCTGTGCGTGCAGATATTCAAGTTCATCCCGACGTTCTGGTCCTCTCCGATACTACCGCCGCCCGGCTGAGCGTGCAACTGTACAATCAACTGGGACTGCCACTGGATCAGCATCCCCAGCTTATGCTGGAAATCGCGGAGGGATTCGACTCCATTGTGATCGATACGGTTTATCCAGGTGGAGCGATTCTCCGAGCTGGTACTCAACCGGGAGTCGCAACGCTCCGCATCTGGATCGAAGGGTTCGCCTTTCCTTACGAAGTCACCATCCGTGTTCTCCCATTCCCCACAGGCATTGGATACAACCCGATATTCCAGTTTCCTTTCCACCGTACTCCTCCCACCGACACGATGCGGATAATAACAGAGCAGTGTATTGCCAGATCCCAGAATAGGGTGTTCCTACCAGCAGCAAGACAGAAGGGGTAACCCGCAAACGACCAATGACAGGTCTACCGGCAGCACCCGATGGGAGTGCCGACTTTCGTCGGCAAGAGAATGCACGCTGAAGGGCGCGCTCCCAGCAAGCGGATTTTACTGCAACCCGCAGCGAATTATCGTATCAGTCGGAACTCTACGCGCCGGTTTTGTGCCCTCCCGGCTTCCGTTGCGTTACTGGCAACGGGATTGGCTTTACCTTTTCCAACGACACGGATCCGGTCTGGAGCGATTCCCAATTGTTGCAGATAGCGGGCAACGCTTTGCGCCCGGCGGCGCGAGAGTACAAGATTATACTCATCGCTGCCCACGCTGTCCGTATAGCCAATGATTTCCACCGTCAGCTCTGGGTACTCTTGCAGCAGTTGCGCCAACCGCCGGATCTCTGGCAGAGACTCAGGTCGAAGCTCAGCTTTATTGAATTCAAAGAAAATGTTCTTGAGCTCAAAAGATTGTTGCTGGAGTTGCTCAATGGGTACCAGCGTAATGTTTCGGTGGATCTCCGTTGTATCTGCATATTGCTGCTCGTCCCGAAGATCCAGATGCTGCGACAAAGGATAATAGCCATCCGCCACCGCATAGAATCCGTAATTTTTGCCCAACGGCAGTGCAATGGTATACTGACCGGTTTGAGGATCCGAGGATAATTCTCCAATCACCTTACCTGTCCCCAGATCTTCCCATCGAATCTTTGCAAATAACGGTTGTCCCCCTGGCGACCGGACAGTTCCTGTGATGGTGACCACGTGGGAAGGGCGGGCTTTGTGGGGCAGTGTAATTTTGTAAATATCGTTGGCACCATAACCTTCAGGGCGAATCTGGGCACAATACGCGTATGATCCATTCCGGCTGACAACGTATCCCCAATCATCATCCGGGCTATTGATCGCCGCACCAATATTGACGGGCGTTGACCATTCAGTCCAACTGGTATCGGAAAGGCGAACCGCTTTAAACACATCTAATTTGCCCAAACCGGGATGTCCCGCCGAACTAAAATACAGAGTCTTACCATCCGGATGCAGAAAAGGCGAACGCTCCGCAAAAGGCGTATTGATCACCGGACCCAGATTAATCGGCACTGTCCAGCCGGTATCCGTTCGGAACGTAATGTAAATATCCAGATCGCCGCCCGTGAGCCCATCCTCACGGAAAGAATTTTTTCGCCACACTGGCTTTCCGGGAACGGGACGGTCAGAAATAAAGAGCAGTCCTTTTCCATCCGGCGTAAAGCAGGCATCACCTTCGAAATACTTTGAGTTGACCGGCGGTGGCAACGGTTGCGGCGCCGACCATTGACCATTACTATCGCGCCGGGCTAAAAAGAGATCTCCATTGCCAATGCCGTCCGGATAGTTACCAAATACCAGCAATTCCAGCCCATCAGGTGACACAGCCAGTGGTGCTTCGTGAGAGCGGGTGTTCAGTGGAGAACCGATATTCTCTGCTACCTGCCACTTTCCATTGCGCCATTCACTATAAAAAATATCCTCCCCGCCACTCCCATTAGGACGATTCGCAGTGCCAAAGTATAATTGCCGCTCATCCAAGGTTAGCGTCGGTGCAAATTCGTGATACCGCGTGTTAATGGCTGGGCCTAAATTCGTAATAACCACGGAATCCCAGGGCTCTTGGAGTATCTGAAGAATTTGCTCAATGCGTTCTTTCCACTGCGGATACCGCCGGGCATAGGCACGATACAATGCCCGGGCACTGTCTTCCAGTCCCCGCTGAAGGAAGTAGCCAATGTAATTTTGGAGCGCTCGAAAAGCTGGCTCTGACGGTGCCTGCTCCTGAATGAATTTCTGATATGCCGCTAAACGCTGGCGCGTAGCGACCAGATGCACGTATTGCAGATTGCGGTCATACTGCTGATAGTTGCCATTTTGCGTTACCGGCGGTGGATAGGAGCGAGTTCCAACGACAAACTCCGTTGCTACAAAATTTTCTGATTGCTGGGTTGCCGATAGAAAAAGCTGGGACATCGTGGCAGCCCGGGTATCCATCACCCCAATTTGCTTGCCCCAGTTCGTCCCTTTTGTGAGAACGGTCAAAAAATACTCTCCTAAAGCAGTCATCGCCGTGATGTGGTATCCCTGCTGCCACAACTGCACCAGCGGATAATCACGGAAAGTGTCCAGTAGCAAAACTTGTTGTTGCTGATCCGGCTGGTAATTCCACACAAATAGGAGTGAATCGGCTACGATAGTTGCACATTGAATCTGCCATCCCTGTTCCCACAGCGGTTGCAATTGTTGCTGAATTTCATAAAGCGTCAACGAGGGGTCTACTTTTATGGAAGTTACTCGCTGACGGAGCGGCGTTATTGGTTGTACCAAAAGGCATACCCATTGTTTTCCTTTATGGTCAGCATCGAGTATCATCCATCCCTGCGCCCACAATGCACGGATGGTATCTTCCGGGAAACCATCCTCGCTGAGGATCGTTCGATGCTGATACCAATCACCCGCCTCCGTATAGAGAATCGCCCATCGATTGCCACCATAATGGACTCGAATAGGAAAAAACCCTTTTTGTCGTCGTTCTTCGATCCGCTGTATGGATAGTACGGAATCCAACTGGAAAGAAGTTCCTACATACGGCGTATTCGCAGTGACCACCAGCGTAAAGACCGTTGCCTTTGCAAACAGATTCACAACGCTGATCCCTGCCACCAGCGCCAAACTCCACCACCACTTATTCATAAGCTCCCCTTTCAAACAAACCACACCCCTGTGTTACTATCCATTGGACGGACGTTTGGTCACTTTCCTGTAGCCAGGAGATTCAAACTGCTGCTTGCGGATCCAGCGTATCTTGCGCAAATCAAGCGTAAAATTCCGGGGTGTCATCTCCACAAAGATATACGCCAAAACGGCTGCTAAGTCAAGATCTGAAACCTTGGGAGATAAAGGAGGCATTCGTCGTCCCTGATACACCACTCCATTGACTTTGATAGGACGCTGCAATCCAAAGACGACATTGTGAATTATAGTGTCGATCGGTTGCTGTGCCAGATAGTCAGAATTTTTCAGCGGTGGATAAACACTGGGTCTTCCTTTTCCATCCAGGCCGTGGCAATTGCGACAATACCATCGATATACCTTTTGCCCGTGTTTTAACAGTAGATCCCGCGGTATTTGCTCGATATCCAGTCCCTTCTGTGGCTCCAGTACTTCCGCCGTTGTTACTGGCTGTCCCTGTTGCCGATAGAACGCCACCGTATCAGCAGAGATGATGGGACCTAAATTCGTCCATGCATTGTAAACATACGACATCACTTGAGCCAACTGCTGATCTGTTAAGAACTGCGCAAAGGGCTGGTGGAAACTTTGGTATTCTTCATTGTTGACCACCATCCGTCCTTTGTACCCAAAGAGCAACAATCGAATGAGATGCTCCACCGGGTGAGTACGCAGATAATCTGCATTTGCCAATGGCGGCACTTCGCCGGGTATGCCTCGACCGTGGCTTTTGTGACAACTGGCACAATAGGTGGTGTAAAGCGGCTCCCCTGCCTGAACAGCCGCCGGGATAGCGGACTTATGCTGAAAGAACTCACTAATTGCTAAGATGCCAAATCCGACAAGAAGCAACACAACCACGACCAGTACTACATATTTTCGACCCCACAATTCCATTGACATTGTCTTCCATCCCAATTCTATAACTGCTCATTTGCGAAGGAACCCAGCGCTATATAGCATCCTTCCAGTATTGCAATTGCTGGAGTTCGCCGCTGCCACTGTCCTCGCTCCGCCACTGTGTCCTACACCTGTGACTTTCCAAGGTTACTTCTTACCGACGCTTTACGGAAACGACGATGTATTGTGATGGCTTTCGGGCAAAGGAAAACGCAACTTCAATGCTATCGCCAACTGATAGCGAACGCCTTAACTGAATTAACATAATGTGATAATCACCGGGACGAAAAGAAAAAGTCGAATGTGGGGGAATCACCACTCCCTCGGGAACCGGCTGCATCATTGCAATCCCATCGGTATGAACCGTCCGATGGATTTCAGTCACCTTTGCCGCAGGACTGGTTACCGTCCGCAGCGTCTCCGGAAAATCCGTGTTGTTCTCAATGACGCCGTACAGAGCAGCATTGAACCCCTCTTTTCCCGGCGTAGCCCGAAAATTCCGGAATTCAAGCTCTCCGGTGGAATCAGAGGAAGAACACGCCCATAGCAATAGGAGTAAGAAACCAACAGCTCCTTGCCGCTTCATTGTTGCGAAAGCAACTGCTGAACATCCCGCACTACCCTCTCCACATCTGCCTCACTGCCTTTATACCGCTGTCGTTCTCTCCCCTGGCGGTCGAATAAGCACAGAGCGTCGGTGTGGTTAATGAAATAGTAAGCAGTCCCGTCAGGCAACTTTTTTAGAGGCGATCGCACTGCGTAAATTTCCATTGCTGAGCGCAATGAGTCAATCGTCGCAATGGTTCCTGTCAACAGTCGCCACCGTTGCAAATCCAGTTGATACAAATCGGCATAATCTCGCAGTTGCTGTGGAGTATCCCGCTGCGGGTCCAGTGTGATCAGCACAAACCGTACCGGAAGTTCCTCCGGTATACGTTCGCTCGCTTGAAGAAGGCGATCGGTGGTAAGGGGACAAATATCGGGACAAGCGGTATAAGTGAAAGCTACCAACAACACTGTATCCCGAAAATCGGCAGGAAAAGCGACTGAACGCCCGTTCTGATCGATAAGTCGAAACGCCTTCTTGGAAAGATCATGCTCGACTGGAAATTCGGAGGAACAGCGAACGAGCAGGATACTAACGACCAACAGAAACAGGATCTCAGAGAACCATCCTGGACGGCGATTCTCCGGCTTTTCGTTATTCTCCACTATTTTGCTGAGTGTCATCAGATGAGGACTCAGCCTGAGATTCCGCTGGGTTTGTTGCTTCGTTCTCTTCGGTCGCTTCGCCCTCTTCGTCTTCAAATTCTTCTTCCTCAAAATCCTCATCGTAATATTCTTCCTCTTCCTGCACCAATGGCGCCGGATTATGCGGATCGTATGGCGGCGACGTTCGAGTCGTACTACGCAACACGTCATAAATGACAGGGATATATGAAAGTACAATGAGAACCACCGCAATGGTTACCCACGGCTTGAAGTTCGCTAAGGCTTTGACCGGTCCTTCGTGATACGCTTCTGAGAGCGGAAATTCCAACTGCGCTTCTTCTTTAGCGGACGAGAAGAAGCTCACAAAAAAGGTGATGAAATAAACAATGACAGCAATAAACATCAGGATACCACCAATGGCAGTAATGATCACATACGGCTCCCACTCAGGACGATAGAAGGGGCTATCCGGGTTCAGATACGTTAAACCCAAGTTCGTTCGCCGTGGTTCGCCGTGCAATCCACCCCGCATCATTCCAGCGGAGAAGATAAAGAGTCCAATCATCCATAGGTATGGTACGAGGATCGCAAATCCCTTGAGCTGCACGGGTTTACCCGTCATCTTCGACACCATATACAACGACATCCCCAGGAACGCTAAGAAGACGGGACCAGCAACCGTCAGGTGGAAATGTCCCGGGATCCAGGAAGTATTGTGTACCAGCAAGTTCAGATTGTAGGACGCATTGACGATGCCCGAAATACCGCCGAAGATAAAAATAATGAGTCCAATCAGCAGATAGGGTACCAACCATCGGTTCGTGTCAAACCACGGCAGCTTTGCCATCCATCCAAACGTTCCGGTTGCGCCGTTTTTTCGCCCGGCATATTCTAAGGAAGCAGCGATCGTAAAAGCAGTAATCAGGCTGGGCAAAGCAACTGCGAACGTAAAAACCGCGTGGAGAAACTTCCATTCTGAACCGATACCTGGGTCCGCATACTGATGGTGGGTCCCAACGGGAATAGAAAACACGATGAACAACATAAAGACCAGACGACCTGCCCAATCGGAGTACAACTTTCCACCGGTCAATTTTGGGAGCATCGTATAGTACATCACATACGCTGGCAACAACCAGAAATAGACCAGCGGGTGACCAAAGAACCAGAACAGTGTTCGCGCCAGCATTACATTGACGCTATCGGTCCATCCCATCGACCAGGGAAAGAGCATAAACAACACTTCTACGGCAACCGGGATCGTAGCAATTTGCCATACAATGAATGTTGCAAAGATCCCTACCACTGCCAGCGGCGTTTTCTGTCCCGGATTTTCCCGCCGCCATTGGAGATAAACAGGAATCCAGTTCCAGAAAGCGACCCAGGATCCAACCACTGCTAGTGCTAACCCCAGATAAAACAGCGGATGCGCCTTCATTGGAGGATAGAACGTATACAACACCGACGCCTGTCCGGTCAGCATTGCATAAGCAGCAAAGACAACGCCAATCACCATCAACCAGAATGACAACCACGCCACTTTCAGATTAATCGGCTTTTTCAGCGCATACCAGACCAGGGCATTGCCAAAAGCAACGGCAAAAAAGGTCGTAAACACAATAGCGTTAATCACACCGTGCAGCGTTAATCCCTGATAGTATTCGATGCCCAACGCCTCGGTATTCTGTATCCATCCAGCGCGAAACAATACCTGCAACAACCCATCCAGCACTCCCAGAATCAAGAGCACCGTTGGGATAAACAGCAACCAGAGGGTTAGACTCTTGAGCGATTTATCAACTTTCATCTCCCATTTCTCCCTCAATGTCACCTGCCGATCCATTCAGCGCTTCGTCAGTTCCCATATCTTCCGGCTGGAATTCCTCCGGACTCTTGACAACAATACTGCCAGCCATCATATGATGGGCAATACCACAATACTCGTGGCACAGGAAATGATATGTTCCGGGTTCATCAAATTTCACGCGCAAGTAACTAATCTGTCCCGGAATTGCCATCATATTGATATCGGTATTGTCAATGTGCAATCCGTGAACAACATCTGCTGAGGTTAAGTAAATATCCAGCGTAGCACCTACTGGAAGCTCAATTTGTGCAGGATTGAAATACCACATATGTGCCACGATCTGCAATTCATAATGCAAATTGTCGTGCTGGATTAACTGTCCCTCCTCGAATGGCTCAACGTCTGTAATGCAGTCCGGGACTGTAATGCCCCATCCGCTGATAGCAGCAACAATTGCAGCCATAAATAGCACCAATACACCAACAGACCAAGCCAGCGCCTGCTTTTCTGCTCGATCCATCAGCTCCCCCTTTCAATTAACTCCAGATAAATCGAGCCCCACATCACTATGTACAACAAAATTAACAGTAGGAAGAAAGTAATCGCTCCCTTTGGAAAGAATTCTTCCCCTTCCATCTTTTCCGGAGCCATCGCACTACCCCACTTTATGGAACTCTACTCTCTAATGCCCTCTTTTCCACAGACAATGGTACCCATGGGCACACCATTTGCCACTTTCTCCCCTTTCCTGATTACACCACTGCCACCTCCAGTTGCTTACTTCTTCCGCTTCTTCCGTTTCTTCTTTCCTTTTTTTTTAATCGGGCCCTCTTTCTTCGCCTTCTTTACATCCTCAACTGTAATAACCCCCCCAGGATTACCCCAACTGTTGTACATATATGTTGCCACAGCAGCAATGTCTTTGTCTGTATATGTCTTTGGCAACGGATTCATCACGCCGTTGTACCGCTTGCCATTGACTGTGATGGGACCACTTAATCCAAAAATAATCGCTCGCAGGACATAAATCTTATCGTGTTTCTTCAACCAGTCACTCTTTGCCAGCGGCGGATAGATTCCAGGCTGTCCCTCACCATCGGGACCGTGGCAGGTCATACAGTAACTCCTGTACACCTTTTTTCCCTTCATCATCACCGCCTTGCTGGGCTTTTCTGCCCAAAGGGCAGACAGACTTAACCCCACCATCAACAATAACACACCGACTTTCCGCATCTTGCTTCTCCGTAGTTGATAAAACTTATCGCTTTCTGAAAAAGCTCTATCCGATTTACAAATTTAGGATTTTTTGATCAATTGCCCAAACTCTGAGACCAAACATCTATGCAATCTACACAACCTACTCAAGCAACCCAGGTTATGAAACTACGCTTGCAACTGATAATGGCAGGTCCACAGCTCGAACTTGCAAAGCAGAATTCCACAACATCCCTTTACTTCCGGTAAATGCGTTCAGGATATTCCTGCACAAATTCTTTCCAGCTCTTGCTATGGTGCTGGGGCGTATGTTTCTTCAAGCCGTGGCATAAAGCAACGGCCAACGCATCAGTAACATCGTAAAACTCTGGAGTTTCTCGAATTGCCAGGAGCTTCTGCACCATATACTGCACCTGAGATTTGGCAGCATTGCCCCGCCCGGTTACCGCTTTCTTGACTTCGCGCGGGGAATACTCGACAATTGGAATATCTCGCAGGATGGAAGGAAGCAAAGCAGCACTGCGTGCCTGCGCTAATTTAACCAGAGAAGCAGCATTTTTGCCATAGAACAACGACTCGATCGCTGTTTCGTCCGGCAAACTACGTTCCACGACGGCTTCCATCCGACGGAAAATATCGCGCAATCGAAGAGGAAGTGACCGGTGAGATTTTCCCACTTCGATAACACCATATTCCACAACCGTGAATTGCTGGCCCTGCTGTTCTACTACGCCGTATCCACAGAGCAAACTGCCGGGATCAATACCCAAGATACGCACAATCGTGGCTCACTTCGTCTGTCACATTCTATTGCGATTGCGCCTGCAACTCTTCGAGAATTTCGTCGTCGACTTCAAAATTCGCATAGACATTCTGTACATCATCGTGATCCTCCAGCGCCTCCAGCAGCTTCAGCACCTTTCGAGCGACGGCTGGATCTTCTACTTTGAGTGTTGTCGATGGCACAAATTCCACTTTTGCTTCCTTCACACCGAGTTGCTGTTGTTCAAAAAACTGCTGGACCTGCGATAGTTTTCCCGGCTCCGTGTACACGATAAAGAAATCCGATTCTTCGACCATATCCTCCGCATCCGCTTCCAGCACGTACTCCAGCATCTGTTCTTCAGTTACCCCGTCTTTCTCTACGTAAAGCACACCCCGGCGTTGAAAATTCCACGCTACCGATCCCGCCTCTGCCATACTGCCACCGTGCCGACTGAGCAAGTGGCGCAATTCCGAAACAGTTCGATTGCGATTATCAGTCATAACAGCGATCATCAGCGCCACACCACCGGGGGCATAGCCTTCGTAGATAACTTCCTCAATTGTATCACCGCCCAACTCTCCCGTTCCCCGTTTAATCGCCCGTTGAATACTATCATTGGGCATATTCGCTGCCCGCGCATTCTGAATGGCTATGCGGAGCCGCGGGTTGTTCTCAGGATTGCCTCCCCCTTCACGGGCAGCAATGGTGATTTCCCGACTGAGCTTGGTAAATAACTTGCCCCGTTTGGCATCCATCGCCGCCTTGCGATGCTTGATATTTGCCCATTTACTATGCCCTGCCATCGCTCAATTTTCCACTTTGGACAACTTCGCTTCCTGAAAATACTCCTCCGTAAGACGAAAATCTTTCGCACTGAGATAAATTTGATTCCGCCCATTTTCCTCGATGGAAAAGACCATCGACAACGGCTGGTTGGAACGGAACAACGCCAGTCGGTCTTCCAAATTTTGGGCGACAACATCAATGACAAAATTCCCCTGTTTTGCCCGGAACCGATAGGTATTGCCCCCACTCCGGTACGGCATCTTGACGATTCGGACGTGGTGCGCAACAAAAAGTGGGTTCGGATTCTGATAACCAAAAGGCGCAAATTTTTGTAACCGCTTCAAAAATACCGGCGATAGATCATTAAAGTCCAGCTCGGCATCAATCTGCAACTCTGGAATAAAGTGGTATTGCGCCAGGCTCCGGTGCACGATCCGCTCAAATGCCTGGCGAAAAGCATCGACATTGTGGGGATGGAGAGAAAGTCCCACAGCGTAACGATGGCCCCCAAACTGGATCAAGTACCGCCGCAACTGCTTCATTGCCCGGAGAATATCAAACGCCTGAAAACTGCGTGCAGAACCCTTAACCTGTGATTCCACGTCGGTGAGCACAACCGTCGGAACGTGATACTTTTCCACCAGGCGACTGGCGATAATGTTAATGACCCCCGGATGCCACTTCGCATTATACAGCACCAGCGAATGATATCCCTGGTCCAAGTATTGCTGTGCCTGCTCCTGCGCTTCAGCAAACACCTGATCGTCTATGACCCGCCGTTGATGATTCTTACTCTGAAGTTCCTGGGCATAGCGAAATGCTACCAGTTCATTGTCCGTCAGCAAAAGCTCCACCGCGATAGAGGCATCTCCCAGACGGCCAGCGGCATTAATCGGTGGTGACAGTGCATAGGTGACTGTCGTGGCACTCACCGGTCCATCGACCGTCGTACATTGCAGCAACGCCTCAATGCCCACACGAGGTTGAGCGTTGAGCTGTTTCAATCCAAAGTGGACAAAGATGCGATTTTCATCCACCAGAGGAACCATATCAGAAGCAGTTGCGATTGCCACCAGATCCAGGTATTCATATGCCTCCGTTGGATCATTTGAGAATTCTTCTGCCAGTGCCTGAAGCAATTTAAACGTTACTCCTGCTGCTGCCAGATAGGGAAAGGGATATCGTGTCCGAGGACGCAATGGATTCAGCAGTGCCAGTGCTGGTGGCAATTGTTCAGCCGGTTCGTGATGATCGCAAATAATCACATCGATGCCCATACGATTGGCATACACAACCGACTCTACGGACGTTGTGCCAAGGTCGACCGTAATGATGAGGGAAACTCCCGCCTCTTTTGCCTGCTGAATAACCGATTCTGACAACCCGTATGTTTCGTCCTGCCGTTCCGACAATCGGTATTCTACTCTTCCTCCCTGCCGGCGAAGGTAATCCACCAGCAGCACCGTGCTGACAACCCCGTCAACGTCATAGTCTCCATAAATCCAGAGGTTTTCACCCTGCTCAATCGCTGTCCGAATTCGAGCCACTGCTGCCGCCATATCCTCAAATAAATACGGCGAATAAAGCTGCTCAAGTCCAGGATGGAAAAATGTCAAAGCTTTGTCAATACTTCCCATCCCACGAGCAACTAATACCTGCGCCAGTGCTCGCGGCAGCTTCAACGCTTTTGCTATGACGTTGACGATCGCCTCATCTGTTCTCCGTTGTTTGATCCACCGATACTGCAAGGTTCTCTCTATTGCTATGATACCAATTCTGCTCGCTCATCTGTTCCCGCCAATACCCATTCAGCACAACCGTTGTTGCAATCCATATTCGTCAAACGGCGACGACGAACAATGCATACGAATCTGCATGCGGCAGCGTAAGAGACGGACAGGGGTACTAAAAAGTTGGATTAAAGGTGGAGACAAAGCCCCGCTGAGCAAATTGCAAAAGAAGAAAATCCCTTTTGACAAATTGCGTCAGGGATGGGTTGTTGCGAATTCTGGTCGCTACTGGGTTGTCGAGGAGCAATCAACGGCCACTGAACTTTCTTCGAAGCTCTATCTTTGCATTCCTGCCCGAAGCATCACAACGGATAATTCCCCCAATACCTCGCTCTTAGCCGTCGGTGACCGCGTGTGGTTCCAGCCGGGGATACGCTACGGAGAAACGGTGCATAATGAACAGGCAGTTGGGGTCATCTATTATGTAGAAAAGCGCCAGACTGCCCTGACACGAGCAAAACGCGGGCAATTCGAACAGGTTATCGCTGCCAATGTGGAACAATTGTGTATTATGGTTGCGGCTGACAAGCCGCGCTATAATCGCCGCCTTATTGACCGCTACCTGGTCGCTGCCTTCAAGGGAGCATTATCTCCCTGCCTGATTGTGAACAAAATCGACCTGGTAGACAATCTATCTGAAATCCAACAGGATCTGGCAGTATACAGCGAGCAACTGGAAATTCCAGTTTTTTTCATCAGCATTTATGCCAATCTCCACATCGAACAGATCACCCGCCAATTACAGGGAACAATCTCTGTCCTCTCCGGTCCATCTGGCGTTGGAAAGTCCACCCTTGTCAACCGTTTGATCGGTGATGCAGTACAGGTAACCGCCGAAGTTGGTAAACGGGGTAAAGGGATGCATACCACCACTGCCAGTCGAATGTTTCGCCTTCCCGGCGGTGGTTATATTGTCGACACTCCTGGAATCCGGGAATTCGGTATCTGGCAAGTACGGAAAGCGGAGCTTCGCCTCTATTTCCCTGAGTTTCTGCGCTATCACTGTCGATACCCGGATTGCACACACATACACGAGCCAGAATGCGGCGTTCGACAAGCTGTTTTAGAAGGGGAAATTGACCCAAAGCGATACGAAAGCTACCAGCACCTTTATTTTTCGCTTCCCGACTGAAAAGGTAGTGTCCCTCGCTGCTGCAATCGCTGCTGTTTCTGCCGTTTCGCCACTTCTCGCAAATCTGCTACCCGATCCGCTTCGTCAATGATCTCCACTCCTAACAACGTTTCAATGACATCCTCCAGCGTCACCAATCCTTCCACTCCTCCAAATTCATCTGCCACCATAAACAGGTGCTCTTTACGCCGCAGAAATTCTTCCAGCAAACGGTCCAGTGGCATTGTCTCCGGAACGGTATGAACTGGCCGCGCTAAGGAACGCAATGACATTGCCTTCTGACCATGAACAAAACTCCAGAGCACCTCCCGGCTCATCACATAGCCAATCGTTGAATCCAGATCTTTCCCTTCGGCGATGGGAATCCGGGAAAACTGCTGTATCCCCTCTGTCCGCACCGCTTCTGCAACGGAAAGATCCGCGGGGAGAAAGAATACTACCGTTCGGGGTGTCATAATATCTGCGACCTGGACCTCTCCCAGTACCAGCACATTATGCAACAACTGATATTCTTCTTTCCCCAGTTGCCCCTCTTCTCGGGCACTTTCCAGCATCTCATCGATTTCCTCCAGTACATCCTGCTGTTGCGCTGTCCCAGTATACTGCCGGCGCAGCAGCCATCGAAGGGGTGCAGCTACCACATTGGCTACAACAATGGCTCGCTCCATCCAGCGGGCAATAGGGATAAACCAGATGCGCAGCAGCCGGGGTGCCAGCCAGAGGGGGAAAAAGACCGAGCCCAAGATAATGCCCCACAGAAGCACCAATTGAATTCCCAACCGGGATAACGGCTGCGGTTGTACAGCAATCCCAACGATCCAGAGAGAAAAACCGATGATAACGGACAACAGCAGGCTGTAAGACAGGGTAAGAATTGTCAACTCGTACTGCCGATGGTAGTACTGCTCCAATTGCTGGAACGGCACGTTCAATTCCTCTTTGTGCGCAAGTTGCGCCGGTGAAAAAGCCAGAAAAGCACCATAGGCAAACGCAAACATCGCTGCTAATGCAAAACATCCAAGTGCCAGTATCCAGAACAGCTCACCCATTCAACATCGGAGTAACCTGATGGTACCTTCTTACCGACGAATGCGCGTCGCATCAACCCGGATGGGTTGTGGATAACGGTAGGTTCCTACAATGGGAATTTCCAGCGTTGGTTGCATTTCAAGCGCTATGCGATGTAATCCCTCCCCGCGAGCTAATTGGAGCGCCAGATCGAGCAATTGCTGGTACTGTTTGTTGCGAAAAAACCGCGCAAGATCTACGTTCACCTGTATCGGGATTACCATCGACTGTCCTGCCGGCACTCGAACCGGTTGCGTCACCGTACCAGCAACTGTTGGCTGCTGATCGATTAACAACTGCCAGCGTATTTGTCGAATGGTAATCGGCACATTGCGAAGCGCAGCAGATTCCGAAATATTCACCACCTGGAGATGGGCTGTAAAGACCAAAGGCAGGGTTTGCTGTTGCAGCAATTGCTGTAATTGGAGCACCTGTTCCACTGTCAAATCCGCTGCTGAGCGGAGATTTTGCAGTGAAATACCTCCCAACTGAACATCACTAACCCTGACCAAACGGAATCCCGGCAGCGCAATCTGACTCAGGGTTCGGGTAACGGACTGGACTGGGGAACACTGAACACCTCCGAGACTCAGCAACAGCGATACACAAAAGATCCGCAATACCTGAACCCCTGAGAACTTTCTCGACACAAGCCCGAGCGTGTCGTCTTCGTCCATCGGCGGTTACTGTTCCATTCGCAACAACTCCAACCGGGAACGAATATCGTCGGGACTAGCACTGCCACTTAAACATTCTTCAACCATCGCTTCCAGGGCAGCAATGCGCTTGCGCTGCATACTCAAGGAAGTGAGAATTTTCACCTTTGCAATGAGCAGCTTATCCTCAATCGGTTTGCTAAGGAAATCATCTGCCCCACTCTCAATTGCCTTAACCTGATTTGCAACATCATTCAATGCGGTTACAATCACCACGGGCAAATCTCGAGTTTTTGCATCGGCACGGATCCGCTGCACGGTTTCATACCCATCCAGCCGAGGCATCATCACGTCCAGGATGACAGCATCGGGCATTTCTTCCTCAATTTTTTCCAGACACTCCATCCCATCGTATGCCTCGGCGACTCGATATCCAGCAGCGGTCAGATACCGTGCCAGCAACTTCGTCGTGATCTTATTATCATCCACCACTAATACCAACGGCTGTGCCATACTCCTGCTCCTGCTTCGATCTTACATCTTTTTCACTTTTCCAATTTTCAAGTTAAAAAATTTCCGAGAACTGACCAAAGGTGATAGCAAACACAATCCAGAAAGCGTGCGCTTTTACTAACGAAAATCAACTCTCCCCCACCACCTTCCTTCTCTTTTTGGAAGATCTCCGCGAACGAAGAACTTCCACACAGGGGGAGCTGCTTTGATGAACAAAATCCTCTTTCATTCCCAATCTCTCCTCTGGGAAAGAGCACTTCCTGAAAGTCGAACTTGGTATTCTCGGCAAGACATCCGGTTTAGTATTTCCAGCAAGAGTGTTTCAAGAGAGTGCTCCCGGAATACACCTGTATGCAATGCCAGAAGCAAGGATGCGTTTTCTGGCTTTGTGCTCAAGGCGACGGGTATCAACAATACGGAAAGCGTGATGCAGCGGTTTGCAATTATTATGGCTGGCGGTGTTGGTGAACGGCTCTGGCCCCTGAGTCGACGACGCCGTCCAAAGCAGTTACTGAGCTTCGGTTTCTCTGAATCCCTGCTCCAACAAACGGTTCAGCGATTGCTGCCCATCATCGACGCTGAGCACATCTGGGTTATTACCAGCGCTACGCTGCTGGACGCAATCCGTACCGAGTTGCGTTCCCTGCTGCCAGCAGCGAATGTTTACGCAGAACCCGCGAAGCGCAACACTGCCGGGTGCGTTGCTTACGCTACTGCCTTGCTCCAGTCCCGCTATCCCGACACTCCTATCAGTGTTGGCATCTTTCCCGCCGATCATTTCATCCATCCCGCTGAACCATTTCACGCCGCTGTTACCACTGCCTTTGCTGCGGTCGAATCACAACCGGTCATTGCTACAATCGGCATCCGTCCCCGGTATCCTGCAACCGGTTATGGCTACATAGAAGTCGAATCCGAAGTTTCCGAAGGGACTGTTATTCCAGTACGCCAGTTTCGTGAAAAGCCGGATCGGGCAACAGCAGAAAGATTCCTCCAAACTTCCCGTTTCCTCTGGAATAGCGGAATGTTTTTCTGGTCGCTACAAACGATCATTTCCACGCTGGAGACAACGGCACCCGCCATTGGACAGATGCTTCCGAAGATGGTAGCGGCGCTACAGCAGCAGGATACCACAGCTTTGGCTACCGTGTTTCATCAGTTGCCGAATATTTCCATCGACTATGCAGTGATGGAGAAAGCAACGAACCTGGTCGTTGTTCCGGCAAGCTTCCAGTGGAGCGATATTGGATCTCTATCCGCACTGGCAGACATTCTGCCTCGAGACTCTGCAGGCAATGCAACGCAAGGTAAGCAACTTTTCATCGTGGATAGCCAGTCGAACATTCTATGGAATACCGGAAGCACTCCGGTAGTAACGCTTGGCGTCGAGGATCTGATTGTCGTTGCGCTGGAAGATGTCATCTTTATCTGCCGCAAAGACCAGGCACAGCAGGTCCGCAAGGTCGTCCAGTATCTCCGGGATCACGGTCAAACTGATTTGATTGAATAAAATGTCCATACCACTTCATCCAGCCAGCGGAGCCGGTCTATTGCCGAAAGTCGCAAAACAGAGAGAGCATTGCTCATGCGAGTAGCCATTCCTGAACATCCTTTTTACCAGCCACTCACTGCAAATGTCGATGCTGTCTCCCGGCAATTCGGGTTACAGCTCCGCCGTGGTTCAGAACTCGAATGCGCCGTCTGGCTGAAGAATAATGCCGTATCCTTAGCCCTGCTTTCTCCCCTTGGCTACGGACTGGGTGTGCAGAGTGTTGACTATCGTATCATTGCTGGTCCCGTTCTGGAGTTAGATAATTGCACTCACGCTGCCAGCATTTACCTTAACCCTTCCCTGCGCGCAGCGGCCGAGCTACGATTTGCTTCTCCCACCGTTGAAGATTTCCTCATTCGTCTCGGTACTTTTGTGTTCCAGGAAAAGTACGATCGGGTTACCCATCTTTTCCGCGCCGATGGCACCATTGGCGCACTGCTCCAGCAGTATGATGGTGTCGTTGCGTGGGGATTTGATCCTGCTTTTGAGCCGAGTCTGGACATCAGCGAGGAATGGCGGGATCTGACAAATGCTCCGCTACCTGCCGCTGTGTGGGTCTGCCGTCCGGAAGACATGCGGGCAAACGTCACGACCATCGTCAAAGCGATGCAAGATTCCACGCTCCCTGCAGAGCGCACGATCCAGTGCCGGGGCATTAGCCGTACGGGCAGTATCCGGTATCAGTGGGGTGAATACACCGAAGAAGCGCTGGCGCTGGTACTGGAATTCCTATTTTACTACCAGCAATTGCCACGCATTCCGGCGGTAAAAATCTGGGAACGTGATCCGTTTGAGGAGTAAAAAACATCTCCGGAATTTTTCTGGCTTGCTTCGCCAGGAAGTATTATTGCTGTCACTCGCCCAGCTCCTGTATATTGCTCAACGGCAGTTTTTCTCCACCCAGTGTTTTCTTTGCTGAAACTTTATGGCATCCTTGGCGGCGTCAAAGAAGTTTTCTTTTCCTCGATAGTGTCCGGCGAAGGGCGATGAACGGCGCCGATGAAAGGAGTAACATCCTCAAACAACCCTTCATTCGATTCCTGGTAAATGTACTCTACGACTTTTTCCAGACTACCCGTTTCTTTGTACACCCGCAACTGCCGATCCGCGCTGGTACCGGTCTCCAGAATTTCATAGATGTAGTTGATTTCTTCTCGCGACCCAAGCTCATCAACGACATCGTCGATGAAATCCAGCAATTCGTGGATCAAGTCCCTAGCGGGTAATTCTTTCTGTTTACCAAAATCGATCAGCTTCCCATCGATGCCATAGCGTACAGCTCGCCATTTGTTCTCCTGCAGCAGTTCAGGTCGGTAGATTCGAAAGCTCATATTCTGTGCATACAAAGAGTACAACTTTGCCGCCACTGCCTGACACAACGCAGCTATCGCAATGGTTTCATCAATCCGCATCGGTAGATCGCAAATGCGAATTTCTAAGGTAGGGAAGAAGGGATGCGGGCGAATGTCCCACCAGATCTTCTTCGCATTATCAATGCAGCCGGTGCGGATCAGGATATTGACAAAATTCTCAAACTCTGCCCAACTGGCAAAGTATCCCGGAATGCCTGTTCGCGGAAAACGCTCGAACACTTTGGAACGGAAAGACTTCAGTCCTGTGTCAACTCCTTCCCAGAAGGGCGAACTGGTACTCAATGCCAGAATATGGGGCAGAAAGTATCGCATTTCATTCATAATCTGAATCTGAGTCTCCCGATTTTCAATACCGATGTGAATGTGCAATCCAAAAATCAGGAGCGAACGTGCCAGCAATTGCATATCCTGCACAATGGTGTAGTACCGTTCGTTCGGAAAAATCTTTTGCTCCTGCCATCGGGCAAAGGGATGGGTACTGGCAGCACCGATCACCAGTCCGTGCTGCTTTGCCAGATGGGCAACGATCGATCGGATTTTGGTAATCTCGAACCGGGCTTCCTGAATATTGCGGCAGACGCCCGTACCAATTTCCAGCATTGAACCTAAGAGTTCCGGCTTAATGTGTTCATGCAACACCATTTGTCCCCGGGATAAAAGCTCCAGATCCAGATGGGTCTTTAAGTTCCAGGTCTCCGGATCCAGTACCATATACTCTTCTTCGATGCCCAGAGAGAAGCTGGGGCGCTGTTGTGGATCCCACGATTCAAAATTGCCTCCCCGATGATCCGGATGCCTCATTGGTATCCCCAGTTTATGCTACATCCTGATTTATCGCCACAACAACCACGCTTTGAGCCATAGCCGCAGTGCGATCAGCGCTTTATGAGCCATTGAAACTCGAATGTTTTTCTGGAAAACGTTGTAATTGTTCAATTCAATCTTTTCCAGCAAGCGGTAGTAAATCCGGTCCATTATTTGCGGTGCTACCAGGCGACGGCGTTCATCCGATCGGAGCATCGAACGGGCTTTGTGATAGTAAGACCGGGCACGCTGCACCTCAAACTGCATCAACTCAATAAAAGCATCATTGTACACTTCCTCCAGCAGCTCCTGCTCGGAATACCCAAATCGCCGCAGATCCTCTAAGGGCAGATAGATCCGTCCTCGGTCCTTATCCGCTTTGACATCCCGCAAAATGTTCGTGAGCTGCAGAGCATACCCCAGATTGACCGCGTAGGACTTTGTCTGTTCATACCGATATCCAAAAATCTCGATAACGATTAACCCAACGATACTGGCAACGCTGTAGCAGTATTCCCGTAACTCTTCGAAGGTTTCATACCGATGGACGATCAAATCGCGTTCGATCCCGTCTAACAGGGTAAGAAAATACTGTTTCGGAATGTTAAACCGCCGCACGACCCAATAGAGAGAACGGAAAAAAGGATGGCGCGCTTCTCCGGCATAACAGGCTTCTATTTCTTCCCGTAGCCACTGCAATCGCTGGTGTTTGAGCTCAATGGAATGGGCGGTATTGCCTTCAGGAACGTCCACGACATCATCAGCATAGCGACAGAAAGCATACACCGTATAGATAGCTTCTCGCTCCTCCTTCGGCAAAAACTGGAATGAATAGAAAAAATTTGTCTTAGCAGAACTGGGATAATATGCCGCCGTTTTCCCCATTGGCATCGTTGTGCGCACCCAAATTACTTTGCCCGCCGTTTTATTCCGTTCGTAAAGATACGGAGAAAATCCCGATTGTGCAATAGAATACGATCAGCGACAAACAGGCGCGTACCTGCCGCCTGCAATTTCTCTACCATAGCGCTTGCTCCTCCCAAAATAAGCCTAAGAAATAACCGCCAGCGTCCGGTCAGCAACTCCGGTAGAATGGTTGCTTTGCTGAGAAAGCGCTGCGTCATTTCCAGCACCTGCTTTAGGATATGGTGCTGCTGGCTGTGCGTAAGTCGCTGGTAATAGAAATCCTCAACCGAAGCGTTCACGGTATTGAGCACCTCTTCAGGAATGTAACAACGGTGGCGCTGCCGATCGGTTGTCAGATCCTGCCAGAAGTTGATCAACTGCAAGGCTGTACAAAGGGCATCGGAAAACGGGAGCATAGAACGTCGATGCTGTCGGGCAATCAACAACACCGCTTCCCCCACGGGATCTGCAGAGTGATGACAATACCATTGCAATTGTTTCCAGCTTGGGAAAGGACGAAAATCCAGATCATACCGAAAAGCAACCAGCAGGCGATGAAAGATCGATGGCGGTATCTGATGCCGTTCCATCGTGTCATAGACCGCTTCCAGGAACGGGTGAACAGGCTGCCGCTGCGCAATTGCTGCCTCCAATCGATCCAGTGCAGCCAGCCGCTGCGAAGTCGTCAAGGGAAGATCCGGACGATCGGCAATGTCATCTGCGAGGCGTGCAAAGGTGTAAAACGCCGCCAGCGCCCGCCGTTCAGAACGTCGGAGGAAAAAGCTCACAACAGGAAAATTTTCGTAGTGCGAGTGCGCCACCGTAATGCAGTGCCTATAAGCCTCCCGCAATGTCCACTGGGGGGCTGGATGAGCATTCGGCACTGCAATGTGCAGAGCCATATGGTCCAATAATGCTTCCACCTCAATGAATTGACCCCTGACGATCTCGCAAATGTCCACCACGTCGACCGTGGAGCACGGCGATGATCTCTGCAATTACACTCAACGCAATTTCCATCGGCGTCTCCGACGCAATATCCAGTCCGGTCGGGAAATAAAGCACCGGCGACAGGGCTTCCACTGCAACCCCTTCAGCGGTTAGCTCCTGAAAGATTCGGCGCGTCCGGCGCTTGGGACCAATAATGCCACAATACCGCAGGCGATCTGCAACGGCGGTCAGCACTCGCAAAATTTCTTTGTCACGAAGATACTGATGAGTCATCAGGAGCACGGCTGAAGGAATCGGGAATGCTACTGGCTGCACATATTGTTCTGGCTCCTGAATCACTATCCGGCTGTTCGGAAACCGCTCCGGTGTTGCCAGTAACGACCGATGATCCACAACCGTCACCTCCCACCCCAGTTGTGCTGCCAGCGATGCCACTGGCTGCACATCATCATCGGCGCCAAAGATCACCAATGGGAACGGCGGTGGAATCCGCTCTACCAGCCATCGACCGGCGCGCTGCTGAGGATCGACGACTACCGTTGCAGCGTTGCGGTCAGGAAACGATGGCAATTCCGATCGGGCTTTTTCCAGCAATCGCTCTGTGGCATCTGCAACCCGATCCGAAACCGTCGATCCAATCCGCTGAGTATCCACCCAGGCAACAACATCTCCGGGACGAACCGTATGATCCGGATCTCCATCAATGGCGGTGCACAACCAACCAGTACGATGGTCGGAGCGAATCCGGGCCCACAATTGCTCCAAGATCGCCCGTTTTGCTGGCAGTAATGGCTCCAGCAGAATCTTGCTTACCCCACCACAACCAACACCGGTTCCCCACAGAAGGTCTTCTTCCGTTGTCGTGTCATACTCAATCACCGTCGGCTGCGTCGGCGGCGCATACTGAATGCGCGTTTGTAGGTCTTTTTCCACGCAACCACTGCTGACATTGCCAACAGCAGTGCCATCAGGGACTAGCAGCAACTTTGCTCCCGGTCGCCGATAAGCAGAACCCGTAACTTCGATGACCGTTGCAAGAAACAAAGGCTGCTTTGTCGGCAAACGGCGAAAGGCATCGGCAATATGTTGCTCATCCAGATTCATCCGCTGACTCCTTTCCGAACGAATCGATGAATAAAACGCTCAAGACTCTCGATGTTATACACCGTTGCTTCCCCCGCAAGCCATTGTCGGACTGCCGCCAGCGCAGCAGTTTGCGGCTGCTGCTGATTGCGCACCGGCAGTGGATAGAGCCACCAGATGGAGCGAACGCGCTGAGCGATACGGCGCATCGCTGTCTGTAAAAGTGTTGTCTCTCCAAAATCCAGTCCATCGCTGACAACAATCAGATGGGTATTCGAGCTTAGCAGAGCCGCATACTCCAGACGAAATTGCGCAAAAGCCGTTCCGATGCGGGTACCGCCACCGTGTTCTGGAAAAATTTCCGGTAAAATCCGGTGAAATTGTTCCGGCGCGCTCCGATGCATCCACGGGGTAAGCCGCTGGAGCTCTGTGCTGAAAACAAACACCTCCGTTGCCGGTAACGACTGGACGGCGGCATAGAGGAAATGGAGAAAGAAGCGAGCGAAGCGTTCCATTGAACGACTTACGTCGCAGACGAAGACAAACCGGGGTTTCTGACGCTCCCGCTGCCGGAACTGGAGTTCCAGCGGCAGACCGCCATAGCGCAGGCTTTTCCGAATCGTTTGCCGAAATGCCAGCAGCCCACTACGAGATTGCTCTGTATACCGCCGGCGCAGGCGGACTGCAAACGAGCGTCCCAACTGATACGCCACGGGCAGAAGCCAGGCAATGGTTGCTGGATCCAATGCCGCTATCTCCTGTCGTCCCAGCGCTGCATACGGACTGTACACCGTCTGCTGTTGGGTTTCTTCCACGGTCTGGCGTTTGCCTTCCCCCCATTTGCGAATATCCAGCAACGTCAATGAAGTTTTCGTTTGCTGCTGCTCTGACGAGGACTGGAGCACCTGCTGCCAGTAGTGTTCGAACAGTTCATCGAACAACTGCGCAAAAGCTGCACTTTTTGCCAGCGTCACCCGCAGTGCTTCTCGAAACACCAGGGGATCTGTCACCGGTACTGCCTGTAACGCCCGGAGCGCACTCAGGGCTTCTCCAACGCCAACGGGCAATCCGCGGCTGCGCGCATAGCGGAGAAAGTGGATCAGATGTTCCGACAGATTATACTTTTTCCGAAAACTCATCTGATGGAGCCGATGGCTGTTCCTGCCGCATTTCTGCCAGGCGGAATCGAACGTTGAGTCGCTCCAGGAACTCCATAAACGAGGTCTTCATCACCTCGATGTCTTCGCGATCCTTGAACAATACTCCAATTGCCATTGCCAGGGTATCCGGCGTCAAGTGATCCTTATGCAATGAAACCAGCGCTCGTGCCCAATCCAGGGTTTCAGCGATACCGGGCCGCTTCTGCAACTGCCGTCGTCGCACCTGCTGCACAAACTGACAAATCTGCTCTGCCAGGTTTTCATCCAGCTCCGGTACTTTCTCTCGCACAATCGCCAGCTCTTTTTCATAACTGGGATAATCAATCCACAGGTACAGGCAGCGGCGGCGCAGGGCATCGGACAGCTCTCGAAAGCGATTACTGGTGATGATCGCATACGGAATCGACGTTGCACGAATGGTTCCAATTTCCGGAATGGATATTTGCCAATCCGAAAGCACTTCCAGTAAAAAACTTTCAAATTCCTCATCCGCTCGATCAATTTCGTCGATCAACAAAACCGGCGGCTTCGGCTGCGTAATTGCTCGAAGTAAGGGGCGTTTCAAAAGAAACTTTTCGCTGAATATCGTTGACTCTTTCTCCTCTATGGTCTGATCCGACTGCTCAGTCAGTTTAATGTGCAAGAGCTGGTGCTGGTAGTTCCACTCGTACAGTGCAGCATTTGCATCCAGCCCTTCATAGCACTGGAGGCGAATCAACTCTGTATTGAGCACTTGCGCCAGCACTTTGGCAATTTCTGTTTTTCCCACACCCGGTGGTCCTTCGATCAGCAGGGGTTTTTGCAACCGCATCGAGAGGAAGACAGCCACGGCTATTTGACGATCAGCGATATAGTGCTGCCGGCGGAATTGCTCAATGATTTTCTCAAACGTTGGCAAACTGGTACGCATCATCCTTAACGCCTTTGTGCTTGATTCCCTGATCCTTTGCCACACATCCGTTGACGCATTGAGCGGAACAACATTACCCATCAGCGCTACATTCCCACCCCAATCGCGAGACTTCTCCCCCCATAGCAGCACATTGGGATTTCAGGCTTTTCTTTGCAGCCGCGACGTTCGACGCAGATGTCGCCACAGTTGCATCCAGCATCCAAGGGCAAGGAGCTGGAGGACACCGACGATCAGCGGAATACTTCCCGGCTGGTAGCTATAGAGCCAGCCGATAACTGTGCCGCCGATCAGCCAGCCAATGCCATAGACAGTGTTAAAGATTCCATAAGCAAAGGCACGACGCTGAGGATGGATGGCATCTGCGATAAAGGCGCGAAGTACCGTTTCGTGCAGCGCCATTGCCATCCCCCACACCAGAGCTGCTCCTACTAAAGCAGCAAAGTTTTCCTGAAATGCGCCAACGGCAATCATAGCGGTCAGCAGCGGCACACCCCAGAGAATCCGAACAGAGAAGCGGTCGTACCACTTTCCAAAAAGGAGTGCGGCAAGGCTATCAGCACCCATTGCAATAGCATAGAGTCCGGCGATCCAGGCGGGCGAAAGCAACTGGTGCTGCTCTGCGTGATACGCAATGAGCGCATACTGCACAAAGCCAACAGCGCTCCAGAAAGCAAAGGCAAGGTACCACCAGAAAAAAGCAGGATATGGCTGCTTTCCTCCCTGCTCCTCAGAGTCCTCGTAATGCTGCGGCTGTGGAGAATGGCGACGGGCAATCCAGAGAAACAGTAGCAGCAGGACAAGGGGAATTGCCGTCCATCGCAACACCATCGCATAATCTGCATTGCGGCTGAGCAACCATGCAAAGAGCAGGGGACCGATAACCGCACCGATCTGATCGACTGCTTCGTGCAGCGCAAAGCCCCAGCCCCGTCCTACGGGTGCCGTTGCGTAACTCAAGATCGTATCACGGGCAGGCGTCCGTAACGCTTTGCCCAAGCGCTCCAGCACGAACAACACGGCAACGGTTTCCCACGCAGATGCCCATCCTGCCAGCGGAATAGCAGCAATCAGCGCATATCCCCACAGCGCAAAGCCCCAATAGTATCGAGTACGCTGCGCCAGGTATCCGAAAGCGAATCGGAGCCCATATCCAACGAATTCCCCAATACCGGCGATAACACCAACCACAACGGCTGACGCTCCCAGGGTCTGCAAATACGGTCCAAGGATGCTCCGACCGCTTTCATAAATCAAATCTCCCAGGAGACTCACAGTGCCAAAAAGGAGAATGAGTTCGTATGCGCGCCGTCTTCGCGACCTTCCAGATTCAGAAACCGCCATTGTTGCAAACACTCCCGCTCCCCGATTGACGGTTTAATCTTCTGACGTGGTGGGACAACCACCATCGATGTTTTGTTCCATCCCACTGATAGGAGTAGCAATGACACACCGCTACTCCCAACCGCTGGATTCAAGAGGCATCGAGCACAATCACTGCAAGCACTCGACTATGCCTTTGCCAACACCCATCTGGCCAGCACTTTTGCGAACTACTCTTAAGGCAGCAGCACGACTCGAGACCACAGCATGCGCTGCCCATCATCGATGCGTACTGCGTAGCTCCCGGATGCCAAATGCGGCAGTATCCATCGCCACGGTTGCGAAGGGGCAACGGTAAACGTGCGGCTCCAGAGGCGCTGCCCTTGCACTGTGTACAGTGTAGCGCGTAGGAAAGGATATGATCGCTGGCTACTGACTTCCAGCGCTGGAGGATTCTGATGGAGTACGCGAACATTCAGACCAGTGTCGGAATGTTCTGGCACACTGGTCACCGTCCCGGTGCCAACTAACTGCACCGTCACCGTCCCATTGTCCGCATCACTTTCCACCCGGAGCACAGCGGTGCGATTCCCCTCGACTGCTGGCTGGAATCGAATGCCCAGCGTTTTTTCCTCTCCCGGCTGAATTTTGTTCGGGAGTGTGTTGACCAGCACAAACTCATCATCCTGAGCATCCTGCGGCTGAATTGAAACAGCAGTAATCGTTACCGGCGCCTGTCCGGTGTTCTGGAAGCGCACAAACTGCGTTGCCGTTGCGCCAACGGCGACATTTCCAAAATCCAGTGTTGAAACACTTGCCTCCAGCACTTTCGGAATCGGCGCTTCTTCGTACGGCAGATTCAAATAGCCTAAACCACGGGGACCGATATTCCAGATCCGCACCGTCGAACCTTGCCAGCTCAGTGCTGCCATCCGAGTCTGGGTCAGCTCTCTGGTCAACATCACTTCCCACGAACGGCCATTATCTTCTGTCGCCAGCACCCGCCCGTTGTTATCAATGAGGTAATTCCATCGCGAATTTGCCGGAGCAAACGCCATTACAGGTGTAATTCCCGCCTGCGTCAGCCGCACGTTCAGAGGCTGCCAAGTCGCCCCACCATCTGTCGTTGCGGCAACGAACGTTTCTCGAAAACTTCCCTGTCCCTTCTGGTACAAAGCAATCCCTTTTTGCGGCGTGGTGAAGGACAAAAATACCACCATAGCGGTCGGATCAATCGTGGACACTTTCCAGGTTGCTCCTTTATCGGTTGTGTAGAACACCCGTCCTTTCGTTGTTCCAAACCATCCAGCCTCACCAAGCCAGAACCGAGATCCAACCAATCCGGTTTCCTGCGGCTGCGGCGTCGGTAACCCAGTCTGGACTTCCCACGTTGCTCCACCATCGGTGGTTCGAGCCACCCCCCAACGTCCTCCCTTAGGATCTCCCAGAAAGATGCCTTCATTGGAATTGAAAAAGTGAAGATCGTTGATAAAGTCCGTAATATGGGCAACGCTGACGGTCTGCCACTGTTGTCCTCCATTGGTAGTACGCCAGATGGTAGTGTTTCCTCCATTGGATCCGTTCGTCGAAATCCACGCTCGCTGGAGATCCAGTGCTGCAACGGCGAAGGCAGGATCAGCGGAGAAATTGGTAAAAGTCCCTACCCCAGCATTGACAACTTGGGACTGGGAAGCGGCCACGTAAATAGCACCAACACCAGATAAAAACCCCACAGCCCAAAAAGTAGAGGGTGAAGGCGATTCTGCATCAAAGTACGAAACGTGTGTAAATGCTGGATGAGGAAGTGGAAAAGCGACATAAGTATGCGGAGAAGGAATCCGGACGGGAAGTTCGATACGCTGATAGTCCACATAATCACCATCTTGGAATACGACCAGAAAGTCCACCGTCCCTTCAAACCATCCCTGCAACGGAGAAAGCTGAACGGTAACATCCACATTCTGCGAATCCAGGGTACCAATGCTCCCAACTGTAATTGGTTGATCAGGCAGGATGGTAAAACCATCAAAGCTGAACAAGCGAAGCTGAAGATTGGATGTTGGCGCCAAGAAATTTTTGACCGTTAATCGAACTTGTACTGGATCATAAGTAGAAATCACGCCATTAGCAGCAGCAATGCCAATCGCCGTAATCTCAACGCCTGGTATCCGATCACCGGAAGAAAAACTCTGATTGAACTGCACTGCTTTGTATGCATTGACTCGCCCATAGAAGAACGGGCGAAGAGCAGGATTCTGTTGTACCTGTGGGAATATATTGTCTACCGTGCTCCGGATCTGGTGGGCGATCTGTTTCGGTGTCCAATCCGGATGAAGCGTTCGAATCAGAGCAGCAATACCGGAGACTATTGGAGCGGCAAAAGAGGTGCCACTCCAATTCGGATGGGATACGTAGCTATTACCTGGCATCGTACTCCAGTTAGCAACGCCAGGGGCATAGACATCAACGGCAGTACCATAATGCGTAAAAGATGCTGGATTGTCATTGCGATCGCTGGCGCCAACCGTAAGAACGTTATCGTATTGCGCTGGAAAATAGGGGATATTGACATCGGTAAAAATCGAAAAATTCCCTGCAGAAGTGACTATGAGGCTTCCCATAGCCGTAGCTTGATTGATCACATCCTGTTCGTAACTGGCATATCGCGGACTACCCCAACTGAGATTGATAACATCAGCACCCAATTGGGCGGCATAGAGGATTGCTTCGTACCCTCGCAGAATCCCCCCGACCGGTTGATCGGAGCTCAATTTCACCGGAATCAACTTACACTGATAACCAATACTGGCAATGCCTTTACCATTATTGGTTACCGCTGAAGCATTGCCGGCAACATTCGTACCGTGACTCCGAGTGTCATTGATTCCTGGGGGAGTGATATTTCGCACCTTCGGATCATTATCTTCACGGAAAATCCCCTGCTGAAGATCTTGTAGGCTCACATCACCCACGAAATCCCACCCATGTACATCATCAACTTTGCCATTGCCATCATCATCGATCCCATTGTCAGGAATCTCATTCGGATTGGTCCAGATATTATCCCGCAAATCTTCGTGCTCCCAATCAGTACCAGAGTCCAAAATAGCGATCGTAACTTCCCCACTGCCTTTGGTAACATCCCACGCGCGGGCTGCCTGGATAAGCTCCAAAGCCTTTTGCTGAGAAAACCGAGGATCATTGGGTTGAAACAGTGGCTGTCGGATATAAAGTGGCTCTGCATATTCGATCTCCGGATGCTGCTCCAGTTCACGACACAGGTCTACTGGATCCACCGGCGCTGTATAGCGGACTTCGTAAATGCGACGTACTCCAACATAGTCTGTCATCTGCTGTAACTGTGCAGCGTTGCCGCCAAACGGCTGGCGAATAGAGCGGATTCCATAGAGTTTGAAGATGGAATTCAAGCTGCTTCCGCCCAGTGCGCGATTTCCGTCGACCACTGGAAACTGCTGTCGCGTTTTGATCACAACAACACCCGGCAAATAGCTACCCGGCTCTGGAACGCTGTGGGGCCGAACTTTTGCCGGCGTAAACAAGCCATCAGCTCGCTTCTTTCCGGGCGCAACGATCGTCGCCGGTCGCAGCGACGGAATTGCCCCAATACTCTGCCAGTTATGGTGGGCAAACGCCTGCATCGTTGCTGGAGATACAGCAGGCATTGTTCCATTATTATGCTGCATCCCACCTAATAATTTTGCTTCTACGGAAACCTGCGTCACAAAACAGCACAGAGCGATGGCAAAGATCCACTGTCGCATTTGAATACTCCTCGGTTTGTTTTTCAACACACTCTGGAAAAACTCAAAAATACAACTTTCTGGCTCAAAACTTATACCATTCTCAACTGTCAACATTCCTAATTGCCCCAGTTTCTCTGTCGTCCTGCGCTGCCCAGCCTGACGCTCCAGCATTCTCCGCAAATGACATCGTGCCTGCAAAGCACCAGCGGCGACAGCTGCTCGTCTGAACGGCAGTAGTAGACCAAAATAAACGCTCTACGGATGTTCCATCGCATCATTGACAGGATCTTCCACCTCTTGCCAGCTCCCAGAGTATCTTTTAAATTCCGACTCACCTTCTGGTACTCCTTCTTTGCAACGGTGACGCTTCTTATCTTCATCGCCATTGTGTACTACTCGGCAACTGAAGAGGTTCAGGACAGTCTGGATTCCTCTATGCTTCGCGTTGCAACGTCGCTGGATTATATTGTTCGCAAAAAACAGCAGGAGACCCAACAACCATTGCGTCCAGCGCGGCAGCCGGAGCAGCACAGAAGATCCCGGTTTGCTTTTCTCCAGCAGGACACCCTGCCAAATTTTGTCGGTCCGCTGCGCCCTCAACCGGACACTGCCCGTCTTCGCACAGATCCAGTGTGGACAGCAGTCTACGAACACATTCTGCTCAATCCCAAAAACTACCTGATCCAGATTGCCGACAGCAGTGGTCAGGTGGTGTGGAAATCGGCCAATCTGCGAGATCACGTTTTGCCTACAGCAAAAGACCTTCCGTATTTTCCACCAACCGTACCCGCCCATCTTTTTCAGGATGCCTACTGGCAGGATGGAGAAGTAATGCGCGTCCTGTTTTACCGATCCGATTTGTTGCAGATTACTATTGCTTACGCCATCGACGAAGTGCGCAGCACACTCAATGAGCTCTTCAGTCTGATGCTCTACCTTCTGCCGATCATTTTCTTCGTATCCTTAGCCGGAGGATGGTGGCTGGCTTCTTATTCTTTGCAGCCCATCGAGAAGATTACACAAACGGCGCGTGAAATTACTGCACGCCGCCTGGATCAACGGATTCCTTCGCCACCAGCCGATGATGAAATTGCCCGATTAGTCGCTACCCTCAATGATATGATTGCCCGCCTGGAAGCTTCGTTCCAGCAGATTCGGCAGTTCACCAGTGATGTATCACACGAACTCCGCACTCCACTCTCCATCCTGATGGGTGAACTGGAATTAGCACTCCGCTCCCGCCGCTCGCCAGAAGAGTACGAACGTATTCTCTCGACCGCTTTAGAAGAAGTTGTGCGGCTTTCAAAACTGGTGCAGAATCTGCTGGAATTGTCTCGTGCAGAAACGGGGCAAATCAACCTCACAATGGAGCAACTGGACCTTTCACTTTTGTTGCACGATATCGTGGAAGATGCTGAGATCTTAGCAGAAGCGAAAAATATCCAGGTACACTCTTCCATCGAAACACCCCTGTGGATCCAGGGGGACAAACACCGGCTGTACCAGGCTTTCCTGAATCTGGTTGATAACGCCGTGAAGTATACACCGGAGAACCAGACAATTGCCATTCGGGGCGCTCGGCAAGGAAAAAGCGTGGTTGTTGAGATCGAAGATACGGGCATTGGGATTCCGGAGAAAGAAATCCCGCTCATCTTCCGCCGTTTCTATCGGGTCGACAAAGCCCGGTCGCGCAAAATTCAGGGACAGGGGCTGGGCTTAGCTATCGTGCAATGGATCATCCACTCCCACGGGGGCGACATTCAGGTCGAAAGCACACCGGGTAAAGGGAGCTGCTTCCGGGTCATCCTGCCAGCCGTGTATCCTGAGCAGGTGCCAGCGACCACCACCAGTGTTTCTTCGTAGAACCACTGTTGCGGCTGGATCTCTGCTTGTATACCGCTATTGTAAACCGCCACAGCTCTATCGGGCTGCACTCTCTGAAGCACTGGTTTTTTCCCCGGTACCTCTGATCAAGCTTGAATCGTGTTCGCCTGCTGCCTTCACAACAGTGAAAAATTCAAGTAGCGATTCCACTGGAGAAACAACTGCCACGTTGCCCGGACATCCTGGAGGCAGTATTCAGCAATCGGCAACAATTTTCCCTGCCGGAAAAATTCGCCAACGGTATAGCCGTGCACTTCCCCACCTTTCGGTGACGGGATACCGAAGGCGTGAGCATAGAAATCAAAGTTATACCGACGTTGGGGACCGGTCTGCCCACCACCAAAGAAGCTCAGTTCATCTGCTAGATCCGTATGTCGATCGTACCGCCAGCGCGTTCCCGCCATCAGGTTCACCGACGGGCGAATATGCAGTACGGCGGAACGAAGCATAAGGAATGGCGCATCAAACGTTCGTCCATTAAAGGTCACCAGATGTGCATGAGCATAGCGTTCTAAGGTTTTCCAAAAAAGGCGGAGTACCTGGGTTTCCGTTGCAGCAATGACCGGTGCACCATCCTCTAATTGCAATTTTCGCTGCTCCTCGCCTGAGCACTGAGGATCCACTAAAAGCACCGCTTCTTTCTCGACTTTTCCCTCGTACCCTTCTTCCCGCTGCTGAAGATCATACCGATACAGTGCAAGACCAACGCAGACTATTTGTGCTGTCAACGGCGATAATGCCATCAACTGCTTTTGTTCTTCTTGCTCTGCTTCCGTTTCACATCCGCGCAGTAAATACTCCTGCTGCGACGGTGTCAATTGATCCCACTCAATCCCTGCAGTTTCGATATCAAAAACCAGAAACAACTTCTCAGCCATCGTGCTGCCTTTCTCCCCCGGAACGACACAACAATTGATAAAGCTCAGGACGGCGGTCCCTAAATAGATCGTTCAGATCATTCAGTCGCTTTCGTCGAACCTTCAACGGCTGAAGGGATGCAACTGCCACCCCCTCATTTTCCTGATCTAATTGCGCCATCAACTGCCCATTGTAATGAACCACGGCTGAACCACCCATAAAGTGAAGCTGTTCACCTTCCCGCTCCTCTGACCCACAGCGATCAGCAACTGCGATATACACCTTGTTTTCTATCGCCCGGATGCGGACAATGTCCAGCCAGATGGGTGTTACAAAATTTGCAGGGAGCGCGATACAATCGGCTCCTTGCAGTGCCAGCGACCGGGCAACTTCAGGAAAGCGGAAATCATAGCAAATCATTACTCCCAGCCGCAGGCGATTCTGCAAAATGGGAAAAACGGTTAGTTCTCGATCACCAGGGGCAAACACCATTTTTTCCTTGTAGAACAAATGCGCCTTCCGATATGTCCACACTGCAAGCGAAGGATCGAACACCCACGCACTGTTAAAGAGCCTCTGCGTCGCTTCGTCCCATTCCGGCGCCCCGACGACAATCACACACCGGGTCGTTGTAGCAAGGTGCTGGAAATGGTGTACCTGCGGATGTTCCCGATCCCACGCCAGAGGACGGAGCTCATCCGGCGAAAGGAAAAAATACCCTGAAGTTGCCAGTTCGGGAAAGATCAATACATCGACTGCAGAAGCAGCATCGGTAACAATGCGCACCATTCGATCAAAGTTCCCATCTCGATCTCCCCATCTGGGAACAAACTGGACAACTCCTACCCGAATTTCCTCATCCCTGTGCTTCGGAGTTTCTTCCATTATATTCAATCCCTTCACGATCGCCAGCACAGATTTCTGGCCACCGGACTCCCAACTTGCTCCTCCCCCGGCATTTGGGTATTCCCATCTCTCTTCTTAGCCGCTTCCCTTAGGTTCAAGCAGCATTCCCGAACCGTTTACCAGCGAATTTGCAAATTGCAAGGCCTT
Organism: Candidatus Kapaibacterium sp.; assembly: GCA_015490805.1. Classification (GTDB taxonomy): domain Bacteria; phylum Bacteroidota; class Ignavibacteria; order Kapaibacteriales; family WFXC01; genus WFXC01. The sequence goes on from WFXC01000002.1 coordinate 75,435, forward strand.
ACTTTTTCTTCTGTTTTTTCTGTTTCTTTGCCTTAGACTTCTTTGCCGAAGCCTTTTTTGCCGTAGTGCGCTTCTTTGCTGTGGAGGATTTTGTTGCCTTTGTTGTTTTCTTTGCCGTCTGCTTCTTTGTTTTCCCGGCTGTAGCAGCCTTTGTCTTCTTTGTCGCGCGCTTTTTCTCCTGTTGCGCACCCTTCTTTTTCTTCGTTACCGTTTTCTTCTTTTTCGTCTCCTGCTGTTCTGGCATTTCCGCTGGTGCTTCAGTTACTGGCTCAGCGGCTTCCTTCGCCGTGGAGACTTCCGCTGCTTTGGGCGCGCGGCGACGGCGGCGGAAGAAATCATCTTCGACCTGAAATTCCACTACCAATTTGCCGAACTGCATTCCACGCCGCATCACATCGAAAGCCTCCAGAATCTGATCAAAGGCGTAAACAGTATCAATGACGGGTTTAATCCGGTGTTTCTGGACAAATGCCACCATTTCTGCAAATTCCTCATCATTCCCCATCGTCGTTCCTTGGATACAGAGCTGCCGCCAGAAAACGCGGTGAAGATCCAGTCCGCTGGGTCTACCCAGGGTAGCACCGTACGTTACCAGAATACGACCGGGTTTGAGGAGTTTCAGCAACGTATTCAATTGATCGCCACCGGCGGAATCAATAATGACATCGAAACCCCCTGTTTCCCGCAGCAATTGCGTATCCCACTCAGCCTCCTGATAATTGACGCCCCCAGCTGCGCCACTTTCCAGCGCTCGCGCCAGCTTCCATTCGCTACCGGTGGTTACCCACACTTCGGCGCCGACCGTTTTCGCAAAAAGAAATGCCATCTGCGCTACGCCACCCCCAATGCCGGTAATGAGCACTTTGTCCCCTTTCTGGACATCAGCCTGCGTAAAAACGGCTCGATAAGCGGTGAGTCCTGCCAGCGGGAGCGCTGCTGCTTCTGCATAGGAAAGGTGCTCCGGTTTGACGGCTAATCGATCAGAGGGAACGACCACATATTCGGCAAAGGTTCCTTTGCGCGGCATTCCCAGAATTTCAAAATCATTACTCTGCGCTCGAGGATCCGGTCCCCAGTTGATCGCCGGGTTGATAATCACTTCCTTCCCGATCCAGTGCCCGTCCTCCATACTGCCCGTTCGTTCCACAACCCCACAGCCATCCGATCCCAGGATGGTAGGATAACGAATCCCGGCATATTGTCCCTCGACAATCCACAAATCCCGATGGTTTAGTGCTGCAGCAAAGACCCGAACCAGCACTTCTCCCGGCTTTGGTCGCGGCTTGGTAATTTCCCGAATCATCAAGTTACTCCAACCGCCCGGCTTTTGCAATACTAAGGCTTTGATTTTCGTTGCCATAGGTGTCCCTCGTTGGTTTGTCCAACACACTGCATTAACAGTGGAACAAAGTTAAAAAATGCTTCCCAATGAACAGATAGGTGCTGTTTCCCGCTCATTGATTTTTCCCATTGTGCTGCCGAATGAGCGTTCACCCTTTGCCTTTCCGCCCCAATCCACATATCGCAAAATTCCGAATTTTTCCCACAACAGCAAGAGCAACGCGGCGCCTGTCCGTTCACAGCCTGATTCTGCAACGGCATTATTGCCGCAATCCAGAAAAGCACCATTAGCTCCAACCGCCCGCTTTGGGCAACCCCGACAGCCTATCCTATCACCACAATCGCCAACAGATAGCGACACGAAAGGTGCAGGTTTTGCCAATCAGCAAGACATCCTGGAACTCTCACCCCGAAGCCAGCAGGAACTTTCGGATCAGGAGAAGCGGGAAATAGAACGGCTGCGGCAAATCGACCGAAAAGTGCGTGCACACGAGGCAGCGCACCAGGCAGCCGCAGGCTCCTTAGTACGCGGCAAAAGTTTTCGCTATGAACGTGGGCCGGATGGGAAGCAGTATGCCGTCGCTGGAGAAGTCCGAATCGACACCAGTCCCGTACCGGGGAACCCAAGAGCAACTATCCGTAAAATGCAACAAGTCCAGCGGGCAGCCTTAGCCCCTGCTGATCCTTCTCCCCAAGACCGTAGTGTAGCTGCTCAGGCCCAACGACAACAGATGCGAGCACGACAAGACCTGATGAATCAGCGACGTGTTCAGCAGCGCGGTGATCAGAACAACGCACGCATCCAGCAGGCAGCTTCTTCTGTTCGCTCGTTTGGACCAAAAGCACCATTTCCATCTTCCCCCGCTTCTCGCTCCGTACCACCCAGCGCCGAGAGACAGCCGTCAACTCTCGATAGAACCCAAAGAATTTTCTCCCGCATCCCTTCATCAGTACAACCTGCATCCCGATACCGGCAACAGCAGACGCCGGGACCAACGTTTCGGCAATCTCTGGTCCAGCGCTATCACAATGCAGCTCCATCCACCCCATTTTCTGCCAGAACACCTATAGCTCCAGACTTTGCCCCGACACCATCCTCACCTGGAGCGCCACTTCCGGGAACAACTGGCACAATTTTTGATCGCTATGCGTAATGAAATAAACCTGTTGCTCAATCTTATTGGACAACAGTATGGTAACAACGCAAACGTGTGGTATGCGGTGGTGGTACATTAGTATCCTCAGCTTGAGCTGCCTGGGCACTTTATTTTCGCAGCCCCTCCCGTTTCGGGAGTGGATGCCGGTATATGATACTGTCTACGTACTGGGTAACATATACTTGGAAGTCTCTCTGGTCGAGCAAAAGCTATGGGTACACCGCCGGAACGCCCCGCCGATTGCGATGCCGATTTCCTCCGGCACTTCCAGCATTCCAGAAGGGATGGAAACACCGACAGGCATCTTCACCATTCAGAACAAAGCCCGATTGGCAATTTCCCGCCAATTTGACAGCACCCGAATGTACTGGTGGATGGGATTCTCAGGCAATTTCGGCATTCACGCCCTGGATGGTTACGGTTACTACCGCTACCTGGGCAAAAAACCTTCCTCTCATGGTTGCATCCGTATTGCGCGGGAAGATGGAGAGAGACTCTACCAATGGGTTTCGCCTGGCACTCCCATCATTATCTACATCCTGCCGCCAGCTCGAATCCTGGCATTTGCTGACTCCACCTTTGATACCACTGTCGCCGTTCGGCTGACCGAACGATCCTGGCAACTGGAGCAATATCTGGAAGAGCGGCTGTGCCGATTGTACGCTGGCGAATACTTTCTGGCTCACTTTCCGCCGCTCTTTCTGGATGGCACTACCGTTCTTCGCCGCGCAGGATTTGACACTGGCGATTTTTATCGAATTCCCCTCCGGCAAAAATTGCCGTGGTACAGCATGACGCCGCCTCCTGTTTTGTCTCTCCCCCCTCCTTCTTACCCGAAACAACCGATCGTGCCAATCAGCATCGACGATACCGTCATTGCGGATAAATAATTGCCCATCCCTTCCCGGCAAATCTTCCTCTCTCACCATCATCCTTCACCCGATCCTCTCTGAAACTCCTGCTATCTGTCAGCCAGCGGACAAATTTGTTCAAACAATAGTTGTTGCAACAAATAATCATTTGGAATCTTCGTATGCGAAGTCGTCACGTTTAATATGTTTCACAAACAAAGGTGATTCCAATGAAGCAACATCGAAGCCTCACACTTGCAACATTCCTTTGCATTCTGGCGCTTCCGCTTTTTGCCCAAAAGACGAAGTGGGTTGCTGATCCGGCGCACAGCCGAATTGGCTTTATCGTCAGCCATATGGTTATCACGGAAGTAGAAGGCAAATTCGACAAATTCACGGTGGAAGTCTATTCTGACAAACCGGATTTTTCGGACGCTCGCGCCATCGTAACGATCGACGTCAACAGTATCAACACCGGCAATGCCAAGCGGGATAATCACTTACGGTCTCCAGACTTTTTCGACGCTGCTAAGTATCCCACTATCAAGTTTGTGTCAAAGAAGATGCAGCGGGTTGGCAAGAACCGGTACAAGCTGATTGGCGATCTCACTATTAGAAATGTCACTAAGGAAGTAGCATTGGATGTAGAATTTCGGGGCATCGTTCGTGATCCGTGGGGAAACACCCGGGCAGGTTTCAAGGTTAGCGGGGAGATCAATCGACAAGACTTCGGCGTGTCTTGGAACAAGACGTTGGACCAGGGTGGGCTGGTCGTAGGCAACACAGTCAAATTCGACATTGATCTGGAACTGATCAAGCAAGAGTAACACATCAGCAATTATGGCATCACAGCGGGCGACATCTGTCGTCCGCTGACTGTTATATACCCCCAACTACAATTATACCAATGGACAATGCGGTTAGAAGAGGAAATCCTGCAAGACAGCTTCCAGAGTGAATGTCATCGGGCAATTTTGAACATTTTCTACACCTACCACTGGCTGGTGGAACGGTTGCGCACCATCTTAAAGCCGTTTGGTATCACGATGCAGCAGTATAATATTCTGCGCATCCTGCGAGGGCAACAGCGTCAGCCGATTGGGATTCAGGAGATCCAGCGGCGCATGCTGGACAAAAGTTCCGATGTTTCCCGCCTGGTCGACCGATTAGTCCGTCGAAAACTTGTCACCCGAACCGAAAGTCAGGCTGACCGTCGCCGCAAAGAGGTAGTGATCACCGAGCAAGGATTGCGACTTCTGGAGCGTCTCGATCCTCAAATTCAAGCGATGGACCAAGTATGTCGGACGTTATCGGATCGTGAAGTGCAATTACTGAACGAACTGCTGGACAAGCTGCGCGGGTAGATCCATCGTTCGCAGAGCCAACGGGTAACAGCGTGCAGAAGGAGGGCACAACAATTTGTCCCAACATTCGTGATTTGCAATTTCTTTGTTTTTCCGAAACAAGGGGTAGGAAGGAATGAAGCGCACGTACCAGCCGCACAATCGGAAACGGCGGAACAAGCATGGATTCCGTGCCCGGATGGCAACTCGTGGTGGTCGCAAAGTACTGAGTCGACGGCGCAAAAAGGGACGGCATAAGCTCACAGTCAGTGATGAGTTTCGCCGGTGATTATCCACATTCCGCATCCATCGGCTCCAGTACGCTTGGAATCGTTGCGGGGCAAGCGTGCATTCCGTTTGCTTTTTGCTTCTGGCAAGCGTCTGCTCCATCCATCGTTAGTTTTGATCGTGCGGTATCGGGCACAACCACAGCAAACGCCACCGTATCGCATCGCTTTCGGCGTCAGTATCCGGCGGGGCAGTTCCGCCGTGGTTCGCAACCGGGTGCGGCGTTTGCTACGCGAGAGTCTACGTCAGTATTTTTTCGAGCATCCAGCCGATGCTCGGATCTTTGATGCCCTTATTCTTATCTGGCGTCGGCATCCACCAAAGCCGTCACGACTGCAACTTAAAGATGTTTATCCTGTGGTTTCACAAATGCTCCGGCAGGCAGTTCGCCAGTATGAAGAGCAAATGGCAACGTAGCGTTCGGCGTCTTGCGGTGTGGATGCTTCGATTGTATCAAATAGCCATTTCACCGCTTTTTCCTGCCAGTTGCCGTTTTACTCCTACGTGCTCTCAGTATGCGATCGAGGCAGTAGAACGCTTTGGCGTTGTCAAAGGTGGATGGCTGAGTCTGAAACGCATCGCCCGCTGCCATCCTTTTCATCCCGGCGGGTACGACCCGGTTCCGGAACAGGAAATGAACAACAAAAAGGGAAATCGATGAATCCTGAACGACAGGCATTGATTGGCATTCTCCTCATCAGCATTATTCTGACTGCCTGGCTTGTTTATGTCTCCATAGAACAACGTCCGCTGCCGCCTGAGCAAGATGCCACGAGCGAACAGACTACATTGGCTCAGCGTGAGACCTCTCGCCATCCAACCGTTCCTTCGCTGCCAGTATTGCGAGATTCAACGTTCCGTCCCTACCTTGCCACCCATCAGGAATTTGTCACGATTGAAACGCCTTTATATAAAGCAATTCTCAGCTCACGCGGCGCAACAATCCGCCGCTGGTTTTTGAAACATTACCGCACGTGGAATGGATATCCTGTTCAATTGATCCCCTGGAGTGACACGCTGGGTGGCTTCGGTCTCTCATTTGTCTCGCCCAACGTTCAGGAAATTGACACCCGGTGGTTGCACTTCCGATGGATTCTCCCAACTGACCAACGGACATACCATCTGGACAGTACCGACACACTCCGGCTCCAGGCAGTTTTAGATTTTGGCGATGGACGACACATCCTCAAAACCTTCACATTCTATGGCGATCGCTATTCCATTGATGCCGACGTGCAGCTTCAAGGACTGCACACCCTCATTGCCAACCGCCGTTACGATATCCTCTGGAACGATCTGATCAAGTATCAGGAATGGAGTAGCGTTGACGAATCCCAGTATGCCTACGCGGCAATTTCTCTCAATGGCGATCTGGAAAAATTCGATGCTACTGACATCAGCGCGGTTCACAAAACTCATGCTTCAGGGAAAATCGACTATCTGGCAGTCAAAACGAAATTCTTCGTTGTCGGCATCGTTCCCAAAAATCCCTCAGATGAAGCCGTAGGATACTTAAGTGGCAAAGCATATCCAGCTCCTAATGAAGGACTTTATGAACGCTACAACATCCGCTACCGCCTGCCTTACCGGGGTAATCGTCAGGAGAACCACTTTACTCTGTACTTAGGCCCCTTAGACTACGATCTGGTGGAACCCTTTGGAATGGAGGCGCTGATCGATTTGGGCTGGGAATGGATCGTGCGCCCCATTGGCGAATACTTTATGATGCCTATCTTCAAAGCGGTGCACGCTTTGATTCCTAACTATGGATTTGCCATTATCATTTTTTCCATCCTGATCAAACTCCTGCTCCATCCGCTGACGATCCAGCAGCTACGATCGGCGGAGAAAATGCGACTGCTCCAGCCGGAAATGGAAAAGATCCGCAAGAAGTACAAAGACGAACCCAAACTCCAACAGCAAGAAATCCTGAAACTATACCAGCAATACCACATCAATCCTGCTGGCGGGTGCCTACCGATGCTTTTACAACTCCCCATTCTGTATTCCCTGTATATGCTGTTTAATTCCTTCATTGACCTGCGGCAAGCTCCCTTTATTCTCTGGATTCACGACCTTTCTATCCCCGACTTTGTCATAACGTTTCCCTTCCGCATTCCGCTGTTCAACGTTGACAAATTGTCGGGACTGGCGATCTTAATGGCAGCTTCCTTACTGATCCAGCAGAAAATGACTATCACCGATCCTCGCCAAAAAGCGTTGGTATACATTATGCCGATCCTGTTTCTGTTTCTCTTTTCCAACTTCCCCAGCGGCTTGAACCTGTACTACTTCACCTTCAACATCATTGGCATTTTCCAGCAATTGTACCTCCGCAAATATTCCAAAAACAAAATCACCTTAGAAGATCTGAAGCGGAAACCAGGAAAAGAGAGCTGGTTCCAGCGGCGGCTTCGGGAAATGCAGGAGCTGGCGGAAACGCAGAACAAATCCATTCCGGGCTTGCCAAACGTCACAACTGCTCAGCGGCAAAAGCCGACCAAGAGCAAGTACCAGCGGAAGAAAAAGCGCCGTCGATCATAAGCAGCATACAACAATCAGCGCGAGTTACCGCACCGTATCCGTATGCCGGGCAACAGGCGTGAAGACCTCGGCAAAAGCAGTCACACACCGGCGCTTCACCTCTGTCATCGATACGGCTTTACCGAGCTCCCGCTCGATCGAGGTGACGCCTCGATCGGCAATGCCACAGGGAACGATGTATTGAAACTCGCTGAGATCGTTTGAAACGTTCAGTGCAAAACCGTGCATTGTGACCCATCGAGAAGCGTGGATGCCAATAGCACAAATTTTTCGCTGTTCTTCAATCCACACCCCTGTCAGCCCCGGCACACGTCCGGCAACGATACCGAAAGTCGCTAGAAGCCGGATGATACTTTCTTCAATTGCCCGAAGAAACCAATGCAAATCTTCTTTGAAATCGCTCAGGTGGAAAATGGGGTATCCTACTAACTGCCCCGGATTGTGTAAGGTAACATCCCCTCCCCGTTCGATCGGCACAATCGGGATGTTTTGTGCCTGTGCAAACGCTTCTGGGATACGGATATGTTCCTGCTTGCTCAGCCGTCCCAGAGTAATGACCGTTGGATGTTCACACAGCACTAAGGTACTGCGGCGCTGCCGTTGCTGGACCTGCTGCAAATACGTTCGCTGTCGCTGCCACGCCTGATGGTACTCAATCAGTCCCCAATCTTCCACATCAAAGGGCAGTGGGACAGCGTGCTCAGAAATTGACCGACTCACCATACGCCTCTGCCGCAGCCTCCATAATCGCCTCACTCAGTGTCGGATGCGGATGAATGGTCTTTATGATCGTTTCCGCTGTCGCTTCCAGATTCCGGGCTAAGGTCAGCTCCGCCACCATTTCCGTTACATCAGGTCCGATCATATGGGCGCCCAGTAGTTCACCGTATTGATCATCAAAGACCAGCTTGACGAACCCCCGCGCTTCGCCGATCCCGTGCGCCTTGCCATTGGCTGTATACGGAAACTTCCCAACTCGCACCGTGTAGCCCGCTTCTTTCGCCTGCTGTTCGGTCAATCCCACGCTGGCAACCTGCGGCTGACAGTAGGTACAGGCGGGGATGTTCTGGTAATCAATGGGATGGACAGATTTGCCAGCAATAAACTCTGCACACAGGATCCCTTCTGCCGATGCTTTATGAGCCAGCCACGGCGCTTTCGCAACATCGCCGATAGCAAAGATGTTCGGAATGTTGGTCCGCATATACTCATCCACTTTGATCTGTCCCCGTTCAAATTCAACCCCCACCTGTTCCAATCCAATGTTTTCTACATTCCCCTGCACTCCTATAGCATTCAGCGCATAATCAGCCGTCAGCGTTTGTTGCGTTCCGTCTTTCTTCTCGATCACCACTTCGACGCCGTTGCCCTTGCGGCGGGCGGAGACAACCCGCGTGCTGGTCAACATCGTAATGCCATACTTCCGAAAATGCCGCGACAACTCCTTGGAAACCTCTGCATCTTCCAGTGGCAAGATCCGATCCATCAACTCGATCAGGGTCACCTTTGCGCCAAAGGCATTAAAGTAGTAAGCAAATTCCACTCCGATAGCGCCAGCGCCCATAATAATGATAGACTCTGGCAGAGTATCCAGCAACAATGCCTCTTTGCTGGTCAAAATCCGTTCTCGATCGACTTCGATCCCTGGAATCATTCGCGGGCGAGCACCGGTGGCAATGATGATATACCGGGTTTCGATCCGATCGGTCACGCTGCCACCCGCATCCAGCACATCCACCTGCTGCGGTGAGCGGAGCACCCCAAAACCCTGAACGTGGTGTACCTTGTATTTTTTGAACAGAAATGCCACTCCATTGGACATCCGATCCGCTACTTTCCGGCTGCGGCGGATGACGGCTGGAAAGTCCACCTGATACTGTTCGATTGCGATGCCGAAGTCCTTCGAATGCTGGAGAAAATGCATATATTCAGCGTTTTTCAGCAACGCTTTGGTAGGAATACAGCCCCAATTCAAGCACACGCCACCCAGTCGATCAACTTCCACGCAAATGGTTTTCAACCCCAACTGCGCTGCACGAATTGCCGCAACATAACCGCCGGGACCGGATCCAACGACCACAACATCACACGTATGGGTTGTCATCGCTCCACTTCCTTTGTTGTTCTTGCTCTTCGACCACCAGCTACAAACTGCAAATATACGCAGATTTCAATGAGCTAACAGCAGAGCGCTCAAATGAGATTCGGAAAATGCGTATAGGCAAGCGCATCCTGCACCACAAGATCCGCGCGCCAAAATGAAAGCGGTGGTAGTGCGTTACTTTACGGTCTTTTCTGTCAACAAAGGGGAAAAGCAGCAGCAGGATGCAGCGAAAACTCAGTGATCAAGAAATTCGCCGGCGAGAGGAGCTGGAAGCGTTGCGGGCAAAAGGGATCGACCCCTATCCCTACGAATACAATCGAACGCACACCGCAGAGGAAATTCTCACCCGCTATTCCGATGAAGATGCCGATGCCTTAAAAGATGTCTCCGTTGCCGGGCGTATTATGACCATTCGTCGAATGGGAAAAGCAACTTTCTGCCATATTCAGGATGCAACGGGACGCATTCAACTCTACTTCCGCAAAAACGATCTGGGGGAATCGTACGATCTGCTCAAATTGCTGGACATTGGCGACATCATCGGTGCCAGAGGGTTTGTTTTTCGCACGCGAACCGGTGAAATCACCGTCCACGTCCAGCAATTTCAGTTGCTGACAAAATCATTGACGGTCCTGCCCATTCCCAAGGAAACGATCGAGGATGGAAAGCGCGTCGTACACCATCCTTTCCGGGACAAAGAACTCCGTTATCGTCGCCGCTACATCGATCTGATCGTCAACCCTGAAGTTCGGGAAATCTTCCGCAAGCGAGCCGAAATCATCCGGGTCATTCGCCAGTTCTTCGATGAGCGCGGCTGGCTGGAAGTTGAAACCCCGATTCTGCAACCAATCTACGGCGGCGCTTTTGCCCGTCCTTTTGTTACCCATCACAATGCACTGGATATCGATTTGTATCTCCGGATCGCAACCGAACTGTACCTCAAGCGCCTGATTGTCGGCGGTTATGAAGGCGTGTATGAGATTGGCAAAAACTTTCGCAATGAAGGAATGGACCGAATGCACAATCCAGAGTTCACCGCCCTGGAGCTGTACGTTGCCTACAAAGATTACAACTGGATGATGGAACTGGTTGAACAACTGCTGCTGGAGATCGTGCAAAAGGTTTTTCATACCACAACCCTGAAAATTGGCTCAGACGAAATCGATTTCTCTCCACCCTATCGCCGGATCCCTCTGGTCGAAGCAATTGAACAAGCAACCGGAATCAACGTGTTGAGCGCTTCTGAAGACACGCTTCGATCCTCCTTAGAGCAACGAGGCATAGAAGTGGAAGAAAGTGCTGGCAAGGGCAAACTGATCGATGAATTGTTCAGCGAATTTGTCCAGCCTACACTAATCCAGCCTACCTTCATCATCGACTATCCCATTGAATTGTCCCCACTGGCAAAACGCCATCGCTCCAAGCCCGGATTGACGGAACGATTCGAATTGTTTATCGCCGGCACGGAGCTGGCAAATGCCTTCTCAGAACTCAATGATCCCATCGATCAACGACAACGCTTCGAAGAGCAGGCACGGCTACGGGCAGGCGGCGACGAAGAGGCAATGGTCATCGATGAGGATTTCCTCTACGCCTTAGAAGTCGGTATGCCCCCAACGGCGGGTTTAGGCATTGGGATTGATCGACTGGTAATGCTCCTGCTCAATCAGGAATCTATTCGGGAAGTGATTCTCTTTCCCCAAATGCGCCCGGATAATCCAGCGCTATCGACTGCAACAACCCAGCAGCAGGAAGCGTCAAGCCCACCCGGGCAGGAAGTCTCGGAACAATAACAGATGCAGCAACACTGATGTTTCTATCGGAACTGGAACTGGTCGGATTCAAATCCTTTGCAGACAAAACCACTCTTAAATTCACCAGTGGCTTGACCGCTATCGTCGGACCCAATGGATGCGGCAAAAGCAACATTGTGGATGCGATCCGGTGGGTCCTGGGTGAGCAGCGCGTCTCGGTCCTTCGAGCCGATGCGATGCAGAACGTGATTTTTAACGGCAGCCGAACGCGCAAACCATTGAGTATGGCGGAAGTCAGTGTGACATTTGAAAACTCACGAAATCTCCTCCCAACGGAATATACTGAAGTTCGCATCACGCGCCGCCTTTTCCGGGATGGGGAAAGCCAGTATCTGCTGAACCGTAGCCGGTGCCGATATCGCGATATTCAGGAACTGTTGATGGATACAGGTATTGGCGCTAATGCGTATTCGGTCATTGAACTGGGAATGATCGACGCCATTCTCAGTGAGCGTCACGATGAGCGAAGAAAAATTTTCGACGAAGCTGCGGGAGTGACTCGATACAAACTCCGACGGCGAGAAACGCAGCGTCGGTTAGATGCCCTCCAATCGGACATTGCGCGCATTCAGGATCTGGTCACGGAGGTTGAACGTTCCGTTCGTTCTCTTTCCCGACAGGCAAAGAAAGCGGAGCGCTACGAACAACTCAAGCAGCAGGTGCTCCAGCGACTTCAGTGGCTGCTGGTGCACGATTATCAGCGATACCACCAACAACGCCAGCAACTGGAGCGCCAGATTGAAGCACTGCAAGCAGAAAAGCAGGCAGGAGAAGAAGCGCTGGTTGACCAGGAAATTGCCATCGCAAGCCTGGAAGAAACCCTTCACCGGGCAGAAACCGAGCTGGCACGTGCTCGCGATCAACTTGGACAATTACGATCGCAACGCCAGAGTCTGGAAAAAGATCTTCTGGTAACCACCGAGCGGATTGCTGCGCTCCAGCGTTCGCAGGAGCAGTTGGAAGCGGAAAAGAAACGCATTCATCAGCGCCTCCAATCTTTAACGGAAGAGCTCCAGCAGGTTCAACAGCAGTGTGAGCAACTGGAAGCGGCGGTGCAGCAAAAGCAGCAGCAGGTCGATGCCGCCAATGCCGCTGCGGTCCAGCAGCGATTGCAACTGGATCAGCAGCGGCGCGAAGTGGAACAACTTCGGCAGCAACAACTGGAATTGCTGGAATATCTCAACAAGCTTCAGGCAGAGCAGGAACGGGAAAAAACCCGACTGGAAACTATTGACCGCCGAATCGAAGAAATCCAGCAATCGATGCAGGAACAACAGGAACGCCGAGAGCAACTGCTTGCCCAGCTCCGCCAATTGCAGCAGCAACAGCAAAAATCAGCAGCACAAATTGAAGAATTGGAATCACAACTCCATCGGGAGGAAGCAAAGAAGGAGCAACTGGAACAGGAGCGACAACACCTGCTGGAACAGATAGGGGAATTACGATCCGAGCTTCGGCATATCGAAGCAGCGCTGGAGTTTCTCCAGAACCTGGCAGTTTCTGCAGAATCTTCCCGATTCCTCCTGGAACATCCCGAATGGGCACGCCGCTATCATCCCACTTCCTTCGCCGAGCTTCTACAAGTGCCGGCAATGTATGAAGAAGCGTTCAGCTCTTTGCTGGAGCCGTACTTGCAGATGGTGGTTGTATCAGATGCGGCAGCGGCAACGGCAGCAATGGCATTACTACGGTCCGAACAAAAAGGTCGAGCATCTTTGCTAGTGCTGGAGCAGATTCCGGCGCAACCGGATCCTCCACCACTTCCCGAATTGCCCGGCGTCATTGGCTACGCCAGCGAAATACCAGAAGTCAGCGACCCTCGTCTCCGCTTTGCGCTGCGAGCCCTGCTGGGCACTGCTCTTATCGCGGAAAATGCGGAGGCAGCGCACGCTTTACTCCGCCAGGGCATTACTCCGATCGTCGCTACGACAAACGGCACCGTGCTTTCCAGCTATGGACTGCACCGCGGAGGAAGTCGCGAGCCGGCACAAACGGCATTGTTAGGACGGCAGCAAAAAATCCAATCGCTTCAGTACCAACAGAAGCAGCAGCAAGCAGCGCTGGAAGCGGCACAGCAGCAACTGGCACGCATTGAAAAGGAGCGGCAACAGCTCCGCATCGCCGAGCTTCAGCAGCAACTGCGAACGGCGCAGCAGCAACGCAATCAAATTGAACAGGCAATTGCCCGAACGGAATCGCAACTATCCAGCATTGAGCGGATGCTGCAACGACTCCACCAAGAACTGGAAGCTCTGGAAAGTGATCGCCAGCACGTCCGCCAGCAGACCGAGCGGGACAGCAGTGTTGTGGAACAGGTGCAACGCCGCAAAGTGAAATTAGAGGAAGAACTCGCTGCAGCGCAGCACGACCTCCACCAGTTCGAAACCGCTGTTGATCAGGCATTGCAAAACCTCAAAGCGCTGGAGGCGGCGCTGGTTGATCTCAAAGCGCAGCTCTCTGCTGCGCAACTCCGGAAGGACCAACTGGAACGCGAACAACAGCAGCAACAGGAACGCCTGGAGCACATTGAGGTGCAGAAGCAGAAGATGGAACAGGAACACCAGCAGTTAATCCTGCAGCGGGAGCAGATACAGCAACAGCTTTCGCAGTTGTCCACCCTGTTATCCAGACACCAGCAGGAACTGGAAGAACAGGAACAGGAGGTTCAAAAACTCCGCGCCCAGCTTCAGACAAAAATCCGATCGCTGCAAGATGATCAACATCATCTCCAGACGCTCCAGCAAGAGCTCTACGAACGCCAGCTCCAGTTGCAAACAGTTTCCTCCCGCATCGACCGTCTGGAAGAGCAGGCACAAGAACATTTCGGGGTTTCGGTGTTCCAGCTGGAGCGACCTTCGCTGACCGAAGAATCGGACATCGATGTTGAAGCCATACGGCAGCAATATCAGGAACTCAAAGCGAAGCTGGAAAACTTCGGTCCTGTCAACCTTTTAGCCTTCGAAGAGTATAAAAAGGAAAAAGATCGTCTGGAATTTCTCCACACGCAACTGGCAGATTTGTTAGAAGCAGAGAGAACGCTCAAAACGACGATTCAGGAAATCAATCGAACCGCTGTCAAACAGTTTCAGGAAGTGTTTGAACAAATCCGCAAGCGCTTTCAGGAACTATTCCAGTTACTCTTCGAACCGGGCGATCAAGCGGATATTCTCTTAGAAGGCGATGACCCGCTGGAAGCCCGAATTGAAATTACCGCAAAGCCGCGAGGCAAGCGCCCTCACTCAATCGATATGCTTTCTGCCGGGGAAAAAACCCTTACCGCAATCGCCCTGCTGTTTGCCATATACTACGTCAAACCCAGTCCGTTCTGCATTCTGGATGAAGTCGATGCTCCCCTGGACGATGCGAATATCGACCGTTTTCTGAACCTGCTCCGCGACCTCAACGAACACACACAGTTTATCCTCATCACGCACAACAAAAAAACGATGGAAGCTGCCGATGTGCTTTACGGGATCACGATGGGCGAGGACGGCGTATCAACCGTCGTTTCTGTCCGACTGGCGGAAGCTCCAGCACCCGGTGGCAATGGCAGCATAGAAACACCGGCACAGCGCTAAGTGTCGAACCACCGACGCGATACTACAGCCAGGGCTATTGACTTTTTCTCTCAAAATCCGGAACCAGAACACCTATCACCTGTGTATAGCATTGTCACAAAGCGCTTATTCCAGCAAAAGCAATCGTGCCCCGCTTTGTCCTCTCCACTGCCATCGGAGCACATAGACACCCGATGGTAGCCAGTGGAGATCGACGGATCGTTTCCAGCCAGCAGCAGGCAGTTGCCATTGATAATGCGCAACGGCTGCGCCGGTGAGGGTATAAATCCCCAAACGTAGGGTACTCCCACCCATTTGGTCGCTTCCAGCAGTCAACCAGCGTCCGGACAGCCTCAAAGAGAATGGATCCTCGATGACTGTCTCTGCAACGCTGGTGGGTTCGCCCCCAAGGGGCCACAGGAAAACGTCGCGCTGCACGCCCACTCCACTTTCAGATTCACCAGTAGCCACCACGCCCTGTGCCGTCCGGGTAACAGCCAACGCCCGATCGTTGCCATCACCGGGATTGAGAAGCAGGGAATCCAGCAGCGTCCCATCCACCGCAATCTTCCAGAGTGCAGCGTCATAGCCCGTAAATACACTAAACGTCCACCCGGCAACCCAGAAACTGCCATCAGTGATGGGGGTCATCGCTCTGGCGCCGTCCAGATTCGTCGGTGTGCCATACACGTGTGACCAGAGGCTATCGCCCTGAGCATTCAGCTTCATCACCCACATATCCGGGATACCATTTCGACCAAACGTCACTGCGGTACCAACGATCCAGATATCTCCGTTCGATGTGACAGCAACATCATTGAACTCATCCGGCATCACCGCTCCGAACGTCCGATGCCACTCTAAGGTTCCTTCTTTGTCGATTTTTGCCACAAATGCGCCATTATCCCTTGTCCCAACCACAACATACCCGCTGTCTGGCGTTTGGGCAAAGGCGGTAGGAACACCGCTGGGCTGGTCATACACCTGAAATTTTTTCTGCGTCCCCGAAGAATCCAGTGTCAGCAGGAAAAATTTTGAATTGCCGGGATCGACCTGTTCCCAACTGCCAAGCATCACAAAATCGCCATCACTGGTTTGCTGAATATCCACCACCTGATCCAGCAATGGGGAGCCATCCCGATAGCTCCAGATGCGGTTGCCTGCGGCATCACATTTCCACACGAAGAAATCCCCCGGCGTGCCAATGCTGCCTGCACAAAGAAAACCATCAGCCGTCGCAACGACCGCCCGCACCCATCCCGCACTGTCTGACCGATACGTCCAGAGCGTATCTCCCTGCGCATCGGTTCTGATGAGCAGAATCTTTCCCAAGAATGTACTGAGTGTATGCGCACCCCCTATGAGAAAACCACCAGCAGGCAGTGCCGCAACAGCATAGCCTGCTTCCGCATCACCAAAATCATAAAAACGCGCCGGTTCGTTCTCTTGCGCCGACAGCACCGCTGCTCCAGCGATGAACACCATCCACAGCACCCAATATCGCCGCATCGATGTACTCCTTCTTTGAGACACAAACTTTCTGGATCATTTGGCAGAATAAAGACGAATCAGGGCTGCGAGGTTGACTGCACTCCCTTTCGGAACCTGTGATCACCGGGGGCGGCGTGATCCTCCTGGAAGCAGATCACTCCACGTGCCAGTGACAACGGGCTACCACCCCACTGGCAGCAATACCCGCCCGGTGCGACGATTTGTCCGCACAATGCACGGATAGACGCCCGGTGGTAAACTGATCGCTGGAACAGGAAAGACAGAATTTTGCGGTTGCAGTGACAACAGCGGTTGTCCCGTTAGCGTAAAGAGCTGAAAATTGAGCAAACGCTCGCCCGGCTGTAGCCCTGTTACCCGGCATTCGCCAGCGGTATAGGTGACTGCAATCGGGGACATTTCCTGCGACACGGTTGGCACGGCACTGAGAATAAGCGGGAAAAGTGCTCCACTACGTCGGATCCCATTAAGTTTGATAAACCGATAATGAAAAGGTGGAGGATTAGCACTTTTCGGTCGCACTTTCAAATAGGCAAGGACTCCTTCGATGGGAACCTCAGGATCGGGATAGAGATTGCCGGCAGCAATATCACAATACGCTTTGTCCGCAAAAATTCGGGCAAAGAATCCCTTTGTTGGCGGAAAGATATTCCCTCGCAGAACGCCGACCACTTCATAATCCTGCTGCACCTGCTCCCATGACACCCGCGCTGCAACACCCATTGCCATCACGCCTGTGCGTAACTCGATGGGCACCAGTTGCACATCTTCTCCCTCCACCTGTGGATCTGGTTCCGGCACCGGCCATTCTGCCGTAGGCGTCGCTGGAGTTGCTTTGGAATGTGTCTTCGAGAAATTGGCATAGATCACCAGCACATCGTTAATATCAATGCGTCCACTACCATCACAATCGGCATAGGTTACCCGCACACTATCCCACGCCAGCGCAGGCTGGGCTGCCCAGATAGTGCTGGCTGGCTTCCGCGGATACCCGGTGATTCGACTGCCGGGACCACCTTCATCGTAGAACAAGGCAATTATCGTCCCATCGCGGCTATCGACAATCCCATCATTATTGGCATCGCCGGGCCAAACGTCGACATAGCTGTGAACGTTGAAAATCGTGGGCGTGCCGGAAAGCCGCACAACGGTGCCACCATTGGCAGCCACAACTGCTTCTGCATTCCGGAAGTTGAAAACAATGTTCGCATTGTGAATGGCATCAGGAGGAACAATGAAATCGAGCTGCACAACCGCCGGATCAATCAATCCCCCGGCGTTGGGCGGCGTTCCCAGCATTGCAATGACCGTAACGCTGCCAATCCCCGTAACGTAGTTGGAATTGTCCACAACCACAACATTGCTGGCAGGAAAATCCAGTGCTGTCCAACTGCCTGCAAACCGCACGTTGCGCGCATCAGTGAACTGGAGTTCAAAGGAAACGGCACTACAATCACTTACCCCTGCAACATCAATTTCTACAGTGAAGGTCTTCGTTGCTGTCACAAAGTGATCTTTCTCCGGCACCACGCCAACTCGCGATAGGGTAATGGTTTGCGCCAGCAACAGCGGCGTTACTATTATCCACCATCCCAGCGTATACTGCCATATCCGCATTGGATGCTCTGCTCCTTTTGTTGCATTACCTCGCACGCCTGCAAAGCGTTATGCTTTGCGGTGATGATCTTTATGCAATAACCGTTCCGGGGCTAAGTGATGGAGAATAGCATCCAATACGCCATTGACAAAACTGGTGCTCTTTGCAGTGGAGAATTTTTTCGCCAGTTCAACTGCTTCGTTGATCGTGACTTCCATTGGAATATCCGGGAAAGCCAGAAACTCCGTAATTCCCATTTTTAAAATCACTCGATCAACGGGGGTCAACCGTTCGTAAGTCCAATTCTCAGCAAATTGCTCAATAAGTTTCACCACCTGATCACTGCGCTGCACGTACTCTTCAACAAACTGGCGCGCAAATTGAAGTTCTGCATCGCTCCATTGAATCCGAATATCTGAATCCAGCGCCTCAATTTCTTCAGGGCGAAGGGGACGTCCCGAAGAGGGCGTTGGCGTTTCCATCCGAAAGTTAAAGGGAAACACATAGGGAAACAATTGCCGCGGATCAGTTCGGGAAATCTCTGCGGCGAAAAATACCTGCAACAATTTCTCCCGCGCTAAGGTCCGCGATCCGGGAATAACAGGGGTGGTAATAGAAATCTTCCGGGATGCCATATTCGTTCTGGAAAACACCTGTCTGGTTATACTCTATGAATCCGCGGATGCCCGGTATAATGCCGATGAATTCGGGCAACCTTTGCAATGCGCTCTTCTGCCAGCCGATTCGCTGCTTGCAACGGCAACATATTTTCAGCCTCAGCTTTCTGATAAATATTGAGCAGCGTGTTATAAATCGTTTCAACCCGCCGCAATGCCCGCTCCTTGTTGTATCCTTCCAACTCTGTAGCGACGTTAATTAACCCACCAGCGTTAATGACGTAATCGGGGGCATATAAAATGTCCCGTTCTGCCAGCAACTGAGAATCTCGCTCTTCATCTTCCAGTTGATTATTTGCAGCACCAGCCACAATGGAGCATTTTAATCGCGGGATAGTTCGCGTATTAATCACTCCACCTAAAGCGGCCGGGCAAAAAATGTCGCACTCGACATCATAGATTGCCTCAGGATCTACATAGATAGCGCCCGTAGCATCACACACTTTTTCCGCCTTTTCTCGATAAATATCAGTGATGTACACCTTCGCCCCTTCTTTGGTAAGATATTCCGCCAGATGGGAAGCAACGTGCCCGGCACCCTGAATGGCGACGGTGCGATTGGAGAGGGAATCGGATCCGAATTTATACTTCGTCGAGGCTTTCATCCCGTGATACACGCCATAGGCGGTAAAAGGAGAAGGATCACCGCTACCGCCCGGTCCCAGAACACCAGTGACGTACTGAGTTTCCATCCGAATCCATTCCATATCGTAGACGGAAGTCCCAACATCTTCAGCGGTAATGTAATGCCCACCTAATGCTTCCACAAATCGGCCGTAGGCACGAAACAGAATTTCGTTTTTATCCTTGTTCGGATCGCCGATGATCACTGCCTTCCCGCCTCCCAGGTTCAAGCCGGCTGCTGCTGCCTTGTATGTCATTGCCCGGGAGAGCCGCAACACGTCATACAAAGCATCTGCCGTCGATTGATAATTCCACATCCGCGTGCCGCCAAGCGCTGGACCTAAGGTTGTATCGTGAATTGCAATGATGGCTTTCAACCCGACTTCCCCATCTTGGCAGAAAACCACCTGCTCATGATCCTGTTCTGCTAACAATTCAAACATTTCCATAGCAGTCCCCTTTCTTACCTTGTCCTCTCACCTCTTCACAAAAGCTATAGAACGACAAAAATACAAAAAACGCTACAATAATGGGGCGAACGAAGTATAAAGCTATCCTTCGGGAATCGCCCCGTACACAGTACATCAAAATGCGCTTCTGCACGTCCTCATTTTGCGGTAGTGCTCTCTGGATCGAGGAATCGAATAATGATACAGAACCGTGTTTCCCGGCGGCGGTTTATCAAACTTGCTGCTCTTGTAGCGGGAGCAACAGCTCTCCGCCCCATCTATGATCGTGCCACTACTGCTTATGGTTGCGTTCCTCCACCTCACTCCCCTGCTATTGACCAATGGAGCTCAGATACTATCACCTTGGGATGGATTGGTCACTCCACAATTCTTATTCGCTTTTTCGATCGCTGGATTTTAACGGATCCTCTCCTGTTCGACCGTATCGGTATTGATGTTTTTGGACTGATTACCCTGGGACCGCAACGAATCTTTGCGCCAGCCCTTACACTGGAACAACTACCTAAACCCGACCTTGTGCTTCTGTCCCACGCCCATATGGATCACATAGATACTCCATCGCTTCGAGCTCTGACCGAGCGCTTTCCCAAACAGTTGACTGTCATTACCGCTGCCAATACGGCTGACATCATCAAATCTTGTGCCTGGAAACAACTCGTTGAATTAGACTGGGGGGAGCAACATCGGTTCGCAGGCTTAACAGTGGAAGCAATACCGGTTAAACACTTTGGATGGCGCTTCCCGTGGGAACGCGACCGCTCCCGCGGTGCTCAAAACGGCCGTAGTTACAATGCGTATCTGCTGGAGTACCGCAATCGAACGATTGTTTTTGGAGGTGATACGGCTTTCACTGATTCTTTCTCCCGGTACTCGAACATCGACATCGCCCTCCTTCCTATTGGAGCATATAAGCCGTGGCGCCACGCCCACTGCACACCCGAAGAAGCTATTGAAATGGCACAAATGATGGGAGCATCCATCGTTGCTCCAATGCATTGTACCACCTTCCTCCACGGGCGGGAACCGTTCTGGGAACCACCGAAACGATTCCTGACGGCTATCCGCAGGACATCTTTGACCCCGGCGTGGATTACCGTGGGACAAAGTTTCGTTCTATGATTGCTTTCCTTTTTTCCCTTGAGCGAAACAATAGTGAGCACAGAAAACCTTGAAGTCCCCGTCGTTGTTGTATCATTATTGACCCAAAAGTTGCAAATTTGCGAGGTGGGAAAGTTGAACAGGTGCAGCAACACAATGAGACACCGACATATATGGACTGTCAGTGGAATACTATGGCTTCTGAGCTGTATTGCCGCAGGTACTATTAGCGGTTCTTTTGCCTGGGAAATCTTTCTTGTTGGCACCCTTATCTTCGGTGCTGCTATCTACCTTGCACAGCAACTGTCTCCTCTGGTATATGCCATATTCAACCTCGCTGCTGCTGCTGCCCTGTTCTTTGGCTTTCACACTCCTGCCGTGGCAGCAATTTATGCTCTTTGCCACTTAGTTACTTTGAGTTTGTTGCGGGACATCCCCAGTTTCGCGACTTTTAGCGGCGCTGGCATCCTTGCCCTTCTTACCAGTCTGTGGCTGGACACTGGCTTTACCACTGCTTACTTCTGGTTGGGACTGGCCAGTTGGATTCTGCTCAGCCTGCTGACTGGTTGGACGCTGTGGCAGCTCCGCTACGCAGAGCAGCAGCGGCATCAATGGCAACAGCAAGCACAGCAGCGGCAGCAGCAACTGGAAGAACTCCAGCAGCAGATAGCCGAGCTGCAACAACAAATTACGGCAGCACAGCAGCAAGCAGTGCAAGAACAACAACGACTGGAAAATCGATGTAAGCAGGTCTCTGAAGGTCTCCGGATCTGCCGCCAGGCGATGGAACAATTGGCATCGTATAAGCTGGGCTTCCACCTGCCAGAAACCAGCGAACCAATGGTGGATCAGGTCATCGAAGCACTCAAAACGGCAGAGAAAAATTTGAGCATGATGCTCCTCTACTACCAAAGCCTTTCCTCCAACCTGGCACAGTCAGCAGATGTCATTGCAGAGCATGCCAAAACGGTTCAGAAGCTGCTGGAAGATCAAGCAGCCCAAGTCACTGGATTAGCCTCGGCAGTTGAAGAATTGAGCAGTACGGCTGAGGATGTAGCGCGTACTGTGACGGTCACCGCAGAAACGTCCGAGCAAACAGCACAACAAGCAGAAGAAGGACAACAAGCTATTGCAAAAACGATCGACGAAATGAAAGCGATTATCGAATTAGTCCAGCAAACGACTAAATCGGTAGAAGCACTCAGCGAATCCTCCACTCAGATCAATGCCATTGTGCAGATGATTGAAGAAATTGCGGAGCAAATTAACCTGCTGGCTCTCAATGCCGCCATTGAAGCAGCCCGAGCCGGTGATGCCGGACGAGGTTTTGCTGTTGTTGCAGATGAAGTTCGCCGGTTAGCCGAACGAACGCAAGAAGCAACGCGCGAAATTGCTGCGATGATCGAGCGGGTTCACTCTCAAACACAGGAAACGGTAGCGATTGTCAATGAGAGTAACGAAAAAGCAGAAACAGGAATCGAATTAGCAGAGGAAGCTGGCGAAGCACTGGAGAAAATTGTCCGGGGCATCGCGACGGTCAGCGACCAGGTATCCCAGATTGCTACAGCGGTTCAGCAGCAGGCCAGTACAACAGCGGAAATGAGTCGGAACATTGGTGAACTCCGAGAACGGTTTAGCAATATTGAGCAGAGTGTTGCTGAAGTCACCAATGAACAGGAAACCTTAGCTCGAGAAACGAAAAATCTTCAGGAAATTGCTTTTGAGTTTGACGTTGGCGAGGAGCGGCGCCAGTTCATTGAGATCACGCGGCAGCGGGCACAGCAATTTGCTCAGGAATGTGCTCGAATTCTGGAAGAAGGGATTCAGAAGGGCATTATATCCGAAGAAGACCTGTTTGATCGCACGTACGAGCCAATCCCGAACACCAACCCTCAAAAATACCACACCAAATTCGACGCGTTCACCGATAAATACATCCAGGACGTGGAAGAAAAATATCTGGCAATGGATGAGCGGTATCGCTTCGCTATTTTGGTGGACGACAATGGCTATGTACCCAGTCACAATCTCATCTATTCCCAGCCGCTAACGGGAGATTACGAAACTGACCTGGTGCGTAACCGTACCAAACGGATCTTCAACGATCCGACAGGAATCCGGGCTGCGCGCAACACGAATCCCTACCTGCTCCAAACATACCGACGCGATACGGGCGAATTTATGAATGACCTCTCCGTTCCCGTCTATGTTCGTGGCAAACATTGGGGGGCAGTACGAATTGGTTTTGTGTTCTAATGCCCAACAGCACGGCAGCAACGACGCATCAATCTCAATCTTTAGAAAAAGCACAACAGCGAGCAAAGCTATCCAGAGAACAGCGACATCTGTGGTTTGTCATCACACTGCTCTGCTTCCTGCTCAGCATCTTTGGATTTGACCACGGGGAAATTCAACCCTGGGATGAAGGGCTGTATGCGCTGCGTGCTCGCGCAATTCTCGATCATCCTGAAGCGTTCTGGGATCAGACGCCGTATGCCATTGGCGGCAGTTATTCTGGCAGTGCTCCCCCTTTAAGCGTCTGGGCAATGGCAGCAGCAATGCATCTGATTGGGGAAACTCCTTTTGCGGTCCGGCTTTTCAGCATCCTTTGTCATCTATTGAGTCTACTACTGGTCTTCGCCCTCGCTCACCAGATCGTTTCTTTCCCCATTGCAATACTGGCACCGATTCTTCTGACTATTACAACACTCTGGAACACCTATGCCCGACAGGGAATGACTGATGTTCCTGTTATCACCTTCGTCCTTCTGGCACTCTTTGCGCTACTTCGCCTGCGCAACCGTCCACTTCCTGCCGCCGCAGGCTGGGGCGTGCTTTTTGCCGTTGCAAATGCAGCAGCTCTGCTGACCAAATACGCCATTTCTTTGCTCCCCGCTGCTTTCCTCTTCTATGCCCTGTTCGATCCGACCTTTCGAGGAAAGCGGGAGCTGGCAATTGCTGCACTGCTCCTCGGTATACTTCCGGCTGCTTTGTGGTATGGAACGATGCTTTCAAACTATCCCCAGCATTTTTCTATGGTTCTGAGTCTTCCTCATCTCACGGTGGCAGTAGAAAATAACAGTCGCCAGTGGTGGTATTATGCCAATCAGCTTCTTATTGCCAATCCCCTGTTCATCCTTGCTGCGCCGCCGATAGCATTGATCGCCCGATCGTGGCGGCGACGTCCTTTGATCCTCCGCCTTCTGTTTCTATGGACAGTCGGGGGTAGTGTGGTGCTGAGCCTAAGCGCCACGAAAATGCCACACTATGGCGTCTTTCTCATTCCTCCATTGCTCCTGCTGACACTCTATGGACTGGAACTGCTGCGTCGATCTTTTTTCGATACCCGCTGGCAATGGATGCTGCTTCTGAGTTCTCTTCTGGTGCTGTGGTGGGCATTTTCTCCACCCCTCCGCTCCGCTTTTCGCTCCGGGGATTGGCATAGCGAAATGCCCCTTTTTGCGGGCTTTGCTCTCTGGATAATACTCAGTGCTGCAAGTTTTCCGAAGGACGTTCTCCGGCAGATCGGCACACGATTGCAGACCATCGCCACTCCCATCTTGATTATCCTGCTTTTCCTGCGGGTTGCCATAGTCAATGCAACCAGCTTTCAGCATCTGAACAGCGGTGCCCGGCTCACTGCAAAGGTTCTCACCCGGATTCCGGCAACTCGCATCGGATATGTGTACCATCACCACAATCCAGCAGATCAGTGGAATCCACAACTCCAGTGGTATTTACAGCGTCCCCCTTCTTTCTGGGATCGATTTTCAAAGTTTCCCATCCACCGCACCGATCCTGTCCAGATGCTTCTTGCTATCCAGCATATTCCTGATTCCCTGTTTGTGCTCTACTATGCACTGACTGGTGAAACGCAGCACGCCAGGCTGGTCCTTCGTGCGCTGGGCAAAGACCGTCCACTGTTGCTTGCTACCCACAACTACTTTTTGTTTGGTCCACGGAAAGTGTCGAAGAATGTCCAGCAGGTGCGATGGCAAACTGGTTTGTAGCATTTCCCATTCCGAACACTGATCACTGGATCGAACAGGTCTTACAGACAGCGCCGCCAGAACTTCGGCGGTTCCATCCAGACGATGTGCATCTGACCATCTGCTTCCTGGGACCTTTGCAGCCGTGGCAACAGGAAGCACTGATCCGGGAATTTGCAACGCTCACAGCGGCGCCATTTGACATCACCCTCGATTCCCTTCGGGCTCTTCCTCGTCCTTCTTTCGTAACAGCACTTTCTTTTGAGCTGGACGAAGGCAGAGACTATGCCGCCCACCTCATCGCGCAGTGGCGGCAACCCTTAGCTGATGCAGTTGGGAAACAACCGGATTCTCGCGATCCGCTACCGCACATCACCATTGCTCGTCCCAATCGGCGGTATGGTAAGCGGGCACAGCGAGCAGCCCTCCGCTGGATCGGCACCGTCCAGCCTCCCTCTGTGCGCCTGCACATCGACCGTGTTGCCGTGTACACCTGGGCAGAAGATCGATCCAAACGGCAATTCCAGATTGTGGAACAGCATTCTCTTGCCCATCCGCCGATGGCTCGGTGAAACCTCCCTTCGTACACTATCCCTACGTTCGTACCTTGATTGCTCCGTTCTCTGTTATACTTTAACTCCATCTCATCTGTTGTCTCGAAAAGTCGCGGCTTTGCACGCTGCCCGTTGTCTGCTGAAACGAACGTGTTTTTTAAATTGCAGATCGAATTTGGACGTATGTGCAACAATTTCGGGAAGGAATATGAAGCGGCGTGAAGTATTATCCCTTCTGGGAATGACCGCTTTAGGAGCGGTTGCCTGCCAGCAGCAACAATCAGAGCAGTCCACGGGTCCTGCGATTCGTACAACGTATCGGTGGCGCATGGCAACGTCCTGGCCCTCCGGCTTTCCCATTTTTGAGACCGGTGCCCGGCGATTCGCTCAATATATTGCCACCCTATCGCACGGCAAATTCATCATTGAAGTAGACTCTGCCAGCAAACACAAGGCAGCTTTCGGTGTCTTTGATATGGTACGAGATGGACAATATGAAATGGGACACTCCGCTTCCTACTACTGGAAAGGCAAAGATCCGATTTTCTCCTTCTTTACCACCCTGCCCTTCGGTATGACCGCCATTGAGCAAACAGCGTGGTTTCTATACGGCGGAGGCGAGGAGTTGATGCAGCAGGCATACTCGCGCTATGGACTGGTCTCCCTGAACGCTGGCAACACAGGTGTCCAGATGGGCGGATGGTTTCGGAAAGAAATTCGGGGGCTGCAGGACCTGCAGGGCTTGAAAATGCGGATCCCAGGGCTGGCAGGGGAAGTGATGGCACGCCTAGGCGTTCAGGTGATCAATTTGCCGGCTGGAGAATTGTACCAAGCACTGGAGCGCAATGTCATCGATGCACTGGAATGGGTTGGACCGCATCTGGATTTGTCAATGGGCTTCCAGCAAATCGCTTCGTATTACTACACCGGCTGGCACGAACCGGCAGCCGAGTTGCAGATCTTGATCAACAAAGCGGCGTATGATCGACTGCCAAAGGAATTCCAGCAACTGCTCCACGTAGCTGCGCGAGCAACAGCACTGGAAACCTGGAGTGAATTCACGGCAAAGAACGCTGAAAGCTTTGCCCAACTCCAGCAGCAATTTCCCAATGTCCAGATCCGCCGTTTCCCGGAAGAAGTGCTCATCGCCCTCAAAAAAGCCACGGTTGAAGTGCTGGACGACATTGCCGCAACCCGACAGGACATTAAAACCGTCTGGGATAGCTACCGCCGATTCTATCAGCAGATGGCACCGTGGACAGAGATTTCAATTGAGTCATACTTGCAGTTGCGGAAGAATCCATCCATTTATCAATAGTCTCGTTTGCACCTTCGCAAGAAATCCCAACTTCATTCGTGATATTGACGCTCGTACTCTCGCACGATGCTTCAGTATGTCGCTCAAACGGTGAGGAACAATGGTACCACAGTGGTTTATAGAGCTACATCCAGCGTGGCAGGCGCTCATTGCTACATGTTTTACCTGGGGCGTAACAGCATTGGGAGCAGCAATGGTGTTTTTCTTCAAAGAAGTTAATCGAACGTTGCTGGACGCAATGCTTGGCTTTGCTGCCGGCGTAATGATTGCTGCCAGCTATTGGTCGTTGCTGGCACCGGCCATTGAAATGGCAGAAGATAGCGGAATTCCCGCATGGATCCCCGCCGCAACTGGATTCCTGCTCGGAGCGGCTTTTTTATGGCTTTCAGACAAACTGATTCCACATCTTCATCTGGACTACCCACTGGAAGAAGCGGAAGGACCTTCTACCCACTGGCATCGGAGCATTCTGCTTATCTTAGCAGTTACCATTCACAATTTTCCCGAAGGATTAGCGATCGGTGTTGCGTTTGGGGCGGTATATGCAGGGGCGGAAAGTGCCAGCCTAGGGGGGGCTCTGGCTCTGGCATTGGGTATCGGTTTGCAGAATTTCCCTGAAGGACTGGCTATTGCAGCACCACTACGCCGCGAAGGATTCTCTCGATGGAAAAGTTTTCACTTCGGCCATCTCTCCGCTATTGTGGAACCAATTGGCGGTCTTTTAGGGGCAGCTGCCGTTACATACATGAAACCTCTCCTGCCCTACGCAATGGCATTTGCTGCTGGTGCGATGATCTATGTGGTCATTGAAGAACTGATCCCTGAATCGCAGTTGCACAAACACACCGACACCGCAACTGTGGGTGCTATCCTGGGATTCACCGTGATGATGGTGCTGGATGTTGCCTTAGGTTAACGACGCAGACGTCGGGACTCGACAACGATGTGCACCGTTCGATGATAAAACCGCTGCTCTGGGTATCGATATTCGCCTATCGCTTCTCCCTGCCCGATAATGCGCACATTGGGCAAACGGAGGTACTCGGCAACTGTCTGGGCTCGGCGACGCGATAAATCACGGTTGTACTGCTCATTTCCCAACGTATCTGTCGTACCAATAACCGTCACCGATGCTCCCTCGGGTATTTGCTGGCGAATCCAGTCCAGATACTGCTTGTGTTCTGGCCTCAGCTCTGCCTTATCGAAATCAAACAGGATCAACGTATACCGCTCGATGATCCGGTCACCAATCTGCCGCCGCTGCTTGCGCTGGTGATGCTGCTGGACAAAAACGAAGTGCGCTACTGGCGTTTGAAATCGCTGCCCAGCACTATCGACCACCTCGAACTGATAGGAAACGGGCTGGTTCGCCAGTAGCATTCCGGCTTGTGGATTCATTTCCCAGTCCAGTACCGACGGAGGAGATGCCGTTCCCTCCTGCTGAAAAAGCGTACGATCCTGCTGCCACACCCGCAATCGCCACCGTGCAATGCCTGCCTCACTGACAACACGCGGACGGAAACGAATGGTGGGAGGATCAACAACCCGGAGGGTGTCCACCAAGGTCACAGGGGCAAAGACTTCTGGATCCGTTGCTGCTAATTCGACCCGTGCATTTTCCTCAATAGATTGCGGCTGACTCAGCGGCGACGGATTCGCCGGCAATCCCCGGCTCTGTACCTGCAACCGCGAAGGCTCAATATGCCACACCGACCGCAAATAGCGCCGCACAAATGCTGCCCGCCGCTGAGAGAGGCTCCGATCATTCCTTTCTACTGCGCCAGCATTGCATCCTGTGATGGTCAACCGTGCCGACGGTGACCGGCGAAGCCGCAATCCTACGATGTTCAACACGTGGTAGTACACTGCCAGTGGCGTATCAAAGAATTCCGACCGGATCGCAAAGCGCTCCGCAGCCGATGGCGAAAGCCGCTGATACCGGGCAGGCAGTGTATCCTGTCCCAGGTCAAAAAACAGGTAGCGCAGCAACGGGACATAATTGTACGACAACAACTCTTCAATCCGCAATTGCGCCTTTTCCGTTTCAATGCCGTTTTTCAGCACAAAGGCGGTGCGAATCGATGCTGCTAAAAACGGGCGGATGTCCGGTTGCAGCCGCACATAGCGTTCAAATATCTCCGTACGCTCTCGAATAGCATCAGACGTTTCCGTGCGGATTACGGTCACACGGGTGGTATCCAGTCGAAGCTGGGGCTGTTGAACCGCTGCGGTGATCTTCACCACCGTGTCCCGACGAAAAACCGTATCTCGATACACGGGCCTGGGAGACGGGAAATGCCAGCGCAGCGCTACACTTCCTCCCACTTGTTGCTCCCGGACGTCTCCGGCTGTCCACCACGGCTGTAAGCCCATCGCACCACTCACACCGGAAACAAGTTGCAGTGGCGGCGTCAGGTTGAAACGAAACTGGAGTCCTGCTGTCAATCCCCACCACGGCGTTTCAACAGCAACATTTCCAGTGGCTAACTGTTGCGTCGCCGTGCCACTGCCCACAAAAGTTGCTCCCGGCGGCTGGCGAATAACTTCCTGCTGACGAAAAACGCTGCGAAGTGGATACACTGCGAATCCGCCGGCAGTGATGGCGAACCACGGTACGGGCGACCATTCTACTGCCAGTTTCCCGATCAATCGGTGATGCTCTCCATTTAACTGATGCTCGATCACCACCGTCTGGGGATTGCCAAAAACAATGCCGATGGTTTGTTGCAGCTTCGTCCACTGCGACCGCTGATATTGATAGCCAGCCGCTAATGCAACAGCGAACTTTGCATTTGCCGGATAGCGCATTTGAGCGAGGGCTGTACCATACCAGCCACTGGCCTTCTGGAAAATTCCGGGGCGATATGGAAAATCTGGTAATTGCTCAAAGCTGCCACGCAATTGCACCACTCCTCCCTGCAATGCTACGCCCCATCCTATTGGCTGTGCCGGAAGTGAGGACAGCAGCACAAAGAAACTCACCAGAGCAACGCCCGTATACCAGCCCCGGTGCTTCAGGACGGTAGATGCTGTTTCGCCTGTTCCCATAGCTGATCCATCTCTTCCAGCGACATTGCCTGCAATGACTGTCCCTGCTCGGCTGCCTGCTGCTCGATGTACTGAAACCGTTCAATAAATCGATCGTTCGTCTGTTGCAACGCATCCTCTGCTACAATACCCAGCAGACGGAGGACATTGACCAGCGCAAAGAGCAAATCCCCGAACTCCTGCTGTAATCCCTCGGTATCCTGATCCTTCAACCTGGCTTTGACTTCCTGCAATTCTTCTTCCACTTTCTCAAACGCCCGCTGCGCATCTTTCCAGTCGAAGCCAACGCGTGAAACTTTTTCCTGAATTCGCTGCGCCCGCAGCAGCGCCGGAAGGTGCTTCGGAACTCCTTCCAGCAACGACTTGCGTCCCTGTTCTTTCAACTTCAACCGCTCCCAGTTCTGCTTGACCTCTTCCTCGCCTGACACTTCGACCTCACCGAACACGTGTGGATGGCGATCGATCAACTTCCGCATTGCCCGGGCAATGACATCCTGAAGGGTAAAAGCACCCCGATCCTCAGCAATCACGCTGTGCATCACAACGTGCAGCAATAAATCCCCTAATTCCTTGGACAACTCTGCGTCGTCGCCGTCCCGGATCGCCTCCAGCGTTTCGTATGCCTCTTCGATCAGCAGGTGAGCAATCGTCTCGTGCGTCTGCTTTCGATCCCAGGGACATTCCCGGCGTAAAATGCGCACCAATTCGATGAAAGCACGACAATATTCCACCGGATCATCCGGATTCCGCACTTCTGGAACGGGAACATTGGGCATTGGAAACTCCTCGTTTTGTTTGTCCAGCATCGAATCGGCTATAACGATTTGCTGCTTCCCCTTGGTATAATTTTGGCGGGGAGCTTGCGTCTGGATAGCCAAAAGAGAAGATACGCGATCAATGAAAAGCCAGCAGCAACACGGACGAACAAAAGCGTTGAACACTGAAGAGATTCAGCAGCGTTTTATTGCGTTCCTCCGGCAGCGGGGACACCGGGTCACACAGGAGCGCCTGCACGTGCTTTCAGCCGCACTCCAACGAACCGACCATTTCACTGCTGATGAGTTATATCAATCGATGCTGCAGCACGGCTGGCACGTAGCGAGAGCGACCGTGTATTCCACGCTGGAGTTGCTGACCGAATGTGGCATTCTGGTACAACATCATTTTGGCAGAGGTGCCCGATACGAACTGGCGGATAAACTACCGGAACACGATCATCTCATCTGCACCCAGTGCGGTCACATCGTGGAATTTCAGGAAAAAGTTCTTCGGGATATTCAGCAGAAAATCAGTGAATCCCTGGGATTTGTTCCGCTCAAGCATTCTTTCCAGATCTTCGCTGTCTGTAGCGATCCTCAGCATTGCTCTCACAAAGAGCACTCACCCCAGAAGTAGTCTGCCCCGCCATCCTGCGCTGCCGCCTATTTACACACTATATCCTGCACGAACTGCTGCGTAAGCAACGCACAATGGCGGGAAGGGAACGGAAAGCACCTGTGCCACCTCTTCAACCGTCACCTGGGGCGCTGTCTGTAAGTACGCATCGACCTGGCGGATCAAGGTTGCCGCAACACAGCGAGCCGGATCGAGGGGATAACCTGCCAGCAGTAATGTTGCAAGATGGCGGGCGATTGTCGCTTCTGTTAATCGACGCCGCCGGGCAATTGCAGTCAACGAATACCCGGACACCGCTGCCGCCGCCGTATGTCGCAAGGAATATGGCAACTTCTGCCGC
Source organism: Candidatus Kapaibacterium sp. (assembly GCA_015490805.1). Classification (GTDB taxonomy): domain Bacteria; phylum Bacteroidota; class Ignavibacteria; order Kapaibacteriales; family WFXC01; genus WFXC01. The sequence goes on from WFXC01000002.1 coordinate 107,053, forward strand.
CACAGTCGCTCCAGGGTCTGAAGAAAGGAGGAAGCACAGGTCTGGAGAAAAAATTCTGACACGACACCACTTTTCCGCCAGGTCCCTATTATTGCAGGACGTAAGGGCAACAAAGCTGCCAGTTGGTCATCAGTGACAATGGCAAAGGGTTCCCGTTGCAACTGCTCTGCCCACCGCTGGCGCAAACGCCGCCACTCCTGCATCACGATCGCAGTCTCTGGCTCAGGAATGGCGCCATTCAAACGGCCGCCACACTCTCTGTGCTTGACCTTCTGCCCTATCTTCGGAGAGCTCTTTTTCAGCATCCGACCCTGCTTCGACCGCTCCACAGTTGTTGGTTCTCCGGAGCTCGCTTCCTGCAATAGCGGCACCCGCGCTATCGACTGCTGGAGTGGAGCTGGTATGGAATGTTCTGCCTTTGCTTGTACAGAAGAAATCGGATGCTTTACACACGACACGCAATGACCACAGGATTGCGGGAAGGGTTCACCAAAGTACTGGAGCAAGAGCTGGAATTTACACGATGCGCTTTCCAGAAACGCCCACAGTTGCTGCAATTTCCGCAAGGCGACCATCCGACGCTGTTCCAGGTGCTTCCAGTCGATCGGCAACTGTTCAAATGGCGGGAGTGTCGAGGAGCGAATCAGATCGCCGGACAGCGCCAGGCGGCGCACGATGCGACGCTGTTCAAGCGATTGGAGGAAAAGTGCAAATTGATGTGCCTCCAGCCCATATTTTCGGCTCACCTGACGAAGATCTATCTCCACCGGTTCAGCAAAAGCAGCAGAACCAACCGTTCGCAGTAACGCTTCCAGATACCAACGCTGTTGCTCTGGAAAATCCCCATAGAGTTGCTCAAGCCGCCCTCTGGACGTGGTAATCTGGACTTTCAACGCTGGTGCAACCTCCCACCACTGGAAAATGCGGTGCTTCTGCAAAAAACGCAGCACCTGTTGCACCTGCCTTACGGTCACCCCACTCTGTTCGGCAAGCTGCTGCACGTTCAACGACTGCCATTGAGTATCAGAGGAGTGTCGCATCACTGCTTCGATGCTTTCATAGACCCGCTGCACCAGCGACTCAGGCGGATAAGCATAGGCAATCAGTTGCTTCAACAGCGTAAAATCCTGTCGGTGGTACAGGCACAATGCCCGTGCCGGTGCTCCATCCCGTCCCGCTCGCCCCACCTGCTGGTAGTACCCCTCTAAGGTCAATGGCGGTGTGTAATGAATGACGGTGCGAATGTTGGGTTTATCAATGCCCATTCCAAAAGCCGATGTTGCAACGATAACCGGTCGGCTTTGACGCAGGAATTCTTCGTGTACGAAGTTCCGCTGCTCCTCTTTCATCCCTGCGTGATACTGCAACGCTGCAATACCATTGCGGTGCAGAAAATGGGTCAGGCGTTCCACCTGCTGGCGGGTTGCACCGTAGCAAATCGCAGCGCCATCGCACTGCTCTAATTCCTGTAACACTTTTGCCTCTTTGTGCTCCGTCTGGACAACATCCAGAAACAAACTTTTTCGGTAAAAGCCCTGAACAATCACCACTGGCTGTTGCAATTGCAGCGTATCGATTATATCCTGTCGAACCTCTGGTGTTGCCGTAGCCGTCAGCGCAATGACCGGCGGACGATAAGCCAGTCGCTGGAAAAAAGCGGGGATCAGCCGATAGGCAGGGCGGAAATCGTGTCCCCACTCAGAAATGCAGTGCGCTTCATCCACTGCAATGAAGCGCAGCGGAAGCACACGCAGGAAACGCTGGAACTGCTCATCTTGCAAGCGTTCCGGCGCTACATACAGCAATCCACGTGGCTCTTGCTGGAGGAGATGCATTCGGCGCTGCACCTCACCACGGCTCAGATTGCTATGCAATGCAACACTGGGAATTCCCTTCTGCCGCAACCCATACACCTGATCTTCCATCAGGGCAATCAGCGGAGAGAGCACCAAAACGATGCCCGGCACCATCACCGCCGGCAGTTGATAACACAGCGATTTTCCACCACCGGTAGGAAAAATCGCCAGCACATCCCTGCCCCGAAACACTGCCTCGATCACCTGCTGCTGTCCGGGGCGAAAAGTAGCAAAGCCAAAATACCGGCGCAAAGCCTGGCGCAGGGCATCCTCTGACAGCAATTCACCTGCTTCTTCCTGCTCCATCATTCTCTGTTTCTTTCCAACAACCCTCTTTGCACAAGCAAGCGGCTATGATGACAGGAATCTTAAGCACATCTGCCCCATTTGTCCGACATCATTGCCATTTCACCATATTGTCCAGCCCGGATGCCCTCCACCCCGACGGACACCCAGCACCCTCCATACTTGATATCCCCAATGGTGCATAGCATTTCCCATTGAGACTATGGGGAACTGCCTTCGTCTTTGGTTGGTGGGAAAGAACGCTGTGCGACAATCAGGGATACTGCCAATTTTTGTTCGCGTGGTTCAGGGGACTGATCCAGCCGACATTCGACACACGCTTCCTGCTGAGCATACGCTGCCGATTCAATCTGGAAAGTAGCATGCTGAATCTGGAACTGCTCCCGTACTAACTGCTGCAGTCGGCGCAGAATCGTATCGCGATCTGCCGTATTGTCTACAACCACATGGGCACTCATCGCACACGTCCGATCGCTCAACTGCCAGATGTGCACATCGTGCACGTTCCGCACTCCTTCAACAGTTTGCATCAGGCGAGTAACGGTAGCAACATCCAGATTCGGCGGTGCTGCATCCAGCAGGATGTTCATTGACCGCCGAAGGATAGGAAGAGCGGAGCGAATGATGAAAATGACAATAAGCACAGACAACACTGGATCAATCCAATAGGCTCTTGTCAACCATATTATTCCTCCTCCGATGAGGACTGCCACCGATGACAGCAAGTCCATTAACACGTGCAGATAGGCACTGCGTACATTCAAACTATGGGAATGGCGAAGGAATTGCGCGCTAATAATGTTGCCAACTAACCCAACCGCTGCAACTCCCATCATCAGTGGCAATTGAATAGGCACCGGCTCGGACAGCAATCGCTCAATAGCTTCGTACACGATATACACACACATCAACAAAAGGGTCACAGCGTTAAACAGTGCCGTAATCGTTTCCAGACGGCGATAGCCATAGGTGTACCGCGGCGGCACCTGATCGCGAGGTCGCATCGCAAAGCTGAGCCCCAGCAACGCCACCAGCAGCGATAGCAGATCGGTCAGCATATGCCCGGCGTCAGACAGCAGCGCTAAGCTACGACTGAGCAAACCTCCTACAACCTCTGCGATGAAAATCGTTCCGGTTACTGTGGTAGCAATGAGCAGTGACCGTCTATCAGAATGCCCGTGCTGGTGAGTATGTGTATGCATACGTTCCTCGCTGATATTCATACCAAACTTGTTGACAGTATGTTTTATATTCGCTATCCGGAAAAGTAGAGACGTATTGGTAATAGTTTTCAGGGGAAATGAAGCCTCGGATGAGCGCAATTTCTTCCAGACAGGCAATTTTGTATCCCTGCCGTTGCTCAATGGTATGAATAAACAAGCTGGCTTCCAGTAACGCCTGAGGAGTACCGGTATCCAGCCAGGCAATGCCGCGTCCCATCAGTTCCACGCGCAACCGCCCCTGCGCCAGATAGGCGTTATTGACATCAGTAATTTCCAGCTCTCCCCGTGCACTGGGCTTCAGTGATCGCGCAATGTCCACTACATCTGCCGTATACACATAGAGTCCGGGAATGGCATAGTTTGACGGCGGGTCTTTCGGCTTCTCCACAATCCGTCGCACGCTGCCATCGGGGGCAAATTCAATGACGCCGTAGCGGTGTGGATCCTTAACTGGATAGCCAAAGACTGTACCACCGGGATTGTTGCGCAATGCCCGTCGAAGAAAATCCAGCTTACCATAAAAGAGGTTGTCGCCCAGGATCAGACACACCTGATCCGACCCAATAAAGTTGGCGCCATAGATAAACGCTTCAGCAATCCCGCCGGGCTGCGGCTGCACAGCATACGACAACTGAATGCCCCATTGGCGACCGTCCCCTAACAATTGCTGAAATCGCGGGGTGTCTTCGGGCGTTGAAATAATGAGAATCTCCCGAATATCTGCCAGCATCAAGGTCGACAGTGGGTAGTAGATCATCGGCTTATCATACACCGGCTGCAACTGCTTACTGGCAACCTGACTGATCGGAAATAGCCGCGTGCCCCGTCCCCCTGCTAAAATAATCCCCTTTGTTTGCCCCATCCAATTGCCGTTACCGTTTTACGTTAGCATTGAAACTCAAATTTAACAAAGTTCGTGGAATCAAGCGGTGGAGGGGACAGCCAATGGCACAACATCTGATTTCAATCAATCCTGCAACTGGTGAGCAAATCCAGGAATACCGCATTCATACGCCCGGCGAAGTTGAGGAACGAATAGAGAAGGCAGAATTGGCATTTCAGGAGTGGCGCCGCTCCGTGTTTGCAGAGCGACAATTCCTGCTGCGACGTATTGCTGAATTGCTGCGAGTCCAGAAAAACGATTTTGCTAGGCTGATGGCGGAAGAAATGGGTAAACCACTGGCCCAGGGTGTGGCAGAAGTTGAAAAATGCGCGTGGGTATGCCAGTACTACGCCGAAAAGGGAGAAGAATTTTTGCAGGATATTCCCGTTGAAACGGACGCTTCGCGCAGCTACGTCCACTTTGAACCTCTGGGCGTTCTTCTGGCGATTATGCCGTGGAACTTCCCGTTCTGGCAGGTGTTTCGCTTCTTAGCTCCCGCCCTAATGGCAGGCAATGCGGTAGTGCTCAAACACGCTTCCAACGTTACTGGCTGCGCCTTAGCAATTGAGCACCTGCTGTACGAAGCTGGCGCTCCCAAAGGACTGTTTGCCACGCTCATTCTGCCATCGTCCGCTGTGGAACCCGTTATCCGCCATCCCCTTATTCGGGGTGTTACGCTGACTGGCAGTACTGCCGCGGGCAAGGCAGTAGCAGCTATCGCTGGATCGGAATTGAAGAAAACCGTGATGGAACTGGGGGGTAGCGATCCCTATGTGGTGCTGGAAGATGCGGATCTGGATCCGACCGTTGAAACCTGCGTCACTTCGCGATTGATCAACAGCGGGCAAAGCTGCATTGCAGCCAAGCGGTTCATTGTCGTTCACCCTATCTATGAGCGATTCGTCGGGAAATTCGTAGAGGCTATGCGCTCCAAAGTAATGGGGAATCCTCTGGACGATGGCATTGATCTTGGTCCACAGGCGCGCACAGATCTGCGTGACAGCCTGCACCAACAGGTAGTCCAGAGTGTGCAACAGGGCGCTCGCCTCCTGCTCGGTGGCACAATCCCCGATCGCCCTGGAGCATTCTATCCACCAACGGTGCTGGCAGATGTGCAGAAAGGGATGCCGGTATTTGATGAGGAAACCTTTGGACCCGTGGCAGCGATCATTCCTGCTGCTGATGAGTACGAAGCGGTGCAACTGGCAAACAGCTCGTCCTACGGACTGGGTGCTGCCGTCTTTACGCAGGATCTGGAGAAAGCGGAACGGATTGCTCGCGAACACCTGGAAGCGGGCAACTGCTTTGTTAACGCCTTTGTCCGCTCTGATCCCCGATTGCCGTTTGGTGGCATCAAAGCGTCGGGATATGGGCGGGAGTTGTCAGTTTTCGGTATTCGGGAGTTTGTGAACATTAAAACCGTGTGGATCCGGTAGAATCGGATGATCACTGTTGCGCGCTTCTTTGAAGATCCCTGGTGGCTGGACCTTGCTAAACGGATCATTCGGCTACCGCTGAAGGCGATTTACTACTCATGGCTTCGTCTCCATCCAGACTATCCGTGGCTTGCCTACGGCGCTATTCGCTGGCTCAAACGCCACCTGCATCCCTCGATGGTCGGTTTTGAATGGGGAAGTGGACGAAGCACGCTCTTTTTTGCCCAACGCGTGCACAGGTTATACACTGTTGAACACGATCGGCAATGGTACGAAACCGTTCGCCAGATGATTCAGCAGGCGCAATTGCAGGACAAAGTCGAGTTGATCCTTATTCCTCCTCACAAACCTGCATTCAATCCTGCAAAACCGCGGACACAGTGGTGGGCGCAAAGTGGTTATGTGCCAGGCAAACCACAATACGAGCAGTATGCCGATGCAATCCTGCAATTTCCCGATGCATTTTTTGACTTCATCGTTGTCGACGGGCGCGAGCGAGTAAGTTGCCTACTCAACGCCGAACCCAAACTTAAGTCCGGCGGCTTTCTGCTGTTAGACAATGCCGAACGGCGGGAGTACCAGCCGGGAATCCTGCCCTACCGCACCTGGCGCCGGCTGGATTTCAGCAATGGGCTGACGGTCAGTTCTATTTTTCTGAAGCCTTAACAAGATACAGGCGCAAAAGCTCTGTTGTAATAACGCTTCCTCGCTACCGGGCGTAGGCAATGCTCCGCTTCTCCCGAATCACCGTGACCCGGATTTGTCCCGGGTATTCCATCGTTTCCTCGATCCGTTTGGCGATTTCGTGCGCGATGGTATCCGCCGTCAGATCATCGATCCGTTCGGGTTCGACGATCACCCGAATTTCTCGACCCGCTTGAATGGCGTAGCTTTGTACCACCCCCTCGAAACTGGAAGCAATTTCCTCCAGCGAAGTCAGCCGTTTAATGTAATGTTCCAGCGACTCCCGCCGGGCACCGGGCCGGGCACCACTAATCGCATCGGCTGCCTGGACCAGCGCTGCGATGGGGCTAATCATCTCCATCTCATCGTGATGGGAACCAATGGCATTGGCAACGATCGGATGCTCCCGATATCGCTTCGCAATTTCATAGCCGATCAAGGCGTGCGGACCTTCTTCCTCCACACATTTGCCAATGTCGTGGAGCAACCCTGCTCGCTTTGCCAGTCGAACATCCAGCCCCAATTCTGCTGCCATAATGGCTGCCAGGCGAGCAACTTCGATGGAGTGCGCTAACAGGTTTTGCCCGTAACTGTAGCGATATTTCATCCGGCCAATGAGGCGCACAATTTCCCGATGGACGTTGTGAATACCCAATTCGAGCAACGCCTGTTTTCCAACCTCCCGAATCTCATCCTCCATCTCTTTCTTCGTTTTGTTCACCACCTCTTCAATCCGGGACGGATGAATACGCCCGTCGCTGACCAGGCGCTCCAGTGCGCGGCGCGCCACCTCACGACGGAGAGGATCAAAGCAGGAAATCAGCACCGCTTCAGGGGTATCGTCAATGATAAGATCCACGCCAGTAGCTGCTTCAAAGGCGCGAATATTCCGCCCTTCCCGTCCGATGATCCGTCCCTTCATCTCATCGCTGGGCAGATTGACCACCGAAACAGTGTTTTCAATCGCATAATCCGTAGCAGTGCGTTGAATCGCTTCCACCACGATCTTTTGCGCTTGCTTCTTTGCTTCTTCCCGCGCCTGATCCCGAATCTCCTTAATCATCAAAGCTGCCTCTGTTTTCGCTTCTTCCACCATCGAATCCAGCAAATACTTTTTCGCATCTTCCCGCGACATTCCGGTAATGCGCTCCAGGCGGATAAGTTGCTCTTCCCGCAACTGCTCTACCTCTTCCATCCGCTGCTGCACCTGTTGTTGCTGCTGTTGGAGCGACTGTTCCAGACTCTGCAACTGTTTTTCCTTATTGCTGAGTAGCTCCAGCTTTCGGGTGATTCGATCTTCTCGCTCTTTGATCTCCTTCTCATACGCTCGCAGCTTTTCGTGCCGATCCTGCATAATCTGATCAAATTCCCGCTTTTTCCGATCCCACTCCGCTTTGACTTCCAGCAGCTTTTCCTTTTTGAGAATTTCTCCTTCTTTTTCAGCATCCCGCAGGATCACTTTGGCGCGTTCTTCAGCATCCTTGATCTTCATTTTCAAGGAACGCTGCACCAGCCAATAGCCAACTCCTCCTCCCAGCAGGAAGCCAAGAATTGTTAACCCAACAATCCACCATTCCATTTGTTTTCTCCTTTCCGACTTGCTGTTTGACATCATCAACAAAAAAGCCGCACCATTCTGTCTGCGCTTAGAATGAAGCGGATAGCTGGTAAGAACCCTTACCGGACACAGTGGGTGCTTGCCTGATTACCTTTTGCTTCCCCCGAACCCTGGGAACACCGCTACCGGTGTTCACGGTGGATGACAGCGGGCCATCCACACGCAGGGTTACTGCTATCATCAGCAGTTGGGGCCTGCAATCAGCAACCAGAGCCAAGCTCCCTTTTCGTTGAAACTGTCGGTTCTTACCTTCGCTATAACGATCCGACAGAATGATGCGGCAAAGAAGCTTTGGCACTGTTGCTGCCTGTTCAAGCTTCTATGGAAAAGATCACCCATCCTCAGCAGCGGCGTCCGCAAGCCGCTGCCGAAGAAACTCAGTCATTTTCTCGATTTCCTGTTCATAAAGTTTTATCTGCAATGCCATTTGCTCGCAGCGAACATCGTATTCTTCCAACAGATTCAAAGCTGCCAAAACGGTGACAACCAAGGTTGAAACTCGATCCTGCCGCTGCTTCATTTGCCGCATCATCTCGTCAAATCGGTGAGCCAGTCGCTGCACCCGCTGCGGGTCTTCACACCGCAACGTATACATCTGCTCACCGATTTGCACCTGGACTGTTTCCATTCGAACCCAAACTGTTCTGGTCCTGCCAGCAAAGTCTGTTTTTAAGAACGTATGCCCATTGCGGTTATTGATCTGCCGGATAGCTCGCTAAGATCTGATCTAAGCGCTGAAGCATCGCAGTAATATGTCGTTCCAGCTGCTGCTTCGCTTGCCGCTGTTCCTCCGATAATCCCCGCTGCGATGACTGCTTTATTGCAGCCAATTCACTCTGCAATGCATCAATGCGGAAGCGATAGACCTCCAGTTGCTCTTTGTACGCCTGCGCTTCCCGGTACTGTGCTTCCAGTTGCTCCAACTGGAGCTGGAGTCGGGCATTTTCTTCCGCTAAAAGTTCCACCTCTTTCCGTAATTGCTTCGCTTCCGACTGAAGCTGCTGTTCTGCTAAGGCATCTTCCAGTTGTTGAAGCTGCTTGTGCAGTTTATGCAGCTCCTCATTTTTGCGCACGATCTCCTTTTGCGCTAAGCGATACTCATACTGCACCTGCTGCAATTGCTCCTCCCGTTGCTGGAGCGTCTGCTGCAGCTGCTTGTACTCCACACGATAATGTTCGAGCTGCCGTTCGGACTCCTCCTGCTGGTACTGCCACTGCTGGCGATCCTGTTCCCACTGCTGACGTTGCTGGCGAAGCTGCTCCAATTCCTCTCGCAGGTTCTGTTCCTGTGCACGCCGTGCCCGCTCCTGTTCCAACTGCTCCTGCAACACTCTATGGTGATGTTGCTCTAAGGCTGCCCGCGTTTTCCACTGGTACAACTCCTGCTCCAATTGCCGAATCCGTTCCTCCTTTTCCTCCACAGCCGCTGCCAGTAGGCGATACGTTTCCAGCTCTTCAACCTGGCGCCGTAGTTGGGCGTTCTCCTCTCTCAACGCTGCGTACGCATCTGCCAGCCGCGGCAACTGCTCTCCAACTTGCTGAATAACGGTCCACAACGCTTGAAGCCGATCCTCCATTCGTCCGATTACTCCCACCTTATTTTCAATCCCAGAAGTGTAAAGTTACGAAAAATCAGGTAGACACGTACATCGATCTTCTTGGGTCTCTGCCTTCCTCAGAGTGGTTGCATCGCTGCTTCCGGACTGTGCGGGAACTGATGACGAAGACGTTCCAGCAGCGCCTGAAACGCCGGAAGATTATGATGCTGCAAATAATGTGCAATACCCTGCCAGTACAGCAAGGTGGCGCTCCGGGGATTGTCGGGATACTGTTCGACGGTTGCCGCTAACAACTGCTCGGCTTCCTGAAATTTGCCTCGCGTCAACAGCAAGCGCGCACGCGCAAGGCGCAGCACCAGCCGCAGGTCCTCTGCTGAAAGCACACCGTGCACCGCTTCAACCAGCGCTCCCCGGCGATCCAGAAAAAACATCGACGGAGTCCATATTGCCTGATACTGCCGCCGCAGTGCGGCTTCCTGATAAATATCCGCTTTGAGCAGTACAAACCATTGCTCCAACTCTTCCATCACCTCCGTCACCGTATAGGTCTGGCTATAGAGTTTCTGACATCCCAGACATCCCTGTTTCTCAAATTGCAGAAAAATGCCCCGGCGTGTTCTGGTCGCCAACTGCTGTGCCTGTGCAAAATCCGTCTGCCAACGGCTCCAATCAACCATTTCCCGGAGATCCTGTTGTTACACTTGCTGGCTTTGATGCTGACGGCGAAGCTGGAATCCCTCCCATCAGGACTGCCAGCGGTTTGAGCGGTGGAACATTTTCGCAAATAATTTTCAGGGTTGCAATCATCGGAACAGACAACACCATACCGATTAATCCCCACAGCCATCCCCAAAAGATCAAAGCAACCAGCACCAGTAAGGGACTGAGGTCTAAACTCTCCCCCATAATTTTGGGCTCAATGACATTCCCAATCACCATTTGCATTCCCGTCAGAATACCACCCAGCAATAATGCCAGCCCCAGATCTCCGAACTGAATCAAAGAGAACAGGGACGGCAACAGGGTGGCAACGATAGATCCAAAGTTGGGAATGTAATTGAGCAGAAAAGTCAGCACACCCCACAGGAGGGCAAAATCAACGCCAAAGAATGCCAGAATCAGGGTAGCAACACTGCCGGTTGCCAGACTGATCAGCGTCTTCGTGAAAATGTACTGTCGCACCTGATGGTCAATATTCCGAACAATGTGTTCCAGCCGCTCCGCATACTGCGGATAAAAGGCTTTCCGCAGCTTTTTTCCCACATCGCCGGTGCCAGCAAGGATAAACATCATAAAAAACAGCACCAGGAAAAAATTTGTCAGGAAGGCGAAAATGGAGCCCAGGCTGGATGTTAAAACGGTGGAGAGAGCAGAAATATCGATCAGTTCCTGCCAGGAGATGTCGGCAACCAGATCCCGAAGCTGTGACCGCTGGATGGTTTCCCAGAAGGACTGAATGAGAAAATCAATCCGCTGCTGGTAGCGAGGCAGCGCAGCGACAAAAGCATCAACGGTGGAATACACACCCAATGCAAACAGCGTCACAATAGCAGCAACCGCAATAAGCACAATTGCAATGGTAATAGGCATTGGAATGCCTCGCCGCTGCGACAGCGACGCTACCAGCGGTTTAAAGAGGTAAGAAAGAAAGATAGCAATCACAAATGGAATCAGGATCGAGCGCAACTGGTAAAACACAAATCCAACGGCGACAGTTGCCAGAATGATCAGCGGAATGCCCAGAAGCCGAATTTCTCGAATGAGAGGATCGCGCCCATCCATAAAAACATCACCAACTGTATCGATACAACACTTTGATTTCGTATTCACGTTGCTGGCTGAGTAAAGATTGTGTCTGAACTACACTCCGGCGAATCTGGACCACCAAACCACGGAGCGCTTCAACACTGGTCAAACTGCCCAGAGGAAAATTAATTTCAAACGTCGCACGACTGATGTCTCCCACCTCTCCTCCATACTGCCACAACACTCCCAAGGGTGCAATTTCGCCACGCAGCCGAATTTCCGCCTGTGTCAGGTCCCAATCTCCAAAGGTTTCTGATTGTCGGAGCACAATGTCAGCACTGCGAATAATGCCGGTACTTTGCAGCACCTCTGTGATAAACTTTGATAACCCAGAGGAAATGCCCGACGAAAAGATACTTGCCAATTGTGGATCGCTGCTTCCCTGCTGAAATTCTGCTTTCGTTTTACCGAACAGAATCAAAAAAATACTATTTGCCTGCACTTCCTGTGGATCCCCTGTCTGTTCTTCCCCGTTAATGTAGTAAGCAAATCGCAACTTCGGCGCCTTTTTCGTGCCCTGAATGTAAATGACCACCCGGTATGTTTGCACATCTTGTTCTATAAAACGACGTCCGCGCAATTCTGCCACCAGGTCCAGCTCAGGGTTATCAATGCCTGTTCGAAAAGAAATCCGCCCTTCGGCAGAAAAAATCCGATAAAACTTGTACGTTGATCCCTTGCGAACAATTAACTCACCATAGAACTCCGGTTTGCCCGTGAGCGGGTTGGTCATATAATACAAGGGCTCTGGAGCTTCTAATTCCGCCACCAATTGCTCGAAAGGACTGAAGTCCATTGTCACCAGAACGGATGTTCGAAAGTGAATGGTCAGGAAATAGTGCAGTCGATCTAAAAATGAAGGCTGCAAATTCGGTAGCTCCGCTACCGGTTTCGCCGTTGTATCTCCCACTGTCTGGTACAGTGCATCGGGGCAGTTGCGATCCAATCGCAGCCGCTTACCATTCCGGTACACAATCCGCTCGTAGCAATATGGCTGTTGAAAGTTTTCCATATCCTGCTGTTCGGGGAAAAACAGCACCGCTTTCAGTACATCAATTTCTCCGCTCAACGATGGCAACTCCAAGGAACCGGATAATCGCAGTGGAGTGCGAGTTCGGAGGACAAGAGTACCATAGAGTGCCGGGTTGACTGCCTGCGTTGCCCGGCTCATTACCAGTAATTTTGCCGTGTGCAACTGGAGATCGAACTGCTTGAGGGAAAAGCTGGGGAGAAAAACAAAACCCCGAAGCTCTGCCCTGCCATCGGGAAGATCTTCAGGCATATTGTGCACATTCAACGCACTGATAAAAAGGGTATCTTTGCGAAACGTGATCCTTCCGTCGACACGGTACCGAATATTCGTAGCCGGGACGACGAACTGCCCCCGATCAATGTCTGCTTCTCCCCGATACACCAATCGATCCGGCAGATATCCACTAAGCTGAAGCTGGAGTTGCCAGCTCCCTGTGAGATCCACCACAAAGGGAAGAACAGGCTGGAGCATTGCCAGCGGCATACGCTCAGCAACGACGCTTGCATACAGCGGGCGCGTTGTATCAATGGCAAACCGCCAGTCCTGAAAATTGATCTGGAGAGGCAATTGCTGCAACACCAATTGCAGCCGTGGCTTTGCGCGATCCGTCAACACTGCCTCTCCTTGCCAGATCTGGTATTGGTATCGCAGTGTACCGGCGAAAACCCCCAGCTTCTGACGCTGGAAAAAGAGGGTATCCGTCGCCCATTGAATCTGAATTGTGGGTTCTGCCAGCGCACCCTGCACAACCATCTCACACCAGCGCACTGTGCCCTGCAATGCACTGAGTAAAGCGGTACTATCCAGCTCAAAGATTTGCTGGAACAGAGGACGAAGCGCCTCATTGGTCAATGTTAGCGTCAGATCAGCCCAATCAGCAAACCGCCAGATTCCCCGAACACGAATGCTGTCCCCATAAATACCGGCAAATTCCACTTGTTCAAATGTTATGGCAGCCGGTGTTAGATAAGCCCAGACGGGGCGCGTCGCTCCCCACTGAAGCTGGCGATACCGAATGTTCGCAGTATCCAATTGCACCTGAAGTCGGGCGTTATCCGTAACCACTGTTCCTGCCAGTGCTAGCCGCATAGAATCAGAGGCAAAAGCCACCGTACCGCCAATGCGAACACTGTCTCCCCGACGGTGAAAAACCGCACTTCCCTTCCAGATATCCAGCCGATCTACTCGCAGCCCGTAGGGTAAACGTGCAACGATGTGAACCTGATCCCGCTCAGGCTCCGGGAACAACCGCTGCTGAACGCTTCCCGCTATGGAAAAAATCTGGATGGTATCGGTAGCTGTGTGGAGATCAAAATTCACAAGCTGGAGTGAATCAATGCGCAGCATGCTTGCTTGCCCAGGATATTGAATCACCCGTCCCGTCAAGGTTCCCTGAAACCAGAGGGAAAAATCTGGCAACAACGGCTGCAAGTAGGCAGCATTGAGCAAATGGAGGGAAAAGCGGCAATCCACAGAATCCTGAAACATCCGCTCTGGTTTTGCAGTGGTATCCGCAAAAAGCTGCACCGAACGAACAAAGTATCCTGCAAGCTCCGTGGAATGTTGCACCAGATTGTGCACCAATGCTGCCCACCGAAAAGTTCCATCCAGACGAACGGCTGCAAAATCAGAACGCAGCTCTACTGACCGTCCTTCCGAACTTTGATTTGCCAGCAGTTGCACAGTGAAAGGCAGGAAGCTTCGATCTTTCCAATCGATGCGGTCCACCTGCGCCGTTAATTGCCCGACAAAATCATCCACCGTTGCTCCCTGTCCTGCTAAATGTACCTGTGCAGTCACCCGAAAGGGAAGCGAAGGAAAGAGCTGCTGCAATGCCAGTCGATCCATTTGGAGCGCAATATCATACCGGGGCGCTGTGGTATCCACAGAGACCCATCCCTGCATCTGTAGATTGCGTTGCAGCGTAGCATCGTGATAAAAGATCAAGGAATCCAGAGATAACCGCTGATCTCGATACTGGACAGCGAGCTGGAGCTTGCCAATGTGTCCGGACTCCACGGCGGAACGCCGAAGTGTCAACGCCAGTGTTCCCTGGCTGTTTTCCAGAGTCGTTCCCTGCAGACACCCCTCAATGGTACCGGTGAGCTGGGTGGACGGAAACAGTCGCCGACTGAATTGCTGCAAATTAAGCTGCTGGAACTGGAGTTGCACACAGTATTGATGTTTCGCAAGGTCATACTGCACCTGCCCTTGCAACCGAGCTGCATCAGCGAGCGCCTGCACTTCGAACGTTGCCCTAGCAGGCGTGCCATCGAATTGCAATTGCCGAATGCGCAGCGAATCCAGATCCTGAAGCATCGGAGGCAGCGTTACAGGGAAGAATCGTAGAAGATCCGGGCGAAAGATGACCGCCGATGCTGCTGCCGTAGTAAAGCGGGATTGTGACAGTGGGGTTTCCAGTACCCCAGTACCTCGAAGCTGGAGGAAACTGCTGCCAGCGGCAAGCCTAAACCGCCGAATTGCTATGTGCCGTTTTTGCAGATCTCCAACTGCCTGAAGATACACCACGCCCTTGCCGGGCGGCAGTTGCGGCAGAAACAATCGCAACTCTTCCATACGGAGAGAATCCGCTTCTACCGACCACTGCACAGTAAGCGCATCCCGATCGCCAGCCATAAAAGCCCGAAGGCTGTCGGCCTGGACATTCAAACGGATCGAAGAGCCGGCACTGTGCACAATCGTATTGAAAACTTCTACCGCATCTCTAACTTTGCGAATGGTTCCCGTCGCATTGCGCAGCCGGAAAGTAGAGAATCGATCAACGAAAGCAAGCTGTTTGAGAAACACTGTGATCGTCGTACCATCGGTGCTGCCAGCCAGTTGCGCTTTCAATGCCAGACTATCCAGTTGCAACCGATCCACTAAGAATCGACCAGCAGGAGCGCGTAACCAGCGTTCGTCAACGTGCACCAATTGACCGCTGCGGATTTCCAGTTGGTCGATCCGGTAAGACCACTGAGTGGTTGTCGATGCAATCGTATCCGGTCGTACAATGCGCTGATAATTCCACCACTGCTTGCCCCGACGACGATAGAGATAAACTTTCGGCCGATCGATCAGCAGTTCCGAGATCTCGAGGTGACGCCGAAGTACCGCTTCGATATTGTAGTCGATACGGATTCGAGGAATAAAGGCAAGCGTATCCCCATCGACTACCAGCAAGACGTTCTCCAGGCTCAATGTATTCCACAAGGTACCGCCAACATCTCCGATGTGGAAAGTGGCACCGGGCAAGAGCATCCGGTTAATCGAGGCTTCGATTGTGCGCAGCACCAAGGAGCGGACCGGGGGAAGCTGAAACAATCCGATCACGCCTACCGGGAAGAGCAGCAGAAGCAATACGATAACTCCAACTATTCGTCGGAATGACCATCGAGATCGCCGGCTGTCCGACGATGGTTGTGTTGCTGCTGAGGATTGCTGTTCCGACATCCAGACTGTTACCCTGCTACTTTCTGCCCATCAGGGCTCAGTGACGCACACTTGCCGCCTGTGTTACAACTGCAACGCTGAAGAATTCTCCAGAAACAGGGTCATCAAAGCAATGGCTGCTTCAATATCTTCTTGATGCGCTGTTTCCACCGCACTGTGGGTGTAGCGAGTTGGGATCGAAATAGTACAGACTGGAATCCCTTCCCGACTGCGCTGCATACCACCGGCATCCGTTCCACCACGGGGCAGCACTTCCATCTGGTAAGGAATGTTGTTTTCCTCCGCCAGTTGGCGGAAGAAATGCACCAGCCGCTGATCAGAGATCGAATAGGAATCCAGCACTTTAATAGCAACGCCTTCTCCCAGCCGCGTGCAGTAATCTTTTTCTTCTATTCCGGGGATATCCGCCGCAATGGTAATATCGATCGCGATGCCGATGTCAGGTTCCAATCCAAAAGCTGCGGTTTGCGCACCCCGTAAACCCACTTCTTCCTGAACGGTCGCTACAGCATAAATATCATCCGCTGACGCTTGAAAACGCCGGAATGCTTCGATCATCACATACAACCCGACGCGATCATCTAAGGTTTTGGAAGTCACACACTGCCCTAAGGGAATAAATTCCCGCTCCAGCGTAATCATATCCCCTACCTGCACCAACTGCCGTACGTCTTCACCAGGCAAGCCAACATCGATAAACAAATCAGACAGGGGCACTACCTTACTCCGTTCTTCCGGTGTTGTGAAATGGGTAGGCTTAATGCCAATCACGCCATCCAGCACTTCCCGTCCATAAACTTTAACCCGCTGAGCAACTAAGGTACGTGGATCGAATCCACCAACAGGATGGAAGTAGATAAATCCCTCTTTGGAGATGTGGCGTACCACAAATCCAATCTCGTCCATATGGGCAGCAATCATAATGGTGCGAGGACTGGGACCGCTGCCTTTCCGAACAGCGAACAGGTTTCCCATCTGGTCTTCGAAAAAGTCCTCTGCATACGCACTCAGCTCCTGGCGAATCAACTGCCGCATCTGTTCTTCTCGTCCCGGAATACCGGGAGTACGGCACAATTTGGCTAACAATTCCAGGGACATTGCTCTCAATCCAGATTTATGATACAGCGAATTTTTCCAGTTCAGCAGTGGTAAAGAGCGCTCGCAGGCGCAAATGCACTTTTTCAAGATGTTCAATTGCCACCGCCCCACCCCGGTTGATAACGCACAGTACCTCTTCTACCGATGCGCCTGCTTCTCGAAGCGCCGAAACACTTTCTACTACCTGCCCCCCGGTGGTCACAACATCTTCCAGCACCACAACGTTTTTGCCTGTCACTGCCGCCCCTTCGGCGATGCGCTGTGTTCCATACGGTTTTGGCTGCTTTCGCACAAACGCAGCCGGGATGCCGGTATACAGCGACAGCGCCGTCGCCAAAGGGATTCCTCCCATTTCCAATCCAGCGATAACCTCTGTTTTGGCGGGCAGGAATGCTGCCAGATGTTCTGCAATCGCTGCTAACAGCACGGGCTGACTTTCAAACTGATACTTGTCAAAATACTCCCGGCTGATTTGCCCCGAACGCAGCTTGAATTGACCGGTCAAATGCGAAATACGATAGATGGCGCGTGCTAAATCCGTTCGGTGCATCGAATCCTCAGCAGCTCCCGTTGTTTCCAAAACTGCAAATATACAGTTTTCCTCTTCGATCTACGTTTGCGTGCTTTGGTGAGATGAAGGGAACAAAGCGCAAAATGAAAGTTTGTACGTACAACGTCAACTCTATTCGCGCACGCTCCGAGCTGGTGACGCGATGGTTAGAAAAACGCACCGCCGATCTGGACGTCCTCTGTTTGCAGGAACTGAAAGTGGTCGATGAGCTCTTTCCCCACCACCTGTTCCAGCCTGCTGGATACCAGTGTTATCCATTCGGCCAAAAAACGTACAACGGCGTTGCTATCTGTACCCGACATCCTTTAACGACCGTTCACTATGGGTTTGGCGATCCTCAGTGGGATGAGCAAAAACGGCTAATATGGGGTGCAACCGAAATGCTCACCATTGTCAATGTGTACGCACCACATGGCGACGTTCGAGGGACGGAAAAATACTTCTACAAACTTCGATGGTATGAGCGATTCCGGGACTTTTTAAACACCACCTTTCATCCAGATCAACCACTGATTGTCGTCGGCGACTTCAACGTTGCTCTGGAGGACAAAGATGTGTATGATCCGGATGCGCTTCGAGACACTATTGGTACAATGCCAGAAGAGCGAGAAGCGCTGCGCTCCATTCTGGAGTGGGGCTTGATCGACTCTTTCCGTTTTCTTTATCCCGATCAACAGCAATTTACCTGGTGGGATTACATTGGCGGTGCGATCTGGAAGAATGCAGGAATGCGAATTGACTACATCCTCTGCACCCGCCCTTTGCTACCCGCCCTCCAGGACGTCGAGGTAGATCTATGGGCACGCCGGCGCCGCAAGCCAACGCCGTCAGACCACGCCCCGGTGATCGCAACTTTTGACTTATCACAGATAAAAACGGAGAAGCCATAATGCGACAGTTCCACTTTTGGGTGATCGCAGCATTCTTTGTCGCGGTTGCGCTCCCGGCAACCGGATGGTCTCAACCGCCGTCCGCAGCGTACCGGTGGGAAACAGCGCATATCTTCCAACCTGCAGCGCCATTGAGCGTCTATCAGCAACGGCGGCAGCGCTTGCTGGAACAACTGCCCGATTCTGCTTTTGCCCTTGTGTTTTCCGCCGACATCCGCAATCGTCAGAACGATGTCGATTATGAATACCGACAGAACAGCAATATGCTCTATCTGACCGGTATTCCGCAGCCCAACGTCACGCTCCTGCTGGTGCCGGGCGGTGTTGTTATTGACACGGCGAGCAACTTGCGGGTCTCTGCCGTTGTCTTTGTACCACCCCGTAAGCCGTACGCAGAGTTATGGACAGGCGTCAGGCTGGGTCCGGAGGAAATCTCAGAGATCTATGGCATTCCAGCTCTGCCGGACTCTCTGTACAGTCCCATAATCCGGCGACTACTGCAAGAACGCGCTGCGGTATACCTCGACAAATCGCCAACACCGTTTCTGAATGATCCTCTGTTTCAGCGCCGCATTTATCTGCGACGAGAGTGGCGGAAAATTCTGAAAAAGCGGTATCCCCATATCCGCCTCCGCTCCCTCCATCCGCTGCTGGCGGCAATGCGACAAATCAAGGATTCCGCCGAAATTGCGCTGCTCCGACGTGCTGTGGCGATCACGATCGAAGGACATCGGGCAGCAATGCGGGTTGCTGCTCCCGGCATTTACGAATACCAACTGGAAAACGTAATGGAATGTACGTTCCGCGATCTGGGTGCAGAAGCGGTGGGATATCCTTCGATCGTGGGCTCTGGCCCCAATACCTGCATTCTGCACTACAACACCAACCGCCGCAAAACGCAGGATGGCGATCTGGTTTTAATGGACTGTGGCGCAGAGTATCAGGGCTATACAGCAGACATCACCCGCACCTTTCCGGTGAATGGCACGTTCTCGCCAGCGCAGCGAGCTCTTTATCAGTTGGTCGTCCGGGCCCAGGATTCTGCTTTTGCCCAATGCCAGCCGGGCAATCCCTTTTCCGCTCCGCACGAAGCCGCACGGCGGGTTATCACGCAGGGACTTTTAGACCTGGGCATTATCACCGATCCAGAGCAGGTTCAGTGGTATTTCCCCCACTACACCTCGCACTTCCTGGGACTGGACGTCCACGATGTGAGCGTTTCACGAACGTTACAACCCGGAATGGTTATCACGGTAGAGCCCGGTATCTATATTCCCGAAGGTAGCCCGTGTGATCCGAAGTGGTGGAACATTGGCATCCGTATTGAAGATGACGTCCTGATTACTGACGATGGCTACGAAATTCTTTCTGCCGGCTTAGAACGGACCGTTGAAGAAATCGAAACATTGATGAGCAAAAATGCAAAAAACACCAATTAATCCTGCAAATTGCTGTAATTTTGTACTTCTCTGTTCACAAAAGCAATGGAACAAATGACACAGAAATGGTGGTTTTCCATAAGTCTCTGGCTGCTCACCACACCGTTTGTAGCAGCACAGATCTATAGCGCATCGGTTTGCATCGAAAATCCCCGCATTGAAGCAGGAAATTTGACGTTTGAGATTACGGTGCAAAACACCGGGATTCAACCTCTATATCTGGCAGAATGTGATTTCGTATGGAAATTCAACCAGCAACATTTTCAACCGGTTGGCGGACTAACGCTGCGCGTGCAACCAGCAGAACGATATGCAGAATACGTCTTGGAATTGAAGAATCCACAGCATGGAATCCTAGCTCTGGCAGTTTCAGCACCGCCGCTATCTGACCCACAAGACCTGGGAAATTTGATCCCATCGATTCCTCCCGACAGAACTTCCATCATCGGAACAGTCGCAATTGGTCCCATTTCGGATGTTACGGGCAAAGCAGAACTACAGTGGAATACCGCTGAACCATTTCAGACACTGCTCTCCACTTTTCGCGAAGATCAGCCTGATCAAATCGAATTCATTCAGGATGACGCCTTAGAACCCTGCCCCATCCCGGACATTCGATTAGAAGGTGGAGGTGGTAGAGGAAACGAGGCAACTCGACCGACCATCAAAGTTTCTCCTAATCCGATCACCGGTCGCTTCAAAATTGAAACACCCAAAGAAATGGAACTGACTTTTACGGGTCCCTTTACCGTGTACCTGTACTCCCTCAAAGGCGGTGAAGTACACCGGTGGGAAAACCAGGAGACCAACGGCTTAGGAGAAATCCACTTAAACCTGCCCCCAACGGTCGCAACGGGAACATATTTACTGGAGCTGTGGAAAGACAACAAGCTCATCGGATCGATCCCGATAGTGGTCAAACGCTGATATGGAATCGCTGAAGGCAGTTACTATTCGGGTTTACGGTCGAGTCCAGGGAGTTGGATTCCGCTATTTCATTCTGCGTAATGCTCGAGCGCTGGGTTTACGTGGTTATGTTCGCAATGAGCCCTCTGGCAACGAAGTGTTTATCTACGCCGAAGGTGAACCAGAAGCGATCGATCGGCTGATCGCCCTCGCCCGCAAAGGACCGCTGGCAGCAAGAGTTGATCGAGTGGAAATTAACGAAGTTCCTCCATCTCACCAGTGGCAGGATTTCCAGGTGGTGTTCTGAGAATCTGTGCAGGACGCTAAACTCTGACTTCAGCCACTGGCAACCGTAAACGAAGTAGCGAATCTCCCATTCGTTGATCGATGAGATTTGAAAAGCGGAACGTTGTCGCCGATTCTATCGGTCAATGTCTCTTTCGAACTGGCAAGGGGACAAAGGCGGTGGGATCCACAAATGTCGCTCCAGATCGACCCGATTTTCCTCGATAAACCGCACACCTTCCCGACGTAGCATTGTTTCCATCCACGTTGGCGTTGGAAAATACCGCCGTCCAGACAACTCTCCCCGTCGGTTTACTACCCGGTGACACGGCAAATCCCATTGTTGCTGTCGGGCTAAAGCGTTGAGCGCACACCCGACCATCCGTGCAGCAGAACCGATGCCGAGCGCGCGAGCAATATGTCCGTACGTTGTGACTCTGCCCCGTGGAATCTGTGCAACAATTGCGTAAACGCGATGAAAAAAATCAGCCTTTTCACCCGACCTTTCTTGTTCCGTCGGCTCTAACTCCATTATTCCTCTCGGTTAGTGTTCTCTTTCTCAAGGCACATTTTCTTCTGACGAAGTTGCGGTCTTATCTGTTACTTGCCGTGCAGGCAAAGTTACGGTAAAGCAACTTCCCTTGCCTTCTTCACTTTCAACTGTGATTTGCCCACCGCACAGGGTAACCAGCTTATGGGCAATTGCCAATCCCAGTCCTGTTCCCTCAATGAGCTGCGCATTACGGGCACGATGGAACGGTTGAAAGATGTAGGGTAATTCTGACTTCGGAATACCAATCCCCTGATCACAGACCGTCAGGGTCAAAACATCGTCGGCATATTGCAGGGTTATCCTCACCTCCGTACCTGGAGGTGAATACTTCAGAGCATTGGAAATAAGATTTTGCGTAACGTGGCGGAGTACTATTTTGTCTAACTCAAGGATGGGAAACGGATCGGGCTGCAACTGGATGTGGATGATATGATCTGCATGACTGGCAGAAAAGTTTCGAACAATATCTTTCACTACCTGAGCGGCTTCTATTGGCTCCAGCAGCGGTTGGTATTTACCAGTTTCAACTTTCCCCAAGTGGATAATCTCCTCCAGCAACTCATTGAGATTTCTGCTTAAGTTCAAAATATTTTCCAGATGTTTCTGCCGATCTGCTGGCGAGAGTCGATCAAAGTAGCGTAAAAGCAGCTCTGTACTGGAAATAATCCCCGTTAGCGGCGTCCGGAACTCGTGGGAGACCAGGGAAATAAATCGAGATTTCATCATGTTGAGCTCTTGCTCTTTGAGCAGCGCTGTTTTCAAACGATCCAGTGCTGTTTCCAACTCCGCTGTTCGCTCTTCCACCTTCTCTTCCAGTGCCTGATTCAAACGCCGAAGCTCATCTTCCAATGCTTTCTGCTGGCTAATATCGTAAAACACCACTTGCGACGCTGGCTTCCCTTTCCATCGAACCGGGGTTGCCATAACAATGACTTCGAAAGCAGAACCGTCAGCGCGCAGGAATTTTTCCTCTATTGCAGGAGCAACCTGATACCTGTGATAGACATCTTTGATCCGTTCGTGAGCTATCTGCCGGGAGTCAGGGTGGATAAATTCATACGGTGATCGCCCAATCATCGCTTCAGGACTGGGAAGAGCGAATGCCTTCGCTGCTGCCGGATTACAATACACAATTCGTCCTTCGCTATGAATGACAATGGGCACAGGCGAATGCTCTACCAAATTCCGAAATCGTTCTTCACTCTCCTGTAACTCTTGCATTCGCCGCTGTTCTTCAGTAACATCTCGCAACACTAAGACTGTTCCAATCTGATGTTCAGGTTCCAACTCTATGGCAGTACTGTAGAGCGTATAAAAGCGCTCTCCTTCCGGAGAAGAAAGCGTCAGTATCTTCTCACAGTTATACACCTTCTCCGTTGTTGCTCGTTCCAGCGCTTGTTGCAACGGCTGCAATTGCTCCTCTTGCCAGTGGAGCTTCCGCAATACACCGAAAAGCCGCTGTCCACGCAACTTATCCAGTGATTGTCCCAACAATTGTGCAGCAGCATGGTTAACCAGTTCGATTTTCTCTCCCTCAAAGAGGACCAATACTGGATCCTGAATAGCCTGCAATATAGCTTCCAGCTCCCGGTTGATACGCTCCAATTCCCGCTGATAACCAATTTGATCAGTGAGCTCTACAGCGTATCCTACCACCCAAGAGACGTTTCTATGATCATCCAGGATAGGAAAGAAGGAACGCAGGAAGTATCGGATCTGCCCATCCGATGTCGGGAACTCCTCTATCCACGATACGACCTCCTTACTGCGCAGTGCCCTCTGAAAATACTGCCGTCGTTGCTCAGCGATATAGAGTGGTCGCTGTCGCTCCCGCGCCCAATCGAAATCTGTTTTCCCCAAAATCCATCGCCGCACCTCCGGAGTCGGTACAGCCGTAGGACTGACATACCGATACCGATGCTGGGGATCAAATATCACGATATCCAAAGGAACCATATCAAAAATACGTCGAAAAAGCGTTAGCTCCGGCTCCGGGTAAACCTGTACCTGATGCTGCGGGAATATCATCCAATGGTAATAACGCTCACCTTTGGCAATGATCGCATAACACTGCATTCCAAAGGAAAGAGTAAAAGTACTCATCACCGGGGATCTCTGGTCAAGCTCTGCTAGTATCTGGTCAATGCGATCTCGGTCAGTTGGTAAAAGGAATTCTCGCAAATTTTGCGTCTCGGACAGCTCCCACCACCGATGATCTCCATAGTATTGGACTCGGCTCACAACACCATCTGCATCGGTCAGCACCGCTACAGCTTGCAAATTGCTGAGAATAATTTCCATACGAAAACGCCCAGCTTGAAGATACCGCTTAGCACCTCGTCTACAGGAACAGTTAGGAACGAACTAAAAGCACCCGCATTTCGTGTGTCCTACACCCCAGCAACCCGCTCTGCAACAAATCACCTGAATAACCGTATTTGTGCCCTGTTTTTCGTTTCACAAAAATAGAGAGGACCAATTATGAGAAAGGGCTGGTTGTCCCGACTGCAATGGTATTTGCTTGTCAGTCTGTGTGTCATTTTGCAACTTTCTGCGCAAGATTTCCATCCCATTCAGTTTACCACTTATACGCTTCCTAACGGTTTAGATGTGATTCTCCATCGCGACACCTCCGCACCGGTAGTGGCGACCGTGGTATACTACAAAGTTGGCTCTCGCGACGAAGATTCACGCCGAACAGGCTTTGCCCACTTTTTTGAACATCTGATGTTCTCCGGTACCAAACATATTCCTCGGGGTAAACTGGATCAGTATATCCAAGAAGCTGGTGGCGAGCTGAATGCCTTCACCTCCCAGGACGAAACGGTGTACCACCTGCGCTTGCCGGCAAACGAGTTAGCCTTAGCACTCTGGATTGAAGCAGAGCGGATGCGACAGTTGATCATCGATTCTGTCTCCGTTGAAACCCAGCGGAAGGTGGTCAAAGAAGAACGGAAAATGCGATATGAGAACTCCCCGTATGGCGGATGGTTCGAAACGATGTATGCCCACCTTTTTGCCGGCTCATCATACCAATGGACTCCTATCGGCAAATCGCAGCACATTGACAGCGCAAAGATTGAGGAATTCCAGGCATTTTATAACCGTTACTACCAGCCCGGCAATGCTATTCTGGTCGTTTCTGGCGATTTTGATCCCCAACAGGTGCGCAACCTGATTGATGCTTACTTTGGACAGTACTCCAAAGCAACGCTTCCTCCTCGAAAACCAGTGACAATCCCACCATTACGGAACGGCTATCGGGACACCATTTATGATCCAAAAGCGCAGTTGCCTGCCATTTTCATCGGATTTCGGGGACCTAGATCTGGCGATCCCGATGCCTATGCCTTAGAAATGCTGACAACCATTTTAGCCGATGGAGAAAGCTCTCGCTTTTACCGTAATCTGGTCGATAAGCAATTGGCAGTGCAGGCGACCAGCTTCCTCAGCGATCGACAATATGCCGGACTTTTGGTGATGCTGGGCATTGCTGGACCGGGACAATCGCTGGATACCATCGAGCATGCCTTGTGGCGAGAAATTCGCCGAATTCAGCGCGATGGAATCACCGAAGAAGAATTCCGCAAAGCCCGCAACATTGCGGAAGCTCGCTTTGTTTCGGGCAAGAAACAGGTATTGAGTAAAGCGCTGAGCCTCGCAACCTACAAAGCCTACTATGATGATCCCGGCAGGATCAACACCGAATTGCAGTATTATCTCAAAGTGACGCCGGCAGACATTCAGCGCGTAGCGCAACAGTACTTTGTTCCTGAGAAAGCAGTTGTCCTCCAATACCTGCCAGCAGCAATGCAACAAACCAAACACTCAAAATAAACAAAGGGAGCAGTGAGCAATGCGATGGAACTCTGGATGGAACGCGTTAGGTATACTGCTGATCACGTGTGGACTCTACGCCCAGCAGACTATTGATGTCACGAAAAGACCAGAACCTGGACCACTAACAGCAGTCCGATTCCCCGCTTTCCAGACATTGACCCTATCTAACGGCTTGAAGGTATTTGTAGTCGAAGACCACGAGCAGCCGACGATTGCATTTCGGGTGCAAATTGGTGTTGGTTCCATTGCCGATCCACCGGGCAAAGCCGGAGCAATGGAGATGCTGGTTGATATGCTCACAAAAGGAACCAAAACTCGATCGGCGCTGGATATTGCGCAAGCGCTGGATTCTATCGGTGCTTCGCTGACAACGAGCGCTGGCGGTGATGCTATGTACGTGGTGGCATCAGGACTCAAAAAATATAGCGGGCAGATTCTTTCAGTCCTTGCCGATATTTTGCAACATCCCACTTTCCCGGAATCGGAACTTCAGAAATATAAACAACAGGTGATTGCTGGGTTGCAACACGAAAAAACTCAGCCTTTCACTATTGGGAACAAACTGGCACGCAAAATTATTTACGGCAATAATCATCCGTACGCACAAAGCCCGACAGAGGAAAGCGTCAACGCAATTACGGCTGAGGATCTACGCGCTTTGCATCAGCAATACCTTGTTCCCAATCTCATTTCGATCGCTGTCGTTGGCGATGTAACGGCACAGGAAGCGCTGCAGTGGATAGAGCAATTTTTCGGAAACTGGAACCAACACGCCGCACAGATACCGGAGGTGCCAGAACCCCACGTCGCCCCTTCGGGTGTTTATTTCATTGAGCGACCCGGTTCCGTTCAATCCACCCTCATTGCAACCGCTCCGGCTGTTCCTTATGCACATCCAGACTACGAAAAACTCCGGTTGGCTTCGGAAATGTTAGGCAGCGGCTTTGGTGGGTGGTTCTTTAAGACGCTACGGGAAACGTACGGCTATACCTATACCCCTTTTGCTTTTCTGACCCGTGCGAAGTATGCCAACCGGTTTGTTGGCGCAGCGGATGTGCGGAATCCCGTGACTGATTCCGCTCTGACGGTGATGATCGATCAAATCGTCAAATTAGGCAGTCAGGGACCAACAGCCAAAGAGCTGTACCGCATCCAGCGCCACACGGTCGGTTCCTATCTGATGTCCTTTGAGTCCTCCTCGTTTGTTGCCTCACTTATCCAGCGGGCAGACCTGTTCGGTGAATCCTTTGAGCACCTGAAACAATTCCCGCAGCGATATATGAGCTACACTCCAGCGGACGTCCAATCGGTCGCCGCTCGCTATCTGGCGCCGGGCAACCTGCGCTTTGTCATTGTGGGCGATCCTTCGGTGCAAGCAAAGCTGGCAAATTTCGGCAACGTTTACCGCTACGATCTGGACCTGCAGCCGATCACTGACACGGCAACGTCGGGTGAAACGATCAGCTTTTCTGTCAACGAAATTTTAGATCGTTACGAAAAAGCAGTGGGTGGGAAAGAGAACATCCAGAAGATTCATACGGTGCGAGCCACCGGTTCTATCACGATGGCAAGCGGTCCGCAACAGTTTTCCGGCACGCTGCTCAAGGAAATCAAGCGTCCCGACCAGGGACACTACAAACTCAGCCTGCCAACGTTCACGCACGAAGTATGGGTTTCCAAAGGGAAAGTGTGGGAACAGGCAATGGGACGACCGGTTCAGCAAAAAACCGGAACCGATGCCGAAGAGCTTTCCCGGAATGTCCTGTCTCTGTTCCCGCTCCTGGATCTTGCCGATGCCGGATACACGCTCCAGGTCGATGGACTGCGTGGTGGGAAAATTGCTGTGAAAGCCACATCGCCCGGCGGCAAAGTTATTCGCTACTTTGTCGATCCGGAAACATACCTGATCAGTAAAATTCAGCGAACGATTGAGAATCCGCAGGGTGGCACAACGCCAATCACGGAGGAAATTCTGGAGTACACAAACGTCAACGGCGTCCAGTTACCGAAAAA
Source organism: Candidatus Kapaibacterium sp. (assembly GCA_015490805.1). Lineage (GTDB taxonomy): Bacteria > Bacteroidota > Ignavibacteria > Kapaibacteriales > WFXC01 > WFXC01. The sequence goes on from WFXC01000002.1 coordinate 134,505, forward strand.
GACCCAAACCCGGGTTGGACCAATTACCATCACTGAAGAGATTCAGCAGTACGAGATCAACATTCCACTGGAAGATCAGATCTTTCAACCCTCAGAATAAGAAACCTTTGCGGGACTGGCGCGCCGATTCCTCATTGGCGCCAGTCCTTTATACGAATTTCATCGTTCAACAAAAACCCAGATGGGATTTGCTATCCACCGTTCAAACAGCATTTGTCCAGCGGGAACGGGATAGTACCCTTCCAGTGGAACCGGCAATCCTTCGAAAGCAGCAACAGTCGTCGACGGGATCTGCCACCCCGGTGCCACCACATAGGCTTCCTGCAACCCGCCCAACGCCTCCAGCTTTGCTGACATTGTGGAGCGGAGTTGTTGCCACAGTGTGGAATGAAAGCGAACGGGATAAAAAGCGAAGCGGTATCGATGCTGCTGAAGTGCACCTACAGAATCGGATGGAAGTACCCGTACCGTTATGCTTCCCGTTGGCGTCTGAAACACCTGACCATCAAAATCCTCCACCTGAAAGAAAAAGTGCACCGGCGCAGCAGTAGTTTTCCACCACACAGGAAAACTTGCTAAGTTCCAATCGACGAACGATGGAGGATCGGAAAATCCCTGGAAGATCCATTTTTGCTCGCCAGCCGTTATGACAATACTCCACCGCTTCACCCCCGCTTCGGCAACCGTCCGCAGATAGAATCGCACTTTCTGAATGTTAGAGATCAACACTGTATCCTGTTCGGAGCGCAGCAGCAAGGAATCCCGGTGGGGCATAAGCAGAAAGATATTGCTGGAAGAATGCGGAAAGGCAACGGAAAGTTGCGAAGGAGCACCGGCTGCTTCGATCTCCGGAATCACAACGCAGGGGAGGCAGCGGGACAAAAACGATGCGAACCACTGCAATTGTTGGGCAAAGTTCGAAGAGCGAGATGCGGCTGCTATCCCAAACAACGTGAGAGTATCTGATGGCCGCAATCGTTGCAGTAACCACCGAACTGACGCTGTTCGGCGCGTGGCGCGGAAAAACCATTGCCACTGCTGCTGACACGGCTGTGCTACTGGTGGCGGGACTGCCGTATCGGCAATGATAATAGCGGACAGTGGAAAATCGAATCGGCGTTCAATCCCAAGGGTTCCTGCAATGCTCAATACGGTATCCTCTCGCCCACCGCGCGTAACAAGTTTCGGAACAACGGTTGCGGTCAGCAGCGAGCGGGGCATTGGAACTTTTCGGACGTAGGTCTGATGCACGATCGTTAACGCGATGGTCAAATCTCCAATGGCGTAATGCTCGGTCCGTGCCGTTTCTACCTGAAGCAAGACGGTATCAGTTGCAATCATCACATCGTAGGTCGTGGTCGTATCCCGCTGATACACTGTGTCACGAAGCAGTTTATGCTGAGGAGGGACTCCCAGTAAATCACCAGAAAGTTGCACTCCAAGACTGAAGGTCTGGATGCGCCAGTTAGAGTCCGGGAGCACTGCACCGATACTTCGCTGGTAGCGCAGAAAAGCAGAGGCTCGAAGGGTGGAGGTAATCTTGCCGAAGGTAGCAGCAAACTGGACCCACGGGGTCAGCAAAGGCTGCTGGATCGGCGATAGAATCCCCTCGGCACGCAACTGCTGCCTTGTACCGTCGAGGAACGTAGCTTCTGCTGGTGATTGGATTTCTTCCCAATACTGAAAACTGCGACGGGGAAACCAGTACAAAAAACATCCGCCGGTAAAAGCCACATTGTCGATGTGCCACGTTACCATTGGCGATATGCCCAGCGGGGCAATTGCCATCTGCACGCGGTGAGCAATGACACCGGAGACGATGGAATCTCCAGAGCGAATGGCTGGAATACGCTCGGAAGCCTCAAGTTGCGCTGACCAGTTGCTGTATTCTATGATACCTCCAACGGTCAATGTTCTACCGAGTCTATATCCTAAACCTATGCCGCCAAACCACGTGGCTTGAATCTGGTCGAACCGGAACGGCTCTGCAGCAGGCGGCTTCGAGAACATCGGGAACTGAGCCAATTCCAGGCGATGTTGATACCACGCCACGCCGGTATAAATCTGCACCTGCAACGGCTGTGCCCAGATGCTACTGGCAAGAATTGTAAAACCCAATAGTCCGATCTGCCACCAGTTCCGGTCTGCTTCGATCATTCCACAATCAGCAATCGTGAGCGCGAAAACCGACCGTACTGGCACACCAGCAGGTAGGCACCAGCATTGGGAAACCAAGATCTGTCTAAGACAAAATTGAGAGGGAGACGCTGTACAGGAAGAGACAAATCCATTAGCAGCTCACCCGTGAGAAAGTACAGAGCAATATACACTGAATCAACCCGAACATTGCCTTCAATAGTCACAACGCTGCGATCCCGTAGCGGATTCGGATCAATCCGAACGGAAAAAGGGGCAGCAAATGGATCAATCAATCGAGGCAGGTTGTTACGATACCATACACCCCGCAATTCCACGTACCCCGGTTCCATATACTCTGCCACCAATACTCGGTCGTGCTGCTGATTTTCAATCCACGCACTATCAATCTCTATCCAGGTTCCCAAAGCAGCACCGAGACATACCACAAAGGGAATCGCCGCCACAGTATCCAGCATCTGAAGCTGCGGCTGTTTCGGTACCAACGGGATCGTGAATCTCCCATATTCCCATCGACCACGTCGTTGAATCTCTACAGCGGTATCAGTCGCCCACAACAGGGTTGCATCCCAGCGAAGGTAGAGTATTAAGCGGGGGCTCTCAAGAGACTGCAGAATTTTTTGCGCCCCCGGATCCATCAACATCCAGATAGGGACAGCAATCGTATCGCCGCTATAAGCCCCAATATCACTACTGCCAATGGTAAAAGTTGCCTGTGACGCCAACCCTTCACCCACCAGCCGAATTCTGTATTGACGCTGGCCATTCAGGAGAAAAATAAAATTACCTTCAACGACTCCGGGCGTTGTTGGCGTAAAGCGCAACTGGATCCATAAAGTATCGTGTGGCGGTAGCCACACTGTATCCGGTAGCGGTTGCAGCATTCGGAACACTGGTCGGTCGATGGTAATTGACATGAGAAATTGTTTAGAGTCGGTTCGGTTCACCAATACCAATGTGGTATCTTTTCTCTGCCGAAGGAAAGTTGCTCCAAAATCCACTATGGGAGTATAAACCAACGGTAGCGGTGGTGGTGTCTCGGGCACCGTCGCTTCTCCAAACACGACAATCCGTCCCCAATCCGGGGAACGAGCAACCCGGAAATAGAGATAGGTTTTGTGATATCCCGCAGTAGCAGGAGAAAAGGTGATCGTGAAAGTCCGCTGTTCTAAAGCCCGCAGTGTTGAATCCTGAAAAGACAGGGAAAAAGCAGAGGCAGCAGTATCCAGAAACAGGTAGAAATACCGATCAACTGGAAGATTGTTGGCAATCGTAAAGCTCGACTGAACCGTCGTTCCCACCGGCGTTGTTCCTACGAACACCACTTGCGGATAGCTTATGTGCTCTAATGCTGTATACTGCTCGCGTCCTTCTCCTACCAGATAAATGGAAAACATCCACTGTGCAGTGTCCGAGATCACCTTCACGCGCACAGCGCCCAGGTAATGCCGCTCTTGCCGCGGTGTAAATCCTACCAGGACAACATATTGGTGTCCGGGCTGAAGTACCAGAACCGAATCCTGCGGATTCGCCAGATAAAACGCACCTTTGAATCCTGTTCGATTGGCCACCATTAAACGAAAAATCTGGACCTGTCGGGAGGTATTTTTCAGAATAACCAGATCCAGCTCAGAGCGATCGACTGCCACGGAGCCAAAATCAACGGTATCCTGTGCCAGAGGAACGCTGGATACTGGCAGCGTGTGTTCCTGTGCCCAGAGCACTACTGGGAGCATCAAAATCAGGCATGCCAGAAGGCGTTGAAGCCATTGACTGCTGCTCTGTTCGATCATCGTGCTTTCCGGTGCAATGGCATCTTCTAATTCTGTTTTTGATACTGCTGCCGTAGCACCCGCCGCATAATTTTGTTCGAAGCAGTCCGGGGCAATTGCGACAGCAACCGGACATCGGCAATGTGGAATAACGGATTGAGCTGCTGGCGAATTGCGTTTTGAAATTGCTGCTGCCAATACGCTGGATCATCTGAATGCGATTCGACGACGGCAAAGATCACCAGTTGCTGCGGTCCCCCCTGCGGCGGCGTAATGCCCACCGCTGCTGTCTCCCACACACCTTCCAGTGCGTTAAGCACTCGCTCTATTTCAACGGAACTCACTTTGATCCCTCCCAGATTCATCGTATCATCCGCTCGCCCGTGGGCACGATAATACCAGCCGGGCAGCCGCTCCATTTCATCACCGTGCCGACGTAAGACGGGCGGAGCATCCCATTGCGCAAACTGATCCAATACCGGCGTGCCAAGGGCACCTACCATTGCCCCCGATACTGGCGGTGTTCCGGCAAAATATTCCTGATGGTGATCGCGATTCAATAGTTGCACCGACAGCCCAATCGTGGGAGGTACAATAAAAATTTCTCCTCGATCTGACGGGTTGCCCGAATCATCCAGAATGACAAAATCCATTGCGATCGAGGGAGTGGTAAACGTGGAAGGAACGGCTGGATGGACTACTGTCCCCGTGATATAGCCCCCCCCAATCTCCGTTCCGCCACAGTATTCGATGACCGGTTTATAGTGCGCCTGGACCATCAGCCAGAAGTAGTCTTCTGCATTGGAGGCTTCACCAGTCGAGCTAAACAGTCGCAATTGCCGCCAGTCAGTATTCGCAGTGGCATTTTTTTCCCGCCACCGCTTCACCAGGCTGGGCACGACCCCCAGCATTGTTACCTGCGTTCGCTCGACAAACTGGCAGAATGCTGCCGTCGCAGGATTGCCATCGTAAAGTGCCATTGCTGCCTTGTTCAGCAGGCTGGCAAAAATCAGCCACGGACCCATCATCCAGCCGAGATTGGTGGGCCAGGCTAACCGATCATCGGGATGGATATCGTGATGAAAGAAAGCATCCGCAGCACATCGAAGCGGCGTGGTATGATTCCAGGGAATGGCTTTCGGATCCCCGGTTGTTCCGGAAGAAAACAGGATGTTGATCATCGTCATTGGGTCCGTAATAGCCGGTTCAGGATCTGCTTCTGCGGTGAGAAATTCGTCCCACTGAATATCGCGAGGGCGGAGTTGTACGCTGAGTGTATCGTACGGCAGCACAATGGCAGTTTCTGCTGCTGCCTCCACAACCTTGTCGTATAGTGGTAGCGGTTTTCCACCTCGCACCTGCACATCCTGCGTTACAATCGTACGGGCACCGGCAATTGCCATCCGCCGCTGGACTTCAGCCGGTGCCAGGCTATCAGCAATCGAAACTACCACACCCCCTGCAAGAATGATTCCCAGATACCAGGCAACTGCCCAGTGATTCATCGGCATATAAATCGCAATGCGCTCGCCCGGCTGCATCCCCCGCTGCTGCAAAGCAGCAGCAATACGGTGGGTCCAGTACCACAGCTCTTCATAGCTCCACTGCACTGATTGCCCATCTTCCCGCTCACCGATCAGCGCCAGAGTATCGGGATGCGCCTGGAAACAGCTCTCCACAATATTCATTTGCGCATCTGGCAACCATACCGGCGTTTCCAGTTGCCCTGGTATCGTCACCACCGCTTCTGCTGGTTGCCGGAGACGCACGCCGATTTTTTCCAGAAACCACTGCCAGAAAGCTCGCCTGTCCGTCACACTCCAGCGGTGCAACGCCTCATAATGCTCAAACCCCAGCTCCGCACAGACCTGCGTAATGTTTGCCCGCTCGATCACCGCTGGTGACGGAATCCACACTGGCGCCGGACGCTGCTGCGCATTCCAAGAGCGAAAGATCCACCGGTGCAGGAGCTGGTGGAGGGCAAAAGGGTAAGTGGGGGAAAGCTGCTGGGTTAAATGCAACCACTGTTTTTCAGGATCAGCAGATACTGCCTCCGCTGCTTGCAATGACGCTTCAATCGATGCCACTGCTTGTGAATCCCCCGACAGTAACGATGCAATGTGCGCTTGCAATTGTTCTCGTTCCATTTTCGCCATCAGTTGTTTTTCCAAACGGTAAATTTAACAAGTTTGGCGGAATAAGGCGGCGGATGCTCTGAAAGCTGGATGTTCCCTCAGGCATAGACTTGACTCTACTTGCAACCTCTCATCACAATGCAACGCTGGCACCTCAGACACCGCTCGCACTGGTTATCGTGAAGGAGTTTCGATAGCCACAAAGAGGCTACTATCGGTGGAGTGCTATAAAGTCTTCAACAACGGATACCGATCCAGCAACGATGGATTCCACACGCAGACAAAGCCATTGGTATGCTTCAAATCCGGGGTGTTATACCGCAGTGGCTGCCCACGGGACAGCACCATTCCACCAATGGCATTGAGGATCGCATGTCCGGCCGCCGTATCCCACTCCCACACAGGCGAAGAGCGATAGTAGAGATCCGCCTGCTTTTCTGCCACCAGACAGAATTTCAGTGCGCTACCGATGCGGCGAATCTCGGTGACGCCTAACTGCTGCAGAACCTGCTCCTCTTCTGGTTTTGCGTGCGACCGACTGCCCACAGCAATGAGCCCATCGTGATGCTCTTCGGATGTTTGCCGCAGCAAATGAACGATCTGTCCGCCCTGTTGCTTCCACGCCCCATATCCCTGAGCACCCCAGTACATCGTTTGCAAAGCCGGGGCATAGACCACTCCAGCGACCGGTATGTCGCGATGGAGCAAGGCAATGTTTACTGTGAATTCTCCGTTCCGACTGATGAATTCTTTGGTACCATCCAGCGGATCGACCAGCCAGAAAAAAGACCACTGTTGCCGCTGCTCATAGGGAACGGCTGGTGCTTCTTCCGAAACGATGGGAATATCGGGGAAATGGAGCTGCAATTGGCGAAGAATAAGTTGGTGGGAACGTCGATCTGCTACTGTAATAGGTGAATCATCGGATTTTCTCTCCACCTTGACAGTTGATCCCCGATACACCTCCAGAATCTCTTTCCCCGCTGAATGTGCAATGGTGGTTATAACTTCCAGAACAGCCTGCATCGATACGTCCTGCATCTTTCAGCACCATTGGTAAACTTCCAAGGTTGGCAGCAACCAGGAGCGGGAGCACCTGACCGTGCCCGGGGCGGGACTCGAACCCGCACGGGGAAAACTCCCCACAGGATTTTAAGTCCTGTGCGTCTACCAATTTCGCCACCCGGGCACTCTCTATGGCATTGCGAAGGTGGTAACGGATAGCCCCCGCCAGAAATTGTGCCGGCTGCCTGCCCATCCTCCGGATGAAATGGGTTCCCTGAACGGACACAGCGCTGAACTTTGTCCCTTTATCACTTCGGCCTCGCAACTAATACTTTCCATAGACGGGAAGGGGACAACATTTTATGCTTGCTGTCGGTTGCGCACCAACTGTTCTGCTAACCGCAGGGCTGCCGCACAACTGGCAGGATTCGCTATCCCCTTGCCAGCTATGTCATAAGCAGTGCCGTGGTCTGGCGAGGTTCGAACAAACGGCAGTCCAGCAGTAGTGTTCACTGCCTCGCCGTGTGCCAGCAGTTTTAAAGGAATGAGTCCCTGATCGTGATACAGTGCCAAGGTAGCAGTAAACTGTCGATACCGCTGCTGTCCAAAAAACGCATCGGCCGCAAATGGTCCTTCAACAGCTATGCCATCCTGCTGCGCCATACGAATAGCGGGAACAATAATCTCCTGCTCTTCCGTTCCCAGCAGTCCGCTCTCACCAGCGTGTGGGTTCAGCCCCAGGACGGCAATGGCAGGCTGCGCACAGGCAAAATCCCGGCGCAATGTTGCTGCCAGCAATTGCAACTGGCGGTGCAAAAGAGAAGATGAAATCGCCGTCGCCACTTCCCGCAGTGGAATATGGATGGTTGCTAAGGCAATGATCAACTGGGGAGACCAAAAAATCATCAGGTACGAAGAAACCTGAAAACGATGAGCAAACCAGTCTGTCTGTCCCGCCGCTGAAAACCCCACCTGCGCCAGCGAATGTTTCGATACCGGCAGGGTAACCAGCGCATCCAACTGCCCACGCTCCATCCAGCCAGCTGCTGCTTGTAATGCATTGTATGCTAACCGTGCTGCCTGCGGCGTGGGAACACCAAACTGGACGGGAGCAGCCGGTTCCACGGGCACGATCGCTATTTTGTGCTGTGCAACGATCAAATGCGATGCTGTCTGATGTATAGCAATGTCTAATGGCAGCAATTGAAGGGCCTGCCCAAGCGTTTCCGGGTGGACAAACAAGTACCATTCAACATCCTGCTGTTCATCGTGTTCAGCTATGGCTTTCAAAAAGACTTCCAGGCCAATGCCATTGCAATCGCCGCACGTAATTCCGACACGCAGTTTGCTGCTTCCTACTATCGTCCACACTACTTACGGATCTCTCTGCGAAGATCACCTTCTCCTCGCAGCTGTTTTCGAAGCTGTCTTACGTTCTCCACACCCCACCATTTTGCCAGACACCGACCTCGCTCTCCCGTCCTTCTTCTCCTTTTCTTAAGGTTGTACGACAAAAGGAATCAAGACACGACCACCCTGCCATTGAATCTCACAGCCATACCATCCAGGTTGGAGCCGGAATGGTAAAGCAACCATTGCATTACCTGATGAAAAACGCTGTTGTCGCTCCCAAAGCTTTTGGCCTCTGATATCATACAAGCGCACCTGAGCACTACCTAAGTTCACAGCCTTGTGGCTAATAAGCAAACGCTGGAGATGCGGAAAATATTGAACCATAGGATGGCGAGATATTTCCTCCAACTCTCTAACAGATGTCACCACCTGCTTCTCACTGAGCACTTTGTCCTGCGGATCCAGTTCCACATCATTGACGGCAAAAGGAAGGGTAAAAGTAAACACTTGTACTTTCTGATCGTTAAGCACCTTCTTGATGATTTTATCCCCCGCTGCACTCTGAAATTGAATTTCCAGCGGCATCACAAAAACTTCGGGGACACGCAGTCCCACCTGAACCTGCCGGATTGTCACCTCGGCTCTTGTTCGATCTTCGCTCAAACTGACGGTCACAGCATACTGCGGATGTCCTGCCTGATACACCCACTGATCAAAGAAGGTTGTGAAGTCGACAGGAGGATCGGCAATCACATCCTCAAACGCCTGGCGAAAGTCTTCGGTCGCAGCATTGCCATAAGCGTGTTTAGTTAAATACCAGCGGATAGCACGATAAAAAGCAGAGTCGCCAACTAATTGTCGAAGCATATGATAAATCCATCCCGCTTTGGCATAGGTAGTAGCATAGTTAAACAACTGTTGGGGTGGCGGATTGTATACGGGAATAGTATTGTTGCCCTGCAGATACGCAGAACGATGGCGCATCAACCGTCGTCGGTATCCTTCCCATCCACTTTGAGCTTCTTCCCACAGCGCTTCGCCATATGTTGCTCCCCCTTCGTTAAGCCACAGATCTGCCCATGTCTTGCACGTTACTTTATCCCCAAACCACTGGTGCGCCAACTCATGAGCAATTCCCGGATCTTGACCGCGCAACCATACCCGATTAATCGTCGTCATTGTTTGGTGTTCCATACCACCATAGAAGTACGGTTGCACCGCTACCATTCCATACTTTTCAAAGGGATAGTCTCCCAGCCGTTCCTCAAACGCTCGCATCATTTTCAACATATTGCGAAAGGCGAACGGAGCATTGTAATCTCCTGCTGCCGTTCCTTCGTAATCTGGGCGCCATACATAGTACTGAATCTCCAGAGAATCATCAGGATTACTTACTCGATAATACCATTCAGACCAGAAGAAAAATTTTGATGCATTGGCTACCATCAAGTATGGCGGGATTGGATACTGGTGCTGCCACACAAACGTGCGACTTCCATCAGGGTGAGAAATAGTATCGACCACAATACCATTGGACGCTGTGATAAATCCTTCTGGAACTCGAATAGCAATTTCCGCCAGTGCTTTATCATCCGGCACATCGTTGCACGGGAACCAGAAGTGGGCATCCTCTGGCTCGCTCATAGTGTATGCTAATTGCTCCTCAACCCGTACCGTATCGCCATTTCGGATCCCAACAAACATCCCTTTAGGAAAGAGAAAAAAACCCCGATCCGCTGTGCCCATTGTACTGTAAAAGATCTGTACTTCCACCGTATCCCCGCGATGAAGTATCTTATCAACCGCTGACAAATCCAGCGTAAACTGCTCATCGATGATTTCCACCAAATCAGGGTAGCGAACGCCATCGATGAACACCGAGTCAATCGTCATCCCGCCAGCATCAACTACGATGGTTTCAACTGTGTCCGCTGTTGCAACAATGAGCATTCTGTTGATACCATTATAGCGACGATCTTCGGGCAGCAGAGCCGTACCGCTTAGGGGATTGCGCCAATCCAGAAAGAGTGCATATCGCAGCACATCGTAATTTTTGGGTTCAATCCACGCTGAACGCACAGGAGGTTGCTGCAAAGCTCGCTGACACGGTTTTTCCACTGATGGCTCTGTAAAAATCCAATCATTCGGAAGCTGCGCGGTAGCAATGGTTACAGCAATACCCAGCAGCCCTATCAAAAATAGCCTTCGCATTGCGCTTTGCATTGTTTGCTCCTCACTTGTTGTTAATCTTTCAAATATTGATACGCTCCAGTTTCCGCAACTGCCATCCGTCACATTCAACCGACAGCGCAGCGCCAATAGCATCAATGCGGATCACGAAGCGATTTTTGCCGCGCACCTGCACGACTTCTCCTTGAATACCTCGAAAGGGTCCTTCTTCAATTTCGACCCAATCTCCCGGTTGAATCGCCCGACTGCCAGTCACCTCCATCGGTACATTTCCCTCGATGAAGCGACGAATAGCTTCAATCTGAGATGCTGGGATAAAAGCGGGACGCCCGTTGAACCACACACACCGGACAATGCCATAGGTCCGAACGGCCGCTTCATAGGATTTTCGATCAACCCGGACAAAAACATAGCTACTGAACAGTGGCACCTCTACCCATTTTTTTCGATCACTCCACTGCCGCAACTGTCGAATAAGCGGCAAATATGCTTCCAATCCCTTCTGAACCAACCGCTGATATACTTGTTTCTCTGCCCGTGGCTTTGTATAAAGGGCAATCCACTCAGGTTGTGTCCACAAAAACTGCTCTGCACCGTGCATCACACTACTAACTGCTATCTTTTCAGTAGCCACTGTAAAATAATCGCCTCCAGCTTCTCTCCGTTACTGGGCAATTCCGATATCTGACCTACCACCGTACCTTGACGAGTACAGAAAATGGTTGGCAACTTTTTAAGCTGGAATATATCTGGGCGGGGATACTTATCTTCTGGAGAACGCATTGAGTAAATCGTCATAGCGGTATCTGATACAGATGCCTCAAACAGAATTCGAACGATACGTGGAAACAGTTTTGTAGTACCTTTGCATTGACATTCCGGCTTAATGAAGAAGGTGAAATGATGCACTCCAGGCTGATATGCATCCGCAATTGCTGCAACCAGTTGCGTATCCGGTTCGTAGAGGCTCATCTCCAGATCGAACCAAGAATATCCGGGCGTTGACCGCAACTGCTCCAGTGTCATTTGCTTTGCTTCGTATTCTGGAGCAACCGTTTCCGTACATCGTATCAGGCTGAAGCTCAGAATAAACCCCAATACGAAGAAGCGCCCTTTTGTCATTTTTCTCGCTCCATCTATCCTTGAAACTCTTTGTACAGCTCCCGGGCAATTGTAATATGCTGAATTTCAGACGTTCCTTCGTAGATTTCAGTGATTTTGGCGTCTCGCAGATAGCGTTCAACCAGATACTCCCGCACGTAGCCATAGCCACCGTGGATCTGGATTGCTTCCAGGGCGGATTCTACTGCCACACGGGAAGCAAAAAGTTTTGCCATAGCTGCTTCCTTGATATAACTTTTGCCCGTGTCCTTATGATACGCCGCTTTGTACGTCAACAACCGCGCAGCTTCAATGTTCGTTGCCATATCGGACAGCTTAAACTGAATTGCCTGGAAATTGGCAATAGGCTGTCCAAACGCTTCCCGTTCCTGCGCATATTTCAAAGCAGCCTCAAAAGACGCCTGGGCGATTCCCAGCGCTTGCGCAGCAATGCCAATCCGTCCACCATTGAGTGTCTGCATCGCTATTTTAAATCCCTGTCCCACCTCGCCTAACCGGTTGGCATCCGGAACCTGCACATTGGTAAAGTGGAGGGAACAAGTATCGCTGGAACGAATGCCTAACTTGTCCTCCTTTTTGCCAATTTCAAATCCTTCCATCCCTTTTTCCAGAATGAAAGCGGTAATACCTCGGTGGCGCTTAGCAGGATCGGTCTGGGCAAAGACCACATAGACATCCGCGCTGGATCCATTGGTAATCCAGTTTTTTGTTCCGTTAATAATCCAGTCATCCCCATCTCGCACAGCCGTTGTCCGCTGATGGGTCGCGTCCGACCCTGCCTGCGGTTCACTCAGGCAAAAAGCACCCAATTTCTCACCTGTTGCCAGCGGACGCAAATAACGCTCTTTTTGTTCCTCCGTGCCATATTCCTCGATTTCCCAACACACCAACGAGTTATTTACCGACATAATCACTCCCACGCTGGCATCAACTTTGGAAATTTCCTCCATCGCAATGACATAACTGATAGTATCCAGCCCACTACCACCCCACTCTGGCGACACCATCATTCCCATAAATCCCAATTCGCCCAGTTTTTTGACGATCTCCGCAGGAAATTCGCCAGTAATATCACGTTCAACGGCGGATGGAGCAATCTCGTTCTGTGCAAATTCCCGCGCTGTGTCTTGAATCATCCGATGGGTCTCTGTCAGAGCAAAACTCAACATTGCTTCGTCCAACCTTGCCTGTTCAACAATACCATCACATTCCTGAAAACTTTCAAATATACGAATCCGGAATAGAACGGGAAGCAGCACGTTGATCACTGATAGTTCAGGGCAACGGGAACCTTTCCTGTTAGAAGCTCGAAGCAATCAGCAAAGCTGATTCGGCAAACGCTACGATCGGCTGACGTCTGCGCACCGGCGGCAACTACCGCAGCATTGGTATTTTGAGACCGAATTTTTTCGCATTATCAATCGCCCGCTGGTAGCCAGCATCGGCGTGGCGAAAGATCCCTGTCATTGGGTCGTACGTCAGCACCCGTTCCAGGCGCCGCTCTGCTTCGGGCGTTCCATCGGCAACGATCACCATCCCGGCGTGCAAAGCGTAGCCCATTCCAACGCCGCCGCCGTGGTGGAAGGAGACCCAGGTGGCACCACCGATTGTATTCAACGCAAAGTTGAAATACACCCAATCAGCAATAGCATCGGAACCGTCCAGCATCGCTTCCGTTTCCCGATACGGCGAGGCAACAGAGCCGGAATCCAGATGATCTCGACCGATGACTATCGGCGCTTTGACCTTGCCGTCGCGCACTAACTGATTGAACATCTTCCCCGCTTTCGCTCGCTCTCCATAACCCAGCCAGCAAATCCGGGCGGGCAATCCCTGCCAGTGTACCTTTTCTTCCGCCTGCTTCAGCCAGCGATGGAGTGCGTGATCCTCTGGGAACAGTTCCATCAATGCCCGATCGGTAACGTAAATATCTTCGGGATCGCCGGATAAAGCCACCCACCGGAATGGTCCTTTGCCATCACAGAACAGCGGGCGAATAAAGGCTGGCACAAACCCCGGAAAATCAAAGGCATTTTCCACGCCCCCGTGTTCCTTCGCTACTGCCCGGATATTGTTCCCATAATCGAACACCACCGTCCCTTTTTTCTGGAATTCGAGCATTGTGCGAACGTGGATGGCAATGGAACGATACGCTTCCTGCAAGTACTTTTCGGGATTTTCTTCCCGCAACCGATCTGCTTCCTCTTTGGTATAACCAGCCGGGTAGTACCCATTCAGGGGATCGTGCGCTGCTGTCTGATCGGTCATCACATCCGGAATAATGCCCCGACGCAGGATTTCAGGGTGTACTTCAGCCGCATTGCCAACCAGCCCCACCGAAATAGGCTGCTTCTTCGCTTTGTGCTCCTGAATAATCTCCAATGCTTCGTCGAGCGAATGCGTTTTCAAATCGCAATACCCATCGCGCAGCCGGCGGTCGATCCGTGCTTCATCAATTTCAACGCACAGGCAGGCTGCCCCATTGAAGGTTGCCGCCAGCGGCTGGGCACCGCCCATTCCTCCCATCCCCGCGGTCAGCAGAAACCGTCCATATAAATCACCGCCGAAGTACTGGCGAGCGCATTCAGCAAACGTTTCGTACGTTCCCTGTAAAATCCCTTGCGTGCCAATGTAGATCCAGCTTCCTGCCGTCATCTGCCCATACATAATCAAACCTTTACGATCCAATTCCCAGAACACTTCCCACGTTGCCCATTTGGGCACCAGATTGGAATTGGCAATGATGACCCGGGGAGCATCAGTGTGTGTCCGTACGATACCCACTGGCTTGCCGGATTGGACCAGCAGCGTTTCATCCTCGTCCATTGAGCGAAGTGCATCCAGAATGGCGTAGAACGATTCCCAGTTCCGGGCTGCCTTGCCATACCCACCATACACGATAAGCTGATCCGGTTTTTCTGCTACTTCTGGATCCAGATTGTTCTGGATCATCCGATACGCAGCTTCAATTTGCCAGTTTTTGCACGTCAGTTCTGTTCCGCGTGGCGCTCTTACGGTTGGCACGGTGTGCTTTTCGTCCATTCTCAAGCCCTTTCCTGTTGTTCCCACGATGACGGTTGTATCCGCAAATGCTCACATTCACTGCTCTTCCCCGGCATCCAGCGCTGCTGTCGCATCAGCAGCACCGTCCCCACTACGACCATACGTCTGGCACAATTGCCGCAGCATCTCCCAATCATAGATGCCGCTATCGTGCCCATCCTGCCAGTAGAGGCGGATTGCATAATTGCCAACCAATTCTATTTTGACCAGCTCATACATTCCGGGCGTATAGGTCTGCATCTCCGGAATCCGGTATACCGTGCCCATCACATTTTCGCCGCGACAGACCGCGCAGGGACAAAACGTGCGCAGCGTCTTCAACTCCAGTATGCACCGCTGCTGATCCTCCCACTCTATTGACAAGAATCGGGCATTCAGCCGCTGGATTTTTCGTGGTTTTGCCATTGGAATTGTTCCGCTCTTTAAGCCTGCTTTTTTGAAACTGCCAAAATACGAAAATTTCGCAATGTGCGAAAAATTGTGCATTTTTGTAATTTGGAAAAGTGTTTCAGAGGCAACAAGGACGAAGAAAGGGGCAAACACTATGGCGGAACTTGCGAAATTAACAGACGAAAACTTCGAAGAGGAGGTATTGAAATCGCCAATTCCCGTATTGGTCGACTTCTGGGCAATCTGGTGCGGTCCGTGCCGATTGATCGAACCAGTGGTCGCAGAAATGGCAGAAAAATACGCCGGAAAGCTGAAAGTGGGGAAATTGGATGTCGATACCAATCCGAAAACTGCAATCGAATACGGAGTGCGTTCTATTCCCACCCTGCTGTTTTATGCACAGGGCAAAATGGTGGATCGTCTGGTAGGCGCCGTTCCAAAAGCAATGCTGGAAGAGAAAATTGAGCAGGTGTTAGCTCAATTTGGTTCTTCAGATCAAACCGAAACATCATCGTCATCGGAGCAAACGCAGTTGGGAGAATGAGCTTGTCACGAGCGCTGCTCAGTCCGGAAGAACTGCAGGCTGCACTGGCACAACTGCCAGGGTGGGAATTGAAAGACCAGACGTTGGTCAAAGAATACGAACTTCCCGATTTCGCCACCGCGATTGCACTGGTCACCATCATCGCCACCTTAGCAGAGAAATTGGATCACCATCCGGATCTCTACCTGCATTCGTGGAACCGGTTGCGGGTTCTGCTAACGACTCACAGTGCTGGCGGTATTACAGCGTATGACACGCACTTAGCACAGCAAATTGAGCAATACGCACAGGCGCTCAGCGGCGCACGCTAAGGGATAGACCTGAACAGGGACTAAAAAGAGAAAGGGGCGCGACAATGCCAATAATTGTATACGTCCACGCTCGTGAAGTGCTGGATTCCCGCGGTAACCCCACCGTCGAAGCCGAAGTTCTGTTAGACGATGGCAGTGCAGGAAGAGCCATTGTTCCTTCGGGTGCCAGCACTGGGAGCAATGAAGCGCTGGAATTGCGGGATAATGATCCCAACCGGTACCACGGCAAGGGGGTTCTCAAAGCGATTCAGAATATCCACGACAAGATTGCACCCGCTCTTGAAAATTTTCCCGCTGATAATCAGGCGGCGCTCGATGCACTACTTCTGGAATTAGATGGAACGCCGAATAAATCGCATTTAGGTGCTAACGCGATTTTAGCCGTCTCCTTAGCCGTCGCCCACGCAGCCGCTCTCTCTTACGGTGTTCCCCTCCACCAGTACTTAGGCGGCATCAATGGAAATATACTGCCGGTTCCGTTGATGAACATCCTGAATGGGGGGAAACACGCAGACAACACTGTGGACATTCAGGAGTTTATGATTGTTCCGGTTGGCGCTCCGACTTTTGCTGAAGCGGTCCGGATGGGCGCAGAAATTTTCCACTCCCTGAAAAAGATCTTACGCCAAAAAGGCTACCAAACAGCAGTCGGCGACGAAGGTGGCTTTGCCCCAATGCTCAAATCAAATGAAGAAGCACTTGATCTGCTGTTGCAGGCTATCGAAGCCAGTCACTACCAGCCCGGCAGGGATGTGCTCTTAGCCCTTGACGTGGCTGCCTCCGAGATGTACCAGGACGGCAAATATGTTTTTTACAAATCCACGCACCAGGCAAAGAGTGCCGAAGAAATGGTTCAATGGTACGAGCACCTGGTCCAGCAGTATCCAATCGTCTCGATCGAGGACGGGATGGCAGAAAATGATTGGGACGGCTGGAAACTCCTGACAGAAGCGCTGGGCAACCAAATTCAACTGGTCGGCGATGATCTCTTTGTCACCAATCCGGAATTTCTCCGAAAAGGCATTGAAGAGGGAATTGCCAATGCCATTTTGATCAAACTCAACCAGATTGGCACTCTCACAGAGACGCTGGAAACCATCCAGATGGCGCAATCAGCAGGATATGGCGTCATTATCTCGCACCGGTCCGGGGAGACCGAAGACACCACGATTGCCGACTTAGCGGTCGGAACCAACGCTGGACAGATTAAGACCGGTTCTTTGTGCCGCACCGATCGCATTGCCAAGTACAACCGCCTTCTTCGCATAGAGGAATACCTTGGTAATTCGGCGCACTATGCAGGCGCAGCAGCATTCCCATTGGTAGTTCAGGTGAGCGAAACAAGGAATGGAGAGCAGTGATGATCAAATTTGGAACGGATGGCTGGCGTGCTATTATCGCTGATGATTTTACCTTTCAGAATCTCCGATATGTGGCTTTAGCAACTGCCCGATACGCCAAGAAACAGGCATCCCGCCATCGCCCCAGTGTCGTCATTGGCTACGATACTCGCTTTCTCTCCAGAGAATTCGCCCGAGAGGTAGCACGGGTGATGGTACAGGAAGGGATCAACGTCCACATTACTTTCCATATGACCTCCACCCCGCAGGTTTCATTTGCAACCAAGCAGAAGCGGGCGACGGTCGGCGTTATTATCACTGCCAGTCACAATCCTCCCATTTACAACGGGTTCAAAGTGAAAGCAACGTTCGGCGGACCAGCAGCACCGGAACAAATTGCCGCGATTGAAGAGGAACTGGCAAAAATCTTAAAGAACCCGCCCAAAAAATGGGACCTCACAGACTTTGAGACCTTAGTCACAAAGCGAAAAATTTCGCTATTCAGTGCTCGGGAATCGTACTGGCGGCATATTCGACGTAAAATTGATCTGGAACTGATCAATTCCCGGCGATTCAAAATTGCCTACGATCCAATGTACGGCGCTGGCATCCATCTGCTGGAGCCCCTGGTTCCAAAAGCAATCACGATTCACAACGAATGGAATCCGGGATTTGGCGAACTCCACGCGCCAGAGCCCATCGAAGCGAATTTGCGGGAATTGATCCAACTGGTACAGGAAGAAGAATGTGACATCGGCATCGCGACGGATGGCGATGCAGATCGATTGGGTGTTGTTGACAGCGATGGGCACTACGTTACGCCGCATCAGGTGTTTATGCTCCTGCTGAAATACCTGTACGAAAGCCGGAAAAAGCGGGGCATTGTGGTCAAAACCGTCTCGCTCACCTCGATGGTCGATCTCTATTGCCAGAAACGGGGAATCCGGCTGGTGGAAACTCCCGTTGGCTTCAAACACATTGCCAAATTGATGGCTGAAGAACGGGTCCTGATCGGTGGCGAAGAGTCGGGCGGTTTTGCAACAGCATTGCACATTCCCGAACGAGATGGACTATTTGCTGGCTTACTTCTTCTGGAAATGCTGGCACGCAGAAAGACATCCCTGAAACAACTCTGCCGGGACTTAGATGAAGAGTTCGGTCCTCACCGATTTCTCCGTCGTGATGTCCGGGTGACGACAGAGGAAAAAGAGGCTATTATGAAAGCATTTGCAAAGAAGCCCAAAAAGATCGGGAAATTCCGGGTCGATCACGTGTCAACCCTTGATGGTTACAAGTTCTTCTTCGAAGGTGGCGGATGGCTCTTAGTCCGTCCTTCTGGCACAGAACCTCTGATCCGATTCTATGCTGAAGCGGATTCGCTGGGGAAAGCCCACGAAATGATTGAGGCTGCGGTGCAAATTGCAAAGTAAGTGCTGAATCGGAAATTGCGGCGGACATCTCCTATCCCTGCAAAATTCCGTATTTTTGTTTTTGTAGACAACGGGTGCTAAGCGAAACGGCGGTGCTGCAAATGAAGAAACTCAAGATTCTGTTTGTTACAAGTGAAGCCTTCCCCTATGCAAAAACGGGCGGAATTGCGGATTTTACCACCGGACTGGCGCTGGCACTTCGAGCTCGAGGTCACGAAGTGCGAATGTTGCTTCCCCGCTATGGGTTTATCAGCGAGCGGAAAAACCGCATCCACGAAGTTCGTCGACTCAAAGAGTTACCAATCCCGATCGGCGATCGGATCGAATATGCAAGCATCAAATCCTCCTCCATCCAGAATCCGAAAGCGAAAGTGCAGGTTTACCTCACCACCCACCCGGAATACTTCGATCACCGCTGGGGCATTTATACCGATCCGGATACTGGCGAGCCCTACAAGGACAATCACGAACGCTTCATCTTCTTTATGCTGTCTGCCTTAGAACTGTGCCGAACGCTCGACTGGTATCCCGATATCATCCACTGCAACGACTGGGCAACTGCGCTGCTGCCAGTGTATCTGCGAACTCTCTTTCGAGACCAATTTCCCCGAACACATACCGTGCTGACAATTCACAACATTCGTTCCCAGGGAATTTTTCCTCTTTCTCCAACCTTTGCGCTGACGGGACTTCCTCAATCCGCTAAGGAACTGCTGACGCACCGCCGCAAATGCAACTTTCTGAAAGCAGGCATTCTCACTGCACACGCAATCACCACCGTAAGCCCTACGTATGGCAAACAGATTCTGGAAGACAACAAGCTCAGTGGCGGATTGAGCCAGTTTCTGCAACAACGCAAAGATCACTTCTATCCCATTCTCAATGGCATCGACACCACCATCTGGAATCCCCGGAAAGACAAGTGGATCGCCAAGAACTACGACATTCACTCCCTGGACCGAAAAGAAGTAAACAAGAAGGCATTGCTGGAAAAAGCACGACTGGAATATTATCCGGAACGTCCGGTTGTTGGAATGATTTCCCGCCTCACGCCGGAAAAAGGGCTGGACCTCCTGCAAAAAGCAGCGCCGGAATTACTCCAGCTCAACTGCCAGTACGTTATCCTGGGCTCGGGGGAAAAACCGTACGAGGAATTTCTCAAAGCCTTTGCAACGGAACATCCGGAGCAGGTAGGAGTACGAATTGGTTTCGACGAAGTATTAGCGCACCTGATCACCGCGGGAGCGGATATGTATCTGATGCCGTCGCGGTCGGAACCCTGTGGCTTGAACCAGATGTATTCAATGGCATACGGCACGGTTCCGGTTGTCCGGGCAACCGGCGGATTGATTGATACGGTCCAGGATTTCGATCCGGAAAAGAAAACCGGAACTGGCATTGTCTTCAAACCCTATACGGTCAAAGCCCTCATCGAAGCACTCCAGCGAGCTATAGAGCTATACCATAACAAATCCCTGTGGTATACGTTAATCCGCAACGGCATGAAGCAGGACAATTCGTGGGAGACCCGCGTCAAAGAATATGAAAAAGTGTATGCTGCTGCACTCACCGCTTAGCTGGTGGAGCTGGTTCGTGCTCTTGGCACTCCTACTCGGCTGCAACGACCGTCCGACCGCTATTGGTACTGACTTATTACCGGACACGGTACACATCGGCGTTATGAGCTCGAAAGACACAACGTTATTCCGATCAGTGGAAACGGTGCAATTCCCTTTGGCGCTGTTCAATAGCGGCTATCTCTATGTTGGCGCCAGCCGATCCGCTATTGCGTGGACTCTTCTGCGTCCTACTTTGTTTCCACAAGATGTGGATTCTATCGCTGAGGATCAAATCCTATCAGCTCACTTGGTCCTTTTCCCCCGCCGACTGGCGCTGGGCGACACTGTCAGCAATGTGCTGCGATTTTCCCTTGCTGAAATTCAGCAACTCTGGCGACCGGGTACGACGATCGACACGCTGCGACAGTTCCTCCAATCCGGGAATTTCCTCGGATCAGTCATTGCCCAGTTCGACCAACCAATCCCCTTGCAGGATTCGACAGAACCAATTCGAATTCCCATTCCCAAGTCGATGATTGCTCGATGGCTGGCGATTGCAGCAGATACTACAATGAAGGATTCTGCTCGAATTTTTGGCGTCGCTTTAATTCCAGATACAACCGAATCAACGGTTATTCGCGGCTTTTACACCCAGAGTCCCGGTTACACTACATTACCATTGTCGTACTACGAAGTTGTAGTGCAGCGCGCTGATTCACTGGATACGCTCCGAATCGAAAACGGATACGATTTATCCGTTCTCTTCGCCCGAGAAGCTCCTCCAGCACATCGACTTTTTATACAGGGTGGGATTGCTCAGCGCCTATACATTGCGTTCGATCCCTCTCCGCTCCCTCCACTTTCGATTGTCCACAAAGCAACGCTAGTGCTCCCATACGACTCTACGCTATTTGAGCGGAGCAATCGTAGCCAATTACCAACTCTCACTGCCTATATTGCTGCCGACACTGCCATAGGGGCAATCGGCGAGCGATTTCCACTGAGTAACGGCGAATTTCGTTCGGACTCTGGCGTCGTTGTTCTTCCCAACATTGGCGCCGCCTTTGAACTGTGGCGTTCGAAGCGACAAAGCAGCGCGATTGTCATTACAATGGGAGACGAGTTTGGACGGATCGATCGACTGGCATTTTACAGCCTGACCGACCCACAGCGGCAGCCGTATTTGGAGCTGATTTATTCTGCAATGCCGCAGGAGAAGCGAAAATGAAACATCAGATGTGGCTTCTCGTACTGTTGGTTCTGTTTTTCCCCCGGATGGGGATAGCTCAAGGCGGTTCGATTTATTCCAGCTTTGGCTTTGGAGACCGCTTTTTTGAGCACTCTGCTGCGGCAGTAGCTATGGGTAGTGTGAGCATTGCGCTCCCCTCAGCAACGCGCATTGCGTCGCAAAATCCTGCTTTGTGGTCTTCCGTCCCATCGACCCGGCTGGAAGCGGGCTACGTATTTCGCCAGTTCGTCAAGCAACAAGCAGATCGCTCCATAGCGCATAACAATGGCAAAGTTCAGGGTATTGGGCTCCTCGTTCCCACCCGCAACGATCTCCACACCGCCGTTGCTTTAGGAATCCGTCCCTATACAACGGTGAATTTCTACACTTCGCTGCGGCAGTCCGATGGATCGGATGAAGCCATTGCCACAATCGAATCTCTGGGCACTGGCGGACTCTCCCAGCTTTTCATTGGCTCCAGCTTTGTGCCATTGCCGAACCTCGCTGTTGGAGCTGCTCTGGTCTATACCTTCGGCAAAATTGAGCGTTCCATCACCATCACCTTTCCCTCCGGCAATTATCGAAATAGCTTCTGGCGTCGCACCGATTGGTTCAGTAGCCCCGGAGCAAAAATCGGAATACACTACGGCGGTCTCGCATCGTGGCATTTCGGTGCCTTTGTCGAACTCCTGGGGACAGCCACCATCTCGCAACAGCAGCAGTACGGTACCGGACGGTTATCGGATACCACCTTTGATGTTCAGCTCACAACTCCAATGCCCCTAACTGCCGGCATTGGCATAGCATATCGATGGGGACACTGGCTGCTTGGCATCGACGCTGTGTGGCAAGATTATCGATCCGTACGGTACAATTTGCATCCTGAAGCTGCTTACCAGACCGGCTATAGTATTCGGCTGGGCGGACGCTGGCATATGTCGCGTCGTCATCCGAAGTTGAGCGATCTGGGTTCTTGGTACTACTTTGTCGGTTTGCGATGGGATCAACTACCAATCCAAATCCGGCAGACTTCCATTGCTTCTATCGCTGCTTCTCTGGGCTTTCAAATTCCTGTCAATGCACAAACGTTCCTGAGCATCGCTATGGTTGCCGGGCGACGTGGGACACTCAATAATCAGTTAGTGCAGGATTGGTTTTTCAACCTTGCTTTTACTGTCTCAGTCGGTGAACGATGGTTCCAGTAAAGGCACAACGCAACACCGGCGGTGGAACAATCGTCACCAACTCATTGGTTTAAGTTTGTCCATACAGACATCAACTGGTCACGATGAACTCATTTGAAATCACAGGAAAAATTTACGCAATTTTCGACACCCAGCAACCCACCGAGACTTTTCAGAAACGGGAATTCGTGCTGGAAATCGACGACAATGGCTACATCCAGCACGTGAAATTTCAAACAGTGCAGCAGCGATGCGAGTTGCTGGATCAATTCCAGCCTGGGGACACCGTCAAAGTTCGATTCAGTTTATCAGGGCGCCCCTATACCCGCCCGGACGGCGAAGTCATCTTCTTTACCAATCTCAAGGTGTGGGATATTCAGCCAGTCGACGCAGCAGCATCCGAACCCAATCTGGAACCGCCAGACTTCGGAGATATCCCGGCACCGGACGAAGACGATTTGCCATTCTAAGAAATCGCTGCAATGGCAGCGCCTGGCTCAGCATCCCGAACGGTCATTATCGCTGGTGGCAGGGGAGCTATCGGACGGGCATTGAGTCGTTGGCTCTGCGACCGCGGCTATACGGTCGTTGTCCTGACCCGACGCCCGGTGCACAGCAACCGTTCCCAGATACGCTATGAGCAATGGGATGGCCAGACACCCGGGCAGTGGATATCCCTGCTGCCAGCCGCCTGCGCCCTGGTCAATTTAACAGGAAAATCGCTGTTTACACTCTGGACGAAGCGTACAAAACAGCAAATCTGGGACAGCCGGGTTCGCACAACGCAATTGTTAGCCACCGCTGTTCGGCAATATGCACCCAGCCCCTTTGCCTTCATTTCCGCTTCCGCAATTGGTTACTACGGCAATCTGGGTGAGCGCAAATGCGATGAACAGTGTCCCCCCGGCGACGATTTCCTTGCCCGCCTCTGCATCGCCTGGGAAGATGCGGCGATGCAGGCAGCCGAACGGAAGGACATTCGGGTGGTAATCCCTCGAATCGGGATTGTGCTCCAGCCTGATGCTGGATTTCTCCATCTGCTGCGCCGTAGCTACCGGTATGGTCTGTGCGCCTATCCCGGCGATGGTCGCCAGTGGATAAGCTGGATCCACATCCAGGATCTCATCCGCTCCATCGACGCAGCGATTACGCAGCCGTGGAATGGTGTCTACAATGCCGTTGCACCACAGCCCATCCGACTCCACCAGCTCATTGCGACACTGGCTCAACACCTCCACCGCTGTCCCGGCATCCCCATTCCTCCAGCTCTGCTCCGCCTTCTGGGCGAAACGGCAACGCTGGCACTGAGCAGCCAGCAGATCCATCCAACCCGGCTTCAGCAATGGGAATTTTCCTTCCAGTTCCCCGACCTTGCCACCGCCCTGCAATCCCTTCTGTCCTGAAGGATCCGCTTTCTCGATTTTGCCAACATAGCCCGGTAAAGGCACACGGCATCCCCTTGATCCTTGCGTAAAAAGGATCTACCGAGCCTTGCGCCTGATCTCCCGCTTTGCGCTGGTTGTTTCCCCCACTTTGTGTAAACTTGCATTTTGGTTGGACGGATGCAAAAAGAACGATGCAGTGGTGGGAATCCCCGGTTCAGCTCAATAAGCGGCAATCTGCTATCTTCGTCGGTGCTTACGTGTTTTTTACCCTTCTCCTCCGCTGGTACTACATCGAACCGCTCCTGAAAGGCAATTTCTGGCTCTCGGTTGCCATCGGTGCCGCTTTCCTGGCGGTCATCTGGGTACTGATCAAAGTAAAATTTCTGAATTTTCGGGAACAAAGTGAAGAGGAGCAATGAGAATTACGGCAGACAAAACGCTGGCGGTTATTGTGGACGTCCAGGAACGACTTTTTCCTCACATTGCAGAACACGAAAAGCTGGAGCGCACTATCCCGATTCTGATCGAGGGACTCAAAGCGCTGGACGTGCCGCTCATCGTCACC
This sequence comes from Candidatus Kapaibacterium sp., assembly GCA_015490805.1. Classification (GTDB taxonomy): domain Bacteria; phylum Bacteroidota; class Ignavibacteria; order Kapaibacteriales; family WFXC01; genus WFXC01. Next base: position 159,238 of record WFXC01000002.1, read on the forward strand.
GAACAGTATCCAAAAGGGCTGGGCACGACAATCGAATCAGTCCGTAAAGCACTGGGTGAATGGTACAAACCGCTGGAGAAAATTTCTTTTAGCTGCTGCGGAGACGATCAGTTCAATTTGCAAGTAGCTCGCTATGCACCGCAGTATGTTTTGCTGGCAGGAATTGAAACCCACGTGTGCGTGCTGCAAACAGCAATTGACCTGCTCAACGAAGGTTACACGCCTGTTTTAGTTGCAAACTGCGTTTCGTCGCGGTTTCTGGAGGACAAAGAATTTGCTCTTCGGCGGATGGAACAGGCCGGCGTCGTCCTCACAACGTACGAATCGATCCTCTTCGAGCTGGCGCAGGTCGCCGGTACGGACACTTTCAAACGCATTTCGAAGCTGGTCAAGTAAAGCTACACAGCGCAGCAACTGAGCTGCCGAACATCCTGCTCAAAACTCAACGCTGCCAGCTTCATACCTTCGGCAAAGGTAAGATACGGACACCAGTTCTGCGCGAGCTCTGTGACCGGGATACGATACCGCATCGCCCACTGCAACGGAACGATCAGCTCACCTGCTGCTGGAGCAACGATCCGAGCGCCAAGCAATAGATCGGTTGCTGGATCTCGAACGAGGCGGATAAAGCCATCCGTTTGCTGACTCACAATCGCCCGTGGCACTTCTGCCAGCGGCAACTCTGTTACCTCATAATCCCGCCCCTGCTGTTCCAGCTGGACGGTATCTTTGCCGACGCCTGCTACCTGCGGATCGGTAAAAATCACCCAGGGCAGGGTTGTATAATCCAGTGGCTGCGGCTGTCCGGTGAAATTCTGCACTGCCTGCCGTCCCTCGGCTGCCGCGGTATAGACAAACGCCGGAAACTGATTGCAATCACCAGCCGCATAGATATGCGGAACGCTGCTCTGCAGGTATTCATTCACCACAACTTTTCCCTGCGCATCAGTCTCCACACCAATTTGCTCCAATCCCAGCCGCTGCGTCCGCCCCCGTCGCCCCGTCGCAATCAAAAGATGGGTCGCTGCAATGGAGATCTGCTCGCCACCACGATCCACCGTTACTGCAATAGTGCCGTTGCCCTGAGCGGATACGCTTTCTACTCGCGCGGCTGTGTAAATCTGCACCCCTTCGGCTTCCAGTTGCTGCTGAATAATGCGCCCAATATCCGGCGACTCTGGCGGCAACAACGACGGTTGCATTTCGATCAACACCACCTGCGATCCAAAGCGTGCAAACGCTTGAGCAAGCTCAACGCCCACCGCACCGCCACCGATGATTGCCAGAACCGAGGGAAGTTCGGTCACATCGAACAGGGTCTCATTGGTAAGATATGGGACTGCTTCTATGCCGGGAATTGGCGGCACTGCCGGTTCTGAACCCGTGGCGATGAGGAAGGCATCAGCCGTATAAAGCGTTTCACCTACCCGAATGGTATGCGGATCAACGAAGGTTGCCCATCCCTCAACCCACGTCACAGTTGCCAGCGTTTCCAGAATATCCGCGTATTTCGCCTTCCGAAGCTGCTGCACTGTTTGCTGCAACTGCTGCTGCAACGCAGCATAATCCAGATCGGGAGGATCAGCGGTAATACCAGCATACCGCTGCTTCCGGCAGGCTGCCATCTGATGCGCCGCCTCCACGAGAAATTTGGAAGGAATACAACCGACGTTCACACAGGTTCCGCCCATTGGTAACCCGGCATTTACCACCAGCGTTTGCAATCCCTGCCGATGGGCTTCAATAGCCGCAGCAAAGGCGGCGGAACCTCCGCCGATGATGATCAAATCGAAATGTCGTTCTTTCCCGTTCGAGTTACCAGTAGCTCGCCCTTCTTCAGCCACTGCCCGATACTGCTTTGTACTGTTGATCTGGTCAATAATTGCCTGAATAGAAAGCTGCGCCGGATCATAGCGCACAACTGCCGTTCCTTCAGGATAAGCGACTTCGACTGCTGCCACGCCCGGTAGTTGGTGCACGATACGCTCCACTGTACGGGCACATCCCGGACAGGTCATCCCCGAAATGCGCAGATGAACTTCCCGAACGTTCATTGCTGCTGCCCTCCTGTCAGCAATTGATACGCGACCGGATGATACCCCGTCTGCTCAATCGCTGCCTCGATCTGCTCCACTGTTACCTGCTGTGGTGCGAATGCCACTTTGACCGTCCCTGCATCTGCATCGGCTTTCACCATCGCAATACCCGGCATTTTGCTAAGCTCATATTCGATGTGCTCTTCACATCCAGCACAGGTCATTCCTTCCACCTGCACCATCACTTCCTGCACTGTGCCGGCAACCTGCGCCGGCGCTGCCTTCGGATAGAGATACTCCACGTAGGAAGGAAAGAGCAGCATAGCAGTGGCAAACACCGTGATGGCGATGAGAAATCCCCGCGATCGGAACCAGGATGGTTTTTGATCCTCTTCGCACTCACAGGCAATCCGCTGACTTCGCAAATGCTGATACCACGCCAGTCCTAAGGCTCCGATCGTTACAACCGCTAAGTATGGACGCAATGGTTCAAGCCAGCTGACAGAGCTGGCAACACCGCTGACGCCGGCAACAAACGCTAAAAAAGGAGTAATACAGCAAAGGGAAGCGGCAAATGCGGCAAATACGCTGGTGAAGAGAACCTTTGCCTGTTTCATTGCTGGACCCTTTCTTTGACTAACATTGATGAATCAAACAGCGACTCAAGCCACATTCGTGCCGTCGGAGTCAATGTGTAAAAGATGGTTTGCCCCTCCCGGCGTGTCTGGACGATACCGGCATCCCGCAGCTTCCGCAAATGCTGGGAAACGGCTGACACGCTGAGCCGGAGAATATCTGCCAGATCACACGGGCACAGCTCTCCTTCACGGAGCAACACCATTACCGTCTGCAATCGCGGCGCTGCCCCCAGCAGTGCAAAATTTCGCGCTAGGAGTTCCAGCTCCTCCTTCGCTCCGCAAGAAATTGCCGACATCGCAGAATCTGCGCCTCATCTGCCTGCGATCGGATACAAACGGGTTTTGTCATTACTGTCTTCCTTCATTGAAGCTCATCCTTTCGCTGTGAGGAACGTTCAATCAGTTTTAATATTTTAGCAAATGCTAAAATATTGTACATAGGCAATAACTTTATACTTTCAAAAGGCTCTCCAGATTGGCTTGAGACTCTTACGAAGGCACCTCAGCGAATTTTTCAAACGTCAGCAGTTGAACCTCCTCTTTCAAGCAGACAAAAGTACAGCCTGAAAAAGCATAATTATCCCCTTTTTCTCCCTGCACAGACAAACGATAGATAAAAGGCTTTCAACAACAGGCAAACCGACTACTTCTTCTCTAAGCACAAGGAGCGTGGTGCGAAACCTGAGACACAGGAAAAAGCAGCGGCCACCCGTTCAATGGCATGGCCGCACATTGCCGCTCACTGCTATTTCGCTATTTGGAGAGCTGTAAAACTGAGGATCTGCTCGTTTTCACGGAGCTCCACTTGATACATTCCTGAATGGGGTGGGACAAACGGAACGTGCTCACCGCAACGAACGATTTTCGAAAAGACCTTTTTTCCCTGACTTGAGTATACATTGAGCTCAAGAGGCTGACTGCTAACGCCGGGAGCAATGTGGAAAGCACCACTTTCGTATGCTACAAAGTGCCGTTTTTGTTCATACGCGCTTGGTGGCCAATGCCCTGCTTTCCACGCAACCAGCAACGCTGAAGGATCCATTTGCGTACGGAACTCCGGGAATCGAATTCCCATCTTATCAAACCGCCGAAAGCGTGCATACGTTGGCTGCGACGCTTTACTCACAAAACGCAGCACTACAGTTCGCCCATCAAACTGCTGCGGTACCGTATAATGTACCACTGCTGCTGGAGGATGCTTCATCGTTATGGTCGGATAGCCAGGCTCTGGCTGAGCAGCGATTGTAATCCTATCAAGGGTTGCCAACTGTTTTCCACTTTCTGCATCTTCCAGCACAACCTGGTATTCCCAATCCTCCAAGGCATAGTATACAAGCGGATCATCAAAGTGATTCCACCACACAAGTTCCCGGAAAAAGGAAATTTCGTCACCGGCTGCAACGGTAAATGGTTTCGTCGTTGAGCGTTCGGAAATCACCGACGGATCGTCAACTATTGTCTGATCATAACACCAATCGGCAAGGTAAACGCGTCCGCCATTGTGCTTCACGTTGGTGACAATAAAGTCCGTGCGAATCTTTCCCGGATACACAAAACTAAAAGACATCCGGGGGAAAATCTCACTCCCCGGAATTGTTTCCACTTTCGACTGGCTTACAGGAATCTTTACCCACGGCACTTCCTGAGGCATAGTTGGATCACACTGTGCAAAACTGGCATTCACACTAAACACTAAGAAAGAACAAAGTGTGCTAAGCAGCACGATCTGCGAAAACCCTTTCATTGCGATTCTCCTGGCTGTTTCACTTGCTTGGGAGGATCCCAATATTCGGCACAATCTAAAATCCAAAAACAGGACAGCGGTGGATGAATACCAAACCACTCACAAGCAATCCGATCTGGATATTCTGCACAGGTACAACGCGGACCTGGAACTGCATTACAGTCTTGGTCGTCTGCTGTGTCAAATATTTTTTCCTGCCGTTCACCTTTCGCTTCGGGAGGATCCTCTGCTTGAAGTGCCATAACGCTGACTACCCCCCACAAACTGAGAATAAAAATTACTATAAAAACTTTCCTAAATACCAAATTCTTTAATACCAAATTCTTTCTTCCTCTCATTGCTCCGCTCCTTTCAAATATACAAAAACTTTCCTAAACTCCGATTTCATTCTCTCTTTCATTGCTTCGCTCCTATTACCATCGAAACCCATGTGAAAGCAAAAAAATAAAGAGAACGACAAAGCCAGACTGTACACCATCAGCGTTGAAGTGCTTCTGGCGTGTTCTTATTGTGTATTTTTGCACTGCGGCGCCTGAATGCAGCGCTAATCTCGGAAGTGCTATCAGCGATGGCGTTTTTTCAAGGATGTTCAACAAGATGGAAAGATCAATGAAGGTAGCATTTTTGAGTGCAAAGTCCTATGAGGAATCTTTCTTTCTCGAGGAAATCAAGCGGCACTCTTACAAGTTAGAACTTGAATTTTTTGAACATCGGCTATCACCACAAACAGCGCCTCTGGTTCTGGACTATTCGGTTATTTGCATTTTTGTTCACGACGACGCTTCGCGGGAAACCATTGAAGTACTGCGGAGAGGCAAAACGCGAGTAATTGCACTCCGGTGTGCAGGATTCAATAACGTGGATCTACGGGCTGCGGAAGAAGCGGGTATTCAGGTTTGTAATGTGCCAGCTTATTCACCAAATGCCGTCGCAGAGCATACGGTGGGTATGATGCTTACTCTTAACCGCAAGTTTCACCGAAGTTACTGGCGGGTTCGGGAAGGAAATTTTTCCCTTGACGGATTGATGGGATTTGATATGGCTGGCAAAACGATCGGGATTATTGGAACAGGGAAAATTGGATCGGCCGTCGCCCGAATCCTCTTAGGAATGCAGTGCACAGTTTTAGCCGTTGACCCCGTCCCAAGTGAAGAGTGCCGAAAGATGGGCGTAGAGTACGTGACGCTGGAGCACCTACTCCAGCGGTCTGATGTCATTACCCTTCATTGTCCCCTCACACCGGAAACGTATCATCTGATCAATGCTGAGCGCATTGCAATGATGAAAGATGGAGCAATGCTCATCAATACCAGTCGTGGTGCAGTTGTGGATACAAAAGCTTTAATCCAGGCACTAAAGCGAAGAAAATTCTGTGCTGTTGGACTGGATGTATACGAGGAAGAGGAGAAATATTTTTACGAAGACCTGTCTGACAAAGTAATTGAGGACGACCTTTTAGCCCGGCTGCTAACGTTCCCCAATGTGCTTATTACTGCCCATCAAGCCTTCTTCACTCGTGAGGCACTGGAAAATATTGCCCGTACTACGCTGGCAAATATCGTCTCCTATATGCAAACCGGTGTTTGTACTAATCTAATCAGGTCGGAGCGTTATAAAACCCAGCCGGTCAAGCGTTGAGGAATTGCGTAAACAACTCATCAGTCATCTCCTTCCCTCCTCCATAACAACGCATCCCCGTTGCACGCAGTGGCAAGGGCAATCCACCGATTGATGCCTTACCTATCTCTACCAATGATCCACCCAAAAGGAACAATTCCATATATATCCCACTGCCCTTCCAGTGCCCCAATTACTACCACTCCCGTCTGGTAGCCACCAACTCTGCTCCTACTTCACCACCCACACCGGTACCACCTGCTCATATCGACCGCTCCGCAAACGCACGAAATGTAACCCGCTGCTCAACCCCTCCGTCCCAAGCCGCACTTCTCTCCACCCTGCTTCCTGTTGCCCCTTCGCTATCACTGTTTCCTTCCGCCCATAGCTGTCGTACAGCACCACCTCTACCGCTCCACTCAACCCGATCCCGTACCGTATCACCACCTCCTCCCCTTCCTGCTTCGCCTCCAATCCGTACTCCTTCCCCAGCCGAATCTCCCGCACGTCCCGCAAACAGTACTCTCCCAGGCGCACCGTGTCCATTCCCGTTCCCGCTTCCACACACACCGCCCGATCCCCAACGTCCACACTGCTCACCTTTACCTCGACCGCTTCCCTGTCCGTTCCACCATACACCCCATACCACAGCCGAACCACCTCTCCATTGCCAAATCCTCCCGACCGCTGCCCCGCAAGTCGCACCGTCCCCATCCCTTCGTCTATCACCTCCCACTCACCTTCTACCGCCTCCAGCCTGCGATACCCCAGCACTCGCCCGTCCCATTCCAGCTC
>WFXC01000016.1 GCA_015490805.1 Candidatus Kapaibacterium sp.
ATTGGCATCGATGGCTAACAGGGTCGAAGCGCTGGCAGTAGTCTGCACACCTTCCAGTCGCAAGGGGTTACTGGCTGCTTTGACGTGCAGGGTGTTAGTCGGTACATTGGTGCCGATTCCAACCAATCCGGATGCCAGAATCCGCATCCGTTCGGTGTTGTTCGTCCGAATCACCAACGGTTGGTTATCTGTGGTGCCTAAGAAGTTGGTTGTCGGATCGGTTCCGGCGTTTCCGGTGAGCGACCAGGCATTGGCGGCAGCAAACGCACTGGCACTGGTGGTGTACACAACGCCATTTGCGTCCACAGCTAAGATCGTTCCGGCATTGCTCAATGGTTGCAATCCCTCCAACCGCAGTGGGTTGCTGGCAGCCTTGACGTGTAGGGTGTTCGTTGGGGCATTGATGCCGATACCAACATTGCCGGTCGTGGAAATCCGCATTCGCTCAAGGTTGTTGGTCTTGAACACTACCGGCTGGAGATTCACGGATCCAAGAAATTCGCTACCAGTGAGGGTATTGCCGCTGAGCGACCAGGCACTGCTGCTGACATTTTGAGTGGAAATCAGCGGAATCCACACGGTACCGTTCCAGTATTCGAACTGCTGGGTATCAGTGTTGAAGATCAGCAACCAGAGAGCAGGAGCGCTAATTGCATTCCGTTGTGCCGTCGTCATTCGTGGCACTAAAAATCCTTTCGATGTGGAGCGAAGTTCCAGAATGGCGGAGGGATCAGGATAAAACGTGCCAATTCCAACACTTGGATTGCCTTGAGCGAACAGAAACGAGGTGAAGGCAATCCAGATCAAGAGTGAAAGTTGGAACGTGTGCTTCATCATTGGCTCCTTTATTTTTGTTTCATCTTTGATTGCCACCATTTACAACCGGTCGGTCAGCTTCTATGACAACGACCACGTGTGCAAATTTCTGAGAGCGCACACTTGAGTGTGCATTTGATGCCTGCTAAAGCCGGCGCTCCCAGCGGAGCGCTGCCCAGGAACTACGGTATCCCAATTTCGATAATACCGTCGTTGCATAGCTGCCCGTGATTGACAATATTGCCGAGTACCTGGAATTGATTACCACTGACATTGTTCCAGAGGAAAGCACCGGGATTGATCGTCACGTCCCGACGAACCCGCAACGGTGCATTGATGTACTTCGTCGGTGCGTCAGAAATGACCAGGTAGCCATAGCCGAGTCCGCCGTTTGGAGGCATATCAACCGTTTTGCTGTTGCCATAAAATTCCACCGTGCTACTGGTGGCTAAGGTATAAGTAGTGTAACCAGCGAAGGCTGCACCGAAGTTGTTGCTCCCCCCTATGCGGACAGATGCGTCGGTAGCCAGAACAAAATTTCCACTGGCGCTAACATTGGGCATTGTGACCGTTGTAACATCCAGTTCGCCCTGAAGGATCTCTAAATTCCGGGTGACTTGAATGGTTCGGTCTACCGTTACGCGATTGTTGCCGGCAGGTCCCGTGTTGTCGACCCGAAATGTTGCGACAGTCGAAGGGAGAGCAGTACCGATTGTCTGGTTCGTTGTGCCATTGTAGACGTACGTTGCGGTTGTGGCGAAAACTCGGTAGGTCGTCTGCACATTCCCCGCCGCTGCTGGCGCTGCCATAATGCCACTGGTCGAGCCAATCATCAGCGTGGATTGATCCTGGAGCACAAACCAGTCACCGCTGATGATGTTATCCCGGAGCTCTAAGGTGCCGGTATTGGTAGCCGAGGTGCCAACGGTAACGCCGCCGATCGTTACGGAAAGATCCAACTGGATATGGTGGTTGCCGACACCGTAACTGCCGCCACCAATAACAACAGAATCTGTGGCGGCAACAGGATAAACGCCAGTTGCCACGCTGGGTCCAACGTGAGAAGGACTATACGTCCACGAAGTATGCTGACTCCACAGACCGCTCTGGCGGCTGTAGAAAATTTGTCGGAAAATTTCATTGGCTAAGGTCCAATCTCCTTCCAGCAGTGAAGCGTCGAGAATAGGCAACTGGAAGAAATTCTGTGATGGGTTGACGGTTGCAGCATAGCCGATCCAGTTGCCGCCGGGCGCCTCATTGATCGGTCGCCATCGCCCTGCTTGCGCCAGATTTGCTTCACTGCCTGCAAGGTGTGCAGCACCATCCTGATAGTAGAACGTCCACTGCGCGGGATGGGTCATTGTGACATTGGAGATCGACCAGTATCGTCGCAGAAAGTCTGTCGCACTCGACGGGAGTTGGAGATGTGCGCCATCGGCACGTTGTCCACGGGAGACCCGAATGCCGATCCTGCCATCGCTGCCGCCACTACCAATGGCGACTTCAGCGGGAGTGTACGTATCGCCACTTTCGGCTGATCCTATGGGGAAGAAGTAGGTTTTCCCTGCCGTAACGTTCCATACGACACGCCCGCTGGTGGTGCTGGTGCGAATGTATCGGATTGGCGCACTGGCGTAGTCGATGATTGCCGTGGTGCTGGTGCTCAGCACATAGAGATTAGCTCCGCTGCCCAGCGCCAGAATCTGTGGCTGGCTATTACTGCCTTCGCGCAGATCGACCTGGTGGGAGACAGAAATGTCATCGAGTAGTTGCACAATGCCGCTACCAGCACCGCGATTCATCCGCAACGTTGCAAAGGTCGTTGTGCCCGGACTTCGCACCGTTTGCGATGTAGAACCACTTCCTTCAAAGACAATCCCAGCTGTTGAGACAGCAGTTCCCGATCGCGTTTGTGTCCCATCCCATCTGCCTGCATTGTAGAAGTTCCCCTGAATGCGGAGATCGGAAGTTGGAGAAAAAGGATAGACTGTGGCATTAGCAGAGCTGACCGATACGTGCCACAATGCGCCATTGGGGACATCGTAATCGAATCGCTGCGGTGTTGTTGTTCCTGCATCGCCGAATTGCACCGTACCGCCAGAAACCGCAACGGTTGCTGCCTGAACATTGAAGTCTGGCGGACGGCTGCTGCTTCCAGAGCTGTTGGCATTTCGCAGAATAATGGTTCCGCCACTCATTGTGAAGGAAGATCCGCTGGCGCCAATGTCAAAGGTTCCAAGAGAGCTGTTTGAATGTCCAACGGCACCAACGATCAGCGTGCCTCCGGTCTGGAGATAGTCCACCGTATTAGTTCCCGTTGCCGTTTGACGCGAAAAGCGTCCAGCAATGGTCACCGTTCCCTGATGGAGTTCGAATCGACTGCCACCAGCATTGGTGTACCGCAGCGAATTGCCACTTTGGCTGCCGATATTGACAAATCCAGTCGTGTTTACGATGAATTCGCCACCGTCGAGGATCAACGAACTTCCAGCGCCATTTTGCCCAATGATCATCGAGGCATTGCCTAAGATTTGGAGGGATCCATTGGCGGCAATAGTTTCGTTGTAAGAAGTGCTGACACCGTTGTCGAACGTCAATGTTCCCGTTGTTTGCTGCCACGTACCGGCAATAAAATCCATTGCGGAGCCTGAGCCCAGAGCGCTCAGTCCGACGTTCATCCAGCTTTCAACCCGGTTTGCTTTGCTTCCTTTGTCGAGAATGACTTGGTAGAATTGAACCGTCCCACTGCCAGTGAGTGTTTGCGTTGCGGTTGTTTGAAATCGCAGGCGGGCGTGGTAGTTGTTGCTATTCAGGATCGGTCGGAGAATCCATTGCCCATCGATCTGCGCATTGCCACGAAGCACAATTTGATGGTCGCGTCCCGTCGTCCCCGTGGAAGCAACGACCCACTTGCCATCAGCATTGATTTTGAGGTCGCTGTCTAAGGTGACCGTGTGTGAGCTGCTGTGAATGATTTCCAGGGTGACCGTATTCACGGTGAGTGGCTGGTAGACCCGCACATCGTTGTCGATTTTGACCACGTCGGAAGGGGCAGATTTTCGGAACCACCAGTGGTTGAGAGTAATTTCCCGAGTACCCCGGAGGACCTGCGTCGAAGGACCCGTGCACAGCAGGTATCCATCGCCGGGGACGATCTTGCCGTGATTTTCCAGATCGCCGTACAGCACGATCGCACTTTGACCTTCCTGCTTGATCCCCGCACTGGTTGCAATCGTTATGTCCCCACCAGGAAGGACGACAAATGCAGCGTTATTGGTTAGCAGCATTGCGCCGTTGGATGGCGTTTGCCCCCAGATAACCGAAACGCTGATGAAAATTCCTATAGCACTGATCCACGCTCTTCGCATTCTTTGTTTATGTCTGGAGCTACTATTCCAAAATCTCTACAAATGTAGCAAATAGCCGCAACCCTTGCAATACGTAAAATTACGTAATTTTCAAGCGTCGGGTTTTTTGCCTCCAGTCGGGCAGCAAAATGCCTGATGGGACAACCCTCTGAGTTGTCCAGGGCAAGTCAGCGGCGTGTCCACTATTTTGCATGCCGGCTCAAGATCCTGGGAGCGTGCACTTGAGTGTGCTTGGGAGCGCGCACTTGAGTATGCATATTTTGCCGGCGAAAGCCAGCGTTCCCAATGATATACCGACTAAAGCCGGAGTTCCTATGTAGGGGCGACCGGCCGGTCACTCCTACTCCTTGTAAGGGGTTGGCCGGGAGAATCCAACAGAGCAGCGGTGCATCCCACCAGCATTTTGTATTTTTGCACTTTTGCAGATCAGGTAGGCACACAGTGGTGGCGTGAAGTAGTGAAATCCTGTTGGAGCATTTTGAGCGTCTGGAGCCTGGGGGTTGTCCTTTTGCTGAGTTCTCATCGGTGTACAGAACCGCCAGCACCCGAAGAGCGGGGAAATCGGCGGCCAGAAACGTTTCTGGCGGTTGACTCAGTGCGAACCGAGCAGTCCAGCCAGGTCCACGTTTACTGGTACGGTGATGATCCCGATGGTCTGGTAATCGGCTTCCTGTTTTCCTGGGATTTTCGCCACTGGTACTTTACCCGGCGGAATGATTCATTGTTCCAGTTGCGCTTGCGCCGTCCCGACTCTACCTTCCGTTTCGCCGTTGCCGCTGTGGACAATTCAGTGGTATGGGAGCCGCCGGCAGACACCAATATGCCGATCCCTTTTGACGATCGCAATGGTAATGGTCGATGGGATCCACCGGAAGAGGAATTCCGGGGACTGGAAGGAGCGGTCGATCTGTCACCCGCAGTGGTGGAATACCGGGTCGTGAACACGCCACCGCAGATTTTCTGGGGACCAGATTCCACCCCTGCTGCAGCAGCCCTGATGCGTTTGCCCGATACAACATTCCCGGTGGCAACCTTCGTGTTTGCCGCTTACGATTTCGATGGAAACGAGACACTGGCGGCGATCGAATGGTCGCTCAACGATAGCAGCGAGGTTGCAGAATGGCACCGGATCCCACCGACGCAAACGATGCTGACACTGCGGGCTGCAGATGGACTTCACCTGAATGCTCCCAATGTCCTGTATATCCGGGCAGTAGACCGGGGGGGACTGCGGAGCGCTGTGTTGCAGTATCCGCCCCCGGATGGAGTGTGGTACGTGAAGCAGCCTTCGGGTCCGATTTTGATCGTCGAAGATTCTTTTGACAAACGTTCCCACCAGTTCTATCAGGCAGCGCTGGATACCATTGCCGGGGGGCGGTATGCAGGACGGTACGAGTTTTTGAACATTCGGGAGCGTGGCAGCGACGGCTGGTATCGCAACCTGCCGCGGCTACTGACCCCGATGTTTGTCGAAACCTTAAAACTTTTCGATGTTGTGCTCTGGTACGGCGACATTGGATTATCTCTGGATATTCCGCAAACGGTGTTGCCGGGCTATCTTGCCGCCGGTGGGAAGCTGATCTTTAGTGCCCCACTGCCGAATCTGCCAACGCTGGAGGATCGGCAGAAAATTCTGGACTTTGCACCGCTGGATAGTCTCTCTGCGCGGGAGCTCTTTTCCTCTCCGACTGTGTTTCGCCCCGGCGATACATTGATGCGGACGGAGCAGGCGCTGCAGCAGTATCCCCGATTGGTCAAGGGGAGCGGGAATGTCGTTGGTATCCATCGGCTATTTCCCACTGCTGCGGCTCGGTCTCTGTATCTGTTACCGCCAAAATCGGATTATGAAGGTACCCCCCCGGTTGTTATCCAGAGCACCGTTGATCAGCAGTTTTTTCTGAATCTTCCGCTGTCCGCATTTCAGCGTAACGGGGGGGCTGCCCGATTGCTAGAGCATATTCTGGTTGAGGAGTTTCAGGTGCCCTGATGATGCGATGTCAGTTGATACGGTGGATTCTTGTCCTCAGCGTCATAGGCTGGTGCAGCGTTGCTGCTGCCCAGCAGTTTGGAGTGATCCGCGGTATGGTGCGAGACAAGCGCAGCGGCAAGCCCTTAGTATCTGCGACAATCCGGATTCCGGGAACGTACTACGGAGCGTTTTCCGATCCCCGCGGACGTTTCCTGATCCGCAACGTTGAACCCGGAGAGTATACGCTGGAAGTGAGCTACGTAGGGTATAAAACGGTGAAGAAAACCGGTATCCGAGTACGGGGGGGAGATACGGTGGTGGTCAATATAGCAATGGAAGAAGCGGCTATTTCTCTGGGAAAAGAAGTCGTCGTGATTGGCAAAAAGCCGTTGATCGATGTTGAAGAGACGCAAAGCATCCAGTTAATCGAGCGGGAGACCATTCGGCAAATGCCGGTGGAACAGATTTCTGAGATCCTGACCTTGCAGCCGGGAATTATTAAGCAGAATCAGGAGATCCATATCCGGGGAAGCCGGGGGTACGAAACAGCTTATTTGCTGGATGGCGTATCGGTGCAGGATCCACTGGCAGGCACGGGTTTCGGCCTGCACTTAAGCGCCAGTGCCGTGGAGACAATGGAGGTTATTACCGGGGGGATCAATCCAGAATTTGGGCAAACAACGGCGGGGGTGATTAATATCAAGACCCGATCGGGAAGCAAAACGTATCGAGGCAACGTAGGACTTCGCCGGGGATATTTAATCCATCACCGCAACCCATACGATCGAGACACTAATTCGCCGTTTATTACTGACATCTTCGAGTTCTCCATTGGTGGCCCGGAACCGCTGACAACGTACGTATTGCCAGCGCTGGGTATGCATTTGCCGGGTAGCGTTACGTTCTTTGCTTCGCTGTACCTGAATGCTTCCGACTACATTGTCCCTGCATTTGCCCGCACGACCGTTCGTTCCTCGATCCTCCCCCGCTGGCTTTCTTTGCGGCAGGAGAATATGGCGAATGCGTATGTGAAGCTGGAGTGGATGCCAACGCCGATGCAGCGGCTGAGTTATTCCCTCTACCAGAGCTGGCGGCTCAATCAAAATACCCGTTCGCTTCAGACGAATCTGGAGTATGTCCGCCCCGATCCGGGGTATCAATATCGGTTTCAGGGACATTTCGACGGGGCTCTTACCTATGGCAATATTGCTCAATTCCAGAAAGTAGCCTGGATGCATACAGTGTCGAAGCAATTACTGTATGAGCTACGAATTAGCAATTTCTACTCTCGCCTGAAGGTGGATGCAAATGGCCGGGATTATGATGCTTACGAACCGCCAGAAGACATCCCCTCCATTCCGGCGCACTACTATGACACTGGCGACTCCCTGCATCTGGGCATTATCCCCGGTGATGGCTTCTATGATGTGGGCAATGGTTACATCTGGAATGACCACTTCGTCGATGAATGGACCATTCGGGGGGATGTGACGTACTTTTTTGCAGAGAAAAATCGCATTAAAACGGGGCTTGAACTTCGATTTCAGGAGCTACAGCAAGCCAATATCTATGCCCCGTGGTACGAGCCGCTGGGGCTCAACAATGATGTGTTTCACGTTCATCCGATTCTTGGTGATTGGTATATCCAGCACAACATTACGTTTCGGGGATTGATCCTGAACTATGGCGTTCGACTTGATTTCTGGGCGCCCGGAGCGGAAGTCGACGCAGCGATAGCGGATCCCGGACGCACCACTATTTCGCAGCAGCAACGTCAGAATTATCTCCGCAAGACCATTGCCCTGTTTGGTCGACGGTGGAAAATCCGGCTCAATCCCCGGCTGGGTATTTCCCATCCGATTACGAATAACCAGACGCTCTTTTTTAGTTTCGGGCACTTTAGCAAGTTGCCACGTCCTCAGTATGTCTATGCGAAGCTGATGCCACAGCAGGCGTATTCCACGTATCAGCGATTTGGCAACCCGGATCTGGATCCAGAAACCAGCATTGCGTATGAAATTGGCATTCGGACGCAGATCACCTCCAATGATGTGCTGACCGTGACCGCCTACTACAAAGACATTTTCGACTACGTTCAAACCCGGCGGGTGCGGACCGATAACCCACGTTTCGCCGGGGGGAGTTTCTTGACGTATGTCAATGCCGATTACGCCCGATCCAGGGGCATTGAGGTGGAGTTCAAAAAACGGATTGGCGATTGGTTCACGGGACAAATCTCCGCGTCGTATTCCGTGGTGACGGGGAAAAGCAATTCGGCGGATGAAGGCATTTTGATAGTTCGAGGTATCACCGATGAGCAGTTGGGCGAAGTGTTTTTGTCGTGGGATCGCCCGATCAATGTCAACGCGATAGCGATACTCACCAGTTCAGCGGAACAGCCGTGGTTCGATCTTCCCTGGCTTGCGGATGTTTCGGTGTATACCCGATTTACCTATCGATCCGGTCTGCGGTATACGCCGTATGTGCCGGTCATAGATCCTGCAACGGGCAAGCAGGTGCGGCTGCCGAACGGAAAGCCGGTGTATCAGCGAGACGAAAGTCGGTATCTGGAAGCCTTGGGTGATCCGTGGTGGTGGCTGGATGTGACGATTGGGAAAGCCGTTGCGGTCGGACACACAAAAGTGCAGTTCCGATTGGAAGTGTTGAACGTGTTCGATCGAAAAAATTCCCAGATTCTCAATCCCGTTACCGGACGCGCATACGAATACGGCGATCCCACTCCGGTGTCGTGGAATGATCCGCTGTATCCGCAGTTGCAGCCACCGCTGGATCCGTATCCTTTTAACCCGGCGCGGTATGCCTCGCGCCGAATGCTTCGGTTGGAAATGATGGTGGAGTTCTGATGCGGTTCATTCTGAGTGTGCTGTTGGGAGTCATGCTGCTACCGGTCAAAGCGCAGTTGATCCCTTCGTTTGGTGAAGAACGGGTGGGGACAACGATCGGTGTAGCGTTGAAAATTCCGCTTTCCGCGCGGGCTGCTGGTTTGAATGATGGCGTTGTCGCGTTGGCCAATGACGCATCGGTGGTGGTTGCCAATCCTGCAGGGTTGTTCCAGACCCGATCGTTCGAGGCGTCATTCTCCGCTGCACAGTGGCTGGCAGGTTCCCGCTTGATTGCTGCCTCGGCACTCTATCACGTGGGAGCTGATGATGCGGTGGCGGTCAATGTGGCGCGGCTGGGGATCGATCCTCTTCGGGTGACCACAGAGGTGCAGCCATACGGAACGGGTGAGTGGTTCATCGTTGAACATATTCACGCTGGATTGTCCTATGCGCACCGCTTCACCGATCAGTTTTCGGCAGGCATAACGGTTGTGGGCATATCCGAGCGGTTGGGCAAAGCAACGCTGCAGGGTGTGTTGTTTGATCTGGGGACGTTGTATTACACAGGGCTGGCGCGCACCCGCATTGCGCTGGCAATTTCCAATTTTGGTACGCCGTTAAAACCGCGAGGAACGGTGCCGTTGTACCCGCACGACTCCAGTTCAACACTGCGGAGCTTTGCGCCCCCGACAAATTTCCGCTTTGGTGTTGCGACCGAGGTGCTCCAGGACTCGCTGCAACGGTTGACTGCCACGGTGCAATTTGATCATCCGGCGGATCAGGCGGAACAGTATGTGATCGGTGGGGAGTATGCCCGGCAACTGTCGGTTGCAATGCCCTTTCAGATTCAGGTGCGGGCAGCGTATCGCATCAATGCACCACTAACGCCGTGGACGGCGGGCGTAGGCCTCCAGATTCCGCTCTTTACTGGATGGCGTATACGGATTGACTACAGCCTGTTGCCAACACGCCATTTTGGGATGCTCCATCGACTGAGTTTGTTGCTGCAACAATCACCGGAGGCATAAAGATGCTCCGCTTCTGGGGACTGCTTGGCGCTACGATCCTGCTGTTGACGCACTGCCACGAAAAGCCGGTGCCACCGACAGCGCCGATCGACACAACGCAAACCGTCAATGATACGGTGTATACGCCGGTGCGTCCACCGTGGACCGGTTTTCGCCGTCCATCGGATGTGCTGGTCGGGCGTGAACCTTTTATCTACGTGGCGGATACGGATAACGATCGGGTGGTAATGCTGGATTTAGCCGGTCGATGGTTGGGCACAGCCACGGGAATTAAACGACCGGTTGCGCTGGCGCAGGATGGGCGATTTGATCTGCTGGTGTGCGGAGAGCTGGATACGGTTCTGAATGGAAAGCCTGTAACCGTTGGGGCGATCTACCGCATTGAGTTGCGTGCAGTAGCACATCAGATTGCAAAAGCACCAGTTCGGGTCGTTTACACAGAGTTGCAGAAACCGGCTCGCCGTTTTACGGGGATTACGGTGCTACCGGATAACTCGTATCTGGTGACCCGCACTGGACCATCGAATGTGTCGCCGGTCGATCCCGATGATGCCGTGATTCAGATCGGAGCGGATGATCAACTGATTTCACCCGTTCCTGTTCTTCGCCCCGTTGGTACTGCGCTCAATTCGTTGCAACAACCCAGTGGTATATCGGTGACCGGGCGGAATACGTACGATTTTGCCTTTACCCAGACTGGACCGGATATGCAGTTCAAGGTTCAGTGGCTCCGGTATATGGGCGGTGAAATTGCAGACTGGCGTCCGAAGTTTACGCCTGCGGACAACACCGATCTGTTGCGTGTCAACCGCTTTTCGCAACCCGAAGACGTGACATATGATCGGTACGGCAATCTCTACGTCATCGATGCAGGCAAGGACTCGCTGTACAAATTCAACTTTTTCGGTCAGGAGTTTTCCTATTCCTTCGGTGGCAGTGGCGACGGACTGCGGCAGTTTCGCCAGCCCAAAGGGGTAGCATTCTACAACGGCATCCTCTACATAGCCGATACGGGCAACGACCGTATTCTCCGCTTCCGCCTTTCGTCGGATTACTGAAATACTAATTCCTCGTTTCACCGTGACAAACTGGCAGCATTTGCATCTGCAAGTGGTTTTTGCCAGTGGAAGTTGGTGTTCCAGATACGCTGACTAAAGTCGCAGTGCTTCCAATCTGCTGGGAGCGCATACTTCAGTGTGCATTCTTTGCCGGCTAAAGCCGGTGCTCCCAGAGAGACGCTCCCAGTGGTATGCCGACTAAAGCCGGCGCTTCCAGTTGGAGCGCACGCTTGAGCGTGCATTTCCCCTCACCCTAACCCTCTCCCAAAGGAAGAGGGATTTTTGCATTCCGTAATGGCAACCTTTGGGTGCCTAAATTTCCATCCGTAGGAGCGATCCGCTGGGTCGTCCATCGAGCAAAGCATTGATTCGCTCCTACCCATTCGCTGGAAATGTAGTGTGCTGGGAGCGTACACTTCAGCGTGCAACGATGCCGATGAACCTCGGCGTTCCCAGTGGGCGCTTTCAGTATGGACACTTCTGGTTCGCTGGGAACGCACCCTTCCGTGTGCATTTACTGGGAACGCACCCTTTAGAGTGCAGAAACATGCCGACTGAAGTCGGCGTTCCCAGTAGTATGCCGGCTAAAGCCGGCGCTCCCGGTCGGCGCTCCCGGTGGGATGCTTCTATCCGCAGGGACTTCCGCTACACCACCGGCTACGATGGTAGTGCTTTATTGGTGGTGGTTTGCTCGGCCAATTGGAACACGCGCAGCGATTGCTGCAGGTCATCGGCTAATTGAGAGAGGTTGCGGGCAGCCTCTGCTAGCTCTGCTATCCCTTTTGCGCTCTCTTCAATGACCTGCGACATTGCTGTTATATTCCGCGACATTTCTTCACTGGTTGCTGACTCCTGCTCAACGGCTGCCACGATCTGTGATAGCATCTGCTCAACGGTCTCCGAAGATTTTACGATTTCCTCCAACGCCTGCTGCGCTCTGGTTGTTCGTCCCACCCCCTCATCCACGGTATTTTGAACTTCCTCCATAGCAGAAACGGTATCAGCAGTTGATTGCTGCAACTGCTGAATAATATCTGCGATTTCTTTTGCCGATTCGCCCGTGCGCTCCGCCAGCTTGCGAACTTCATCTGCCACAACTGCAAATCCGCGACCGGCATCACCTGCTCGTGCTGCTTCAATCGCAGCGTTGAGTGCTAACAAATTTGTCTGATCGGCAATTTCGGTAATCACTGCTGTGATTGTCTGGATCCGCTCTGCTGCCTGCTGCAGCGTTCCCAACTGCTCCACTGCTTTTTGAACTTGTCCTGCAATCGCTTGCATCTGCCCTAACACTTCCTGCAGTACATCCTTCCCGCTTCCAGCTACTGCCGCTGCCTGCCGTGATGCCTCCCCAACTTGATGGACATTTCGTGAGGTATCTGCAATCGTATGGCTCATTTGTTCTACTGCTGCGGCGATCTGTGCACTTTGTGCCGACTGTTCCTGTGCCGCCGTTGCCAGTTGCTCCGTCGTTGCTCCCATCTGCGCCGCGGCTGAAGCGACGTGCTCAGCGGTAGTTCGCAACTTACCAATCAACGCATTCCACGACTTCAACAAAGACTGAATATCCCCTTGTAATCGCTGAATTACCGCTGACTCCTTGCCGCTGACCTGAACTACTGCACTAAGATTCCCCCTCGCCATTTCGTGCAGAACAACACCAATCAACTCTGCATCTTCCAGAAGCTGCTGGTTGAATTTCGATAGCTCCTGCTGCATCAAATAGGCGCCGACGATTCCTCCAAGGATATCGGCAAAGGCTTCCAGAATATATCGGTCATCCTCTCCGAATAGTCGATCGCCGGAGGTTACAACCAGCGAACCGATCTGTTTCTGGTTGGCTTCCAGCGTCACTTCAATGGTATCCCCTCGACGGCTGCCCGATCCGACCGATTGCAATGCCAGAGAAGTTTCCTGATGCTGCCCATCGCTCTGGAAGCGGAATTGGGGTTGTCCCTGGTCATCAAGCAGCACGAAGGTTGCTCCGGACCCATTGACGATATCGGTTGCCCCAGCCACTATGGTGTTGCCAAGCTGTTCCAGCGATCGCCCGCTGCTGGCTTCTCCAGCGATACGATCCAGCCACCGCAATGTTTTCAGCCGCTTGGTCAGCCGCTCGCCGACTTCCACGATCGATCGTGCCAACTCTCCTACCTCATTGCGCAAATGCGCTACCACCTCCAGTTCCTCTTTGCGAACCTCGTCTTCCTGCAGAGACCGGAAAGCTTCCACAAGGGCTGCAATATTGGTCACCACTGTCTTTCCGGTCATCAGACTGATCATAACCAGAATCAACACCAGCACAAGAGACACTCCCAAAGCGGAATACACAGTCGCCACACTCCAGGAATATTCTCCCTCAATGTCAGCGACAATATATGCTGTTGCTGTATCGCCCCACCGATAAAACTGGTCGATCACCCGCGTAGCCTGCTGGAAAAACCGCTGGGGATCACCAGCAATAGTTGATGACTCTACAAAGGTACGCTCGATGTCCTGTAACAACTGTCTTGCCTGAGGAAGTAGTTGCTGCAAACTGCTTAGAAGATCGCTCACTCGCGTCTGATGGAACTGGCTCTTGACTACTTGTTCAATGCGCTGTTGCTGAAGCCGTGCAGCCTGAACTAACTGTTTCAATTGCTCCCGTTCATCAGGTCGAAGTGTATCGATGTCGCGGGCAAGATAGCCACTGCCCAGACCACGCAACTGCCCCAGTGCTTCCGTCAGTTGCGGAAGCCGGCGATACAACAGCAATATCAATGAACTCATCGCTGGATCAAACTTCGCCTGGTGCAGTAGAACATTCTCCAACTCCAGTGTTGCTTCAACCAAGTTTGAGTGGATCTCGAAAGATTCGAATGCTGAATGTTCCCGCCACTCAGCTCGTAACTGCTGCCACCGTGTCGCTAGCTCCTCCACTAATGCTGCAACTTCTGCAACTTCCGCCAGTACTGGTGTTTCGCCAACGTGTTGCCGCACGCGCTGCAACAGCGAATCGCAGCTACGCTCCACGTTGGTAATGCGCGTCTCCACCGCGGTATTTCCATTCAGATACTGGCTGGCCAATCCGCGGTGCAACTGCAACGCCCGCTGCAGATCTGCCAGCGGCACCAGAGTCCGAATCACCGACAGGTTATCCTTCGGCACCTGCAATGCTATGGAGCTGCTGAATACCACTGCGCCAAGGAGCACCACTGTAACCACAATAATCCCTGGCGTTAGCAAACGACGAAGTACCGTTCGCAGAGGTAATGCTGCAAGTCGTTGCGATACTCTCATTCTTCCACTCCCCACCGTTTATACAACTCTTCCACAGGTATTCCCTCATCTCGAGCTTGGAGCATCCGGAAAATCCTGAAGAGCTGATTGGATGAGCCAACAACGGTGTGTCGTACAGGGAGCTTTATCGCCCCCCCCCCCGCAAAAATTTTCTTATTTTCACCAAGCTGTCCTCCTTACTTCCTCTTCCCAATCCCTGTCCGTTCTTCTCAGTGATAGCCAACATACCACTTACATCCCAACTTCCATCGATCTTCCAAATCAACGTACCCCAATCAGAGAATATTGTACAGGATTCCTCCTTGAAGAAGTAGTTGTACAGCATACAATTTTATTAACGGTACTAAAATCTCTAAACAACTGTTTGCAAAGCCATCACTCCCACAGTCACCCATAAAGCTCTGATGATCTCAGTGCAAAATCCCTTCGCGGTATTCGCTATCTTGCTTTATATCCTGCTAATTGACATCACGGAAACAATCACCCTTATACCCAACCTGAGGATAATGGAAATCCACGATCCTGTCCGCTTTTCGTAACCAAGCCGAATGTAGATAGCGATGGGACAAAGGTAAGCATCTTACGATTGAAGGTTCCACCGTTATGGAAAGCTATCCACGGAACTCAATGCTCTTCTCTGTGAGTGTCCACGTTTTAGTGTGCATCTACTGGGAGTGTACACCTTCGTGCGCAACGACGCCGACTAAAGTTGGCACTCCCAATAACATACTGGCTAAAGCTGGCGTTCCCTGTTAGCTGCTCTCAGTTTGCTGGGAGCGCATGCGCTTAGGTGTACAGCCTTGATAGAAACGCCTTTTCAGCGTACCCCGATCAATCGGGTTACTGTCCACACACCATCGGAGCAGCGGAGGAAAAAGGTGCCGCTATGCCCAAGCTGGGAACGGGAGAGGATCAACGTACTGTGCCAGCTTCCCGTGGTGGGATCATACTCAAATGCAGACAGCGGCGGAACAAGGGTAAGGACCAACTGTCCAAGAGCAGAGTAAATTTGAATCCGAAAGTTCGAAGGTGACCGAACTCCCGCTAACTGAATCATTGCCTGATCTGTCAGTGGATTAGGCGTAATCGTAACGCTCAAACTCCCGGCAGCAGGGTTGAGCAATTGCGGCGCCCCTTCTTTGTAGATACGGAGATGAAATGTTCCCGGCTGATACTCCTGCGGCAAGACATAGCTGAAACCATCGGGAAAGAGCCAGCGCACGCTGTCGATCCAGACGGGAGAATACTCCATATCGCCCAATCCAACCAGTAAGGGAAGCGATACCAGGACATCAGCAGACTGGTCACTATAAGGCTGCGGAATAGCAACCGTATGCCAGCCCGTCTGCGGCAAAGTGCGCAACGCGGGATCTAAAGGGGTAAGGACAGTAGCATTCCATCGAGCAAAAATGACATATTGCTGCGGCTGCAATTGTTGCAGTATCGGCTCCAAGCCCCCTCGAATCTCCAACCACACTGTGTCGCCCGGTGCTCCTTCGAATGGCACAATACTCCAGCGGGCAACGGCTGTTCGCTGCGCCTGTCCAATCACGGGAAATGTGACTATGAAAGGACACAGTCCCAGCAAACGCACCTGCAAAGTATCCGTATGCAGCGTATCCAGAGCAAAAAATTCAATCGTCAACTCCAGCATCTCACCTGGTGCAAGTGTATCAGGCAGCAACGGCTTTGTCCGCACAATTCGGAACAGGGTAGCAGTCTGAAAATGTACCTGTTGCACCCACAGTGGCGTCGTTCCGCGATTCACAATGCGAATGGTATCGATGCGGCGAGTTGCGACTGGAACAGCAGGCAATGACACCACTTCCGGCGCTGCAACCGAATCAAAGTGGCGGAAACCAGTCACCGCAACACCCGTGCGCTCTCCACAGGGCAAGGATGTCAGCCATAGAGTATCGCTCCACTCACCCTTCGGCGGTATACCCCGGACGTGGAGCGCTACCGAATCGAAGGGCAAGAGCATCGGAGTTGCTAAATCACTGTTCATCCACGCAGGGAGCTGATCCACCGTAAGGAACAACGTATCCGCTGTACGATTGCCTATCCACAATGTGGTATCAAGCTGGGGACGGCACACGCGAAGAGAATCCATGTGCAATCCAGAAACTTTCAACGACGGGGCACGCGCGGCTGCCAGGAGCGGAATTTTCATCGTATCAACGCAGCCTCGAATGGAATATGCCACCGACAAAGCAGCCCGAAACTCCCCATCCGAAACAGGCTGACAAACGATGCGAGTAATAAACGTTTCCTGTGGAGCTAAAAATGGAGGCAGAGAAGTTGACAGCACAAACGGCGGTGGTACCGTCCATTGATGAATCCACAACGTATCGGTCGGCGACCGATTCTGTAACTGCACAACTGTATCGAGCGGAAATCGGCAGAGAGCGTGGACACCGTAATCCACCACTGCAAGATCCGTTGTAAAAGGCTGTAATTTGTTTCCGCTCACTGCGATCGGAATGGCATATTGACACGGCGCATACCGCAATTTGAGGGTATCAGCAAAAACTCCCTGCTGGTAGGGAACAAATCGAATCGTTACGGTTGTTGCTGCACCGGGTGGCAGCAGGATCGGCAAAGGGGTCTGAATGGCAAAAGCATCGGAAGCATCGGCGGCAACAATGGTATGGGCAACCGTGTCAGGATTGACAATCTGGATACTCTGGGTCGTCTGTGGAGCACATTCGCTCAACGTGCCAAACTCTATCACTGAAGGAAAAGTTTGTAAAGGAATTTCGGGCAAAAGAAACACGGGAATTGCTGAGGTGGTAATGGTATCGCATTCCCCAATCAGCAAAGCACGATACCACAGGGTATCCCCCGGATCGCCGCCTGCGGTTGTCCGAAGTGTTGGTGAGGCTTGATAGTACACCGGTCGCCATGGCCGATCCTGACGATCCCGCCATTGCCATCGATATGCTAAAGCATCTTCAGCCCGAACGAACAGCGTTATTTCTTCTCCAGGACAGACCGTGGGAGAAGTCGACAGTGTAATCACACTCGGCGATGCCGCTTTCCGCACGGAAGCGCCGCGAGTTGCTGTCGAACATTCCCGATAGAAAAACACCGCTCGAAACAACGCCGATGGTGACACCGTATCTGCCCGGCGAATCACCAGAAATTCTTCTGTTGCCCCCGGCAACAATTGCCACGTATACCCTCCATCATCGCTCCGCTGCCACCGAACAGAGTCGTAAGGGTAGGCGGAAGCATAGAAAACCGCAGAGTCATTGGGACATACGCTCTGGGTCACAGGATGCACGGCAATTTGTGGTGCTGGACGCAACCGAAGCTGCGCCGGCTCACTCACAGCGACGCCGCAAATATTACTCAGGCGTAACCGAAACAGTGCATTCTGTTGTGATTGTCCAACGGTCGGCAAAAACAATCGGTACCCACGTTCGTACGGCAGCGGCGTCCAGGACTTCCCCCCATCCGTACTCCGCTCCCACGCTCGCTCCGGCGGCGGATAGCCCCCGCCTTCTGCCTCAAACAGTACATCGCTGCCCGGACAGACCGTCACATCCTCCGGATGCTGGCTAATCCGTGGTGGCTGATACCACACGATTGCTCCTTCCGAGCGGTCATAGATAACCGATCCATCGGTAGAAGTCGCAACAACGGTAAACAACGTGTCTTCCGTTGATCGCTCCGGTACCATCCACTGAAAAGCGGTATCACGTGCCGCCACCACACCTATCGGGAACTGATCCTGTGGGGAAGCAGCAAGCCAGAGCGCAAAAGAATCCAGATGGGCAGTGGCACGCCATCGAAACCGGACCGAGTCGCCGGGACATCTGGCGACGAGCGTATCGGGCGCCAGCAGGCGAAGCGGATACTGGAGCATCGTTAGAAAAGCATCCGGTACCACCTGTGCCTGTGGATATGCTCCCCGGTTACTTTCAGGAAGTACCGGGGAGGTCGTTGTCCCTGCCAGCACAAATCGCATCGCGGCTGACGGCAACCGGCGCAGCACCGTCGGCTCGTCTCGGCCAATTCCGCCGAAATACGAAGCGTAAAGCAGTCGGGACAATGAAAAATCCAACTGCAACACAATGGCATCCAGATCCCCCTCGGATTCCGGCTGATCCGCATCCGGTGTCGTGGGAAATTGTGCAGAACTGGTCCAGCCAGCCAGAAAAAACGTGGAATCTTCAAGTGCCAGCAATGCCACCGGCTGTTCCCATCCCTGCGTTCCCACGTAGGTTGCCGCCTGAAGCTCCAGCGAATCACGGAAATTGAGCACTGCTACCCAAATGTCATCTCCTCCCTGATAGTTCGAGTCCACTGCACCAGTGGTGACAGGAAAATCATCTGAATTGGTCACCCCGCTGAGGGCGATACCAGAAGCAGCCGGCGCAAGCGCTACGGCATAATCGGTAAGGCGACCGCCCAGGAAACTGGAAAAGCGAAGCGTAAAATCCGGCAATGCGATTGCCGACACAAAGGCATCGAATGGACCCTGCAAAGACGATTGCAAGGCGTTCACTACAGGGAAATCCGCCGAAGACGTCTTGCCAGCAATCCAGAGCATTCCATCCAGAATCATCGCTGCATTGGCAACGTCGGAACCGCTTCCCCCGAAGTAGCTTTGCCACAGCGGATGGTACAGGGTATCCAGCGCAATACAATAAAAATCCGTCGCTCCCTGTAAGTGATCGAACACCGCCGCGGAGCTTACGGGAAGATCATCGGAAAGGGTTTCCAGCACCACAATTTCCATCCCGTCACCGCTGGCAATTGCCTTGCCAGCATCCGTTCCTGTACCACCGATGTAAGAAGCATAATGCAGGGTCGTTAGGGCGGTGTCGAATACCGCCACAAATGCATCGGTTTGCCCCCCTCCGTAATCTGGCTGCAATGCGGACACTGTTGGAAAATCCTGTGAGCTGGTTTTTCCCGTAACCCAGACCTTTCCGTTTCGCACCGCCACAGCAGTTGCGGCATCATCGCCGCTGCCCCCAATCAAAGTGAAAGCGACTAACTGCAGCGTTGGCGACAACACCGCAAGGAAGGCATCTGTTGGCGGTGCAAAAGTGGTATCGTAACCCCCCCGGTGCGAAGGCAAGTCTGGCGAAGCAGTGCTACCAACAACTACGATATTCCCGCTGGGCAATACAGCTCCATCGGTAATGACGTCATTCCCACTGCCACCAAAGAAGGTACTCCGAACCACCGGATCCACCCACGACGGGACTGGCGGCTCAGGCGAAATCGTCACAATCGAATCCTGCACCGCTGCAAACTCTGCCGGAACCGATCGGGTCAGTACCGGTAAAACAACCTGGAGGCGCTCGTGATAAATAACACCGGTCTTTGTTTGTATTTCCAGTGATGTTTTCCGTGCCGTCAGCGTATCCGCCCCATCCACAATCCACAGTACGGACGGCACTGTCCCCAGCCATTCATAATGGAGGCGTCCCCGGTCAATCCACAAGTGCAACTGTGTTGCTCCCGTCTCGCTGCGTAACCACAGCTCCGAATATGGCTGGCAATAAGACGGCTTTGCGTTTCGCACAACGGTCCATCGCACTGGCAATGGCGATTGCGGCGTGACGACAGGCAACGGAAGGGAATACCGGAGGAAAACAACTGCACCGGTTGTTCCTGTTGAATCCACCGAGTAATAATCAAACAACAAGCCCCGGGTTGTCACCCAGAGCCATGCGTCGGGTAGGCGACTCCAGAACAGCACGGTGTCAGGATATCGCCCGTCGTTGGGAATAAATCCTGCGATCGGCAAACGCGCATACACAGGGATCAAACCCACCAGGATGAGCCATACAATAACTCGATACACCCTCATTCACGTTTCCACTCCGCACTCCGATCTCACAATATGGTTGACGAACATCTCCAGATAACCGATAGAAAGACGAAGGTATCTTACTTAGAAAGCTGGTACATACCTACGGTGGCAATGGAAGGTTCAGAGTTGATTTTTTGTTTTCTCCCGTTCCTGCACCTCCCTCTTGCCTTCGGTGACGATGGAAGGTTCAGGTTAATGGTCCCAACAGGTTCATCTGTGAGAAAGCAGGAGGTTATCCGTCTTGCAGGCTTTGCAAAAACCGAAGAAACCGATGAATCGACCTTCTGCAGCAACTATCGCAGATGCCTGGCTACTTTTTATTACCGTTATCTGGAGCGGTACGTTCGCTTTAATTAAGCTGGCACTGCAGGAAATCCCGCCGTTGACCTTTACCGCTGCCCGTTTTATCCTCGCCTTCCTTGCCAGCACTCTCGTGTGGCGCTCTTCTTTGTCCTCACTGTCCCGACATCGATTTCGGCAGGGCGTGGTGTTGGGCATCCTTTTTGGCTTCGGCTTTTACCTCCAGACCCTGGGGCTACTCTTCACCAGCGTCGGGAATTCCGCTTTTATCACCGGTGCCCTGGTCGTCTTTACCCCCTTCGCCTACTGGCTGATCGAACGAAAACGTCTATCCATCCATCACATCATCAGCGTTGCTATCGTCTTCACGGGACTTCTCATTTTTGTGCGTCCCACCACAACCTTTAACATCGGCGACGGTCTGACCTTGCTGAGTGCTGCAGGATGGGCACTGTACATTGTCTATGTAGATGTGTTCACCCGGTCTGTTGCAGCGCATCATATCTGGTCAGTCACCGGGCAACTGGTCATCGTACAGTTTGGCGTCACGGCTGTTCTGGGAGTAGCTCTTGCCTCTTTCCTGGAATCCCTCCCCTCTCTTCACTCCATCTCGTGGCAAGCAATTGGTGCACTACTGTATACTGCCCTGCTGGCATCGGTCGTTGCAACAGGTATTCAAACCTACTACCAACGTCGGACCACCCCCGTACGTGCCGCGCTGATCTTTGCTTTAGAACCCGTGCTGGCGGCGCTGCTTGGAGCCTGGATATTAGATGAATCCTTCGATCTCTGGCACTGGGTCGGCGGAACACTGGTGATCAGTGGCATTCTCTGGACCGAGCTCCGTTCCGCTGCAGAAGACTCCTCTAGATAAAATGGCATAGCCTCGATACCAGTGTAGCACTCTTACAGTGAGCTTTTAGGAATCGAAAGCTACACCAAAATCAAGATCACGATCCTTCACATCATCTCTTACAGTGAGCTTTTAGGAATCGAAAGCCTCTTTCGTATTCATAGAACGATCATCCAGGATAAGTTGGCGGCTTATTCTCGGCTATTTTGCTCTTTCTTGCCGATCGACTCAGCGCTCCCAGTTCAAATTACGTAATTTTACGTATTGATTTTTCAGTTGCCAACGTGTATTTTTGCCGTCATATACTCAAAAATACAGGAGAAAACACGATGATGGCACAATTGTGGAAACCGCGCCTAAATACAGTATTAGTGTCGATCGCTCTCTGGACTGTCTGTATCATTGCTGGCTGGTCTCAAACCGTTTTCCGTGAAGGGGGCATTCCGCGAATGGTTATCGCGACTACCGGAAATGTGGGAATTGGCACAACGACCCCTACGATCACCGCGTTGCTGGAGTTGACCTCAACTTCTGCGGGGATTCTCATTCCTCGACTGACGCAAGCGGAGCGAGATGCAATCAACTCCCCTGCGCTGTGGTTGTTGATTTTCAACACTACCGCCCAGCAGTTTGAGTACTGGAATGGTTCGCAGTGGATTCCGCTGATCTCTGGTACTACCTTGACCTCCAGCAGTTGGTCGCTGACGGGCAACGCTGGAACCGATCCGGCAACGAACTTTCTGGGGACCACCGACAACCAGCCGCTGGTGATTCGGACGAACAACACCGAGGTGATACGGATTACCACCACTGGCGATGTTGGTATCGGAACGAATAACCCTGTCTATCGTCTGCACGTTGCCAACGATGGGATGATTTACGCTGAAGGGACGTTCAATTCCGGTGACGTAATTCCTTCAGGGGCGAAGACGGCGTTTATCTGGAATCCACGGAAGGCAGCGATTCGGGCGGGGCAGGTAACGGGCAATCAATGGGATGATGCAAACGTTGGGAATTATTCAGTCGCTTTTGGCTGGGACAACACCGCCAGCGGCGATTACAGTACCGTCGGCGGGGGCTTGTGGAACACCGCCAGCGGCATACGCAGCACCGTCGGTGGGGGTTGGCAGAACACCGCCAGCTATGCCAGCACTGTCGGTGGGGGCAACTCGAACGACGCCATCGGCTTTATCAGTACTATCGGTGGGGGCTTGGAGAACACCGCCAGCAGCGATCGGACTACCATTGGAGGGGGAGCGTACAACACCGCCAGTGGCTATAGCAGCACTGTCGGCGGGGGCGAGAACAACACCGCCAGTGGCATATACAGCACTGTTGGTGGGGGCCAGAACAACACCGCCAGCGGCTCGAGTAGCACCGTCAGCGGGGGCGAATACAACACCGCCAGTGGCATATACAGCACTGTTGGTGGGGGCCAGAACAACACTGCCAGCGGCTTTTGGAGCACCGTCAGCGGGGGCGAATACAACACTGCTGGAGGAGATTATTCCTGGGCAGGCGGACGTTTTATGTACCTGAACGCTGCTGCCGATCGCACGTTCGTATGGGGATATGCAACGGCAACAACAGCGATTACAGCCTCGGACGCGTTCCTGATCGGTCCGTACGGAAACAGCTATCGAGTCGGGATCAACGTACTGAATCCGACCGCCGCATTGCACGTAACCGCTGGCACGTGGGCATACCCATTGCGACTGGAGGGGCTACAGCCTTTGAACAACGCCTCGACGGTATTAGTTACAGATGCCCAAGGAATAGTTTACACCACCAGTGCCAGTGCGTTAGCAGCATCGAATGCCTGGTTGCTGACGGGAAATGCAGGAACGAACCCGGCGAGTAATTTCTTAGGCACCACAGATAACCAGCCGCTGGTGATTCGAACCAATAACACCGAGGTGATGCGGATCACTGTCAACGGCTATGTTGGTATTGGAACAGATACTCCTGGGGAAATGCTGGATATTGTCGGCAACTCCGATGCTGATCTGGATCTCACTTCCTTTGGTTCTTCCATTAGCACCATTCATATGCGTCGAGCCTTAGGAAGCAAATCTTCTCCAGCACCGGTAACCAACAATAATAACTTAGGGGGAATCGAAGGCTTAGGGTACGACGGAACACAATACGTCCGGGCTGCTGGTATTGACTTCCAGGTTGATGGACCAGTTACCGCCAATGTAGTACCAGGACGAATTGTATTTCGAGTCCGACGACAGGGGAGTACCAGCTGGGGTGGAGAGGAGCAGGTGTTTATCAAGAATGACGGAAAGGTAGGGATTGGGGTTGCCCATCCAACACACCGGCTGCATGTTGTAGCAGAAACTGGCGAAGATCCGCTCCGCATGGAGGGTCTGCGCACAACAACAGCGACAGTGGATTTGCTGGTTGCCACAACCAGCGGCAGTGTGCATACCAGCAACGTACAGAGTTTGGTAGGCACTGTCGCCTGGCTGCTAACTGGAAATGCGGCGACGAATCCGGCAACGAATTTCTTAGGAACGACCGATAATCAACCTCTCATTATCAAAACCAACTCTGTAGAACGAATGCGTATTGCCGCGACCGGCAACGTAGGAATTGGGACAGCGTTACCTTCTGTTCAATTGCATGTCAAGGCGAGTAGCAATCCACTACGCTTAGAAGGATTGCAACCCCTGAGTAATGCGTCAACGGTATTAGCCGTTGATGGTAGCGGAGTGGTTTATACCACCAGTGCCAGCGCTTTCATTGGAGCCACAGCGTGGTTACTTAGCGGGAATGTATTGAGTGGAGGAGAATTTTTGGGCTCGGTGAATAATATACCAGTTGTAGTGCGAGTCAATAATCAAGAAGCGTTCCGGTGGAATACCAACGCGAGCATACAGCGACGACCCGGCGGGAACACTCGGGGCTACCAGGCAGTCGACTTACAGGGTAGTGGTGCCAGCGCATCGGAAGTCGCCAGCGGAGACTATAGTGTGCTTGGGGGAGGAATCAACAACACAGCCAGTGGATACGGTGCAGTCGTCAGTGGCGGCGTTGGCAACACTGCCTCAGGAAGTCGGAGCGGCGTTGGGAGCGGTGAGAATAATCTGGCCAGCGGAAATTATGGAACGATAGCAGGTGGACGATCGAATCAAGCAACAGTCGATTATGCAACCGTTGGAGGAGGATATAATAACTGGGCACAGGGCCATAGCAGTCTCATTGCAGGAGGAAGCGGAAATCGTGCGACAGCAAATGCAAGTTTTGTTGTTGGGGGCCAGAATAATCAAGCCAATGGGAATTACGGAGGTATCATCGGGGGACAGTTCAATGTCGTGTCTGGGGCACATGGAGCTGCAATTATAGGGGATCATCACGAGGTCAGTGGTTTCCACTCGGTAGTGGTCGGAGGCTCATACAACAGAGTGTGGGGGAGTTACAGCACCATTCTCAATGGGGAACAGCAGGCGGCTGGAGGAAGCTATGGGGTGATCCTCGGAGGTCGAGACAATGCAGCGCATGGAGACTACATGGCTGTGGGCGGACGCTCGATGTATGGAACAAGTTCTGCTCACCGGACATTTGTCTGGGGCTATGCTACAGCAACAACGGCAATCACCGCCTCGGATGCGTTTTTGATCGGTCCATATGGAAACAGCTATCGAGTCGGGATCAACGTACTGAATCCGACTGCCGCATTGCACGTCAATGCCGGAACGTGGAGCTACCCGTTGCGGGTGGAAGGATTACCTTCAACCAGTGCCAGTAGCACAGTGCTGGTATCGGATGCCGGTGGGATTATTTACACCACCAGTGCCAGCAGTCTGGTCGGAAGCAACGTGTGGTTGTTAACCGGCAATGCGGGAACGAATCCAGCAAGTAACTTCCTGGGTACAACTGATAATCAACCACTGTCGATCCGCAGCAACAATAAGGAGGTTGTCCGGATTTCAACCTCGGGTGTGCAAATGCTGCATCATAATACAACCTCCGTCCTGAGCATAGGACCCAATCAACGAGTGAAAATTCAGGAATACCAACCGCACAGTGGGACCGATATTGGTGCCCCGGTGTGGGGGCGTGGCAGAATCAGTGTTGGAGGGACTGTCATCACAGGCTTTTGGCCCGCGGTGAAGTTCAACACGTACTGGAATCCCGCCGTAAGCCAGAACGTCCACATCACAACAGGGTCGGCATTCGTAATCAATCACGAACAGAATCCTGCCGCAAACAATCTGGTCATTTACTACTCCCCGTACCAATCAGCAGGTCAACAGTTTCAATACAATGTAGGGCTTGCACTGACAACTTCCGGTAACGTTGGCATTGGAACCGATGCACCCACAGCGAAACTCCATATTAGCGCGGCCAGTACACCCCTAAGATTGGAAGGACTACAATCAACCAGTGCAACGACAACTTTATTGGCAGCAGATGGACAGGGAGTAGTATATGCAACCAATGCCAGCAGTTTGATCAATAATCAGGCCTGGTCGTTACTTGGCAACAGCGGGACGGATCCAGCAGTGAACTTCGTAGGGACTATTGATGCCCAACCGCTAGTGTTCCGCACGGGCAACGTTGAACGGGCGCGAATTACAACAGCAGGACATCTGGGGATTGGGACCTCAAATCCTGGGTGGCTCCTGGACGTTGCTGGAAGCGTCCACTTCGGAACCAGCGGAAACTTTGGAACCATTACTGCTGATATGCAGGCAGCCAATGTATATGCTGGGGGATTGCAAGTACGCAAGCGGGGAACTACTGGAGATGCAAATGCAGCCGTTGTGGACGGTTCAGAAATTGGTTATCACGATTTCTGGGGCTGGGATGGGAGCAATTACAAGCGGTTAGCGTACGTACTGGTGACTGCTCACGGGAATATTACCCCAGGCAGCGGCGGGGGCGACTATGCGATCGTAACCCGGGATCCAACAACCAATACTGAAGAGACTCGGCTTTTCATTGATGCTCGAGGATACGTTGGGATCGGAACGACAACGCCGCAGCGACGCCTGGTGGTTGGCAACGACGATATTAACGGGATCAGTCTGGAGGAAGGCAGCAGCCCAAATGCAGGATATTTGCGTTTTGGCGATAATACAGGGTGGAAGTTTCACATTGGTCGTTCCCGGGAAAGCACCTCAGGACCGTTGAACACAGGGACGGCGGGGGTACTGGTAACAATTCAGGACAATGGCAATGTGGGGATTGGCACGACAGCGCCAGCCAGAACCTTAGTCATTGAAGATGATGCAGCGGGGGCGAACTTAGTGACGTTACAAAACAAGAACAATGGGGGCTACACCTCGATCGACTTTTTGAACAATGGTGGGACGATGATCATGAGCCTTGGGGCAGCCAATCCGGGGATTGCAGGCCCATTTTCCGGCGATGCCTACGTCCATTCGCACAATGGAGCAGACTTGTATTTCGGAGTGAGTTCATTGACGGGGGACATTATTTTCAGCACCAACAACTACACCGAGCGGATGCGGATTACGGCAGATGGAAATGTGGGCATTGGAAATTCAGCACCGCCAGCAGCACTGACGATTACGAACGCTATGGAACTGCGCGGTAGCGGCAACGTGTCATCGGTAGAAAGTGACATTCTCTTTACTTACAGCGGTGGCATTGCGGCGCAGAATAGTTTGTACTTCTTCATCGATGCTGATAACGATAACGACGACATCAACTCTCCTCGATCCTTCCGATTCCGCCACAATGGAGAAACGATCTCATCAACCAGTACCGAGGATTTGATGGTCATCCAGGAAAATGGCAGAGTTGGCATTGGAGTCAGTAATCCAAGTAATATTCTCACCATCGTGCAAAACTCCCCCACCGATCCCATTGCTGATGCGTGGACCACGTATTCCACGCCGGAGACAAAAATCGTGTTAGGAAAACTGGATGCTGAAGCGCTGGAAGAATACCTCCGCCAGTTCAAGCAGTTGCCCGTCTACAGATGGCAGCGAACGGAAAGTGAACCGATCAGGGTCAGTGCAATGGCAGAACCAGGCACACCTTCAGAAATTATGGCATACGATGAAAAAGGAGAAATTCAGGGAATCGATCTCCAGGGATACATCGGGTTCTTACACACGGTGGTCAAAGCCCAACAGCAAATCTTAGAGCAGCAACAGGCAACAATCCAGCAACTCCAGATATCGACGCAACGACAGCAGACAGAGATCCAGCAGCTTCGGCAACAACTGGCAACTCTGCAGCAGGTGCTGGAGCAGGACAGAAAGCGTCAGGCGGAAGTAACAGCGCTGCGGCAGGTAGTGCTCCAGCTCCAGCAGCAAATCGAACAGCTTCAGCGACAACTCAAAGTGACGCAAAGCCAGCAGTAGAGCAATCTCACGTTCCTGCGAGAGTGCGTGCATCCAGCGGAAGCGCACACCTTGGTGGACATTCTCTGGGAGCGCACACTTCAGTGTGCAACGATGCCGACGAAAGCCGGTGCTCCCGGCATTTGCCAGCGAAAGCCAGCACTCCCGGCAAAACATCACTTTTTCACTACTACCACTGAGTATACAAAAAGTAGAGGGCAAAGAGCAGGATCGTGGTACCATAGATGCGTTCCAGCACCTGATTCCGCAACCGAATGGCGATCCGTGCTCCCCAGTAGCCAAAAGGGATCACAATCGCAGCAAGGAGTCCGGCAACGACAGGATCGATATGCTGCAACAGGAAATGGGTAATTGTGGACGGAATAGCAAAGCCGGCAACACAGAGCAACGATGTCGCTAATGCCTGCTTCAACGGTAATCGCAGCAACCGGACAAAGGCAGGCACCATCACAATGCCCCCGCCAATCGCTAAAAATCCAGAGAGAAAGCCTGCCACCATCCCGGTCACCAGGACATTAAAGGTCGTCACATTTGGTTCCTGTTCCACTCTTCCTCGCAGAATCCAGCCCCGGATAAAGAACATCGCACCCGTTCCAAACAAAAACACTGCGGTGAGAATCATCAACAGTTGTCCGCTCACCCATTCCGTAGCGTATGCGCCAAACACATTCGCAGGAATCCCTACCAGTAGTGTTGTTCGGGCAACGCGCCAGTGAACCAGCTTCTTCCGGGAATACGCTACAGCACCAGCGACGGCTGACGGAATGGCAACGGGGATGGGCGTTCCCAGCGCCAGCAATGGGGGTAATGCCAGAAAAATCCGGAGCAAAGGGGTCGACAGGAGTGCTCCGCCGATACCAAACAACCCGGAGCTCAATCCTACAACAGCGCCGATCCACAGAATGTGGTACCATTGTGGCGGCATCAGAGTTGCTCAATTGCAATCATATTCGTGCGCACCTTCTGTTGCAACGGTCGACCCAGCGTAATCACCACTCTGGACCCTTTCGGAAAGAATTCTGCTGCCAATCGTTGCTTGATCTGCTCAATAGCTTCGTCGGTATTGGTGAACTTCGGAAAGAGCAATGGAATGACACCCCATAGTAATTTGACCCGCCGGGCAATGGTCCGATCATAGGTCACCGCAAACAGGGATGGCTGGGGACGTTGTGCCGCTACCTGACGCAGCGTCTCCCCGCTATAGGTCAAAATTGCCAATGCCGCAACGGGCAAATTCCGGGCGATTTCCACCGCTGCTTTAGCAATGGCAATGGGCCGTTGATCTCTGGTTGACCATCCTTTGGGTTCGCTGCGCGGATGCCATTGCGGCAATTCCCGTTCAGCAGCAGAACAAATCATTCGCATATATGCCACCGCTTCCACCGGATATGCACCGACGGAAGTTTCCGCACTGAGCATCACCACATCCGTTCCGTCCAGCACAGCATTGGCAACATCACTGGCTTCTGCCCGTGTTGGGCGCGGATTGTGTACCATCGATTCCAGCATCTGCGTTGCGGTAATGACCGGTTTTGCCCGCTCATTGCACATCCGGATAATGCGTTTCTGCACAATCGGCACTTCCGCCGCCGGAATTTCCACGCCCAGATCGCCACGGGCGATCATAATAGCATCAGATGCGTGGATAATGGCTTCAATGTTATTCACCGCTTCCGGCTTTTCAATTTTGGCAATCAGCCACGGCTCAACCACTGGCTGCTGGCGGTGAATGAACCGACGAACCGCCTGCACATCTTTCTCACTGCGAACAAAGGAAATCGCAATGTAATCACACTGATGCTCCAGTGCAAAGCGAACATCCCGGCGGTCTTTGGGAGTAAAAGCAGGCAGTGTTAACGCTACTCCCGGCACATTGATCCCTTTTCGGGACTTCAGGATACCACCATCAATCACCACCGCTTTCACAATGCCGTTGCGCACCTGCTCAACCCGCACCTGAAGTAAACCATCATCAAACAGCAGAACATTGCCTGGCTTAATATCCTGCGCCAGGGTTGGGAATTGCAATGGAATAACACCCGACGGCTTACCCATCTGCTGCCATTTCCGAACAGTGGTAAAATACGCGAGATCTCCGGGACGGAGCATTACCTCTCCATTGGGTAAATCTCCAACCCGCAGTTTCGGCCCCTGAATATCCGCGACGATGGGGATTACTATGTTAAGCTCTTTTTCCAGCGAGCGGATCAGCTCGATAATGCGAGCGTGCATCTCGTGATTGCCGTGGGACATATTAAGGCGGAACGCCGAAGCGCCCGCTTCCAGCACCGCTCGTAGCTTTTCCCTCGACGCAATCGCGGGACCCACGGTACACAGAATCTTGGTGCGGTACGTAACCGCCGGTGCTTTTCGCATCATTTGCTATGAACGTTCTTTCGCTGTGACACCAGAATGAGGTGATTGTACGGTATCCGTTGCCCACAGCAGCTTCTCTTTCAGCAAGTCGTAGTACGTCCGGGTTTTCTGCCGCAGCAACTTAAACGCATACCGGGATTTATACAGTGGGACTCGCTGATTATTGCCTAGGGGCTGGACGACCATCCCATCTGCCAGCAGTTGTACATGTCCCGATTCCGAAAACGGCTCCACCGCAATCTCGACGCTATCAGGAACAACCAGCGGACGAACCGTTAGCGAATGTGGCGCCACAGGAGTGATGCAAAAGACATCGCACGACGGGGCAATAATCGGACCCCCGCTGGCAAGGGAATACGCTGTTGACCCTGTTGGGGTGGAGACAATCAGCGCATCGGCGCGATAGCTGGAAATTAACTTACCATCGATGTATGCTTTGACCGTAATCATCCGGGAAAAATCCTGCTTGTGCACGACGAAATCGTTCAACGCATACGCCACCTGATCGTTAATTCGGCATTCCAGCACTGACCGGTGCTCAATAATGTAGTCACCTGTCAACACGGCGGAAATAGCGGCATCCAGTTGTTCAACGGAAAACTCTGCCAGAAATCCCAGTTTCCCAATGTTGATTCCCATCACGGGCAAAGCACTTTTGAGAAAAATATGGCACGCCTTCAGCATTGTGCCATCGCCACCAAAGGACATCACGACGTCGGCAAAGCGCTCAAACTCCTCAAATGGCAGCACCTTTACATATTCCCGCGCTGGGCTGCTCAACCGGCGTGCTGCTTCAGGATCGATGCAGCACGGTACATCCAGCGACTGAAGCATTTGAATAGCACGTTCCACTGCTTCCAGCGCCTGCGGCTTGCCAAGGTGGACAAATAATCCGATACGTCTCATTGTTCCGCTGACGACTCCGACGATGAAGACGCTTCCGGCGATCCCGATGGATCAGAGGATGGAGAGTCCGATCCAGATTCAGCAGATGTTTGCGCAGCTTGCTGTGCCTGCCGCTCTTTTTCCAGCGCATAGTTGACGCGTAACACGTGCAGCGCATCCTGAAGAATGCGCTTTTCGGTCTCAGAAAGATTCCCCTGCGTCTTTTCCTCCAGCAACGCCAGCACTTCAATCGAAATTTTCGCCAGGCGCAAATCCACCTGCGTTTGCCCCGTCAGTGGATTATGCAGTTTACCTAAGCCGATCATTCCCTGCGTGTAAAACTGCTGAACCAATTCTTCCCAGCGCATTATACCAACCATTTCGCTAATTCCACATACACCGATGGAACGATGCGACGATAGCGTTCCAGCGTTTCAAAGGGAACGAATGTCAATTGTCCCTGGTGCTGTCCTACATATCCATCGGTTTTCCTTTCCAGAAGGGCATCAACTGCCACCTTGCCCAGGAAACTGCCCAGGAGCCGATCCCGCACTGTCGGCGATCCTCCCCGCTGAATATGTCCCAACAACGTTACTCGCGACTCAATGCCATACTGCTCTCGAAAATACTCCGCAAATGCCAGCGCGCCTCCTTTCTCGTCTCCTTCAGCAACGACAACGATCACGCGCCGATCCGGTCCAATGCGCTGAATTTCTTCGTACAGACTCTGAAAATCTGTTCGTTCCTCCGGCAGGGCAATATATTCTGCTCCTCCTGCAATGCCGGCATACAGGGCAATATATCCCGACCACCGCCCCATCACCTCGACAAAAAAGATTCTGCCGTGCGACTCTGCTGTATCGCGAATTTTGTCAATCGCTTCCATTGCCGTATTGACCGCCGTATCAAACCCCAACGATTCATCAATCCCCGGAATATCGTTGTCGATAGTCGCAGGAACACCGACGATGGGAATCTGATGCTCCTGCCACAATGCGTGAGCTGCTTTGAACGAACCTTCTCCTCCGCAGATAATCACTCCGTCAATCCCTGCACGACGGAGCTGTTCTGCACACCGGGCGCGAACCGATGGGTTCAAAAAATCCGGGAATCGGGACGTTCCCAGAATTGTCCCGCCACGCCCAATGATATCAACCGTATCCAGCCGACCAAGCGGGATAAAATCGCCTGCCGCCAATCCCCGCAACCCGGAACGGACGCCCTGCACCTCGATCCCCCTGCGCTCTGCGTAGCGTACCACTGCACGAATACAGGCGTTCATCCCCGGCGCATCTCCTCCGCTGGTCAGCAATCCAATCCGCTGCATCCTCTTTCCGAACTCTGACCGCAAAAAGACAAATATACAGAAAACCGTTTGGAGAGAGGATCGACTTTCAGTCAACATCTTTTCGTCTAAACACTTTTTCTTTCGCAGCCCCCACCATTCCACTCAATCTGTCGACACAACAGACAGCGCTGTAAAAAGCATCGGACGGCACAAAGCGCTACCTTTGCCAGGCGACTTTACATCGCTATCCTCTGTGTCTTTCTACTCCCAGCGTGTTGTTGAGCCCCTTTTTAATCCCCCTTCCCCGATTCTGCGACTTCCACCGCTGCTCTGCACAGGATGAACCTCGCTCAGAACTTTAGGCTGAAACTCCACCAGCGACAAACTACAGGACTTCACAGCACGTTTGCATCATACCGAACAATACAAAGCGTACAAAGATGTTGCAACGCATTGTACTCGGCGGATACAAATCAATCCGAAACGTAGATCTGGAGCTTCGCCCCATCAATATTCTCATTGGAGCCAACGGCTCAGGGAAGTCCAATTTCATCAGCATTTTCCAGTTTATGAACCGCCTCGTCAACCAGGGAATGCAACGATACGTTGCCCAAGCAGGTGGTGCAAACCAACTGCTTCACTATGGACGCAAAGGCAGTGACCGCCTTTTCGTAGAACTCTGGTTCCGCACTGACGAATCGCTTCTCAACGGCTACCGCTGCTCACTGATCCCGACCGATGAAGATCTGCTCGTCTTCGAAGAAGAGTCTGCTGCTTTCCATAATCTTTCCGAGTACCCCGACCCTTATTGGTCAAAAGAGTCTCATACCGTGCACAGTGAAACGCTGCTACCCCAGTGGGTAGAGGAAGGGAATAGGGGGTCGCGCTATGTGTTGCAAGCTCTGAAGTCCTGGCAAGTGTACCACTTCCACGATACAAGCCCATCAGCGCGAGTCAAACAAACGGGTGACATTTATGACAACCTTTTCCTCCGTCCTGATGCCTCCAATCTGGCAGCATATCTGTATCTACTTCAGGAACAATTCCCAAAACACTACCGGAACATTGTCGACACCATTCGCCGGGTCGCCCCATTCTTCGGCGATTTCGTGCTCCGCCCATCTCCTTTGAATCCGGACACCATCCGGCTGGAGTGGCAGGAACGCGGTTCTGATATGCTCTTCGGTCCTCACGCTCTTTCCGACGGAACACTGCGCTTTATGTGCCTTGCTACCCTGTTTCTCCAGCCCCCTTCCAAGTTGCCTGCAACTATCATTTTAGATGAACCAGAATTAGGACTGCATCCTGCTGCTATTGCGCTCCTTGCAGAAATGATTCATAGCACAGCCACCCATACCCAGGTGATCGTTGCGACACAATCTGTTACCTTACTCAACCATTTTACTGTCGATGACGTGCTGGTCCTTGGGCGCTTCAACGGCGAAACTGTCTTTCAACGGTTGTCCCCGGAAAGCTTAGCCGATTGGCTGCAAGATTATAGCCTGGGTGATCTCTGGGAAAAAAATCTTCTGGGAGGTCGCCCGGTATGAGCAGCTTGGGACTTATTTACGTGGAAGGTCCTTCAGAAGAACAATTTGTGTACCAACTGCTGAAGCCTCACTTCCAGCAGTGGTGCAACCTGACTCTGCAACCAATTGTGTCTCGAACAAAGCGCACCGCTGTCCGGACATTCACCGGCGGCATTACCAGTTACGCCAGAATTCGGAAAGAGATCCACAACCTGCTGCGCAATTCCGCTGCCTTATTTGTCACCACAATGATCGA
The DNA here is from genome assembly GCA_015490805.1 of Candidatus Kapaibacterium sp. Lineage (GTDB taxonomy): Bacteria > Bacteroidota > Ignavibacteria > Kapaibacteriales > WFXC01 > WFXC01. Next base: position 34,026 of record WFXC01000016.1, read on the forward strand.
CTTTTATGGACTACCCAAGGACTACCCAAGGACTTTCCGGGACTAAAACAATTGAACACCCTCCGTTTCGCAACACCTGAACAGCGAGTTCTCTACCTTGAAAACGAATTCGCCAAGAACATCAACAACAATCGATTTATTCCATTCCTTACCCTGCACGAGTTTGAAACCTTCGTCCTGGTCGATCCCGACCAGTTAGAGGAAGCACTGCCACAATATCCCAGCAGAGCGGCACAACTCAAAAAGCAGATCGGCAACACTCCTCCCGAAGAGATCAACGATGGCTCTGCCACTCATCCTGCTGCCCGTATCATCGCATTCTTCCCCGAGTACAAGAAAGCCCTCCACGGACCCCTCATTGCGCAACGAATCGGACTTCCTACCCTCCGTAAAGCCTGTCCCCATTTCCACCAATGGCTCCAAACTCTTGAACAACGGTGTACTCGGCAATAACAGGATCCAGACGCTCAGCGTGCTGCTTCCCCTTTGAACGCTCCTGACAAAGCAAAAAGCGATAGCAATGCACCCTTCTAACGTTACCGTTTCGCCCTGCGCTGCCGAACAGCTTCAAAGACCAGGATACCACATGCAACAGAAACATTCAGCGAGGAGACCCGACCAGCTAATGGGATTCGGACAACCGCATTACATTCAGCAAGCACCTGCGGCTGGATTCCGCTATGCTCACTTCCCAGAACCAGCACGGTTGGAAGGGTCAAATCGACGTCCGTGTATACGGAATCGCCCGTATCAGCCGTACCCAAAATCTGGAAATCTGCCAGTTTGCAATCGCGCAGCGCCTGCACCAGGTGCTGCACCCGTACCAATCGCAAATGCTCAACAGCTCCCGCACTGGTTTTCCACACCACAGGCGTAATCGGTGCTGTCGAACGCTGCGAAAGGATGACGCCGTCAACACCCGCAGCTTCGCAGGTTCGCAAGATAGCACCCAGATTCTGCGGATCGGTAACGTGATCCAGTGCTACAAGGAGCGGTGTATCGGTTGCAGCATACGCCTGATCGATCAGCTCTCCGATGGAAAGCCACTGGATCGCTGGCAACCGGAGCGCTATCACTCCCTGCGCCTTGCCGGGACTATCTGCCGGCACCACCTGCCGTTGCAGCGTGGCGAATTTCCGTCGATCCATCTGAACACACGGAATTTTCCGCCGCTTCGCCAGCACCCGAATTTGTGTCAGTTCCTTTCCCTGCGTTCCATACCGGATATAAATTTTTTCCAGCGGCGCTCCCGCTTCCAGCGCCTCCAGAACCGGTCGGCGACCATAAATGTAAAATTCCTGCAACTTCGTCATCGTTCCTTTTGTTTGCAAAATCCCTATTTTTGCATTTTGACGCAGACGGGGCAACAACTAATAGTGCGCAGGGAACAACAGCAGCGATGATATACCGCATCCGATTGACAAATTTCGAGGGTCCGCTGGATCTCCTTCTCTACTTCATCAAGCGCGACAAGCTCAACATTTACGACATTCCCATCGCGCGGATCACGCACGAATTCTTGGAGTATGTCCGGCTAATGAAAATGCTCAATCTGGAAGTTGTCGGCGATTTCCTGGTCACTGCCAGTATGCTTCTCCAGATTAAAGCTCGAATGCTGCTGCCAAAGCCGGAGTCGGAGGAAACGGAAGAGGAAGATCCACGAACAGAACTGGTTCACCGCCTGCTGGAATACAAGCGCTACAAAGAAGCCGCCGAAGCGTTAGCCGAACGCCATCAGCAGTACCGGTACTACCTCTACCGCTCCATTCCTGATCCTACCCCTGCTCAGATGGTGGAGCCAGTGTACAAAAATGCGTCACTGCTGGATCTCCTTACGGCGCTCAAACGCGTGCTGGAAAAAGCAGAAAATGCCGCTTCGGAATCCAACGTGCATACGGTCGAACTGCCGCCAGTCTCTGTTGAAGCACAGGCAGAATTTTTGTTAAACGAAGTCAAACGCCACGGGGAAATCACTTTCCAGCAGTTAGTGGAGGGAATGGAGCGGCTGGTGATCATTGCAACGTTCTTAGCTTTGCTGGAGCTGATCAAACACCAGATGGTTGGCGTGCGACAGGCTGCCGTGTTTGATGACATCATCGTTTATGAACCGTAACGTCAAAAAGCAGGAAGCCAATGAGCATCAATTTTTTGCAATATGATCGCACCGAGCAACGCCGCATCTTAGAAGCGCTGATTTTCGCTGCCGATGAACCATTACCGCTGAAATCGATAGCAAAATTTTTGTTTGGTGATACAAGCAAGCAGGACCAGACGATCTTTGCACCAAACGGCGTTGAGGCATTGCTCCAATCCCTGATCGAGGAAATCAACGAAGAGCTGGAAACCTCGAAGCGTCCTTATCGGATTGTAGAAGTGGGTGGTGGATACCAGTTCGCGACGCTGCCAGAATTTGGCAAAATTGTGAGTTCGTATCTGCAACTCAAAGCAGCTCGCCGCCTCTCCCGCGCTGCCTTGGAAACCTTAGCAATCATTGCCTATCGCCAGCCAGTATCGAAACCGGAAATCGAAGCTATCCGGGGCGTGCGGTCGGATGAAGTGATACAGACGCTGCTGCAGCGGGAACTGATTACCATCGTCGGTCGTGCCGATACCATCGGGCGTCCCCTGCTCTATGGAACAACGCCGGTGTTTCTGAAAACCTTCGGTCTCAACAGCCTGGAGGATCTGCCTCGCCTGCGTGAACTGGAAGAGCTGCTGCAACAGCCAGAAGAAGGGGAAGAAGTCGTAACGCTGGTGGCAACCGAAGATGTCAAAGAAACTCTGGAAGCACAATTTCAAGAACGGGTCACCTCGGTTGAGCCTTTACCTGACGAAGGCTCAGCCGGATAAGCGCACTGGTTTGATCCGCTCGATCGTCTTGTGCAGTTGCTGAACGGATAGTGTGATGAACGAGAAAAGAATGCGAGAGGCTGGTTCGCCGATTGCTGCAACACCTTCATCGGAGGATCGGGAATTTGAAGCAACGCTGCGTCCCCGACGCTTCGAGGAATTCATCGGACAACGGTCGCTGCTGGAAAATCTTCAGGTCTTTGTCCAGGCTGCCCGGCAACGACAGGAGCCGCTGGATCACGTTCTGTTGAGTGGTCCGCCGGGACTTGGCAAAACCACCTTAGCGCATATCATCGCCGAAGAAATGGGGGTAGCACTGCGAGCAACCTCCGGACCGGTAATGGAACGGGCTGGGGATCTGGCAGGAATTTTGACCAATCTGGAAGAAGGGGACGTGCTCTTCATCGATGAAATCCACCGCCTGCCGACTACGGTGGAAGAATACCTCTACGCAGCAATGGAGGATTTCGTGTTGGATATCGTCATTGATTCCGGTCCCTCAGCGCGCTCGATTCAATTGCGGCTTCCGCGATTCACGCTGGTTGGCACCACAACCCGGATGGGACTGCTGACCGCTCCGCTGCGTTCCCGCTTCGGCATTGTCCATCGCCTGGATTACTACTCCGCCGAAGATCTGTTTCATATCGTGATGCGATCGGCAAAAATCCTGGGGGTTCCGATCGAACCCGAAGGTGCTGCTGAAATTGCCCGCCGCTCTCGTGGAACGCCACGGATCGCCAATCGCCTGCTGCGCCGCACCCGCGATTTTGCAGAGGTCAAAGGCGATGGGGTCATTACAAAAACCATCGCACAAATGGCGCTGGCAGCGCTGGAAGTGGATGAATACGGGCTGGACGAGATGGATAAACGCATTCTGTTGACCATCATCGAAAAATTCCACGGCGGTCCGGTCGGACTCAACACGATCGCTGTTGCTGTCGGCGAAGATCCGGGCACGCTTGAAGAAGTCTACGAACCTTTTCTCATCCAGCAGGGTTTTCTCCACCGCACGCCGCGAGGACGGGAAGCAACGCCTCTGGCGTTCCGCCATTTCGGCTATCGTCCTCCCAACGCTCCCGAAACCCCCTCGCTGTTTACGGAATCGCCATAAATCCCAGATTCGACACTGGGCCATCTCAACACAACCCGACCGCTGCTATTCGCAGGACCGCTGTAAATTTCCTCTCTTTCTGCGACCATTCCACCGGTTCTCCGTATTTTTGTAATCTTTGTCAGACAATTGGAGCAGTGCTATGCATCCTTACATTCCCAACACGGAAGACGATCGCAAAAAGATGCTGGCTGCTATTGGGCTGAACCACATCGACGAACTGTTTAACGTCATCCCCGAAGATCTCCGACTAAAAGAGCCGCTCAACCTGCCCGATCCAAAGTCGGAATGGGAGGTTCTGCAACAACTGACCACCTTAGCAGAGCAGAATGCTGATGCAACTCACTACACCTGTTTTTTAGGTGGCGGTGCGTATGATCATTACGTCCCCACCGTCGTTCCTTACATCATCGCCCGTCCGGAATTCCAGACGGCTTACACGCCGTACCAGCCGGAAGTATCACAGGGCACCCTCCAATCTATTTTTGAATACCAATCGATGATCTGTCGACTCACCGAAATGGAGGTTTCCAACGCTTCGCTGTACGACGGTGCAACGGCATTAGCAGAAGCAGCCTTGATGGCAACAGCGATTACGAAACGCCCGCTGCACTACATTGCCGGCACCCTTCATCCCAACTACCTGCGGGTGATGCAAACGTATGGAACGGGCAAATCCCTGGAATTCCGCACCTTTGTGCAACCGGACGGGACCGCAGATCTTGCAGCGCTGCAAGCAGCGATGGAGCAGGAAACGCCAGCTTCGATCATCCTGCAGAATCCGAACTTCTATGGAACCATCGAAGACGGACAGCCCCTGGCGGACTTAGCCCACCAGCATAATGCGCTGTTCATTGTTTCCGTCGATCCCATCTCTCTGGGTATTCTCCAACCGCCCGGAGCATACGGCGCCGATATCGTCACTGGAGAGGGGCAATCCCTGGGCATCCCGCTCAGCTTCGGAGGTCCGTATCTGGGCATCTTCGCAGCTCGCAAGAAATACATTCGCTTTATGCCAGGGCGTATCGCCGGAGCAACGGTGGATGTGGACGGCAAACGCGGCTTTGTACTGGTGTTGCAAACCCGTGAGCAGCAGATCAAGCGGGAGCGGGCAACGTCGAACATCTGCACCAATCAGGGGCTGATGATGTTAGCCGCAACTGTCTATATGGCGCTCATGGGCAAACAGGGCATTGCGGAAGTTGCGACGCAGGCGACGCAAAAAGCTCACTACTTAGCTCGCCGCATTGCAGAAATCCCCGGCTTCTCACTGCCAATCGATAAACCGTTCTTCAAAGAATTTCTCGTGCAAACTCCTGTCCCGCCCGGCACCATTCTCCAGCGACTACAGGAAGAAAAAATTCTCGGCGGCATCGACACCTCGCAGTGGGAGGGACTAATCCCCGGACTCCTCATCGCCGTAACAGAAAAACGGACCAGAGCAGAAATGGACCGCTACGTAGAAATCCTCAGGGAATTCCAGGCGGCGTAAGTGCCCCTTCCCAGTAGCGGCGATCAGGCAGTCATTGAGAGCCTCAGCCCCTTCCGATCCAGCGCGATCAAAGACACCGCAGGGATGCAGCAGCGCTCCGCTTCTTGCAGCATCGCTTCTCTCCAATTTCCGTATGCACCTACCGGGAATGCACGCCCTTAGGCGTGCATCTACTGGGAGCACACGCTTCCGTGTACATCGCTGTTCCTTTGCCGACTAAAGTCGGCGCTCCTGCAAAAACGGAAATTCCGCTGCGCTGTAAAGGAAGGAATTCCCACAAAGCAGAACTGCGTCACAGCACCTGAAGATTTCAGCCTGGCAACCCCGCAGGGCAGTATCAGACACAGCAGGTTTGCATCACGATACCAAAAGGGCAACTCTATGCTCGAACGGGACAAATCAGAACACTGATGATGCCAGCATACATCCCACTACCGAATCGAATACCGCCGCAAGCGCCACATCACCGGATCCCTCGGCTCGCACGGCTCATACTCGGTCATAAACTCCCACGACCAGTCATCTGCCACCTGAAACTGCACGATCCCGATCCCCCGAACAACCCAGATCCACAACCACTGCCCCTCGCATCCCGGATACGCTCTTTCTCCTGAGCCATATGATGAGAACTGATCTCGCACACTACAACGATATTGCAAGGCACCAGCAGAAGTATCCAGAAAAGTTACTATCTGACGTCCTTCATACCGGGCTCCATACTCTATCCAGTCCGCAACGAGCTTCATTCCAACCAACTCTACTGTATCTGCGCCCGAGAACTGATGACGATAACTCCAACTCGGCTTTCCAAAATCTGCCAATGGTAACCACTGGGGGGATATTCCCCAAAATCTCAAAATCCACCAGTTTCTATACTCCCACAACTGCCCATTCCGTTCCTCCCAGAACACCGTATCCCGAAACTCCCCACCTTCCGACTGCCACCGCCACACCACCATCGCCGCCGCTCGACCATCAACCCTCCGCCTTCCTACTACCTCGATCCGCACCCACTTCGGAGATTCCAGGGTATCAAGGCTCCCCGCTACCCATTCGTATTCCCACCAATTCCCCGAATCCAATGGCATCACCCTCCGCGCCTCCCGCGGTCCAGTCACATCCTCACATCCCCCGATCACCCCTCCACCAATGATCCCAACTGCCACGATCACCACCATCCACCTTCGATGCATCTCCTCACTCCTCTTTGTGAAACGCTACTTAAATGGCAACGGGGTCATTGTCAACTGCCGGATGATCTGTCCCTGCAAATCCACTTCGTACAGATACCCATACGCAAACGGCAACGTATCTCTCGGCGGCACCATCGTCACCACCAGCCGATCATTGCTCAGAAAATCCCCGCCCGGCAAAAACCGATACCCGCACGCCGTCTGCCACAAATCCACCACCCGATCTGGCTTTGCCACCACCGGACGTTCCCGAAGCAGCCGATCCACATCATCCCAGATCCAGATCTGCGGAAATAACCTCGGCGGCACCGGCATCACCACCAGTGCCAACCGCTTCCCATCCGGAGACCACCGTGCCCGCCTTACGATGATCGGATACCTTGCCCGACGTTCAAACCACAACCGGTACCCGTTCACGTAGTACGCATATCCCCCATACCGCCCGGAAAGTTCCACTGCCAGAAACACCTTCTCCCCATCCGGCGACACTTCCTGCCACCACCGCCGATCCCATTGCCCCTCTCCCATCACCTGCCGCCTCCATCGTTCCACCGGATCATTTTCAAACGGCAAAAACTCATCGCCCTCAAGATAATACATCCCTTTCTCCCCCGCATCCAGAAAATTCTTTCCCGGCTCAGATTGCTCCATCCATCGGTAGAACCGCAGCGTTTCATCCACCGAAAATGCCGTGCTGTATCCCGATGGTGCTATCCGATAGGCTTTCCCCTGCTGCCGGTCCACCAGAAAATAATTCCGCCCGAATGCCACCCATCTCCCTGTATCCACCATCGTCTGTGCCTCTATCAAGACATACCGATCGGAATACGGTGCCCAGTGCATTGACAACACATCCCTGATGCCGAACCCCAGTGCTCGAATGGCTGCATCCATTCGTCCATCGTCCCACTGCAAACTCGCCGGGTCCAGACTCCGGACCCCAAAATAAAATTGCTGCCGGCGTACAATAAACCCTATGTGTCGCTCCTTCGGCGACACCCGCAGCACCTGATGATATCCCTCCTCCGGAAATTGCGCATTTTTATCCCCCAGACTGTGCGGGAAAAAGCACGGTGTCGGCGCAACCACCTCCCCGCACCCGCCACTTCCGAGCATCAGTCCAATGAGCCCCACAATCACAAACCACCATCGCTCTACTCCGCCTTGCCCCCTCTTCCCAACTCTCATCGCTCCCTCACAGCTCGAATGTTAACTGCCGCAAAATCCGTCCTTCGACCGAAACCTCATAGATGTAACAAGTAAAAAACCCCGGCGGAAACAGGGAGACCGCAAAGGTCGTATCACTGGTAAACCGCGGCACTGGATCCATTGAATACATACACCACTGTTCTGCCGGATCAATCACATAATCTGGCTCCACTTTAGTTGAGGGATTTGCTAACACCCGATTGACATCCTTGATAATGATGATCTTGCGTTCTCGATTAAGACCCGGTCCCCACATCAGCAAACTCCGCCCATTGGGTGCCCAGCTTGCCCTACCAGTTCCCCTCGGTAATCGTATCTCCACTCCATCCAGCAAAAATCGCCGCTGACCGTTCTCATCCTCTACGACACCAAACCAGTGCTGATCGCCGGGACTCCACACCCGTCGCTGCGGCTTGCCTCGATACTTCTCCGGAAGCGGCAAAATCGTATCTTTCTGCAACCAGTACATCCGCTCTCCTGACAACACAAAATAATCCGCTCCGGGTCTGGAGGTCGCCATCCAGTGCAGAAAGACACGATCTCCGGGACTTTCCGGGATCACCTTCTCCACTCGAACCGCCATACCACCCGAAAAAGCAATCACAAATGCATAGTCACGGAACCTTCCCTCTTGATCCATCGACTTGACCAATACCATCAGACGACGATGATCATACGGACACCATATTACCCCCTCTATTCCAGCGGAAGACTCTCCTTGCGGCAAATACGGTCGAGCTCCAAACTCGGAAACTTCGTAAGTAACCACGTTCATAATGCGCAATGGACTATCCTCCCGGACACTCCAGTAAGCTACCATTACTCCATCCGGCGATGCTCCTATAACAATATGCCCCGATGGCGGTCGGATAATTCGGATTTCATCGTATCCCCATTCACACGGCGGTGGGGACGGCTGCACGGGAACATCCTGACATCCGCCCCACCCACCACTCAGCAGCAAAAGCAGCATCCAGACAATGCTACCAGACAAATACCGGCTGTGTGACCACATCCGCTCCGATCCGCAGTTGGACAAAATAAACCCCACGGGAAAGACGGGGAATCGGAAACTCCTGCGGTTCTCCTCCCCAGTGCAACATATCAGATCCAGCATACAACATCTTGCCCTGCGCATCAAAAATCCGTACCGTCATTCTCTTACTCCGCAGAACCGATGGAGTTACCCACACTATGAGCTTCTGATCCTGCACCACACACCGGAATGTCCACCGACGCCCCTCAGCCATGTGCCGGGTCTGCCCATCCCGGTCTTCTACATCGGTTACCTTCTCTCTTCCAAAGACTGAAATATGAAATCCAAGTTTCTTTGGATAGATCGAGGGCTGTTGTTGCTTACCCATTGGCTTTAGCTTATATTGCAAATTAGCAACTCGAACCTGGAAAGAATGGCTGTGATAAATTCCATCTACCCTCCCATTGCCTCCTCGCCCAGAGATTATATACGTAGTCCCAACTTGAGAACAGGGATTCTTTCTTGAAGCAAGTGCCCATCCACTGGGTGCTCCTTCACCGCTCCGTCCCCACACGAACAGGGGATTTGCACTATCCACTACCCACCGATGCGGAGGCAAATGAATCGTACCATAGACCCATCGGCGCTGTGCCTCATACAACCCGTTTTCCAGCGGCTTTGCTCGACCGCCCGCATTAAATACTGGCAACAAAAAAGTCGGACTCCATTCACCAACGGAGTCGATCGCCACTGAATCAACAGAAAAATGGCTTACCCTATATCCTCGCTGTAGCATATCAAACAACGTATCTGCCCGGATATGTCCCCATCCCGTCGTATCGTCATAAAAGCGAGACATCCGATCCTCACAAGCAGCCTTGATCATCCCTTCGTAATCCTCCACCACCAGATCCCACTGGTGCTCCCGGGCTTCAGAACGCAACAGTGCAATCAGACCACTTACGTGGGGCGCTGCCGCAGAGGTTCCTGCAAAATACCCAAATCCTCCTCCATACTGAGTAGTGTATACGACAGCATCTGGACCTGAGTAATCTCCTCCCGGAGCCAGGAAATCCATTCCCCCTCCATACGAAGAATACCAAATTAAATTTCTGGAACTATCAGATCCTCCTACGCTGGACACCCACCATTCGTCGTAGCACGCGGGAAAAACTATGAGAGAATCGCCAGAATTCCCTCTTGAAGCAACGAAACTGACTCCGTTTTCAAATGCATACAGTATCGCTTCCCGCAGAACTTGGCTGTAAGTCGCAGTTCCCCAACTGGCATTAATGATATGTACCCCATATCCGTGTTTCGGACTACGAGTACTAGCTTCTTCAATAGCAGCAACTACATAGTTCAACAACAAACGGTCCGAGTTCAATGAATCAGCAACGCGAAAACCATATAGTGCACACCCTATTCCCTCATCACTATAGTTGTTGTCCGGTCCCCATCCACCAGCAATCCCGGCAACTCCCTGCTCCACACATCCCCTGTTGGTCAACGCTCCAACAATCCCAGCTACGGGAGTTCCGTGATAAGACATTATGCTGAAATCTGGTGTGTTTTCAGTCCAATTCCAGCCACCGGCAACCTTGTATCCCCATCCCTTTCCACCACCCAAATCGCAATGCTGGTACCATATTCCATTATCGATGATTCCGACTTTGATCGCGTAATCTCCTACCTCAAAGTCCCACGCCCGTGTTACTCCCGTCATCTTCCGATGCAGGCTGATCTGCAAGGGGAAATTCGGATCTCGAGAAGGTGTCCGGTCCAAAAGCTCCAGATAGTAATTAGGCTCCACTATCTGTACCGCATCCCAATGATTGATCAAGATTTGTATTGCCGCATTAACAACATCAATGGTATCGCTTCGGAATTCCAACATCATCCACAAATAACTAGTACATCGGATCGTATCGCCATAGCGCGTGATGGAAATCGTATCAGAACATGGATTGGCAACTGACACTCGCCGCAAGGAATCAACCCCCAGATTTTCAAGCGTCACTCGAAGTGCTGAATCCCGGATGATGGAGGCAACGGAAAACTGCTGCGATAACAAATGCTGGCGCAGCGACGGCGGCAACATCAAAACCCCTTCACCCGGCGCTCCCTCCGTGATCGGAGCTGGATACTCATAGCACAGTGAGTCAAGGTACAAAGCGTGGGGATAAAACCGCACGATGAGTTCTCCCGGTGCGTAAGCCGTATCCGGTGGCGGAAAATTGTAATCGATGGTATCTCCACGGGTATCAAGGAAAACGGGTAACTGGAGTTGAGCAACTATATCCCCCCCCCCCAAACAGGAAGAGAAAGAACAAAAACAGGCGCAGTTTCTTCATCGCTCTCACCTTTTTTGTTCCACAAACCGCTGATGAGAACAGTGCAAATATACAAAAAGCTTTGCAAAAAGTCAAGAGCCGTAGAAAATGCGAAATAAAAAGTGGCGTTTTATATACTGCCGCACATTGCCAGCACGCATTTCCTTTGCCAACTAAAGTCGGCGCTCCCAGCCATTGCCGGCTGAAGCCGGCGCTCCCACCATCGGCGCTTTTAGTTTACTGGGAGTGCACGCTTCCGTGTGCATCTACTGGGAGCGCATCCTTTAGGGTGTATTTTTTGCCGACTGAAGTCGGCGCTCCCAGTAGGGTCTCTCGATTCACTGAAAAACGCACGCTCTCAGGCATGTATCTACTGGGAACACACGCTTCAGGATGCATTCTCTGCCGACGAAAGTCGGCGCTCCCAGCAATTGCCGGCTGGAGCCGGCACTCTCACCGCCGGCACTCCCAGCAAAGGCTTTATGCCTCTACTTTCGGCAACTCCGAGATGGCTTTCTGGATTTCTTCTTCGGGATACTCAAAGTCTTCCAGCTCGCCACGGAGGAACTTTTCATACCCCAGCAGATCGAAATGACCGTGTCCGCAGAGGTTGAAAAGAATCGTTTTGGACTCCCCGCTTTCCTTTGCCTGTAATGCTTCCTGAATAGCAGCGTGGACAGCGTGTGCCGCTTCCGGCGCCGGTACAATGCCTTCGGCGCGGGCAAACGTAATGGCGGACTGGAAAATCGCGGTCTGTGGCACTGCAATTGCTTCGATTTCCTGCTTCTCATACAGGTAGGAAATCAAGGGTGCCATCCCGTGGTAGCGCAATCCACCAGCGTGAATGGGAGCAGGAATAAAGGTGGAACCCAGCGTATGCATTTTGACCAGCGGAATGATATGTGCAGTATCACCGAAATCGTAGGTATAGACTCCTCGCGTCAATGATGGGGCTGCTGTCGGTTCGACTGCAACAATGCGCGTCGACAAATTCCGCTCTTTCTTCTCCCGATAGAACGGCAGGATCAACCCTCCGAAATTAGAGCCACCACCAACGGGGGCAATGACAACATCGGGATAAGCACCGGCAAGCTCCAGTTGCTTCAACGCTTCTTCTCCAATTACTGTTTGATGCATCAACACGTGATTCAGAACCGAACCCAGCGAATACTTTGTATCCTCTCGCTGCAGCGCATCCTCCACCGCTTCGCTAATTGCAATGCCCAATGAGCCGGGATGGTTCGGATCTTCTTCTAAAAACTTCCGTCCTGCCTGCGTGTCCGGTGACGGAGACGGCACGATATTTGCCCCGAAAATTTCCATCAGGGTCCGGCGATACGGTTTCTGTTGATAGGAAATTCGCACCATATACACCTTGCATTCCAGATCGTAAATGGAGCAGGCAAACGAAAGGGCACTTCCCCACTGCCCCGCGCCTGTCTCAGTGGTCAACCGTTTTGTTCCCGCTTTCTTGTTGTAGTATGCCTGCGGAATCGCTGTGTTCGGCTTGTGTGACCCTGTGGGCGAAATTCCTTCGTATTTGTAGAAAATTTTTGCCGGTGTCCCTAACGCCTGCTCCAGACGGGTCGCCCGGATCAACGGCGTAGGACGATAGAGGCGATATGCTTCCAGCACTTCATCAGGAATTGGGACAAACCGCGTGGCATAGGGTCCGGCTGCAACTTCCTGCAAAATCAGCTCTTCCGGAAAAATGGGAGCTAAATCGTCCGGTCCGATCGGCTTGCCTGTTCCCGGATGAATAACCGGCGGTAAAGGTTCGTCCAGATCCACCAGAACATTGTACCACGCTCGAGGCAGCTCCTGTTCACTCAAATGATACTTCTTCATCCATCGCTCCAGTATTTGTTAAACATCGCTCCAACCGCAATTGCAAGTTACAAAAAATCCTGCATATAAAAAGAGGCTGAGCTCCCAAAGCATATTCTCCCCGGCTTCAGACAACAGTTATCTCTCCTTCAAGACACCTGGCTTACCGCCGACGACAAGGAGGCTACCGGCTTCAGACAACGGCTATCTTTCTTTTCAAAAAGGAGCATCTGCACCTATGGAGAGCTCCAAGCGTCTATAGCTCAAAAAACAAGACAAGGTTGTGCTGCAACGATGAATCCGTTGGTGAGCATTGTGATCACAAACTACAACTATGCACAGTTTCTTCCTGAATCCATTGAGAGTGCGTTGTCCCAGCGCTACCATCCTCTCGAAGTGCTGGTCATTGACGATGGTTCAACGGACCACTCACGGCAGATTCTGGAGCAATACGCAGCGACGGGGAAGGTTCGCGTCATCTACCAGGAAAATCAGGGGCAAGCCTTAGCGTTCCAGCGAGGTGTTGCAGAAGCCAATGGGGAATACCTCGTTTTCCTGGATGCTGATGACATTCTGTTGGCAGATGCTGTTGCTGAATGTATGGCGGTAGCAGATCCGCAGGTTTCCCGAATCCAGTTTTTCCTCCGCTGCGTTGATTCCGACCGTCGGCCGCTGGGATGGTCGGTGCCGGAGCAAATGCCGAAGCAGCGCAACGTCCGCCCCCTGCTGCTCCAGCGAGGTGGGTATCCTGCGCCACCAACCAGCGGCAATGTGTGGTCCCGGCGATTTCTGGAGCAGGTCTTTCCACTTCGCCATTCCTTTGGGAAACTTTGTGCCGACGCTTATCTGGCGTGGCTGGCACCATTCTTTGGCGATGTCGTTTCCGTTCCCAGGGTATTAGGTGAATACCGGATCCATCTTGCCAATAAATTTGCGCAGGCAGACAGTCTCACCAATCCGGCGAAGCTGAAAAGCACCGTGATGGATGATTTTCAGCGAACGGAGGCTATCGAAAAAGTTCTCCACGACCACGGAATTGCTTTTGATGGCGAAGCGGTGTTACGACGGAATGCAGAACACATGCGTCGGCGCTTCCTGCTGGCACAATTAGCTCCGGAAGAATACCGCTCTATTGCACCGGATCGACCGATGCCGCGCGTCTGGAACTATGTTGCAACCGTCCTTCGAAGCCCGGAACTGTCACCTTCCAGCCGCTTGCTCTGGGCATTCGCAGGGCTGGCAACTGCACTGGCGCCCCCTGGAGCATTGAAGCAAACGGTTGCTAACCGCATCTGGAATCCGCAGTACCGCTTTCGATGGGCACAGGCGTTGCTGCAACTGGTTCGCAACCGCCAGATAGCCTGACTACGGCTCGTGCGGGCACGGCTGCACGTCGCCACTGCCCAGTATCGACTGCTTGATTTTCCGGGGGTTTCCATAATAACAGACATCGCCGGAGCCAGCCACTTCGACCTTTAAGTAGTCCGTCACAAACACCCGACAATCGCCGGACCCGGCAATGTCAATGCAACAGCTATCTACTGAAAGGGCAGCGGCATCCACATCGCCAGCCCCTGCAATATCAACGCTTAACTTCCGTGCACTGCCCGTTAATGCAATCTCACCGCTGCCGGCAAGATCAACATCAATCCGCTCTGCCTGCACCGAAGCTGTACCTTCCGCCGCTCCAGCAACTTCGACTTTCACGCGCTTGCCAGCAAGTGGGACGCTATCCGCAATATCGACCGCACCGCCAATACTGATCCCTTCCAGCGGACCGGGCATATACACCGTTACCTGCATCTTCTCTGTTGGCTCCAGCCACTGGTTGGCACGAATGCGCAACTTGCCTTTTTTCGTCACCCGCACCTCTATGCGGTCCAGCAAATTTTCATCTCCAACAATACGAACGCCCATTGAATCCGCACTGACGACAAATCGACAATCTGCCTCACCAATGCCAATGCTACACCGGGTAAAAGGCTGTGTCACAGGATACCAGCGATCGACGATCTTCCCATTTCCCTTAACCCGATCCCATCGCCACATCCAGTCTTCACAGCCGTGAAAAGCAGTTGTGACTAAAAAGATCACTGACAGTGCAACCAGTGTGCTTATGGTTTTCATTGCCCCAGCTTCTTCTGTTTGACAGACTTTTGCGGCTGCTTCCTTTACGAATCCGTATGACCAAAGGTTGCAGTCCGCCGGGTAATCTTCGGCACCACCAGCCGTCTCTTTGCATTGTTGCAGAAACAATGGAAGGGGATGGGTGAAGCAATTCGCGTAATGTTTGCCCGGATCGCGGATCGATACGACCTGGGCAATACGGTGCTGTCGTTCGGTGTCCACTGGCTCTGGAAATGGCAACTGGTTCGTCTCTGCGATCCGCAACCTCACCTTCGATGGCTGGACTGCGCTACTGGCACCGGCGACATTGCGTTTTTAGCCGCTCGTGCAACGGGAACGCCGCAGACTATCGTTGGCATCGATTTTTGCGCGCCAATGTTAGAGCGGGCACGGCAGCGGGCGCAGGCAAAGCAGATGCCCATTCAATTTCAGGAAGCGGATGTTCTGCAACTCCCATTTCCCGATAATACATTCGACCGGGCAACAATTGCCTTCGGTATTCGCAATGTGGATGATCCCTTGAAAGCGCTGCGAGAAATGGCACGCGTGGTGCGTCCCGGCGGAATCGTTGGCATTCTGGAATTTGGACAGCCTTCCGGTCTCATTGCGCCTCTGTACCGCTGGTACAGCCGCTGGCTTCTTCCCCGCATTGGTGGCTGGATTTCCGGCGACCGCAAGGCATACGAATATCTCCAGCATTCAGCCTGGCACTTCCCTTCCGGCTCAGAATTTCTGAGGCTGATGGACACCAGTCAGGCTTTCGCTCATTCAGAAGCCCGCCCACTGTTCGGCGGCATCGCTTTTCTCTACCGGGGAATTGTGCAATAGATCGGAGCAGCGGCGAACAAATGCGGAATTGGGTACAGACCTCCACGAATGAAAGCGTTTATTCCCAGGAACTTACGTTCATACGGGACGCTACAAAATCTCTGGAAGCTTACTGACCCAGATGAGAACGATGTGTTGAACAAACTGTGGAATAGAACTGTGGAAAAGCGGCGAAAAGTGACAACCGAGACGATTCGGCAGATGAAGCACCGCAACGAACGCTTTGTCTGCCTGACTGCTTACGATGCCCTCATTGCCCGAATTTTCGATGAAGCAGGGATCGACGTTCTTCTGGTTGGTGATTCTCTGGGGAATGTCCTGCAGGGGCATCCGACTACGCTGCCCGTCACGCTGGATCAGATGATCTACCATACCCAGATGGTGAAGCGAGGGGTGCAATATGCAATGGTCGTTGCCGATATGCCATTTCTTACCTACCAGATCTCGGCTGAACAGGCACTGCGCAACGCTGGACGCCTGATGAAAGAAGCAGGAGCGGAAGCGGTCAAACTGGAAGGGGGCGAACAGATTGCGGAAACCGTCCGCCGTCTGACGGAAACGGGCATTCCCGTTATGGGACATCTGGGATTGACGCCTCAAAGCATTTATCAATTCGGCACGTACCGAACACGCGGGGTCGATCCAGCAGAGGCAGAACGCATTCGCAAAGATGCCCTGATCCTCCAGGAAGCAGGAGTCTTCAGCATCGTGCTGGAAAAAATTCCAGCCCGGCTGGCACGGCAAATCACTGAATCGCTGGATATCCCCACCATCGGCATTGGCGCCGGTCCTCATTGCGACGCTCAAATTCTGGTTTACACCGATATGCTGGGACTCACCATAGAGTTCTCACCCCGCTTTGTCCGCCGCTACGAACACCTTTACCAGCGCATCACCGATGCGGTACAACGCTATATCGCGGATGTCCGACAAGGAGATTTTCCGTCCGATGAAGAAAGCTACTAACCGGTGGATCGGCTGTATACTGACCATTGCAGTTGTGCTGGGTACCAGTTGCGACGAAAACACGGTCAGCAAACCTGAAGACATTGTTTTTCCTGACTCCAACGTGAGCTTTCAACGCCACGTTCTTCCTTTCTTCCAGCTCACCTGTGCCTATGCTGGTTGTCACGATGATCAAACGCAGGCAGGGGGCATTGCACTTACTTCGTACTTCAACCTGTGGACCAAACCCGGATTGATCATCCCCGGTGATCCGGACAACAGCGTGCTGGTCCAGATCTTAGAAGGTCGACTCCCCCATCCCCCATCTTTTCAAGCGCGAGTGACGCAAAACCATATTCGCGGCATTCGACAATGGATTGCGGAAGGGGCAAAAAATAATTAGGCAGTACAACGGCTGCTTTCACCGGCTCCCTCTATGCAGCCAGCATCGCCGGGGCACAAAACAACGAAACATCGAGAACACCTGCACTGGCAACCTCCTATGGAACAATGACTAAGGTAGTCGAGCGATTACCGATGCGTATGCGAAGATAGATCGGCTGAGCCGTTGCCGATGGCAAAGGAATAACCACGGGTTGCTGTCCTGCTACCTGACTCCGGGCAATTCGTTGCCCCAGCATCGTGTAGGCTTCCACCTCCGCTGGTAGCGCTGCCGGATCAGGAGGATACAGCAGGATGCGATCTGACAGGCGAAGGTAATGCCAACCGGTTGAAACTCTGGAAGATTCAGGAGCAGCGGTGGTAGTTGTTTCGCTCAACAGTTCCCACAGTTCAGGGCGATCCCCATCGTATCCCAGCGCCCAGATCCCAATTCCTCCCAGCCGCCACTGCTGTGCATAGCGATATTTCAATCGCAAACTCATTGTGTCATCGTACCACCCCTGAAGCTGCGCCGGGCGGTTGTAGTACGGTGTCATCGAGCTCTCGTCCCAGTGCCAGGAAGCCTCCTTCAGCCGATGCTTGACGATCTGTTCGTACGTATAGGCAGTTCCCGATCCCGTTGCTTTTGCTGGCGGGATCGTATCCGCAACGGGCCACTCTCGCCCATAATACGGAACACCCAGCCACAACTTTTCCGGCCGTAAGCCCTTTGCAAGATAGGTTGACACCGAACGATCCACGCACCAACTGCCCCAGATCGTTCCAGAAGAGAGAGGGGCGACTGGACCAGCATAAGCGGAGCCTGTCCAGTGATATTCGTAGCCCATCATCACGCAATAGTCCAGAAAATCGTTGTACGCAGCCACGTCGAACACATCGTACCAATCTACCGCTGGCAATGCAATAGACACTTCTGAGCCGGGAATCTCCTGATGAAAACGATCTGCTAACTGACGCAAAAACGCCGTCAGGGAATCTCGCAACCACGGATAGGGAATCAGTTCGAAGTCAATATTCACCCCATCTGCATTGCGCAGCCTGACCAGTGCAATAAGACTATCGATCAGCACCTGCTTCGCCTGCGGATTGGTCAGAAGCTGACGGTTCGCGTCACTACCGAAATTGGTCACGCACAGCACCACTCTGGTCCCATATTGATGCGCTATCGGCACCAGATCGGTGGTTTTCCACTGCCGAATTGTTTTGTAAGATCCCGTTTCCGGATCAACCGCATAGGAGAAATAAGCAACGGTGTGCAACAGGTCATACCGGTACTGTTTGTATCGAGACCCCATCCAGTAGGGATGCCAGCCCATCACGCGAAGGCGGGACGGCGTTCGCCGAAACCGGTGGATATCAGGAAGCGCTTCGGAAGAGTGCCATCCCTGTAGAGAATCCCACGCCGCCTCGGAAGCAAATTGCCACTGTTGAAAAAATTGGTCCTGTTCGCTGTGAATAGACGGAAAGGATCGCCACTGCCCAAAGCTATACAACGGCGCAATGCAAAGGAGTAACAGCAACCGCATCCACCGCCACGTATGCAATCTGAACAATGTGTTACGACGCAAGCCTCGTTCTATCGAACTGCACCGCATCCCCGATGCCGAATCTGCCATCGCACCTGCGTTACTGCTCTCGTTTATTGCTGCTGTACAAAATCCGCAATCTTTTGCAATAACTGATCCGTCAGTTGTGCTACTGCCCGGCTCATTGTTGGTGCGATCTGTTCCAGCTCATCGTCCGGACACGGCAAGGTAATGCTGAACAACTGCTGGAACAGCGGATGGTAGCTCAACGCTGTTTTCTGCGTACGGCGGGAAAACGTGTAATAAATGCTGAGATGCACGACATACCGATCGTTTTCCTCATCCCAGCGGGCAGCAAATTCTAGAACCCGCCCTTCCAGCAAGTACCGGGGCGACATCAGCGCACGTTCACGAAAAATGCCGCTGGTAAAACTGCCATAGCGAATCAGGCGGCGAGCAATCGCATCGGTAATCAAGCTGGAAGGTTCTGCCGCCCACCGATGGTAAAACAATCGCTTAACCGTGCCTTCAGGATAGAGGATAACAAATCGATCGGTCGCAAACTCTGCATCTACAGTCAAAAGCCGAATCCACAAACTGGCTGGAAAGCGATAGCGCTGCAACGAAGACTGCAACGGTTGTTGCACCAGGTGGTAGTACGTAATGTCCGGATACTCGGTGCGAATCGACATACATCCCGCCAAACCGGCTATCAGCAGGCTCAAAGCAATCCAGTGTTGTATTTTTCGCAATGGTTTACTCTTCTTCATCTGGCGGCTCCGTCAACATCAGTGGACCAAAATCCTCGCGCAGCGTCCGCAGCGTGAGCCGTAGCTCCCGGCTGGTCCGCTCCAGCTCAGCAGCAGCGCTCAAAATACGTTCCGTTGTTAAAGTTGAAAGCTGCTGCAGGGTAAGAATGGTCTGTTCCAGGCGTACCATTACCGTATCATAGCGAGCAACGATCCGATCTGCTTTCTGGTCCAGGCGCAAATGCGTGATTTGTTGCTGCAAATTCTCCATCGTCTCATCCAAACGGGCACTGGCCTGAGACAAACTCCGTCCAGTCCGCCCCAACTGCTCGATCACACCGGTGGAATCAAAGCGTTCCAGCAGTTGCCGCAACTGTAAGGTAATATGAGCCGTCTGGGTAATAGCGGTGCGC
Organism: Candidatus Kapaibacterium sp.; assembly: GCA_015490805.1. GTDB lineage: Bacteria > Bacteroidota > Ignavibacteria > Kapaibacteriales > WFXC01 > WFXC01. The sequence continues at coordinate 54,007 of WFXC01000016.1, forward strand.
AGCTCAGGATTATCCACGAAGTTTGCGATGGAATGGAGAAATCGCTTTGTCCCTTCGGAAATTCCCTTCGTATCAATCATCCGGAGATTGTTGATCACCTCGTTCAATGCCAACTCTAAGGTTTCGATGTCCGATGGAGCCGATGGGATCACCGGATACGGTGGCTGGAATTGGAGCGGTATTGGGGGATACTCCTCCGGATTCTCAGGATAAAACAATTGCAGAAACTTTCCTCCAGCGATGCTTGCCAGCGCCTGCTTGACCCGCAACGTCGTATCGACTCGCATATCAGCTTCCAGTTCCATCACAACTTCAATCAGTTTGCCGTCCGGCGCCAGATGGACTGCTTTGACCCGCCCTACCGGAATGCCCTGATACTTGACGGCTGTTCCCGGCTCAATTCCTTCAACCGAGGTGTCGAAGTACGTAACGTACAGTTGATACTCCTGGAACCAGCGGGCAGCACCCAGCCAGAGGATAAAAAAGACCAGAAAGCTGAATCCGATAAAAGCAAATAAACCGATCCAGAAGGGATGGGAAACTCGCCGTGTTGGGATCGTCGATGTCATCGTTCCAGTTTCGCCAGACGGTTAAAAAAGTTGTAAACGGCTGGATGATCCGTTCGATTGCGTAGAGTGTGCGGATCTCCTTCCGCAATGATCGTATGAGTGTGCCGATCTAACAGCAGCACTCGATCCGCGATGGTAAACGTACTTTCCAGATCGTGGGTCACCACGACCATCGTTGTACCAAAAATCTGCTTAAACTCCAGCACCAACTGATCGATCGAGGCAGCCGTCACCGGATCCAATCCAGAAGTTGGTTCATCCAGAAAAAGGAGTGGCGGATCCAGCGCCAATGCGCGGGCAATACCGGCGCGCTTCTGCATCCCACCGGATAACTCTGCTGGTAGGAGTGCTTCGCTCCCACTCAATCCCACTGCTGCCAATTTCAAGCGAACAATTTCCATAATCTCCAGATCCGTTAAGTGGGTGTACATCTGCAGTGGCAGGGCAATATTTTCAGCGATTGTCAGCGATCGGAGCAACCCGCTGGATTGGAACAATACGCCGAGATGGCGGAGAATCTGCCGCTGCTGCTGCTCTGGCACCGCCCATAGATTCTGCCCCATAATCCAGACTTCCCCGGAAGTTGGCGGGAGCAATCCCGTCATCACCCGAAGCAGCGTACTTTTTCCACAGCCGCTTTCCCCCAGAATACAGAGAATTTCACCAGCAAAAACTTCCAGAGAGATATTGTCCAGCACCAGGCGATCCTCAAACTGGACGGTGACATTGCGCACCTGGACCAATGGCTGACGGTCGCTCATATTCCCAGCACCTGAAACAGAACAGCAAACACGGCATCCAGAACGATGATGAGTAGGATACTGGTCACAACGGCGATCGTGGCTGCCCGCCCAACGCTGGCGCTCCCGGCGGAAACCCGAAGTCCCTGAAAACAGCCAATAATACCAATCACGAAGCCAAAAAAGAAACTTTTGAAAATCCCGGTAAAAACGTGTGCGTAGTTCAGTGCCTGTTGCGTTTGCAGCAGATAACCAGAGATAGTGAAATCCAGCGTCGTTAAAGCTGTGAGCAATCCCCCCACGATACCTGCAACATCAGCGATAAGGCTGAGCAGTGGCAAGGTGAGCACAACGGCAAGGATGCGGGGCAACAGGAGGAAGCGGATGAAATCAATGCCCATCACCTGCAACGCATCCAGCTCTTCATTGATCTTCATCGTGCCAATTTCCGCTGCAAAAGCAGAGCCCGTGCGTCCGGCAACGATGATGGCAGTCATCAAAGGACCCAGTTCACGGGTCACGGAAATCGCTATCAGGTCAGCCAGATAAACATCGGCACCGAAGCGATGGAGTTGCACAGCGCCCTGGTATCCCAGAATGACCCCAATAAGGAGCGCGATGAGGGAAACAATCGGCACAGCGCTCACACCGGCTGCGAAGACAAACAGGGGAAGATCTTCCCAGCGGACTCGATGAGGATGACGCACAAGATCCACGATCAGGCTCCCCAGAAACACAAAAAATGCTCGAATATCCTCCAGCTTCCGAAGCAGACTTTCACCCAATCGTTCAAAGAAGCGGCGCCAACCAGCGGCTGCCGGCGGAACCTGAGATGCTCCTGCCTGTTGTTCAAAAAATTGGAGCAGCCGCTCCATCTCTGGTGAGAGTCCCCACAATTGCAAAGTGGCAGAACGGTCCGTAGCCAGTTGCCGGAGGCGGCGGATAAAGACAACCAGAAAAGTGTCATACGCCACAATATGGCTAAAGTCCACGGTGAGCTGTTCAAACGCTCTGGCTTGCAACTGTTCCCACAGTGAGGCATAACGATGCCCCTGCGACAATTGCAGGGGCAACCGACATACTACAGTAACGTGCTTGTCTGTTTGCTCTAAATCAAACGGCGGTTCTGTCAGCGACATACAAAAATGGTTCTTTGCTTCCGAACTTTACGTCTGTGCTGAAACCTCTGGACGCCAATCCTTCTGGAAGCGTGGTCCCAGCCCTTCCCACACTTTGTAGTAGTCCGTTTGCAGCAAATCGGTTTCCAGTGCAAAGCGGGTCAACCGAATCTGGTAGAAGGTTTCAAACATAAAGGCGAGAGTATTGCCCAGGAACTCCGGCTTCAGCTCGGCACTGATTGCCTTCTCATACGTCGGCTGATCAGGACCGTGTCCGGTCATACAGTTGTGCAAGCTGGCACCACCCGGCACGAACCCTTCTTCCTTGGCATCATACTTCCCTTTGATCAGCCCCATAAACTCGCTCATAAAGTTCCGATGGAACCACGGAGGACGGAACGTATGCTCTGCGACCATCCAGCGGGGCGGGAAAAGGACAAAATCAACGTTAGCAAACCCCGGCTGTCCCGAAGGAGCCGTGAGAACGGTAAAGATAGAAGGATCGCTGTGATCAAAGGTTACGGTGTTGACCGCCTGGAAATACGCTAAGTTGTACTTGTATGGCGTATAGTTTCCGTGCCAGGCAACCACATTGAGTGGCGAATAGCGGGTATCGGCTGCCCACAGTTTTCCATCGAATTTCCCAATAATCTGGAATTCCCCTTCCGCTTCCTCATAATAAGCAACCGGTGCCAGAAAATCGCGAGGATTCGCCAATCCATTCGCTCCAATTGGTCCCAGCTCTGGCAGGCGAAACAGCGGACCGAAGTTTTCGCAAATATATCCTCGCGCTTTGCCATCCAGCAGCTCTACTTTGAACTTGATACCCCGTGGAATGAGACAAATCTCGCCGGGCGATACCTCCAGGATTCCCAGCTCTGTATAGAACCGCAAACTCCCCAGTTGAGGCACAATGAGCATTTCTCCATCCGCATTGTAAAAATACCGATCCTGCATCGAGCGATTGGCAACATAAAAATGGATCGCAACGCCCGTGTGCTGGGAAGCATCTCCATTTCCCCCGACCGTAATTAAGCCTTCTACAAAATCAGTTGGTTCTTCCGGGATCGGCACTGGATCCCATCGGAATTGCGTTGGGGGCGTTACAACTTCGTTAAATGGCGTCCCGCGCAACAGCCCCTGCCCAATTTGCCGGAAAGGCTTATGATTGACTGATGGAACGATCCGATACATCCAGGTGCGACGATTCTCGCACCGGGGCGCTGTAAAGGCTGTCCCATTGATCTGCTCAGCGTACAATCCATACGGCACTTTCTGCGGCGAGTTCTGCCCAACCGGTAAAGCACCCGGTAGCGCTTCCGTTGCGAAAAAGCTTCCAAATCCCGATTGATACTGCAATTGTCCATTCCGTGATGCCATTGTGTGCTCCCTTTATTTTGTGAAACAAACCCTACATTTTTGTCTATTCCTCACACTTTGGATATTCCTCAGAAATCTTCTTCTATCCCACCTTCGCCGATCGCTCTGCAGTCCATCGCCCATCACAAATCGAACTTACTGCAACGCTCCTTTCAGCTTTCAAAATTACGGATTTTCCCGCTGATAACGGCTGTACCCAGTACATAGCTTAGGACTCTGCACGCACCCGAATGAAACCGTCAGGTATTCTTGGTAACAACCTGACACTTTTGTTCTCATACCCCCTATTTGCAAACAATTTCGTATTTTGGCACCGTTTTTGATGACAGCCATTTCTGTGCAATGCGGTTTTTCCAGGGGTTTCGGAGGAATGGAAGTGGCAATTATTTCTGAGAGGGGACATTTCTGGTGGTTTAGCCTGCTGGTTTTCTTTGCTTTCGGAACGGCTGCGTGGTCGCAAACTCTGAGCGTGACCGTCATTATACCACCGCAACCCAGTCCCTACCTTGCGGATTGGATTGCCGGGCGCGAAGAGGTAATGGTGACCGTCCACAATAGTGGATCTGCTCCGCAAGCGGCAATTCTCAAGGTGAAGCTCTATTTAGATGGAGAGCTACAGGCGGAAACCGATGTGGACAAGCTGGAGCCAGTCACCATTCCACCGGGAGTTTCTACATTCTACGCTCAGGATTTTCTGCAATTAGAAGCGATCAACTTCTACGGCGATAGCCGTCAATCGGTAGAGCGTTCCGGTCGCCTTCCGGCTGGCAACTACCAGTTCTGCTTCCAGTTGCTGGATCCTCAAACGCACGCGCCACTGACATCCCTGCCAGAATACTGCCGCTCCTTTACTGTTATCCTCTACACTCCTCCGGTACTGCTCCAGCCAGTTGACAGGGATACGGTAAGATCCCTGACCGACCTGCGGTTTCAATGGACACCGGTTGTGCCGGCTGCTCCGCAGCCGATCCTCTATACCCTCCAGGTGTTCGAGGTCTTTGAAGGACAAACCCCTATGGATGCCTACCTTGAAAACCCTCCAGTTCTGCAATACACAATCCACGATGGGACAACCATTCCGTACCAGCCGGAGCTGGGACTGCTCCAGCCGGGACGGACTTATATCTGGACCGTCCAGGTCACCGACTCCTACTATCGTCCCCTGTTTGCACCCGATGGACGGGCAGAACCTTTTACCTTTGTCTACCAACCCCAGAAGCAACTGCTGGGGGACAAGGAATCCGGAGGGAAGAAGAGAGAAAGCGACACCGCCACAGTGGTTGATGTGCACGTGTTGCGCATCGGACACTTTGAGATCCGCCTTCGGGATACTGTTCGCTGCTCCTCCGGCGGAGAATGTTCCTTCAGTGGCACCGGGACGCTGTTCATCCCCTGGCTGGATGATTCTTTGACGGTCCACTTTACCAACTTGCAAGTCACCGTTACCGACACCCCCGGTGTTGCACGGGTAGTCGCCGGCGCTGTAGCAGTAACCGGAACGTGGATGCGAGAAATTTTTCCGGGCTATCCAGAATTCCGTCTGGAAATCAACGAATGGCGCTTTACGCCCGATAGAGCCCTGCTGAACGGAGATGTGTTTTTCAACGGACAAACGTGGGATTTGCCGTGCGTTGTATCGGAAACGCTACCGCTGGACAGCCTGGAATTCTTCCCGGACTCCCTCCGGCTAGAACTGCCAACCGGATGGGTCTGCTCAGGTATCGATTTAGCAATCGGCGACTGTTTTACTTTCCACTTTGATACCTTATCCGTCGCTCTACGCTGGGATGGAAGCCGATGGACCGCCACCGCTTTTCTGGATGGGACGGTAACCATTGCCTGCTGGGCAGTGGATGGTCAGCCAGTACAGCTTGCGTTCCGAACTCAAATTTTACCGGGACAGGTGAACTTACTACTGAGCGTTTATGCTCCATTGCGAGACGCTCGCATTGTGGGATTGCCCATCTGGTTGTCACTCGATAGTCTGATTCTGGACGCTTCCAGCCTGGAAAATCCAGCGGGATTTCCTCCAGCGCTGTGCGGGATCAGTAGCTGGCACGATCCGCTGTGGAAAGGAGTGTGGATTCCTTCTGCCCACCTCAAATTTCTCGTGGAGCAGGATACTTTGCAATGGGACATTCGCGATATTGTTCTGGAAAACGGCTCTGGGCGTCTGCTTGCCAGCTTCGAAGGAGAGGCAAGCTTTGTACCTCCACATCCTATCGAGCTTGCGGGATTTACCGTCCGGTTAGATTCAGCAAAAATCCGGTTCTGTCAGAATACGCTTGCAACGCTGCGAGCAAACGGTCTTCTTCAACTTCCGGCTTCGCTCCAGAAACCCACCGAATGGGCACAGTTAGACAGTCTCTACCTGCGCCTTGCCGGGCAACAACGCGGGTCACAATTTGAATGGCTTGGCACCCTGGACCTGTTTGGCGGCGTGAATTTAGCTCTGCCACCTTCCAATCCAGTTGCGATGCTCCGACTCCGAAATGGACAAATTGCAAAAGTCGGCACCCATCGCGGCTATGTAGAGTTTACCAGCATCGATTTTCAGGCACCACCGAACGACCCGGCTGCCGTCGTACACCTTGCGGGTTTGAGAATCTGGAATGATGGACAGGTGCAACTGGAAGATGCGGATGGCTGGTTCGACATAAGTTCGTGGGCTCGTCTCCACATTGGTGGATTAACGATTCAAGCGCGAGAAATCGGAATCGGCTATGAGGGGGGCCACTGGTGGGCAGGATTGAGTGGCGGCTTTGAAATTCCTGCTGCTTCCGGATTGAGCGGCGGAGCAAATGGGATGTACCTGCATCGGCTCCGTGTCTTTGATGATGGGCGAATGGTCAGCGACGGTGCACACATCCAGTTCTCCATCGGTGGGGCTCTTAACATTAGCGGAACGCTCTTCTGGGGTGACATTGCGTATGGAAGTACGCTCACCAGTGGAATGACCGGTCGTTTGACCGGACGTTTCGACTGTCTCGGAGGATTCCAGACGGGAATTGACTTTGCTTTCGGCAGCACAAAGGGAAGCTCGCCGTTCCGTTTCTGGTATCTGAGCGGTGAAGCCGCCATCCCCGGCGGGGTTCCCATTATCCCCGGTGCTTTCCATCTGGTCGGTGGTATACTGGGTGCTGGCTGGCATGTGCGGCTTGACAACTTCAATCATCACTTGATCACCAGCAGCGGGTTCAATTCCCCACCGCCGATTGTGCCTGACCGCACCATTGATTTGCTCCTTCGAGCAGGATTGCTCTTTGCTGATCCCTCCCTTCAGGCATATCTGTTCCGACTCACTTCCTCCTTAGCCCTGGGCAGCTCTTTCCAACTGGGTCTGGACGGGAACTTAGAACTACTCCCTGCCATCAAGCTGGCATCTGGAACGCTGGCAGCGCAGTACCGATATACCAGCGACGTACCGCTCCTCAGCCTGAGCGGCGCAGTTACGGTTAATTTGCTGAATCTGAGCAGCATCGGCACAGGATTTAGCACAACCTTTACCCCCAGCAATCCGTGTCTGCAAATCGGTCCCCTCCAGCGTCGATGGATTCTGGTGGATATGAATGAAAGCTTTGGTACGAATCTGCTGGGCACCGATGTCGTTGCCCGGGCATATCTTGATTTAGCGACAATGTACCTCCGGTTATGTCCCTCCGAAGGACAGTTCATCGGCAGTATTCATGGCGCCGGTGTTGCCGGTGCGCTGCTCCACGTAGCAGGAATTGGACACGTACCGTTCCACGCCGGCTTATCATTGAACTCCGATCTCTGTCTCCGCTATTCGCTCAAACTGGAAAATCGCCCTTCAACCTTCTGGGCACGGGCAAAAGCTGGCGCATTTTTGAACACCAGTGTGAATTTCGATTACTCCGGGTGGTGGTCCCTGGGCTGGAAAGGAACGCAGGCGTGGGATCATATTCGCAACAATCCTCCGGTTACGTTGTCGCAGCACTGGTCACCGTGTGGTGGGAACAAATGCAAACAAGCAGCCATTGGCTTTACTTTTGGCAGCGTTCTTGAAGGAGAACTTTCCGTCCCAAAGGTACAGATCACCGCAGGCAGCCATACCCTTGCAGTTCCCAACTGGCTCGGCAGTCGACCCTCGATCCGTTATGGGTACTATGCTCGCGCTTCGTCCGGTGGCAGAGAATGGGCAAAGTCCGGAGGGAACAATTCAACATTGACGGATCAGGCACGATGGTGGAGTTGCAGCACCTTTGAAAATGAAGCGGATAACTGGGCAGAAGACAATCGCTCTCAGCAACAACCGCCGGCTTTCATCCGATTTACCGATCCCGCTTCAGAATTCTCAGCAGCCGATCCGGCAACGCCGACGATCACGGTCGTTTTTGGCGCACCGATTAGCAATACCTGCACTGGCAGCGCCTCAACTCGCTGCTGGTACATCGACCGCAGCACACTCCAGTTCCAGCTCGATGAGATGGAGGATGACCGGACAACAGTACGCAAATCCTGGCATTTAGCCACTAATCTGAGAAATGACACGGCTTGGTTATCACCACAAATTGGTAGATCCAGTGTGTGGATAAACGCTGCGCTAACTCCCGCTTCGTGGTACCGCCTGGTGATCGCTGGCACGATGCGATCACCCAATCCCTCAGCCGCATTACCACGGCGGGATACGATCTGGTTCCGCACTGCCGATCGGATGCTGGCTGCCCGGTTTTCCATTTACCTGCCCTCTGCCGGGATCGTTCGACAGGGACTGGTTGGCTCGTGGATCGGTGTGCTGGCAACTTCTCGCCCCATTGACCAGATCGATGTTCGTGAAGGAACTGGCACCGAAGCCTTTGCATTCTATGCGCTCCATCCGGGACGGGACTGGTGGCTGGAAATCCGAAACCTGCGAACGGGTCGCCGATACTGGTGGCGCGGTACACCGATGCTGCCGGTGCAGGATACGATGCAAGTGCGGATTCTTGGAATACCCATCGGCACCAGATTTCTGCTGGATACCAGCTACTTCCAGCCGTTTGCGGCTGAACTTCCCAGTGCTGGAATCGACGATGGACACCATCGCTTTGTCCTCCAGTCCGGTATTTACGAATTCCGCATCTATAAAACCAGCGGGACACCCAGTTCCCCGGCGGCACAGACGTTTTTAGACGCACTGCCCAACCCAATTGCAAAGTGGCGAGTTGTAAAGCTGCCATATGCCTCCTTACAAACAACGCTCCGATTAGCACTCCGGTGGCAATCACCGCCGGATCTTCGAGCACCCAGCGCGTGGGTACAGCTTCAGAATGCTGGCACCGCACCAATTTATCCGGGAACACCGTTGCAACTGCGTATCCAGAAATTTGTTGAATCGGACAAAGACACGACAGCCCTCACCACGACACTTCAAGTCCAGCTTCCAGCAGCATTGCTGCCGGGTCATTCTCTCACCATCCCGATCAGCCTGACTCCCAGCGTTGCAACGATGGATGATTCGCACGACAGCTATCGACTCGTAGGAATACGAATAGAAGTGGTCTCTGGATCTGTTGAATTTCAGTTGCAGGGTATCCGATGTATTTCCGCAGGATGGGTTCCTGTACCTTGCCAACCCACAGATCGTGAAGATCAGAACGCTCGGTAAAAAGATTGCTCAAGCACTGGCTGAAGCAACAAAGGGACGGCTGCTAATGAGGAAGTGCTGGATGCGTGTGTCAAAGAAAAGAGGTGCTGTTTGGGCCTTCAATGCCCTATGGATCTGTCTGCTTGCGTTGCTCCTGGTGAGCCGTACGGAAGCGCAGCCACAGGAAAGTTCGTTTTTGCTATGGACCTTTGCCACGCCGCAGGGCATTGCCTTAGGATGGTCGCTCCCTCACGATCATCCGCTGCCGTCGGTATGGCGGATTATGCGGCGCGTTGCTGGTGAAAAAGTTTACCAGCCCGTTGGCGTCCAGAGACTTCTTCCTTTTGAGCAGTGGGATACTCAAATTCGCCGTCATCCCGGCGCCGACACCCTGCAGCAGCTTATTGCTGAAGCGCAACGTCAGGATCTACCAGACAGCGTTCGCCGTTTCATTATGGACCTCCTGAATACTGCACTGTTGATCGATTTTCCTCTGCTCCATCGAGTTTTTGGTACTGTATGGGTGGATTCCACGGTGCAGCGCGGCCTTGCGTACGACTATGCAATTGAAGTTGCAGGAAAAATTGTCGGCGAAGTACGCTCCGTCCGCTGGGATAGAGAACGATTGCCACTGCCGCCGTCTGGACTGAAAGCGGAGCCAGCAGATAGCAATCACATTCAATTGCGGTGGGACATTCGCGCTGCTCGTGCCAATGGTATCTGGGGATATATCGTCGAACGCCGGCGAGAGGATCAAAAAACCTGGGAGCAACTGACCCAGGAACCGGTGCGAGCCCTGCTGCTCAATCCCGACCTGCCCATTCAATACCTGTATCTGGACACTGGTCTCACTCTGGGCACTCGATACTGGTACCGCGTCCGCTCGGTGGACTTGCTGTCCCGAACCAGCCTTCCCTCCGATTCGGTGATCGTTGCAGCAATGGATGCCCGTCCACTTATTCCTCCTCTTGCGGTCATTGCCACAACCATTGGAGGACGAGTCTTCGTTCGATGGCACCCATCCCCCGACACTCGAGTCGTTGGCTACAACCTGTACCGATGGGAATGGGCAACGGAGGATCAAAAGCAGCGCATAAACGCACAGCCGCTTCGGGATACTTTCTTTGTAGATCAGCCGCAAACCAGCGCTGAATACATTGTCTATGCCGTAACCGCCGTCGACCAATACGGCCGCGAAAGCAATCTCTCCCTTCCACACGCCGTTCCGCAACCTGACACTATTCCGCCAGCACCGCCGACAAACATTGAGGCAACACCAGCCGTGGGTACCATCACGTTACGATGGCAACCCAGCAAGTCGCAAGATGCCTACGCTTATGAAGTGGTGCGGAGCATCGATCCCCAGCGCGGGGAATTCACCCTCGTTTCCGACTCCCTGCTGACGGACACGAGCTTTGTCGACCGGTTGCCACTCGAAGCCGGTCGTACTACCTTCTGGTACCGAGTCCGAACTGTTGACCGGGCGGGAAATCGGAGTCGCTGGAGTGTTCCCATTGCTGTTCGGCTCCCGGACGTTGTACCGCCTCATCCCCCGTGGATCATTGGTGTCCAGGCACAACCGAATGCTCTGATCATCCGGTGGCAACCACCGTATGACCCCGATCTCTACGGATACCTTCTCTTCCGTTACCAGGACACAACACTGCCACCGCTGCGGCTGACGCAGCAACCGTTACCCAAAAACACAACCGTATACATTGACTCTACCGTTCTGCCGGGACAAACGTACTGGTATACACTGGCTGCACTGGATAGCGCCGGGAACCTTTCTGCCTTCGCACCTCGTGTCCAGGGACACACGTATCTGCATACCCCACCGCCACCTCCCGTGATCGACTCAGTAGCTGTTGAACCCAATGCTGTCACCCTATTTTTCTCCTATCCCTACAAATCACCTCCGATCCACAGCCTCCTGGTAGAGCGGAGTGCTGATGGACGCCGCTTTATACCAATCAGCCCTCTTTTATCTCCCCAGACCCGCCACTTCGTAGATCGAGCGATTCTTTGCCAGTCTGTGTGTTACTACCGCGTCCGGGCACGCTCTCTTTCCGGAGCGTATAGTCCTCCTTCCAGGGTCCGGAAAGTCGTGCTACCATAACAGGCTATGGCAACGTGGACAGAACAAATCAACAGATGCTATGGCAATAGCGAAAGGATCTGGGAACTGAACGGATCGATCCGCCAGCATTCATAGAGCAACATTCCCATCACAAGATAAGTAGCAATCGTTGCCATCATCGATGGTGCCCCAAATTTGAGCGCTGTGCCGAACGATTCCTTTGGCGAGAGCCGCACGCCTTCAAAATTGATGAAGGCAAAGAGCTCATCGATAACCAGATGCACCGTGTAGCCAAGGGTCATAGCAGCAGCAAGCCAGTGGCGTTCCAGCGGTAGCAGCGGTGGTGCTAACAGAAAGGTTACTGCACCGGCAACAATTGCCATAGGAATGCTATGGAAGATCCCGCGGTGGACGGTTAGCTTTGCAAACACGACTCTCAGCCCCCATCCAACAATCACGTAAGCCGCAGCACCCAGAAGCAGCAGCGTTGACCATCGGAACTGAGCCGAAAATCGCTGTACTACAATAACCGGTGCCACGGCACTGAGCGTCTGGAAAAGCAATTGATTTGGACGGCTTTCCTGTGAATCAATATCCGGCAGTAAGCTACCAACCGTACAAACCAGCCCAATCGCTGCCGAATCGGCGACTGGCAGGTGCGCATAAATACTCGCTGCATACCCAACAGCAGCACCCGCAACAACACCACCGGTCAAATGATGGACGAAATTGCCCATTCATCAACACGATGCGGGAATTGGATTAATCCCGATTTCCACCGAGCAGCCGCAGCAGGAACAGAAAGAGGTTTATAAAATCCAGATACAATGCCAGTGCTCCCAGAATTGCTTTTTTCTTCCCTTCAGCCGTTGCTTCTTCCCCAACGACATACGAATGCTTCAGCCGCTGCATATCATAAGCTGTCAAAATTGCAAAGACCCCCACGCCGATAAAGGAGAGAGCAAAGTCCAACGCACTACTTTGCAAAAACAGATTGATTACCAGAGCAATCAGAATTCCAAAAACTCCCATCAAAGCAAAGCTCCCAATACCACTCAAATCCCGCTTTGTGATATACCCATACACCGCCATCACACCATACATTCCTGCAGCGGAGAAGAAAGCAGCAGCTATGCTTTCCTCAGTAAATGCCACAAAGATCGCTGAAAGCGTCAACCCATTAAGCGCTGCATATCCCAGAAAAGCGACTTTGGCTGCTGATACTGACATTCTGTCAATACGGACAGAGAGCCACACGACCAAACCCAACTCACCAATGATCAAACCAAAAAAGATGATGGGATTTCCCAAGACAATAGAAAGCAGGGCAGGCGAGCTACTCACAACAGCAGCAATAGTGCCGGTGAGCAACAATCCTCCGACCATCCATTGATAAATCCCGAGGATATATTCTCGCACTGCTTGTTGCAGCGCCTGCTGGGGTATCGACAACGTTGCCTGTCTCATTGTGTTGTGCCTCGTTTTTATTCCACAATCTTCACGAACTTTTTCACTCAGACGAATGATCTGCTAAGAATAATGGTTGAATTCGGATTTTCTCCAGCCGTCGATCCGAACGCTCCAGCACTGTGAATTCATACCCATCAATTTGAATTTTTTCGTTCTTTTCTGGAAGCCGCTCACAGTGATAAATCAACAAGCCACCCAGTGTATCGTACCGATCGCTTTCCGGCAGGGGATGGGGAAGGATGGCGTTCAGTTCGTGAATAGGAGTCGTTGCCCACGCCACAAAACTGCCATCCGGCTGAGAAACGACTTCCGGTTCTTCTTCATCGTACTCGTCACGAATTTCGCCAACCAATGCCTCCAGCACATCTTCCATCGTAACCAGTCCCGCCATTCCTCCAAATTCATCCTGAACAATAGCCAGATGCACCTGGTGTTGCTGCAGGGTTTGTAATAGTGTAGACACCGCCATTGTTTCAGGGACAAAAAATGGTGATCGCAAAATGTCTTCTAGTACAATTAACTGGGGATGACGCAGTAGAGTCAGCAGGTCTTTAACGTACAGGACACCCACGATGTTATCCAGCGTATCACGATAAACGGGTAGGCGGGAATATCCTTCCTCCACGACCAACTCCAGAATGGTATCCAGCGACATTGTAATATCCACTGCAACAACTTCCGTTCGTGGCACCATAATGTGATGCGCCCTTAAGCGGGCAAAGCGGAACACATTCCGTACCAACTGAGGGACAATAGGATCAGTCGCTGTCTTCTCAACTGATTGTTCCAGCACATACTGTAACTCTTCCGGACTATGAACGCCGTGCTCCACACTGGATTCCAATCCGACTACTCGGAGTATCCAGTTCGCAAAACCATTGAGTACCACAATAAAGGGATACAACACGATATAGAAAAACCGCATCGGATAGGCAACTCCCAGCGTGACCGATTCTGGGAACCGAATCGCCAGGGACTTTGGGAACAGTTCTCCTAAGGTAATGTGCAGAAAAGTGATGACGCCAAACGCCAGCGGCAAAGAAATCTGATGAACCAGTTGCGGATCAACTCCAATACCAAGCGCTTCTAACACCGTAGCGATCATGTCCGCAACAACGCTTTCACCAATCCATCCCAGACCGATACTGGCGATCGTGATCCCTAATTGTGTTGCTGATAAATACGCATCCAGATGATCAACCAGGTGAAGTGCCAGCCGTGCAACCTTCTGTCCCTGCCGCGTACGAACTTTCAACTGGGAGTGTCGTACCTTCACCAGAGCAAATTCAGCGGCAACAAAGAACCCATTTAAAAAGACCAGAAAGAATGTCAGCAAAAGATCTGCGATCATTGCCGACTCACTGGCTCTACCACACCACCATTGAGCATCGTCCGGGTAACATCAGAAATCACGGGTGTTCCAAAGTGATACCGATAAAACCGATCGAAAAGTCGAAGAATCTGTTGTCGATATGCTACCTGTTGTAGCGGCGCAACGCGCTCCAGTTGCTCACAAGATGCTTGGGCAACCTGCTGCAGGAAAGAAAGTGCTGGCTGCTCCAGCCGTACGACGACACTGGTAGGAATGCTGGATGGGCGGAGCGGACATCCGCGGTCGACGGAAAACAACACTGAAGATTCAAAGTTCCCTATGGGGTGTCCAGCCGTAAGATCCATAAACAATTCGATCGCGAAACCGCTGAGCTTGCTTACCTGAAGCATCATCCAGCAGTAGAGAGCAAAGAAATTCTGTGACATTTCGTTGAGATAGTGCAATCCTTGCTTGAGCGTTTGATACAATGAAGGATTGGGCTCTTCTGCTGGCTGGGTCCGATACACTGCCTCCACAATGGCAAAACCGATGCTCATACGATCGTAAGAGGCTAAAATCTGCCGAAATGGCAAAACGGGCTCTGCTTTCGCCAGCGTGTGCAGCGTACGATTCGGCTTTTTATACACAGCAACCCACGAACACCGCATCGGCTGGAGGGCACTGCCAAAACGTTTTATAGATCGTCGCGCCTGCGGTGCGACCACCGAGCACTTTCCACACGCTTCTGTGTACAACGTCACCAACTGGCTGCTTTCTCGATACCGGCGGGTACTCAACACAATGGCTTCGGTATGCACCAACATCGGTGTTATCGAAGGTAGTCTAACTGGTAGCGAACTTCCAGAACTTTCTGCACCTCTTCGATGACGGTGAAAGAATTTCGCAACGTCTGCCGCTCAATTTTTGAAAGTTCCCGGGGATCGATGTATCGCCCTGAATTATGATGCCGCAAACCCGTGCGCGTCCGCAGTCGAAGATAGAGCCCATACGCTTCTGCCGCTTCGTTGTACAATTGGCGATTCGCCGGTTCCCGTTCTCCAGCCGCCTGGAATCGCTCCATTGTATTGGTAATATGCACAGCGCCAGCATCAATGGTTAACACCCTGGCGGCATCTGCCAGTGGCATCATTGCCCGGAGTTTAATATCAAACCGATCCTTGTGCTCCCCGCTCCGCTCCAGGATAAAATTGCGGAAGAAACTCAACGGCGGAGGATTCTGTAAAGCATTTTTTGCCAGGAAAATTAAATACGCCGGCTCCTCCTCTTCGCCCGTACGGATGGTATCATACAAAGCCTCTGCTAACCGGGTGTCACCAGCGACCGGGCGCAGGTCAAAAAAGATCGTGGTATGCATAACCGCCTTCTCATCTGGCTCAGTCATCCATCGCCAGAAATATTTTTTCCATACCGATAGCGGTTGACACCACGTCGGGTTATTTGCCATCATTCCGCCGGGACACAGGGCAAATCCACACTGCGTCAGAATATCAATGACTCGCTCTGCAAAGAGTAAAAAATATTCCCTTGCATAGCCCTCTTCTTCCTTTGATTGAGGGTCCGCATACACTAGCGCATTATCCAGGTCGGTTCGCAGCATTTGTTCCTTCCGTCCTTCACTCCCCATTGAAAGCCAGCAAAAGGGGAGTGGCGCTTCGTGTCCTTCAGAACGCAACTGTTGTTGCACCAGCTGCACCGCCCGCTGGATCAACGCATCATTGATATGGGTCATTACATTCGTCACAAAAGCAATATTAACGCCGTGCTCGATGTAAAACTGCAAGAGCTCTTCGGCACGATCCCGGGTTGCCGCCAGCGTGTCAACGTCCCGCGCCCGCACCATCTCTTTCACCAGCACGGCTGGACTGTTACCCATTCGTAAGAACAAATCCCGCTCGGAGATCATCCCAAGAGCAGGACTACGGTCCGTTCCATCAGCCGTCACACACAGATGGCGAATGCGGTGCTGCATCATCAGGATCAGAGCATCGGCGGCGGAAATACCGGGCGGCACCGTCACAACAGGAGAATGCATAATACGGGCAATCGCTGCTTCTACCGGTACTTCCCCTGTCGCAACATATCGCCGCAAATCTGTGTCGGTCACAATGCCCAGCGGGCGACGATGCTCATCCGCAATAATCACCGATCCCACATCCTGCTCTGTCATCAAGCGGGCGGCGGCAGCAATGGAGGTCTCGGTCGTCACGGTCACCGGCGCTCGCCGGGGATGCAGTTCAACTCCCTCGATCGGCAGCAGTGCCACTGGCTGATCGTTCTGGATCAGTTCCAGCGTCTCGCCAGCAGCAGGTTCTCTAACCAATCGTCGCAGCACTTGCATTCCAGCGGCGAAGCCAGCGGCAAAAAACAGGGCAACATCGTTATAGCGTTCAATCAATGGCTGAAACTGGTGCCACGGAATGGCGTACAATAGCGTATCTTCCCGAGCCCGCGCGCTCAAGCCATACTCTGTACCGGCTAATAGAGCGGTGACCCCAAATAGATCGCCTTCATCGCAGATTTCTACCAACTGTTCCTGATCGCCCACTGTTTTCAAAAGCTCGATAAGCCCCTTCTGAACCACAAAAAAATCTTCCGATGGTTGTTCGCCTTCCCGGAACACATAAGCTCCTTCAGGAACAAAACGAATGCGACAATGGAGCGCTAACTGGAGTAAATCTTCTTCCTCCAGAGCAGAAAAGGGCGGATATTGTCGAAGGAAATCGGCGACGCGATACTGAAGACTCTCAGCCGTCGTGTCCATATAGTGCAACAGGTTTTTGTACAAATCACCCTCTCAGACGGACAAAAGGTTGCATTAGTCCGCCAGAATCTGTTCGAACTTTTATTCCGACTGCTGCAGAGCGGCTATTTGCTCCCGTACCTGCTGGAGCTGCTGCAACAGCCGCACCATCTCGGCATCATCCGCTCCCGCCAACTGTTGTTTGAGCTGTTCTTGCTGCTGCTGGAGTCGTCGAAGCTGGAGTCGTCGAACACTATCCCGAAATGCTACCCGCTCATCCACTTCAATCCGCACTTCATAAGCGCGCCACCGATCGCTGGGAGTTTCCGGGTCCACCAGCAGTCCTGCCAGCAGCGTTCGTATTGATTCCGGAATCGTCTCGTCCTGCAAAATACCGTGAATCCATTCCCCATCTGGCTGTGCCCGGCGGTGCAGCACCTGAAATAAAGTCCGAGCTGCGCCGCTGATAAACAGCTCCTCTTTCACAATTTGACGCCCAATGGCTGAAGCTATGCCTTCCGGATGCCGAAGAAGGATCCGAAAGATGGTTTCCTCTTCGGGTAACAAATCGGTCGATTCATCAGCCGACGGTGTTGGTTCTGGTTGTGTAGATGACAGAGTAGCAGCAGAAGCTGCCGATGGTCGCCGTTTCCGTCGAAGCTGCTGCAGTATCTGATACAATCGTGCTTCTGGAAAGCGAAGGTGCTGGGCTAACTGGCGAATCGTAAAATCCTGCTGCAACGGATCAGGTATCTGCGCAATTACTTCGACCAGATACTTCACTGCCTGCGCCTGCTGTACCGGCGTTGCCATTCGTCCCTGTCGGTGCAAATGATGGAGCAGGAAAGCCAAACCATCCGCTGCTTCGTCAATGCGCCGTCGCAATTCTTCGACAGAGAAGCGGCGAACAAAGCTATCGGGGTCTTCTCCTTCAGGCAGTTGCACGACAAATACGTCGATTCCGGTTGCAAAAGCAAGTTCAACCGCTCGAACAGCCGCCTGCTGCCCCGCCTCATCCTGATCATAGAGTAATGCAATGGCTGGCGCATACCGTTTCAGCATACGTAGATGCTGTGCCGTGAGTGCAGTACCGCACGCGGCAACGACATTGGGAATGCCAGCCTGTACCAGCGCTAACACGTCCATATAACCCTCCACAATCACCGCTGTTTGTTCCCGGCGAATTGCATCCCGTGCTTGATACAGTCCATAAAGCACTTGACTTTTGTCGTACACCATCGTTTGTGGAGAATTCAAATACTTTGGCGTATCCTCTTCCCGGAGGCGGCGAGCGCCGAATCCCACAACCTGCCCAAAAGAGTGGAAAATAGGGAAGATCAGGCGATGGCGGAAACGATCGTACGTAGATTTTTCCGTTTCAACTACCAGCCCTGCCTTAGCAAGGAGCTCAGGCGAAAAGCCCTGTTGCCGGAGCGTGATTTGCAGCGTGTCCCACCCAGCAGGTGCATAGCCCAACTGGAACTGTTCGATGATCTGTTTCCGAATCCCGCGGCGTTCCAGATATAGCCGCGCTGCCTGTCCAGCCGGAGAATGTAGTTGCTGTACAAAAAAATCCGTCGCTGCCCGCAGTACTCGATACAACTGTTCCTTCTCACTCCGAATCGGTGCATCCTGTGCCTGTTGCTCCGGAATGTCGATCCCTATTCGGTGTGCAACCATCCGGACTGCTTCGGTAAACGAAATCCCGTGATATTCCATCAAGAACGTGAAAACATTCCCTCCTTTTCCACAACCGAAACACTTAAAAATGCCACGCTCTGGCGAGACCGAAAAAGAGGGTGTTCGCTCCTTGTGAAACGGGCACAAAGCGACATAGGAACGCCCCCGGCGGCGAAGCGGAACAAATTCTCCAATGATTTCGACAATATCCGCCTGGGAACGCACCAACTCGACAATGTCTTCTGGAATTGGCATTGCTGCATCCTCTATTCCTTTGCTTGTTTCCAATTGACGGATGGAGAAAGAAAATCGTCAGGCTGTAGAGAAACAGGATGCAAACTATATTCGCGGGTTGTTCGTTACAAAGCCTGATTTTCAAAAATGGTGGCCCCTTCGTCTAATGGTTAGGACACCGCTCTTTCAAGGCGGCGATACGGGTTCGAGTCCCGTAGGGGTCACAGCCGGAAAGCGCCTCGGTTGGTGGGAGGCGCTTTTCTTTTTGTTCGATTCCAAAAGGCTGTTAATCTTGAACGGCAAATTGTGGCAAATGCAGTGCTGGAAAAGGGGGTGGCAATGGCTTCCCCTCTGCCTGTTGTCTCTTACTCTGGCTGCCTGTGCCTCTGCTCCTCGCTGTGAAAACCTGAGCGCAACAGGAAATCTCGCATCACTGAACTCACCTGCGGATGATCTGGCACCGCTCCCATACGCTTCCAACGTACTGATCTTTACATCGGATCGCTCCGCCATCGTTGAAACAGATAGCACCACCATAGAGCTGGACAACGACCAGCCAATTTTTCTTACATCGACCCAATACCGGGACGGCTGGGCAGAGCCAGCCGTAGTTCAGGAACCGCCGGTTAACCACTATGGCGGCGGAGCTGGCGCCACGTACTTTTATGATTCGGCTAATGGGATCACCAATGTCTTTTTCGCGGCTCCCGTCTCTGAAGGCAATTTTGATCTGTTTGTTGTTTCCGGATCTGCAGGACAATGGTCGAAACCCCGGCCGCTGACCGTATTAAATTCCCCCTACTGGGATGGATACCCTGCCATTGCTCCTGATGGCTCGTATCTCTTGTTCGTTTCCGACCGTCCCCAGGGTCAGGGAGGGCTGGACCTTTACATCGCTTTCCGGTTAAGCGATAGCCTGTGGTCCATTCCGCAACCGCTTCGAGAACTCAATTCACGGTGGGATGAAATGTCCCCAGTCATCGACCGTGACGGAACGCTCTACTTTGCAACCCAGGCAATGAGTGCGCAACGGACTTTTGATATTGTACGCGCAACCCCAACCGGTGCAGGACAATGGAGCGCCCCCGAGTTGCTTCCTTTTCCCATCAACACCAACAGCGATGAAATAACCCCTCAACTGTGGGGAGATTCACTGCTGCTGAGCTCTAACCGACCGGGAGGATGTGGCGGGTTTGATCTCTATGCTTTTCCCCTCTGCCCACCAGTTCAGGTTATTGGAACCGTCTTTTCAGATCCCGGAATGCATTCCCGCGAGCGGATTGTTGCCATCGACCATCACCACCGCCGCTTTGCCGAAACTGCTGTCCAATCTGATGGCCGCTTTCAGCTCCAATTGCCAGCGCGACGGCAATATCAATTGGTGTACGAAAATCCCTGTTACTCAGGAGACCCCATCATCATTGACGTGACAACACCGTGTACCCTTCAACCGACGGTTATTCGAGCTGATTTTACGGTCCCTCCCTTTCCAACACCAGAGCCCACGTTCCCATTTACCGTCGATATTCCCTATTTTGTTCCCGGTTACCATAAGCTTACAACCTTGCGCAACCTCCGGGATCTCCGACTCTTGCTGGAGATGAATCTCTTATCTTCCAAACACGCTGCTGTTGCTTATCCGGACAGTAGCTATGACCTTTACGCTCAAATTGTCCAGAAACAACTGGACATTTTTCGGGACCAACTTCAGCAAGCACTCCAGGCTGCCAATGACCCGTGTCAAAGCCAGAAATCTGATCTTCTTATCATCGTGGAAGGATATGCAAGTCCAAAGGAAATTCCAGAACACGCCCGCTACATTGGCGTCGAGATATGGGACGAACACCACAACCTTTTTGTAACCCCAAAAATGCCCTTGACCCCGACGCTCCTAGCGCGTCTGCGAGCATACTTTGTCCTTCGTTTCCTGCAACAGATACTGTCCAAAGATCCACAATGGAAGACATTTGCTGATCATATTCGCTGGAAAATTGCTGGATCAGTAACCCCCGATGCCGGTCCTGAGCAGCGCAAAGTGCGAATTTTAATCACCAATGCTGAACCATTACAAAAACTTTGATGAAAGGAAACAGCCAATGCAACAGTTTTGCGTAATTTTGAAGTTTGATAATACCGGTTGCAAAGAAAGCAACGTTATGGAAGTCGCTTCAGACCAACACACAATAGGATAAAACTCAAAACTCTTGTCGAACAATTAAAAGGAGCATCCAATGGAAGTCCAATCCCCGGAAACCCTGCAACAACAGGCACAGCAACCATTCAAAATCCTCGGGATTCATCATGTGGAGTTTTTTGTCGGCAACGCCAAACAGGCAGCCTATTTCTACCGCCGTGGTTTCGGTTTTGAATGGTTTGCCTACAGTGGTCTGGAAACGGGTAATCGCAACTCCACTTCGTATGCGCTCCGGCAGAATGAAGTCGTTTTTGTACTCACCGCACCGTATCACTCCAATAGTCCCATCTATGAATTTTTGCAAAAGCACGGTGATGGGGTACGTGACATCGCATTCTTAGTTGATGATGCTGAAAAAGCGTATGAAACAACCACTGCGCGTGGCGCTGAGAGTGTGGTAGAGCCCCACGTAGTTGAGGATGAGAATGGGCAAGTAAAGATTGCAACCGTTAGGGCATATGGAGATATCGTGCACAGCTTCATTGAAAAAGGAGACTATCAGGGTGTTTTCCTTCCTGGTTTTCAGGGCGTCGACAAAGATCCAATTGCTGATCCGGTTGGCTTTGTCCGTATTGACCACATTGTTGGCAATATGGGATGGAATCAGATGGAAGAAATGGTCAACTTTTACAACCGGGTTTTTGGCTTCAAACGGTTTGTGTCATTTGATGACAAGGACATTTCGACGGAGTACACCGCTTTGCGATCTACGGTGGTTGCCAACGATAATTTGCTGATCAAATTCCCCATCAACGAACCAGCAGAAGGCAAGAAAAAATCTCAAATTGAAGAGTTTGTGGAGTTCAACGAAGGTCCAGGAGTTCAGCACATCGCATTGTTAACCAACGACATCGTGACAACGGTTGAAAAACTGCGTGCCAACGGCATTGAGTTTATGGACACCCCGGACGCATACTATGATACTTTGCCTAGCCGGGTAGGAGCAATTGATGAAGCGGTAGACACTATCCGACGGTTGCGCATCTTGGTGGATCGCGATGACCAAGGATACTTGCTCCAGATTTTCACCCGAACCTTGGTGGATCGTCCCACGCTCTTTTTTGAAATCATCCAGCGCAAAGGCGCGCAGTCCTTTGGTAAAGGCAATTTCAAAGCGCTGTTTGAAGCCATTGAACGTGAACAGGCATTGCGTGGGACGCTGGACAAATAAAGCTGGATAACAAGTAGCAACAACAGACGAAAGGACGCAGAAGGAAATGGCAGTTGCAAAGGATGTCGTCAAGCAGCGCCGGACAAGCTCGCGGCGAAAAAAGGATGTTATTCCGTTTTTCAAATCGGTTTCGATCTACTTCAATCGTGCTGCAAATCACCTGCTGAAAGAATACCCTGCTGGCTTGCTGAAGCAGATTCGAGAATGCAACGCTGTGTATTCGTTCCACTTTCCACTGCGTCGCGACGACGGAAATATTGAGGTAGTACACGCTTACCGGGTAGAGCATAGCCATCATCGATTGCCAACGAAAGGAGGCATTCGGTTTAGCGAGTTAGTGGATCAAGATGAAGTGGAAGCCTTAGCAGCGCTGATGACTTTCAAATGCGCTATTGTGCACGTGCCCTTTGGCGGTGCAAAAGGCGGTGTCAAGATAAACCCGCGCAACTATTCGGTGACCGAATTGGAGCGGATTACCCGACGGTATACAACGCAGTTACTTCACAAACACTTCATTGGTCCTGCGGTCGACGTGCCAGCACCCGACTATGGCACTGGAGAGCGGGAAATGGCGTGGATCGCCGATACGTATATGATGCTCACCGGCGGCAGCGATATCAATGCACTGGCGTGCGTCACTGGAAAACCCATCAATCAAGGTGGGGTGCGGGGACGACGGGAAGCCACTGGATTGGGCGTCTACTATGGCCTCCGAGAAGCACTTCGCGATACGGATCTGCTGAAACGCTACGGAATCTTGCCCGGCATTGAGGGTAAAACGGTCATTGTTCAGGGATTCGGCAACGTAGGCTACCACGCAGCAAAGTTCATCCAGGAAGGCGGTGGGATTATCGTGGGAATCATCGAGTATGACGGCGCAATCTATAATCCAAAAGGGCTGGACGTTGAAGATGTCCAGCGCTGGCGCCAGGAAACGGGCTCCATCACGGGTTATCCCAAAGCGAAAACATACAAAAACGGGAACCGGCTGCTTACCTTCCCCTGCGACATTCTGGTGCCTGCCGCCCTGGAAAATCAGATCACGGTAGAAAACGCCGAGTACGTGCAGGCAAAAATTATTGCTGAAGCTGCTAACGGTCCTGTGACCAGTCAGGCAGAGGAAATCTTAGAGAAACGTGGCATTCTGATCATTCCCGATCTCTACTTGAATGCTGGCGGTGTCACGGTATCGTACTTTGAATGGCTCAAGAATATCTCCCACATCCGCTTTGGACGAATGGGAAAGCGTTTTGACGAAGCGGTCAATACCCGGCTGGTGGACTCAATCGAACGGCTGGTTGGCAAGCAGTTTTCGCAAATTGAACGCAACCTCCTGATTCGGGGAGCTGAAGAGCAGGATCTGGTTTACTCAGGACTGGAAGAAACGATGATTTTTGCATACCACGAAATCAAGAGCTACTGGAATGCAAATCCTGAAATCGAAAATTTCCGGACCGCTGCATACGTCTCTGGCATCGATAAAGTTGCACTGGCGTATATGCAACTGGGTGTATTTCCGTAAAATTTCGTATTTTTGCAGTTTGCAAAAATTTGTCCAACGGTTAAAGCAACACTGGTACGATGGGAAAAGATCAATCGTTTTTTGCCAAGGTATTAAAGAGCAAGCAAAAGCGGGAAGCGGGACCCGGCATTATGAATGTAATGGTGATCAAGCCGTACCGTTCCCCGAAAGGCACCATTCGCCTGCGGAAGAAAATGGTTAAAGTCAAAGACCTATCGGAAATCGACGCAATAGCCGCAAATTTGTAAAGCAGCAATAAAAGGGTGTAGCGCTATGAAGAAAGGCATTCATCCACGATATCACACTATCGAAGTTGTGATGACAGACGGAACAGTCTTTAAAACTCGATCGTGTTATCCCAAAGATCGATTGGTGTTAGAAATTGACTCCAAAAGCCATCCCTTTTTTACCGGTAAGCAGGTATTGGTTGATACGGCTGGTCGGGTGGATCGCTTCAAGAAGCGATTAGAAAAATCACGCAAGATTCAAGAGCAGCGAAAGCAACAACAGTCCCAACAACAAACAACTGAGGAGCAAGGATGAGTCAAATTCCTTTAATGACCATTTATGGCGATCGCAACCGTGGTCGGCGACGCCCCAATCCTCTGGGATCCTCCAAGTTCGTCGATTACCTGGATGTCGATCTGCTGGAAGAGTTTATCAACGACCAGGGCAAGATTCTGCCACGTCGCATCACTGGCGTTACCGCTTATCAGCAGCGGCGTATCGCAGAGGCAATCAAGCGGGCTCGGCATCTGGCACTTTTGCCATTTGTGGCACGGGACATTAGTTAAATCCCCTGTGTTACAGCAGCAATTTCTGGAAAGGCAGCCATTAAGGTTGCCTTTTTGTTTTTTTAAAATTCTCTCATTGCCAAAACGTCCTTGGCTCGAACTGAAAAAGGCTACGATCGTGTGTCGAACCAAAGCGGGGCAGCCGCGTGTTTGAGACTCTACAGCAAAAAATTGAGCAGGCGATCCGAAAGGTTCGGGGCTTAGATACCATCACTGAATCCAATATTGAAGAAGCCTTGCGAGAGGTTCGCCGGGCTCTGCTGGAGGCAGATGTTCACTTCACCGTTGTGAAGCAATTTATTGAAGACGTCAAGAAAGAGGCAATTGGGCTTAAAGTTCGGGGGAAAGTACGCCCTGAACAGTTCTTCATCAAGCTGATTTACGACGAAATGGTGAAGTTAATGGGGGCGGAGCACGCACAGTTGCAACTGGCTCCGATTCCTCCAACCGTGATCCTCATTGCGGGACTTCAGGGATCTGGAAAAACAACCTTTGCTGCGAAACTGGCACAGTATCTTCGGAAGGAGAAGAAGCTCCTTCCCCTGTTAGTTGCCGCGGATATCTACCGACCTGCTGCCATTGAACAGCTTCAACTCTTAGGACAGCAAGCAGAAACGCCTGTTTTCTATCAGGAAGGGCTCTCGCCGGTTGCCTTAGCAGAGGAAGGGGTACGCTTTGCCCGGAAACAGGGACGAAACGTTGTGATCATTGACACCGCTGGACGACTCAGCATCGATGAAGCAATGATGCAAGAAGTTGCCGCGATCAAGGAGGCGGTTTCCCCTCAGGAGATCCTCTTTGTCTGCGATGCGATGATCGGGCAGGATGCTGTCAATACTGCTAAGGCGTTCAACGAACGATTGGACTTCACCGGCGTTGTGCTTACGAAATTAGACGGCGACACTCGCGGCGGGGCTGCCCTGTCCGTCAAAGCCGTGGTTCGGAAACCCATTAAGTTTGTCTCCGTCGGGGAATCTCTTGATGCGCTGGAGCTGTTCCACCCTGACCGGATCGCTTCCCGAATTCTGGGAATGGGAGATGTGCTGACCCTGGTGGAGAAAGCCCAGCGGGAAATCGATGAGGAAGAAGCTCGCCGGTTAGAAGAAAAACTTCTTAAAGACGAATTTACCTTCGAGGATTTGCGCAAGCAATTGCGAATTATCAAGCGGATGGGTCCTTTGCGAGATCTGATTACTCTCATTCCCGGAATGAGCAGTATGCTGCGCGATGTGCAGATTGAAGATTCCGCGCTCAAACGGGTCGAAGCCATCATCAACTCAATGACCCGGCAAGAGCGCCAGAAACCCGAATTGCTGCAGAATGCCTCCCGCCGACGCCGCATTGCGCGGGGAAGTGGAACAACGCTGGAAGAGGTTAATCAGCTCATCCAGCAGTATCAGGAAATGCGGAAATTGATGCGGCAGATCTCGAAAAACCAGAAGCGTTTCGGCAAACGATTGGCACCGCCCCCAGGGCAAATGGATCCGGCTGCACTTATGCACGGCGGGGCACCAGCACCACGAATGAAGAAAAAGAAAAAACGCAATAAACTGCGAGGATTTTAAACAACAACAAAGGGGATGAACGATGGTCAAACTGCGATTGAGACGACGGGGACGCAAATTCCGACCTTTTTACGATATCGTTGCCGTCGATTCCCGAGCCCGACGGGACGGCAGATTTATCGAACGCATCGGCTACTATGATCCGATGACAACACCATCGACCATTGTTATCAACGAAGAACGTGCCCTGTACTGGCTCCGAGTTGGTGCCCAACCAACAGACATCGTTCGACACCTGCTCAGCACCCAAGGCATTCTATTACGACTTCATCTGGAGCGCAAAGGCGTTCCAGCCGAAGAAATCGAGCAGGCAGTTGCCCGCCATCGAGAAGTTGTTGCTCAACGCGTTCAGCGGATTCTGGAGAAAAAGCAAAAGAAATACCAGAAATCGAAGCCGAAGCCAGCACCGGAAGCAGAAAACGAAGCGACACCGGCTGAATCGCAAGAGGGTTAATCTGCCCCTTGCGTGTTACTTTGATTTGAGCCAGAGAAGCTTTCGGTTCGCTGCAGAGGGTGCGTTGTGAAAGAGGCAGAGAGGTGTGGAATATAGGCGTGCAATTTTCGCGCGCGAATAATCGTTGTAGCGGATAACCAGCAACAAGTCACATTACAGGAGTTTTCCGATGGCAAAGGAGATGGCAGCGAATCAAGCGAATGAACAGCAAGCTCGCCAGCGGGCACTGCAAGAGGCGATCAAACAAATTGAAAGACAGTATGGCAAAGGCTCCATTATGCGTCTCACGGATCAAGCCTTTGCGCCCGTTGAAGCAATCTCTACCGGTTGCTTATCACTGGACTATGCCATAGGCATTGGCGGTGTTCCCCGAGGTCGCATCACGGAGATCTTTGGACCGGAATCCTCCGGGAAAACAACCGTTTGTCTTCACGTTATTGCCGAAGCGCAGAAAGCCGGTGGCTATGCTGCTTTTATCGACACAGAACATGCGCTGGATATCCGATATGCGCAGCGACTGGGTGTGGATTTGAATGCTCTGCTGCTTTCGCAGCCAGAATTTGGCGAACAGGCTTTAGAGATTGTGGAAACGCTGGTACGGAGCAACGCCGTTGACGTCATCGTTATCGACTCCGTTGCTGCCTTAACTCCAAGAGCAGAGATTGAAGGGGAGATGGGTGATGCTACGATGGGTGCCCACGCCCGGCTAATGTCACAGGCGATGCGGAAGTTGAACGCCGCCATTGGTCGCTCCCGAACCGCTGTGATTTTTACCAATCAGTTGCGATCGAAAATTGGCATTACCTACGGCAATCCCGAAGTCACGACTGGTGGGAATGCCTTAAAATTCTATGCTTCTGTTCGTATTGATATACGACGCAAAGAACCAATCAAAGGTGCAAACAAAGAAATCATCGGAAATCGCGTCAGGGCAAAGATCGTGAAGAACAAGGTAGCGCCTCCATTCAAAGAAGCGGAGTTCGACATCTACTACAACGAGGGCATTTCGAAAATCTCGGACCTGGTGGATCTAGCCATTGAACTGGGCATTATCACCCGCAGTGGGTCGTGGTTTACTTTTGAAGAGGAACGCGTCCAGGGACGCGACGGATTTAAAACGCTGGTCAATGAACAGCCAGAAGTCCTGGAACGCCTTGAGCGGCAGGTCCGGGAAAAGTTAGGTATTGCGCCAGAACCAGCAACTACTTCGGAGTAACGCCCTGTATCAACGCTATGCCGCATGTCCAGGAGATCGGTCCTCGAAAGGGCAAACCGCAGTGGCAAAAGGTTTATTTGAGTGATGGCAGCGTCATCGAGTTACCGAAAACCGTAATCTTACAACAGCAATTGTGGGTCGGCAAGCAAATCGGAGCAGCAGATCTCGAGACATTACACTATCTTTCCGAATACTACCGTGCCCAGGAAGCTGCGCTTCACTATGTGGGTTACAAAGCGCGGACAGAATATCAGGTCCGACAACATCTGAGTAAAAAGGGATTCGAGGCATCGGTTATTGATCAGGTCATCGCATTTTTGCACCGTTACCGCTATCTGAACGATGCGGAATTTGCGCAGGAATTCACCCGCAGTTACCTCAAGCGGAAGCCTTCTGGTTATTACCGGGTACGATATGAACTGCGCCGGCGCGGCATAGCCGAGCATCTGATTGAAGCTGCTCTTGCTCCTTTCGAAGACGACACCCGCCAACACCATCTGGCGCGGGAAGCAGCGCTTCGCAAGCTCCGGGCTTTACAACACAAACCGGCTGCCAAACAACGGCAGCTACTGATTCAATTCCTGCAACGCCGCGGCTTTACCTGGGATACCATTCGCCCGATCATCGAAGAACTTTTCGACGACCTGCAATAACACTGCTGGTTGCACGTTAACGCCTTTGCTGTACACGAGAAGCGGCATTTTCTAATCAGAAGGCTTACCGTTCTTTTTGCAGGTGTTGGGGCGTAGCCAAGCGGCAAGGCAGCGGACTTTGGATCCGCCATTCGCAGGTTCGAATCCTGCCGCCCCAGCTTTTTTTTATTTTGGGCGAAGGGGATAGTTAACCGTCAATGAAGGTATGCTGAAGATTGTAACGGGGCGCTCCCACCCAGCATTGGGGCAGAAAATTGCCCACCATCTGGATATGGAATTGGCGGCTGTCAGCATCCGGAACTTCAGCGATGGTGAAATCTGGGTGAAATACGAAGAAAACATTCGAGGTGTGGATTTATTCATCGTTCAATCCACCTTTGCTCCGGCAGACAATTTGATGGAGTTGCTGCTGTTGATTGATGCTGCTCGCCGCGCTTCAGCCAGTCGGATTACGGCGGTGATCCCTTACTTCGGCTATGCCCGGCAGGATCGGAAAGATCAACCGAGAGTTGCAATTTCAGCCAAACTGGTCGCCAACCTGCTGACAACTGCTGGCGCTGACCGGGTCATCACAATGGATCTTCACGCTCCCCAGCTTCAGGGCTTTTTTGACATTCCACTGGATCACCTGTACGCCTCGACGGTCTTCCTGCGACGAGTACTGGAGCTGGAACTGGATCCATCGACCTTAGCGATTGCAGCTCCCGACGTCGGCGGAGTCAAATTAGCACGCGCTTATGCTAAACGCCTCAAAGCGGATTTGCTGCTGATCGACAAACGGCGACCTCAGCCGAACGTTGCGGAAGTACTTCATATCATTGGAGATCCGGCTGGCAAAACAGTAATCATCGTCGATGACTTAATCGATACCGGTGGTACCTTCGTGAGCTGTGTTACGGCGCTGAAAGAAGCGGGAGCCCAACAAATCTACGGTATCTGTACGCATCCGGTATTCTCTGGCAATGCTATCGAGCGGATCGAAAATGCCCCTATTGAAAAGCTGTTCGTTTCTGACACGATTCCGCTCCAGCGCTCTTCAGAAAAAATCGAAGTGTGTAGCATTGCAAAAATTTTTGCCGAAGCTATAATCCGAACGCATAACAATCGTTCCATTAGCTCACTTTTTGAAATTACCGACTTTTGAGAACAGTCCAAATAAAGCACAACAAGGGAGAAAATACTATGAGCGATGTGGTAATCGAAGCGGTTGAGCGAAACACCGGGAAGCAACACGCTAAAGCCCTGCGGCGCAAAGGAATGGTTCCTGGCATTGTTTACGGCGAGGGAAAAGAGGGAATTCCAATCGCAGTTCGAGAACAATCCCTCTGGCCCTTAGTCTACACCCAACACTTCCATACCGTAACGCTGAAAATCGACGGGCAACCTGATCAAACCTGCATCTTAAAAGACTTTCAACTCGATCCTATCACCGACCGAATTGTGCATTTTGATTTTCAGTTGCTAACGGAAGGACATAAAATCACGGTTGAAGTACCAGTAACCTTAGTGGGCGAAGCGCCTGGAACGAAAGTCGGAGGAATCCTGCAGCAGGCTGTGTCGAAGCTGGAAATCGAATGTTTACCAACGAACATCCCCGATCACATTGAGATCGACATTTCAGAACTGAAAATTGGCGACAGCATCAGTGTTGCAGATCTCACCTTGCCAAATATTGAAATCCTCAACGATCCAGAAGAGGTGATCGTTACCATTATTGCGCCTGCAAAGGAGGCTGAAGTATCAGGGGCTGAGGAAAGTGAAGGGGAAACGCAGCAAGGAACAGCCACCGCTTCGGAGTGATGGAAATCAACAACAACGCCGAAAACAGCCTATGAAAGGAAAGCAAAAACAACGACGACGGGGACCGAAGGTAGACTGGATGATCGTTGGTCTGGGTAATCCCGGTCCGGAGTACGAAGGCACCCGACACAATATCGGATGGTCTGTCGCTAAGGTCTTTGCTTTCCAGCACCACTGTTTCGACTTCCAGAAACGCGACGGCTGGATGGAGTGTCTCTTTACCTTCAAAGGGAAACGCATTGCTGTCATCCTGCCCACGCTCTATATGAACAACTCCGGTGAAGCAGTCGCCAGCGCGCAAGAGATGTACAACGTCCCCATCAGCCGGATTGTCGTGATTGTGGATGAGTATAACTTTCCGGTCGGACGCATTCATTTGCGACGTGGCGGTGGTCCGGGAGGGCACAATGGTGTCGCTTCGATCATCGAGCATTTGGGAACAACGGAATTCTGGCGTCTCCGCTGCGGTATCGGTCGAAACTTCGGTCCCGGCGGTATGGCACAGTATGTCCTTTCCCCTTTTGCACCTGAAGAGGAAGAAGCGAAAATGGAAATGCTGGAAGATGCTGTCCGTGCACTGGACAAGATGATCTTGCTGGGACCAGAGCGTGCAATGACGGAAGTCAATGCCGAGTCACGGGAAAAATTTGGGCATCTTCCTGCTTCCAAATCCCTAGTATCGCAAGTAAGTTCGTGGAACAGATAAACGGATGCAGTTATGAATTACACAGGACCCAAAGTCAAACTATCCCGTAAGCTGGGGATTCCTTTAACACTCAAAGCGCGGAAGTATATGCAGAAGCGGCCCTATCCACCAGGGCAGCACGGGCGAAATCGCCGTTTCTCCAAACTTTCCGATTACGGTAAACAGTTGCTGGAGAAGCAACGGCTCCGGTATCAGTACAATATCAGTGACCGCCAGTTGCGCCGATACTTTGAAAAAGCCAGCCGAATGGAAGGGAATACTGCTGACAACCTCATCCAGCTTCTGGAGCGCCGACTGGACGCTTTCGTCTTCCACGCTGGACTGGCTCGCTCCATCTGGGCAGCTCGCCAATACGTGACCCACGGTCATATTCTGGTCAACGGCAAAAAAATCAATATTCCTTCCTACCAGCTCAATGTCAACGACGAAGTACAGGTCAAAGAGAAGAGCCGGAAGCTTCCCTGCTTCCAGGAAGCAATTCGAGTTGCTTCACCGCCACCGTACATTGAACTGTCAAAAGCAGAACTGAAGGCAAAGTTCCTGTACATTCCACCTCGCGAGGAAGTACCGGTTATCTGCGAAGTACCGCAAGTGATTGAGTTCTACGCCCGCTAAGGGCTTAGCGCTGCACCCCGTAAGGACATCAGACCCGTTGCCCTTACGGGGGCAGTATTGCTTTTCTGAAAACTCTTGCTTAACGCCAGCAGCATTCTCACACAAGAGAAAACTGGATCAGTGAGAGGAAAAGGAGTTATGCGTGCCGAGGGCAGGATGAATTGCTACACCACAACGATAATTCGGCTAATGGGGATTGTACATCTCTTGCGCGCTGGCAGAGAAGACAGTTTGACTGGATACTGCCACCAGGGATATTGAGGTGCGCACGAACGCCAGCGCTACTCTTTCACCCGCTCAATGTATTCCCCAGTCCGGGTGTCGACCCGCACCACGTCTCCTTCGTTGATAAAAATCGGCACCTGAATTGTTGCTCCCGTTTCTAAGGTCGCCGGCTTCTGGACATTGGTCACTGTATCCCCACGAACCCCTGGCTCCGTTTTCACAACTTGGAGATTGACGTGCGGAGGAAGTTCTACAGCAATCACCTCTTCACCGTCGAAAGCCAGGTCGACCACTTGATTCTCCTTCAAAAATTTGATTTGATCACCCACCAATTCCTTGGAAACAGGAATTTGTTCGTACGTTTCAACATCCATAAAGTAGAACAAATCGCCGTCGTTGTAAAGATACTGGTACGGACGGCGTTCCAGCCGGATGAACTCGACGTCATCATTGGAACGAAACTTATGCTCATACAGCCGTCCACTCTTAAGATCCCGCATTTTGACCTGATAAAACCCACTGCCTCGTCCCATAAATCGATGCTCGCACGCAAGGATCAAGCAGGGCGTGTTGTTGTACCGAATCACAGCCCCCACCCGCAGATCTGAAGCACTTCCCATTCGCTTTTCATACTCTTAAACACACAAAGCACAAAAAGAGGCAACGGGCGGATTCGAACCGCCGTACGAGGTTTTGCAGACCCCTGCCTAACCACTCGGCCACGTTGCCAACGGGGAAAATCAAGAACTATAAAACGAGTGATGCTCGGCGTTGTTGTGCTCTACAGTCGCAGGCTCCGAAGCAAAATTTTTCTCGATGTATTCTTTGACTTTTGCCATCAGCCAATGCGGCGTGCTCGTTGCTCCGGAAATCCCCACGCGCGCTGCCCCCACAAACCATTCTGGACGGAGCTCATCCACATCCGAGATAAAGTACGTCCGGGGATTTGCCGCTTTTGCTGTGGCATACAGAACTTTACCATTGGAAGAATTTCTTCCGGCGACAAAAATGACCACATCCTGTGCTTGCGCAAACTGTGCTAACTTCGACTCTCGCCCGGCAACCTGTCCACAAATCGTATCTTTCGCCTCAAAGAATGAAAACCCCGGTTGTCCATCGCCATCTCGATCAACAACGAATTCTGCTGTGAGTGCCTCTCGAAGCGCCTGCTCGATCTGATGAAAGGTCGCCCGGTCCATCGTCGTCTGCGTAAACAGCGCTGTTTTACGGGTGCGATCGACCAATTGTAATGCTTCGTCAACACTCAGGACTACCACACATTCATCATTACACACCCCACAAACGCCCCGAACTTCCGGATGGTTCTTTTTGCCGTACAGCACGATTTGATACCCCAGATTGTAGTATTTCCGCACCCGCTCCTGAAGCTTTGTTACAATGGGACAGGTTGCGTCAATCAGTTCGATGCCACACTCGTAAGCGATCCGGTAGGTTGACGGTGGTTCTCCGTGCGCCCGGATCAAAACTTTTGCTCCAGTGCCTTTGAGCTCTGGTAACTCGCTATGAGTGATGGTTTTCAAACCCAGATTTCGCAACCGCTCAATCTCCGCAGGATTGTGAATAATATCGCCCAGCACGTAGACGTTGCCGGGATCCTGGCGCAGATAAAATTCGGCAATCTCAATGGTGCGAACCACACCCCAGCAAAAGCCGGCGGACGGATCAATGGTTACCTGCATCGTGCTCCTCACTTTCTCGTTCCGAAAAGCGAGAAACGAACCGCTCACTCGGTTGTTTTGCAATGGTGACGAAGATGTTCCTGCACAATCTGATAAATTCTCTCAACCTGCTCCTCGAAGCTGAGATTGGTCGTATCAATGACAACGGCATCTGGCGCTTTCCGCAGCGGGGCAATGGGGCGATGGGAGTCCAGATAATCCCGCTCCGCAATTTCCTGCTTCAACTGTTCTATATCCACCGGAATCCCTTTCCGTTCCAGCTCTGCTGCCCGACGACGAGCCCGAGCTTCGACAGAGGCAGTGAGAAAAATTTTTACATCAGCGTCCGGAAAGACATTCGTCCCAATGTCTCGTCCATCCAGCACAACGCCCCCTTCTTTGCCTAATGCCCGCTGCAGCTCTACCATCGCCGATCGGATGGAGGGCAGCGCACTGACAGGACTGACAATCTTCGTGACTTCGGGACGCCGAATCGCTTCCGACACATCTTCATCATTGAGAAACGTTCGCTGTTCTCCATTGACCATTGCCAGTCGGACGGTGTATTTCTGAAGAATCTGATGGGCGTGAGCTTCATCGATGGGAAAATGCTCCCGCAGAAATGCTAACGCCAGGGCGCGATACATCGCCCCTGTGTCGATGTACAGATATCCCAGTTGTTGGGCTAACGCTCTTGCCGTCGTACTTTTTCCCGATCCAGCTGGACCATCAATGGCAATGATCAATTTCTTTCCCATAGAGCTTCGATCAGCTGTTGCACACGTTGTCCATCCTCAAGGGAATCCAGCAAAGCATCAGGAGCACTCGCCCTCAGCCGCTGTCGGGAAACGGGACCGGTAGCAACCGCAATAACTGGCATTCCCGCATGGCGTGCCGCCGCAACGTCATTCGGTGAATCCCCGACCAGCACAAAGGGAATTTCTCGACGATACTGCTCCTGCAACCGTTGAGCAAAGAGTCGAACCAGCTGTGTCCGTTCCGGCGCTTCATCTCCATAAGCCCCAAGCTCCACGAATCGGTCCAGCGCAAACAGGGACAATTTCCATTGCGCTACTGGCTGAATATTCCCCGTTACCACCCCAATGCCGATTTCCCGCCCGCGGAGCCCTGCAAAGAGTTCCCGCACACCGGGCAACAGTTGAAACTCTTCGCTGCCATAACGCTGTATCTGACGGGCAAAGCGTTGAAAAAAGGCAGCGCGCCGCTGCTCGCCTACTTGAGCATCTATCTCTGCGATTGCCAGAAGTTCGCGGAACAATTGCCAATCTGTTTTCCCTGCTGCCTGCGGATAACGCTCTTCCGGTATCCGAACCCGAAAGAGCTGCTCAAAAACTTCCACCATTACTCGTAACCCTTTCCCAAAATGCCACCGTAACAATGTACCATCAATATC
Organism: Candidatus Kapaibacterium sp.; assembly: GCA_015490805.1. Taxonomy (GTDB): domain Bacteria; phylum Bacteroidota; class Ignavibacteria; order Kapaibacteriales; family WFXC01; genus WFXC01. The sequence continues at coordinate 88,946 of WFXC01000016.1, forward strand.
AAACGCAACGTATCCCCGCGGCAGAGTACCCATTTACGAAACGTTGAAGCGGATGTACAAAATATCCCCATCCTGAACGCGGTAATCCTTCCCTTCAATCCGGTATCGCCCGGCTTCCCTGACCGCCTGCTCCGAGCCCAGCACCTCCAAATCCGCAAAATGCATCACTTCGGCTCGAATAAATCCCCGTTCAAAGTCCGAATGAATCTTCCCGGCTGCCTCTGGCGCCGTCGCCCCACGACGAACGGTCCACGCCCGCACTTCCCGAGGACCCACAGTAAAAAAGGTAATCAATCCCAGCAACTCATACGCTTTCCGAATCACTCGGTGCAATGCGGGCTCTGTTATGCCAAATTCCTGGAGAAACTCCTGACGCTCTTCATCCGAAAGCTGTGCTAATTCTGCTTCCAGAGCTGCACAAACGGTGACAGCTTCTGCCTGCCGCTGCTCTGCCCATTGCTGTACCTGCTCAATCCATTGATTACCCTGCCGAAATCCTTCTTCGTCGGTGTTTGCAACGTACAGAATGGGCTTATCGGTCAGCAAAAAATACTGTCGCATCCAGTGTGCCTCTGCTTCACTTCGATCAAAACTCCGGGCAAGATGTCCCTCAGACAAATGGGCAATCAACCGCTCGAGCAATGCAAATTCCTCCTTTGCATCTTTTTCCTGCGCCCGCATCCGCTTTATCACTATTTCTTTTCGCCGCTCCAGCGTCTCCAGATCTTTCAACAACAACTCAGTTTCCACAATCTGGATATCCCGGACCGGATCGAGTTTCTCATAGACGTGCGTAATATCGGTCGAATCAAAGCATCGCACCACGTGGAGGATTGCATCGACTTCTCGAATGTGGCTCAGAAATTGATTTCCCAAGCCTTCTCCCTGGGAAGCGCCCCTGACCAGTCCCGCAATATCCACAAACTCAATGGTAGTCGGCGTTACTTTCTGCGGCTGGTATAACTGCGCCAGCCAGGTCAATCGGGGATCAGGTACGGGAACCACGCCCACGTTGGGATCAATGGTACAAAAAGGATAATTCGCTGCTTCTGCGGTCGTCCGGGTCAAAGCGGTAAAAATCGTTGATTTTCCTACGTTTGGCAATCCAACTATCCCCACCTGTAAAGGCATTTTTCTTGTCTGCTGCATCCGTGCTACATAAAACCGCTGTGCAGACGTGAGCCTCTGAAAAACCGTGTATGCATATCGGCTCATTACCTGCTTCAAAATTACTATTTTGCAGTTCTGTTGGCTCGGGGGAAGGACACAATGCCTATTGAAGCCCTCACATATAGGGTCGTAGCAGCCGATGATCATTCTCTGATCCGTGCCGGCATCCGCTCTGTCTTAGATTCCCTTCACAATTTTACGCTGGTGGCTGAAGCCAGTTCCTGGGATGAGGTGTTCCATCTTTTACAAACCCAACCGGTAGACATTTTAATTGCGGATCTTTCAATGCCGGGACCCTGGGGCATAGAAACCATCAAGCAACTGAAGGAACAATTTCCCAACCTGAAGATTCTGGTTCTGTCAATGCATCCAGAACACCTCTATGCCGTCCGCTGCCTTCGAGCAGGGGCATCCGGGTACCTCAACAAAGAGGAAGATCTGGACCAACTCCAGCAAGCATTGCAAACGATCGCATCCAACCAGCCGTTTCTTACCCCCAAAGTACAGCAACTGCTCCTTAATACCTCCCAAACGGACGAACCGCATCACAACCTTTCAGATCGCGAGTTTGAAATTTTTCTCCAACTGGCACAGGGGAAAACCACTGGGGAAATCGCTGAGAGCACCCAGCTCAGCGTCAAAACGATTTCCACCTACCGACGCCGCATTCTGGACAAATTGGGACTGCAAACAAACGCCGACATCATCAAATACGCCCGCGCCCACAGGCTTACTGCCGAACTCTGAACGTAAGTCCTCTATCCCCATTGCTCTGAGAGCCACAGGCTTCAGGAATGCATTGACGGAAAGTCGCTCTCTGGCAGAGGAAAGCACCAATAGGAGATTCCGGAATCATTCCCTTAGGGTGAGGAAAAGAGGAAGAGCAGCACGACGATAAGAAGCAGGATGAGTATTGCCACACTGGCTTTGATCAGGCGGCGGAGGACGGAAAATGCCACACCGAAGAGAACCAGTGCGACGATCACAAGGTAAAATGGTGGCAACGAAAAGAGAAACTCAATCCACTGTTGCACTTTTATGCTCCTGAACCACTGCGATCCATAAAAAAAGCCCCTTTAACGGGGCTTGTTTGTTGCGGGGGCAGGACTTGAACCTGCAACCTTCGGGTTATGAGCCCGACGAGCTACCAATTGCTCCACCCCGCGACATGCTTGCTTTTCGCTGGGTTTTGACGAAATTTGCAGTTTGCTTATTGTAGCTGTAAGAACAACTGAAGGTTTGCTGCTATGCAGGTATCCCTTCAATGGTTGCGAGCATTTGTCGAGATCCAGGAATCACCCGATGTTCTTGCCGATGTGCTCACCAATCTGGGGCTGGAAGTGGAAGAGTGGCATCACTTCGGAGAAGAATACGAGGGGTTTCGGATAGGAGCAATCCGTGACATTACACCGCATCCCGAAAAGCCGAATTTGCAGGTATGTCGCATCGATCTTGGCGATCGCCAGATCACCATTGTTTCTGGAGCGCCAAATCTTTCTGCTGGGAGCAAAGTCGCCGTAGCGTTGCCTGGAACGACGTTACCGGGAACGGGAGAAACGATTGAATCCAGATCGTTTGGTGAGATTGTATCAGAAGGGATGATCTGCAGTCGCTACGAACTGGGATTGGGCGATAGCGAAGAAGATCGGTTAACGATCTGGATCCTGTCCGACGATGCACCGGTTGGAAGCACGCTTCGAACATACCTTCAGTGGGAGGACACCGTCCTTTCAGTCGCTTTGACTCCTAACCGAGCAGACTGTCTCAGCCACATCGGCATTGCTCGAGAAATTGCCGCCTACTACCAGCGTCCGCTGCAGCCGCCTTCAGTGGTTGTCAACGAACAACCGCCTTCTACAAAAGAAGCCATCCGCATTGAGATTCAAGATCCGGAGTTATGTCCCCGGTATGCCGGGAGACTGATCCGGAACGTTACCATTGGTCCCTCCCCACTGTGGCTCCAACAACGGTTGTTAGCGGTTGGTTTACGTCCCCGCAATGTGGTCGTCGATGTCACCAATTACGTTCTAATGGAGCTGGGACATCCACTTCACGCCTTTGATTACGACAAATTAGCCGGTCCGGCAATCATCGTCCGACCTGCTGAACGGGAAGAACCTTTTGTGACCTTAGACGGGAAAACCCGCTTGCTGCAACCCGGAATGTTGCTGATTTGCGATGCGGAGAAACCAGTCGCAATTGCAGGCATAATGGGAGGAGCAAATTCCGAAATCACGGAACAGACAACCAACGTATTCCTGGAATCCGCCTATTTTCACCCCTCCTCCATCCGCCGCACGGCAAAGCAATTAGGACTCAGCACGGAAGCTTCCTATCGTTTCGAGCGTGGAACGGACATCGAGAATGTCCCCAGAGCGCTGGACCGGGCTGCTGCTCTCATTGCAACCCTGACTGGGGGTACGGTAGCCTCGGATATCTACGACGTTTACCCTTCTCCGCCAATCCCCAAACAGATTCGCCTCCGCTACCAGCGGGTCCGTCGGATTCTGGGCGCAGCCATTGACCCGGACACTATCGATCAGATCTTACAACGCCTCTCCTTTACGCCGCTTCACAAGGACACGGAAGGGATTGTTGTTGGCGTTCCCAGCTTCCGCGTCGACATCGACGAAGAAATCGATCTCATCGAAGAAATAGCACGTCTCTGGGGGTACGACGCTATTGAGCCTCAAACCACCTCGAAATTACTCTACACTGCTCCCAAACTTCCGCCCTCTCTTTTGCCGCTACCGGACAAACTGCCGTTAGCCCAGCACCTGATTCATTCAGGGTTCACGGAAACAGTGAACCCTCATATGATCGACCCATCGACTGCCAGCCGTTTTACCGACGCGGTGGTTCGCATTGCTAATCCCTTAGGAGAAGAACTTTCTGCTCTGCGTCCATCCTTGATCCCATCGATCATCCGCGTTATCGATCGCAACATCCGGGTACAACGGACAGATCTCCGCATCTTTGAAATTGGAAAAATTTTCCTGAAAGTGAACTCCGAGCAAAGCTTCATTCCGGGATACACGGAAAAAGAACACCTGATTTTCGCCCTGACGGGATACCATTACCCGAAACACTGGGGAGTCAAGCGTCGTCCTTACGACTTTTTTGACGCCAAAGGGATGCTGGAACATCTTATCAAGCTGCTCCGCTTAACCGATGTCCAGCTTCGTCCCTTTGCAGATCTCCCGTTCTACTACACCGGCAACGCGCTGCAAGCGGTATGGAACGACGAGGAAATTGGATCGGTGGGAGAGCTGCATCCGGACCTGCTGCGCCACACGGAAATCCAGCAGCCCGTGTTCATTGGACTGCTCTATTTAGACCAAATCGCTGCCATTCCTCGACGGCAGCCGCGCTACACCCCGGTTTCCGCTTTCCCAACAGTAGAACGCGATCTGGCGTTTATCGTGGATACCACAATCCCTGCCGGAGATATTGAAGCAGTCATTCGCCAGAGCGCTGGTCCTTTCCTGAAGCACCTCACCATCTTTGACGTTTTCACCAATCCTAAGGTGCTCGGTGAAGGCAAAAAAAGCATTGCCTTTGCTCTCCAGTTCAACGCGCCAGACCATACACTCACGGATGAAGAAGTGCAGCAGTTCATCGACCAGATCATTGCTGCTGTTCAGGAAAAATTCAATGCACAATTGCGCGCTTGACGACGGGATGTTCCCGACGACGAGCAACGCTTTGTAACAATGCGTTGTTGCTTTCCAGCTCCCTTTGTCATCTCAGCATACAAGTAAATCGTACCGGCTCCTGTTAACAACCAGCGTGCTTGCTGCTTTGTTTCCCCCCTGTCTGTTTTTATCCAGACACTACACCTTCGTTTTCCCGCTGGACCGTACTGAACACCCTTAGTGATCAAAGCAACTTTGAGCTCCGGTGCAAGAAACTTACCTCAACTGTGTAACAGCCGTTCACCTGTGTAAAGATCCCGCAGAGTTTCGTAATTTGCAATTCGCTTAGCAAGCTGTCGAACAAAGTGCTGCGAAAGATGATCCGAATTCAACACATCCTGGTTCCCATTGACTTCTCTGAACATTCCCAATACGCTCTGCAATATGCAGCGGAAATTGCTCAACAACTGGGTGCAAAGCTGACCCTGCTGCACATTGTAGAACCCATTGCCTATCCAGCAGATTGGGGATTTTCGCAGGTCGGATTGGTAGATCTGGAAAAAGAGCTGATCGACACAGCAACCAGCGAGTTAGAAAAGATCACGCAGGAACTACGCGCCAAAGGCATACAGGTGGACTTTGAGGTGCACAGCGGGGCACGAGCATCGGACGAAATCGTTCAATTTGCCAAGGAACACAATGTGGACATCATCAGCATTGGAACGCACGGCAGAAGCGGACTGGAACACTTTCTGTTTGGAAGCACTACCGAGCGCGTGCTGCGGAAAGCGCCGTGCCCGGTCTTAGCAGTTCGGCTGCCGGAATACCTAAACCAAGAAAACGCCGGCGAATCGGAGTGAGTCAAATAAAGCATTCCGGATAGGAGATGGCAATGAAAGTGCGGAAGCTGGTAACGATCGAACGACACATTGCAGAAAATCAGGCAATGTCTCCAGAAGCCAGTGGGGAATTTTCCCGCCTTTTGCGTGACCTTACCTTAGCAATTCGGATCATAGCCCGAGAAGTTCGGCGCGCCGGCCTGGCAGATATTCTCGGCATCACCGAAGCCACGAACGTTTCCGGAGATGTTGTCCGCAAACTGGACGTCTTTGCCCACGACACGATCGTTCGCGCAATGGATCACGGCGGTCATCTCTGCATTATGGCATCGGAAGAAGCGGAAGAGCTGATTCACATCCCTGAGCAGTACGAGCGTGGTAAGTATGTGCTTATCTTCGATCCACTGGATGGATCATCCAACATTGATGTAAACGTGACGATTGGCACCATTTTCTCTGTCTATCGGCGAGTCTCTGACAGCGGCGATGGCACGCTGGAAGATGTCCTGCAGCCGGGATACAAACAGGTTGCAGCAGGATACGCCTGCTACGGAAGCAGCACGGTGTTGGTCTACACCACGGGCAACGGGGTGGACATTTTTACCTATGATCCCACCGTCGGTGAATTTTTCCTCACGCACGAAAAAGTTCAAATTCCGAAGCGGGGCAAGTACTACAGCATCAACGAAGGCAATGCTGCGTATTGGTCTCCAGAACTTCAGCGCTATGTGCAGTATCTGAAAACGCCGTCGGAAGACAAGCAGCGTCCCTATAAACTCCGCTATGTTGGAACAGCCGTTGCAGATGTTCACCGAACTTTGTTGTACGGCGGGATTTTTATGTATCCGGGTGACAAAAAGAGTCCGAAAGGCAAACTTCGCCTCATTTACGAAGCCAATCCCATTGCAATGCTGATCGAGCAGGCGGGAGGACGGGCGACGGACGGAGAACGTCGCATCCTGGAGATCCAGCCAACAGAGGTGCATCAACGAACGCCCCTATTCGTCGGCAGTCCAGAAGATGTGCTGGAAGCAGAAGCATTTCTGCGCGGTGAGCAACAACCCGTTGCGACCGTAGCCTCGTAGATCAAAGCGGTGTGGAGAATGCCAGACAGTCGAAAACATCGTGGCAAGCATCCCTCAGACGACAAATTGTTTGCGCCAGACCAGCACAGCACGCTGCGGAACGCGGTCTACGACCTTTCGTACCTTTTGACCCGCGGATTCAGTGAAACGGCTGCTCTTAAAACCGTTGGGGATCGTTATCGACTGACGCAACGGCAACGGCTGGCGGTCCAGCGCGCCAGTTGTCCCCAGCAGGCGTTGAATCAACGGCTGCATTCGCAACTAGATCTGGAGGATTTAGCGGGGCAAACCATCGCAATTGATGGGTACAACCAGCTCATTGCTTTAGAAAGTGCGCTGGGCAATGCGTACCTGTTCATTGGGCGAGATGGCTGCTATCGGGATCTTGCCAGCTTACACGGTACGTATCGCAAAGTGGAAGAAACCATCCCTGCTTTGCAGCTTTTAGGCACGACATTGAACCAACTTCAGATCCAGCGCGCCATTATCTATCTGGATGCTCCGGTATCCAACAGCCGCCGCCTGCAATCGCTGATGATGGAACTGGCAAAACAAAACCAATGGAACTGGCAGGTAGAAGTCCAGTTGCAACCCGACCCACTGCTGGCACGTGCACCGTACCCGGTGATCACGACCGATAGCTGGATTCTGGATCGGTGTCATCAATGGGCAAACTTGTTCCCAACGGTGCTCCAGATGGCACAGCTTTCGCCGCCCATTGTAGACCTGCAAATTCGACAGGTCTGCGCTGCTGAACCATTTTGAATTTTCAATGTCTCCGCAGCTTCAGCAACTGCTGGAATCCATCCGAACCAATAAAACTGCCGGAAGCCGACAGTTGGTACGTTTTGCCCTCGATACACTGGCAGAATGTCGGTTTTCTTCAGAAGATCTTTCCCTCTTTCTGCCCCAACTTCGGTGGATCCGCCCTGCAATGGCAGCTTTCCGCACGATCAGTCGTTTTCTCTCCGACCAGCTCCAGCACGCTCCCTGTCCAACTGCCGTCGAGAAAACCAGAGCGCTCATACAACGTAGCTCCTGGGAAACAATCCAGAGCGCTTTACAGCAGCTTCCGCATCACGGCACCGTTGCCACCATCAGTTACAGCTCCCTCATCGAACAAATTCTGATCGAAGGAATCCGCGAAGGAAAACAGTGGAACATCTGCTGCTTCCGCTCCGGCACCCCTGCCTATGGCGAATTTTTCCAGCAACGACTTCATCAAGCTGGTATTCCCGCCACCGTACTTCCAGATGCTTTGCCATCGCATCCCATCGATTTCATTCTGATCGGCGCCGACACAGTCTCCCTGTCCTATGGACTTATCAACGGACACCCCAGCTATTCGCTCTGCGCTCTGCTATTCTACCAGATTCCCATTTATTGCTGCGCCGAGTCTTTTAAATATGATGCCTCACTTGTACTGGAGCCCGGCTTCGACTTTTTACCTGCTTCCTTCGGTATTCATCAAATTTCCGACTCCGTCTGGATCGATCCTTCAGCAGAACATTGCTCATAAAAGCGCTGTGCTTCCGGACATCTGATCCCATTCAGTTCCTTTCTTAACATAACGGACAGCTAACTCGCTCCAATCCCCCCTTAAAAGATTTTTCCTGCAAATTCTTCTCCGGTTTCCCAGTCCAGCAGTTATGTTAAGCAAAGTTCCTCCAGTTTTCCACAATCATCCACAAATCGAGCACTTCTGAACTGTGGAAATCCGTGGAAAACTGCTCTCCTTGTCCACACTCCCGATGTGGAAAACTTGTTTATCCACAGTGCTGTGGATAAACCTGTACTTTTCCACAGCGTTTTCCACATACGGCAAACTCCCTCCTTGCCCTTGATTCTGTAGGAACAAACGCCTCTATCTTCCCGACTTTTCCACTTTTCCACATTCCTTGAAGATATGATCAGAGAAGAGAAAGCTCAATTCCCGTAGCAGAAAACAAAGGGCGACCGCTTCTCTCACGGGTTTTCCCTATATTCGCAACATTGTAGAACAAAAACGGAACAAACAGAAAATGAAACGGTTTAGCCTGATTCTGCTTCTCAGTCTCGGAGTAACCATTGCACACGCGCAGTTATTCTATCCGCTTGGTATCGGAATCGGTCTAACAGGACAGATGGGAGTCAACGCTGGCGATATTCCACAGGGAGCAAAAACGGAACTTGCAATTGCGCCTTTACCGAATTTCTTTGCTTCTGCGTGGTATATTGTCTCCCAGAAGGAAGACTTCGGATTTGCGCTGGATGTAGGGTACACCACGAACACGTTTATAATGAAACCGTACCAGAATGTTACAGACCAAAACCGCTTCCAGTATATTCTCAGCTACCTGAGCGTCCATCCGTACATTCGATTCAAAATGTTCAATCTGGGCGTTGGGCTGGGATTCCCGCTAAGCGGCAAAAGAGAGAACGTTGCTGGAACAATCTCTCAAGAGCTATCAGATCTTGCAACGGCGATAGAACTACGGTTCAAACTCTCGGTTCCCGTATACCGGGATGCAACGGGCAAGGTGAGTTTCTGGATTACCGGAGCGTACCAGCTTAACGGGATTTATGCATCGGACCTTCCTAACAATCCCAAAGTTGCCTCCGCAGGCATTGGATTTAGCTATCACTTTCACCTCCGCCCGTGGGAATACTAAGTCCGGTGGTTATGCACCGGCAGGTGTGGAACGTCCTTTTTGCGGGCATTCTCGGATTTTTCAGCATATTTTCCCTTTTCCGATGCGCGCATCCGCTACCGCCACCGGGAGGACCGCGGGATACCATTCCGCCAGTTGTTTTGCAGACAATTCCCACCAGTGGAACGGTTCGGTGGCAGCGTCCGCAAATTTCCATCGTTTTCAGTGAGGAAATCGCCGTTCAATCTCCCGCCAGGTACATCACCATTTTCCCCCCCACGAATTTTCGTGCTGAGTGGGTTGAGGATGATGTGTTGGAAATTCATCTGGACTCGCTCCGGAACAGCCAAACCTATGTTGTGAGTGTGAGTCCGGCGTTTCGGGATGTTGAGGGCAATACGCTGGAAAAGGCGGTAACGCTGGTTTTTTCGACCGGCGACACGATCAGTCAATACGGCGTTGTGGGCAGGATATGGGGAAGGCACAGTGGGAGTAAAACCATCGTGTTGTTAACGCAGGAAGGCACGAAGTGGCAGGATTCATTGTGGTACCAACAGCCGGACTATTGGCTGGAGGTGGGAGCAGACGGAACGTTCCAGTTTCCTGCTTTGCTTCCGCGGCGATACCGTATCGCTGCTTTTGAAGACCGGAACGGCAATGGTCAGTACGATCGTGGATGGGAGGCAGCGACGGTCGGATGGAGAGAAGTGGTGCTGGGACCGGTGGTGACCGATACTATTGAGCTGTGGATGTCGCCCGTTCCAGACCGGGAGCCACCGAAGCTCATTGGAGCAACGCCGCTGACTGCTCGATTGCTCCGACTGCGGTTTTCGGAACCAATCGACACCGCTTCGATTCAGCCGGCAGCATTCTGGTGCCGGGATACCGCGACAGGACAGATACTCAAGCCAACGGGAGCAGGGCTGGAGCCGGGAAAACAAACGACTGTTTTGCTGGCATTTGCTACACCGCTGGCATCCAGCATCTGGGATGTTGGCACCAGCACCGTAGCAGACACCGCAGGAAATGTGCTCGACACCCTCCAGAATCAGGTACAGTTTCGAATGCCCATACTCGCAGATACGCTTGTACCACGCATCGCTGAGCTTCCCCTCAAGGGTGACAGTTTGCAGCTTCTGCTTCCGTTTTTTCGCTGGATCTTTGCTTTTTCCGTTCCAATGGATACGGGAGCGACGGCTGCGGCAATTTCACTTCATCGCTTGGACAGTGGGCAGGCGGTACCGTTGCAGAAACGATGGAAAAGCCAGACCCACATTGAACTTCAGCCGGTAGATACCCTTTTACCGCAGCAGTGGTATGAGCTGCGCATTGATACAACTGCCATCGCTGCTGGGGGAGAACCATTGCCCTCTCCAGTTCGCGTCCGTTTCCGCACACCCGATCTCCGGGACTTTGGGGAATTCGTCGGGGAGATTCAGGATGTGCATCCCGGAGGACCGTATATCCTGATCGTTCAGGGAATCGGTTACGGTATACAGTATCGGCATACACTTCAGCAGCCGGGCACATGGCGTATTCCATCGATGGTTCCCGATCGATACCAGTTGTGGTGCTTTGAAGATGCCAACCGTAATGGACGGTTTGATGTTGGAAGCATCGATCCGTATCAACCGTCAGAGCGCTTTACGGTGTGGCAAACGGTCGTACGGGTAGCGCCACGGTGGACTACCGAAGGAATTCAGATCCGGATGCCGGGACATCCCGCCGCTTCTCGATCAGAATAAGGTACGGAGAACGGTCTGAGCTGTTGAGTCGGCGATATTGCACTGCTATAGCGATATCGCGGGGAAAGCGACGACTCCAGTGGATAAGCGCTTCGGATTCCTCTGTCCCTGCTGGATGACCGGGATACACCACAATGCTGATGCGTCCACCGACGTTCAGCAGGTGGAAAGCCGATCGCACCGCCGCCATCGTGGTTTCAACATCGGTTGTGATACTGCGGTCTCCGCCGGGAAGATAGCCCAGGTTGAACATTACCGCACGGATGTGTTTGTGCAGGGAAGCGGGAATATGATCCAGAAGTTTGCTATGGCAGGAGCGGATAAGCGTGCAGCGATGGTGAAGGCGAAATTCCTCCAACAGCCTGCGAGTCCGTTCTAAGGCGATCTCCTGAATGTCAAAAGCGTACACGTGTCCCGTTTCACCCACGTGCTCTGCTAAGAAAACCGTGTCTTTGCCATTGCCAGCCGTTGCATCAATGGCGATGTCGCCTTCGTTGAGAACCTGACCGATAAACAGTTGTGCAATGTAAGTGACCGTTTCCAGCATTTTATCCGAACCGATTCAGATGGACTTCCGAGGGAATGGAATCTTTACCGGATAAAGCCTCTGCCAGCACGGACGCTAAGAAGGGAGCGTACCCCACGCCTTTGGTTCCCAGCCCCGTAAAGAGCCAGAGTTGGGAATACTGAGGATGGGGACCAAGAGCTGGCAGATGGTCGGGAAAAGTGATGCGAACGCCTGAATGGTGAGCCAGAATCGTTACTGGAACAGTGGCGAAGTTCTGGAGCGCAGAGCGGAGCTGACGGTAGCCTTCAGCCGTTGGAAGAGCGGTTGCATCATCCCATTGGTAGGTGGCACCAAACCGGAATGTGTGATTTCCCAGCGGTGCCCAGTGGACGCCACGGTTGAAAATCAAATTCTCTGGTAGCAATTCAGCAGCAAAGGTCAGCGATTCGCCTTTGGCAAACTGGAAGGGCAACAGGGAGTTCCAGATGTGAGAACGGAGGATAGAGTCGCCGGAACAAAAAACAGCGAACCGTGCTCGCACCTGACGATTCCAGCGAACGCTCCGGTGATCTAATTCGAGTTGAGCGTCGGTGTAGTGACTTTCGATCAGGGCATCGTGGTGGAGCAGAAATTGCCGCCAGGAGTGCAGAAATTTCTCTGTCTGAAGGAGGAAACTCTGGCGGGTTAAAAAACCACCCAGCGGAGCCGAAACCCATTGGGCAACTTCTTCGGGAGAAAGAAAGCGATCGATGAATTCCGCAAGAACCGTTTCCAGATTCCGCCGCTCCCACCGCTTCTTCTGCTCTTCATCTTTGAAGAAACGCGCGATGGGCAGGGGAAAGAGAAATTGCGTGTTGAAGAACCGCTCAATCTCCGTAACTGCTTCGATGAGGGCATCCCGGCAATCGGGAAAGTTCCAGAAGGGCGTAAAGCGGTATCCGGCGATAGGGTTGAATGTCCCGGTGCCAGTCGCAGAAGCCGGAAGGATTTGAGGGAAGTCCACAACCAGCACGTCCACACCGCGACGAATCAACCAGAAACTGAGGAAAGACCCTGCAAGCCCCTGTCCAATAATGAGGACATCCACCGAGCGCATTGTGCATATTTTTGCTGCTGTGTATAAAACACAGAAGCGGCGCCGTGCGCCGCTTCTGGCAAGCAGGAGGTTTCGAGTTTATTGTGAAACACTGCTACGCATTGGACGGTTCTTCTTTCCTGCAAAAACGTTCAAAAGCTTCGACCAGTGTATCCGCGATCCCTTCCGGATCAAGCATTTCAATGTGATGGCGGTGCATCATAAAGACCAGCTTCCCATCTTTCAGCAGGGCAAACGAGGGGGAAGATGGCGGCTGATTGGTAAAGTACTCTCGTGCCCGCGCCGTTGCTTCCAGATCCTGTCCGGCAAAGACGGTAACCAGCCGATCCGGTAGTACCGTCGCTTTTTGAAGAGCTAAAGCAACGCCGGGTCGGGCAGCAGCAGCGGTGCATCCGCATACGGAGTTCACGACAACAAACGTTGTGCCCGGCAGCGGCAAAACCTGATCGACCTCCTCTGGGGTTCGGAGTTCCTGGAATCCGATCCGGGTCAATTCTTCTCGCATTGGCTGGACTAAGAGCTCATCGTATGGCATTGCTGCTCATCACCGTTTGTGGAACACCAAATCGAATCTCCAGAGGACGATTCATCGGGAACGCCAGTGCGTTGAGAGGATGTATGCTGATGGGTGTTCCCGGTGGGAATGCCGAAGTGTTCGCTCCGGGAAAGCGCGAATCGAGGACAACATTATGGGAAAAGGAGCGTTAAACAGGCAGGAAAAGGTAAAGAACAACAGGAGTGATACTGAATGCGCTGGCAGCGATGGATATGGCGTAGTGCCCTGTGGATCATTTTCGTTGCACTGGCGTGGGGCATTGATCCGATTCCGCCAGCATTGTTCAAACCAGTGACGCCGGAGCGAGCAAAGGAGCATTTGCAGTTTTTAGCTTCGGATGAGCTTCAGGGACGGTCGACCCTGCGCCCGACTATCTGGATTGCGGCGCGCTACATTGCTGAACAGTTTCGCCGTTTTGGGCTGGAGCCGTTTCGTGATACCAGCTACTTCCACCTGTACGAACTTCGTCGTCGATATTTGGCTTCCATTCCGGTGCTGTATGTTCACCACCGTGGTGGAAGAACCGATACGCTTGCTGCCGGTCGGAATTGGCGTCCGTACTACTTCACCGCTGCGACGGCAGTGGATTCCCTGCCGGTGGTGTTCGCCGGTTATGGAGTGTCGCTGCCCGATAGTGCCTATGATGATTATGCACGTCTGGATGTACGGGGAAAAGCGGTGTTGGTGCTGGATGGATTGCCGGCGCCGCTGCGGCAGCGGATGAGTCGGCGAGAGCAGCGGCGGTATGGGGTGCGGTATAAATCGGAGCTGGCAGCGCAGTTGGGGGCAAAAGCGCTGCTGGTCGTTCGGGTTCGCAGAGGGCGGGTGCGGTTAGGGGGATTCCCGTGGCCCCTGCTAAGCCATCGCATTTCCCGCCGGGCAGTGCCAGCCGTTCCAGCAATGAGCATTTCGCCGATCATCGTTGCCAGCTTTGGCAAAAAAGCAGCGGAAGTTGTCGTTGGAAGTCTGGATTCCTTGAGAATCTGGCAGCGACGGATCGATTCCACAGGAGTGCCATACGCGACCACTTTCAACGGCGTCCGGCTTTCCCTGTCGGTCAGGGATACGGTCGAAAAGATTGTTGTGCCGAACGTTGTTGGCGTCCTGCGAGGAGCGCTGCGCCCTGAGGAATACGTGGTCGTCGGTGCACACTACGACCACATTGGAACGGGGGGGACCAAAGCAGATACGATCTACAATGGAGCAGATGATAATGCCTCGGGAACTACTGGATTGTTACTGTTAGCAGAAGCATTTGCACAGGTCAAACACCCACCGCTGCGCAGTATCCTGTTTGTTGCTTTCAGCGGTGAAGAGATGGGCTTGCTGGGCTCGAAAGCGTTTGTCAACGACTCCACCGTCCCCGTTGATCGAATCGTTGCGATGCTGAATATGGATATGATTTCGCGTAACCATCCGGATACCCTGCACGTTGGCGGTGTAGATCTTGCGCCGACGTTGCAAAAGATACTGGAGACAGAAAATCAGCGTCTGTCCCACCCCTTTGTACTGCTTTACGATATCGATGCATTTATGGGACGCAGCGATCAGGCGAATTTCATCGAGAAAAACATTCCTTCGTTGTTTTTCTTTACCGGGCTTCACAAGGATTATCATCAGGTCGATGATGAGGTGGACAAAGTAAATTTTGACAAGTTAAGCCGGGTAGCTACTCTGGTTGGACGGCTGTTATGGCAAATTGTCCATAGTAAGGCGCCGATACCCGTAGGTGAGCCATAGTTTAAACTTTTCAGGATGGTAGGGGATCTAATGGTAACGTTTTGGGGAGCAAGGGGTTATTACCAGTGAGTTTCGGGAACTTTGTTCAACAATTGGGGATCTGTACGATGAGACGGCACAGTCGATTTCTGTTCGGGCTTGTTGGGTTGGTAGCTTTCCTTGTATGGGGTGGTATTACTGGATGCGATCGCTTACCGACGCAACCGCAGGAAGTAGGTGTTGCAGATGAGGAAGTTGCGAATGTTGTGGTGGAGGATTTAGAAGTTCCAGATCCTGAGGTCAAAGTCGACCTTTCCAAGGGCGATGTTTCCATTCAGCACCGGACACGATTTTATGGCTTCCGTTTGGGGTGCATACTTCGGGAGTTACAGTTGTCTCGGGAACAATGGGATTCCGTTAAGACCTATTTGCAGGAATACCGCTTGTGCACTCGGGAAGTACGCGATTCAGTACGACGGGCAGCGCGTCCGATCTTAGCTGAGTATCGACAGCGATTTCTGGACATTATCCAGCAATACCGGAATGGTGAAATTGATCGAGATTCTTTGTTCGTATTGCTTCGGGAGCTACGGCAATCCCTTGTAGAGGCATTTGCTGATCTGCGACAGTGGGCGCGTGAGCAAATGGAAAGTTGCCGGACTGAGCTGTTTGATGGAATCCGATCCATACTTACTGACGAACAACGGGTGATTTGGGACGAATGGGTTGAAAATGGTGGGAATTGCGGCGATCGCTGGCGGCGGTGGCGACGAGATCGCGATGGTGACCACGGTCGATGGGATCGTGATGGTGACCATGGTCGGCGAGATCGCGATGGTGACCACGGTCGATGGGACCGCGATGATGACCATGGTCGGCGAGATCGCGATGGTGACCACGGTCGGTGGGATCGCGATGATGACCATGGTCGGCGAGATCGTGATGGCGACCATGGTCGGCGAGATCGCGATGGCGACCACGATGGTGATGGTGGACACGGACGTCGGGGAGGATAATAGTCAAAAGGTTGCTGTAAAAAAGGAGCTATGTGGAAAAGCCTCGAGAAAGGGTTTTCTCGGGGCTTTTTCGTTTCCACTATCGAAGAAAGAACCATACGTAACCAAACGTTGTGGGGGCGCAGAACAACGCACTGTCAAAGCGGTCCAGAAATCCTCCGTGTCCCGGAAAGAACTGGGAACTATCTTTGACCCCTGCTTTGCGCTTGAGGAGGGATTCCGTAAGATCACCGATCGGACCGATAACGCCAACCATTGCCCCTAAAACAAACCAGTGATACCGCGGTAGTGCAGGGAGGAGAAGGGAACCAGCGATCCCGAAAGCGAGGATGGCGCCGATGAAACCGGCGATTGCGCCTTCCCACGTTTTTTTCGGACTCACCGCAGGTGCTAATTTCCGCTTCCCCCATTGCCGACCGGCGAAATACGCAGCGGAGTCACTGATCCAGATAGTGGCAAACAGTGCGATGATCAGCTTTGCTCCTGCGCGGTCAGGGGAGCCAACCATTGCAAGTATTGCTGCATCGGAAAGCTCGAAAACAAAGCGGAGCGCCAGAAGAAGGGAAAGCGAAAGACCCACATAAAGAACGCTGAATGCAGAGCCAGCGACAGCAAGAGCAGCATTGCGGTGGGACCTGTATAGCACAAACGTAGCAGAGAGGATTACACTTCCGGAGAGGAGGATAGCCAGCAGTACAAGAGAGTGATCTGTGATCGGCAGTTCGGGAAAGAACAAGAGCGGCAGGAAGAGATTCCAGGCAAGAACCGGAAAGGAAGCGATGCGAATATCCATTTTGCGGAACAGTGCTATCAACTCCAGAGAGCTTCCCAGAATCAGCAGTTCTACAGCGACAAACCAGAGCCACCCTCCGGTCCAGACGATCCAGACAAAGATCGGGATTCCAACAACAGCGGTCAGAATTCGTATCCATAGTTCCCGCATTGGTACTGCTGGATTGTTGAACAAGTGAAGCACAAAAGTACAGATTTCCGGGCAACAGAGCGCAATGAACAAGGGAAAGGAAGAGGATGATGGTTTCAACGCTCCTGGTTTTTGAAGGAACAGAGCCGCATCGGGCATCAATCGAGGAATGGTTTCATAAGCAGCAGGTGCCTTTTCTGAGCGTGAACGCTCAAGAATTTGGGAAGCGGGCACAGGAGATTGATCAATGGCGCCGCGCGGCCGAGCAACCAGTTGTTCTCGACTTTCGATGGAACCTTGCCTTAAAAGGTGGTGCTTTGTCTGATCCTGTGCTGAATCGGTTCGCTGCTTCTCCAGAACCGGTGTGGATTCTTTCCAGTTCCCCGTTGCTCCTTACAGCAGAGCTGGCAGCCGCCCTACGGTCTCCGTTTGTTGCCCGATTCAACGGGCTACCAACTTTTTTCCCGGACGCCGCCGTGGTCGAAGTGATGCTCCCCGATGCCGATGCAGCAAAGGCTCGGTTTCTGGAAGAATACTTTAGGCTGCTGGGAAAGGAGGTCGAAGTCGTGGGTGATACGGTTTGTTTTACCGGTCCTCGAGTGCTGGCGATGATTATCAACGAAGCTTACTTTTGTTTGCAGGAGCGCGTCGCATCGGCAGCGGATATTGACACGGCGATGAAGCTGGGAACGAACTATCCCCGGGGACCGGTGGAATGGGGAGAGCGAATAGGGCTGGATTGTGTCTGTGCTATGCTGGACGCGCTGTATGCTTACTACCATCAGGAGCGATACCGTTGTGCGATCCTACTGCGGCGTCAGGCGGTGCAAAAGAATGGACGGATGTCGTGAACCGCTTTTGCAGCTTATTCGTATCGAAGAGCTTCCACCGGATCGAGTCGAGCTGCTTTCCACGCCGGATAGGATCCAAAGATCATACCTAACAGCGTACAGATGAGCACGCTACCAATGATCCAGTCCAGTGGCAGTACCAGTTGGAATCCTAAGGAAGAGCCCACAAGGGCAGCGGCAATGCCGCCCAGCACAATGCCGGCAATGCCACCCAGTTGAGAGAGAGTTAATGCCTCCAGCACGAATTGGGTCAGAATATGACGAACCTTTGCCCCCACGGCTTTACGGAGCCCAATTTCCCGCGTCCGTTCCTGCACGGCTACTAGCATAATGTTCATAATCCCAATGCCGGCTGCCAGCAGGGCAATGATTCCCGTTCCAAGTCCGAAAATCTGGAGGTATTGCATAAAGCTGTCAAACTGCGAGCCGATCGCTTCATTCGTTTGCACTTCAAAGTTATTCTCTTCCCACGGTTTCAAATTTCGCAAGCCGCGCAAGATTGCAATTGCCTGGTCGATCGTTTCCTGTATGCTCTCAGCCGAGGGGGATTCCACGTAGAGAGCAAACGAACGCCATCGTGCCGGAACATTCTGGCTAAAGTAGCGGAGAAAAATGGTTGCAGGGACAAAGACAACTTTATCGAGACTTTGTCCCATCACATTCCCGCGCGCTTTCAGGACGCCGACCACTTGCAGCCGTCTTCCCCGGATGAAAATGTGCTGTCCCAGCGGGGAAGAAGCGGGGAAGAGCGATCGGACTACATCGGCACCGACCACGGCAACCGGGCGATTCAGCAGCAGGTCTTCGTCCGTTATGGGACGTCCTTCTTCAATATCCAGCCGGTTTGCAAAGAAAAAGCCGCCGTCCACGCCATAAAGAGTAAAGTCATTGTTCGTGGTCTGTTCTTCATACTTGATCCGAACCCCAGAAATATCAGCAGCAAAGCCAACAGCGCGGGCATACGGCTGCATTCGTTCTTTGAATTTCATCGCTTCTTGAAGCGTGATAGGTGGGCGATTTCGATATCGGCGCCACGCTCGATGACCGACGAGAAAGGAAGGACGGCGGTCGATCCGAAAAGTGTTTTGTCCAAGTTCCAGGATCTGGGATGATACCGTGTGCTCCAGGGAAGTCACTAAGGTTCCTGATCCCATCAGGGCGAAAATACCGATGGCAATGCTGAGGAGCGTTAGAAACGCTCGCAATTTGTTCGAGCGGATGGAAAAAAGCGCTTGCGAAATGCTTTCTCGTAAGACCATCGATAATGTTTCCTGTGACTTTCCAGACCGGTTATTCGTACCGTAGTGCTTCCACTGGATCGAGCCGGGCAGCGCGAAGTGCCGGGGCAAAGCCTGCCAGAATGCCAACCAGCACCGCTACCAGGAGCGCAATCCCCATCAGATGGGGCGGAATGATGGAAGCCGTAAAGTCCAGATCGCCGGGGAAAAGGAGAAATTTTGCTCCGGCGATCGCACCCTGGGACAAAAGCAAAGCAATGACAGCACCGGCAGTACTCAGCAGTGCTGCTTCGATCAGAAATTGGAGTAAAATTGCCCGCCGCTTTGCCCCTACGGCTTTGCGCAGCCCAATTTCTCGCGTCCGTTCCACCACCGAAACGAACATAATGTTCATAATGCCGATGATGCCTACCAGAAAAGACAGTCCGGTCATTCCAATCCCGATGCCCCAGATAGCAATGCGGATAGTTCGCACCTGTTGTTCAAAAGCATCAATGGAGTTGATCGAGAAATTGTCCGGTTCCCAGGGAGCCAGATTGCGAACTTTGCGCATAACCATTCGCGCTTCTTCCGTAACCTCTGGCAGCAACGCTTGCGACGGGGCTTTTACCACCAGCGTGTAGTTAGAGAAGTTGGTACTGTGCAACAGTTGGAACACTCGAAAGGGGATATAGACCGAATTGTCCCCCCAGTCGCTAATCAGCGTTCCCCGCTTTTTGAGAATTCCGATGACCCGGAATTTTTTGCCTCTGTAGAAAATCGTTTGTCCTAGAGGATTCTGGTTCGGAAAGAGCTCTTGCCACACGTTGTATCCCAGAACGGCTACGTAACTGGCGGTCAGGTCCTCGATGGGGGCGAGAAACCGTCCTGCTTCGATACTGTTTGCCACTTCCCAGTCGTTGTCACTGGTAGTGCCGATAACTGCAATGCCACCGATAGAGTTGTCTGCTGATCGGACTGTCTGTCCCCAGGCGTTGCCCCGCGGATAAGCTCGTTCTGCTAAGGTCAACTGTGTCATCGCGGTCCGAATCTGTCGAATGGTGATTGGTGGACGTTTGCGCGCTTCCCGCCACGGTGTACGACCTGTCCAATCAAATTTGTGGATGTAAATGGCTTCGTAACCAAGATTGCTAATCGTATGTTCCCAAGCAGAATCCAGTCCATCCAGAAACCAGCCCATTAGGACGACAAAAGTGACGCCGATAACGACGCCCAGCGTGGTGAGCAGGGAGCGAACTCGATTGGCAGCAATGGCGGCGGTAGCAATACGGATGCTTTCGCCAAATTCTGCCAAAATGTTCAACGTGCGTTGCATCATACCGGTATGCTGCTGGTTTTGCTTTCTTCTTTCTGAATTTGACCATCCAGAATGTGGATAATGCGGTTAGCGTGTTGGGCAACGTGTGGTTCGTGGGTGACGAGGATGATGGTATTTCCCTGACGCCACAGTTCATCGAACAGCGCTAAGATTTCAGTGCCTGTTCGACTATCCAGGTTGCCGGTAGGTTCGTCGGCTAACAGCAGCGATGGATTGTTGATTAGCGCGCGGGCGATGGCAACGCGTTGCCGTTGTCCCCCCGATAGTTCGTTGGGTTTGTGAAAGAGCCGATCTCCTAACCCTACTTTTGCCAGCATAGCCACGGCACGTTCATAGCGTTCGTCGGCTGGAACTCCTGCATAGATAAGGGGAAGTTCGACATTGCGCACCGCCGTATAGCGCGGTAGCAGGTGGAAGGTCTGGAAGACAAAGCCGATTTTTTTATTCCGGATTTCCGCTAGTTCATTGTCATCCAGATCGCTGACATCCTCACCTTCCAGAAAGTATTGTCCCGATGTAGGGGTATCCAGACAGCCGATGATATTCATCAGGGTGGATTTACCGGAGCCTGATGGACCCATAATCGCGACGTATTC
Source organism: Candidatus Kapaibacterium sp. (assembly GCA_015490805.1). Lineage (GTDB taxonomy): Bacteria > Bacteroidota > Ignavibacteria > Kapaibacteriales > WFXC01 > WFXC01. Next base: position 109,870 of record WFXC01000016.1, read on the forward strand.
GTTGGGTTCGATTGAAAGTGTAACACCACGTAGCGCCCGGACCACCTCTTCGCCCATCTGGTATTCTCGGACGATATTTTCCAGGTGAATGAGCGTGTTCATTGTTCACTCTTTCGTTCGTTCCGCTTTGCTTGTTGCCATTGCTTTCTGGACTTGCTTCCGGATTTGTTCTGAATGATCAATTTGCTCCCGTCTTTGAGTCGACGGGCAATGGCAGTGAAACTGCCCGTTACCACTTCGGTTCCTTCCTCCAGCCCTTCTACGATTTCAATGTAGTTCCCGTCGCTGATCCCAGTAACTACCCGAACCATTTTTGCATAACCGTTGTCATTAACAAAGACGACCGTAGGTGGATGCTGCTGTTGCGGTTTTTTGTTCCCCGAAGAACCTTTTTTCCTGTTCCACATCGATCGTTGGGACCGGCGCACCGTAACTGCCTGCAGTGGCACTGCCAGCACGTTTTCTTTCTTTTCTGTTTGAATTTCCGCCGTGCAGGTCATACCGGGGCGCATCCGGGGATCGGTTTCCAGCAGACGAATTTCTACCTTAAACAGCACCAGATCTTCATTGCTTCCGCCGGGACCTTGCGGTATTGGAGCATTGCCAACGTGCAATACTACCCCACGGAACTGCTGGTTGGGCAATGCGTCCAGTTCCACAAAGGCGGTATCGCCTGGCTCAATGAGCACAACATCATTTTCATCAACTTCCACTTCAGCATTGATCGTATGGAGATCTGCGATCCGCATAATTTCTGTTCCCTGCATTTGAGCGGTTCCTACCACTTTTTCTCCTTTTTCAACAAGGAGCGCAATGACCACTCCATCAATAGGAGAGTAGATCTGGGTGCGCTGAAGACTTAACTCTGCTTGCTTAAGCGATGCACGGGCACGTTCATACTGTTTTAGACTGGCCTGATACCGGGCTTGCGCCTGCTGGAAACGTGCCTTTGCCTGATCCAGCTCTTCCTGCGAAGCAAATTCTTTTTTGTAAAGCTGGAGTGTTCGATCCAGCATTGCTTTGGCGTTTTCCAGCTCGGCTTTCGCAACTTCAATGTCCGATTTTGCTGCTTCTGCTGCTGCCCGAAGTTGTTCCACCTGGGTTTCCACAATGTCAGGTTTGATCCGAACTAACAGTTGCCCTTTGCGGACGGTGTCTCCCTCTTCGACCCCCAGAAAAATAATTTCGCCGCTGGTTTCCGAAGAAATTTTGACTTCCGTCTCCGGCTTAATGGTTCCAGTCACCGTCACCGTCTGGATGATGGTACGGCGCTGCACCGGTTCCACGGTGACCGGGATTCCCTCTTCCCGGTGGGCGGAAACGTAGAAGATGAAGCTGAGAATGAGGAGTATGATAACACTGAGTCCAATCCAGAGCCGCCGCTTTTTCCGCCGTTTGCGTATGCGTTGATTTTCTGCTGTTGCCATCATGCACTCGTTTTATTGGGACTTTCTCTGCGTTTTTACCGTTCACTTCCGATGAGCAGTTTCAGTTGGTATCGGGCTTTGAGATAGTTGAACAAAGCAGTTAGGTAGTTCACCTTTGCGGATATAAATTGCGAGTTTGCCTGTGCATATTCTGCTAAGGAAATTTTACCCACATCCAGCCGCTCCTGGGCACTGGCATAGTTCAGGCGGGCAGCATCTAAGGCAATGGTTGCTGCCCGGAGTTCTCGCTCGCCGGCATCCAGTTGCAAAAGTGCTTGTTCAATATCCGACGCAATTTGTTGCTCGATCTGTTGCAGTTCCAGTTCCCGCTGAACGCGTTGAACGTTCGCTGACTGAATTTGTTCATTGGTGCGGAAGTTGTCAAAGATCGGTACGCGTAAGGACAGCCCTACGAAGGTGCGCCCTAAGCGATCGAAGTCTCGAAGCTCGCTGTTTGCCCATGACCAAGAGAGCGAAGCGGAGAGGCTGGGGAAGTAACCACTGCGTGCTATTGTTAAGGAAGCGTTGGCGATCGCCAATTGCTTTTGAGCCGCAAGGTAGTCCGGACGACGGCTCAAGGCTTGTTGGTAAACCGTCTGGAAAGTTCCAATGCGCTGGCGAAAATCCTGCATCATCACTGCTGTCATAGTGTCCGGCAAGCCGGCAGATGAGAATTCCACTGATAAAGTGGGAGAAAGGCCGATGATACTGAGTAGCTTTGCTTTCGCAAGGGTAAGCTGGTTTCTGGCTTGAACAAGCGCTAATTGCTTCTGTGCTACCTGTGCCTGCTGCTGATACAACGCGGGTTTGGCAATGCGACCAGCTTCATATTGCGCTTCCAGTTTTCGGAGTTGCGTTTCCGCTGTTTCCAAGTCTGCTTTTCGGAGGTCAATGAGCCGGTAGGCTTTCTGAACCTCGAGAAACTGCTCGTAGACCTGCTGAAAAACGCGTCGGCGAGTGTCGGCTGCTTGTAACTCCGTTGCTTGCAGTTGGTGCTGTGCTTGTGCAAATTGAGCTTCGCGGGAAAAGCCATCAAAAACGGGAAGGGAAGCGCTAACATTGATTGAATAGGAGTTGGCAGGGGAGCGCGGGACTGGAATCAATTGTCCACCGATGTTTACGAATTGTTGCTGCTGCTGATCTAAGCGACGAGAATACCCAGCGCTGAGGGAAAGCCCGGGCAGATACCGCCCGAAGGCAGCCGTGAGACGGGCACCAGCGCCCAGCAATTGGGCTTCAGCCCGCTGGATTTCCAAATTGTTTTCTCGGGCTAATTGGAGACATTCCTGTAAGGTTAAAACTTTTGGACCTTTACCCTGGATCTGAGCGCCACTTCCGGTAACGCTCAGCATCATTCCTATGACAATCGCAATAATTCTGTGAATCATCGTTTATGCCTTCATCGTCTTTGTTCTTTTTGGCGATGACTATAAACGTACCGTCGTGTGAATATGTTTCACTGGGATGGGAGCAGATGCGATTCTGGTGGTGGGGAGTCCTATGGGTATTCGCCGTCGGGTGGGGAAGCGCTCAGCCGCCGGTGCCAGTGGTACGGATGGATACCGTGTGGGTGGGACAGGAGCGGATTGATACCGTAGCAGTAACACTAACGTTCCCATCAGATGAACCCTATCGCATTGTGGCAGTACGGGTTGTGGATAATCGACAACCATTTACGGTCGCTGTACTGGATGGGGATTCAACGATCTTTCCAGAAGAACCTGTCCGCCTGGTGATCCGCTGTTTGCCCAGGCACAATCTGTGGTATCAGACATTTGTGAACCTTACCGTTCGTTCAGCGACACGGCTTATTGCCCGCCCGATTCGGCTGGAAGCTCGGGCTTACTATCTTGATTCTACCTATCGGTTTACCTGGAATCTGCAGGGATCGGCGTTGGTTAATGCCCTGTACGATTATGTGAAGGTGCATCGCGCACTGTTCTATTCCGATGCTCGCCGACAGTTGTTCGAGTATGTGGCAAAGGGAGCGGGCGATACGATTGAGTGTGTGTATTCGGGACGGAAAATAGCTGTAAAGCGGTATGAGGAGGCGTATGCTCAAGGATTTAATACCGAACACGTGTGGCCCCGAAGCTATGGCGCAGATCGGGAACCGGCAAAGTCTGATCTGCACCATTTATTCCCGTCTGATCAACAGATCAATGAGAAGCGGGCAAACTATCCATTTGGTCTGGTAAGTCGGCAGGTGTTGTATGAGCAGGGGGGATCCAGGCTTGGGTATGATGCAGGTAATCGTATTGTTTTTGAAGTGCGGCCGAAGACCCGGGGTGATATTGCTCGCGCAATGTTTTACTTTGCCCTCCGATACCGCAATCCACGGAATTTTTTGTCTCAGCAAGAAGCGATCCTCCGGCAGTGGCACCAGGAAGATCCAGTGGATTCAGTTGAACGACGTCGCAATCAGCGCATTCGAACGATTCAGTATCGGCCCAATCCATTTATCGATCATCCGGAGTTTCTGGAACGTATTTATCAGCTCAGTGGGAATCCGGATTTTCCGCCAGTGCCTGCTGTGCAGTTTGCCGATTCGATCTACCACGTGGTTGTAAATCAGCTTCCGGATACTGCCTGGTTTCCCCTGTTTAACATTGGCACGGCGGCAGCGATTGTGAGGGATGGGGTTGTGAAAGGGTATCAGGATAGTGCAACGGTGGCGACAGCGTTGATTTCGAGTGACACCATCCCGGCAGCGGGGATGGAGTTTGTCGCTCTTCGCATCGATTCTAGGCAGGGAGCAGCAAAACAGTGGCAATCGAAGCTTGCGCAGGAAGACACGATCACGCTACAGGTGCGATTTCGCAATGGTGTCCGCCCAGTGAAAGTACCAGTGATTATCCGTCTGGCAGTACCAACATCGGTAGCTCTGTGGTCTCAGCAAATGCCAGCCGTTACAGTGTATGGTCAAACGGCAATTATTCATCTTCCGGATGCGTACGTTCCATTTGTGCCAGCAGTACTCCGGGATCTACTGGGACGACGCTGGCCGGTCACGGCAACGGTACAACCGCAGGCAGGTGGAAGTCGAATCCTTCTGCAATGGGACGTTCCACTTCCTTCGGGACACTACTGGTACGTGATTCCCTGGGATCATCGTTTGTGGATCGTACCAGTCGTTATCGAGCCGTAAACGGCGATGAGAAAGGCGATTTTTTATACGCATCATTACGAGGTGCCGCTTCCACCCGGACACCGGTTCCCGATGCAGAAATATCGAATGCTTCACAAGGCGCTGGTGCAGGCTCGATTGGCAGCGGAAGACGAATTATTGCCTGCGCCGCTGGTAGCGCTATGGGAAATTGAGCGGGTGCATACACCGGCGTATGTGCGGGCATTTGTGGATGGATCTCTACCGCCATCCTTGGAGCGACGCATAGGGATTCCGTGGAGTCCGATGTTTGTTCAGCGAACTCTTGCCTCCGTTGGGGCAACCTTAGAAGCGGCGAGAATGGCAATGGTTACTGGCTTTGGCGCTGCCCTGTCAGGGGGAACGCACCATGCGTTTCCCGATTATGGTGAAGGGTTCTGTGTCTTTAACGATCTGGCGATTGCCGCAACGATGTTGCTGGAAGAATATGGTGTCCACCGTATTGCCATTGTTGATCTGGATGTACATCAGGGAAACGGCACGGCGGCGATTTTCCAGCACCATCCGACGGTGTTTACTCTGAGTATCCACGCGGCGAATAACTATCCATTCCGCAAGGAACGCTCTTCGCTGGATATTGCACTGCCCGATGGATGTGGAGATGCACAATATTTGGAGGCTTTAGATCAAGCATTGGATGAAGTGGAGCAATTCAATCCTGAGGTCATCCTGTACCAAGCAGGCGTCGACGTCATTCGGGAAGATCGACTGGGACGACTGAATATCAGCTTGGAGGGAGTATACCAGCGGGATAAAAAAGTTTTGCAGTTTGCCTATGCCCGAAACATTCCGATTGTGCTGACGATGGGCGGAGGATATGGCAACCCACTGGAACAAACAATTGCAGCGCATTTGCGAACGTATGCAGCAGTAGCAGAGATTTTTACAGATGCTCCAGCGCAGAACGGACCTGCTGACCGGTGTTATACACGATCTTCTTAATGGTGTCAAAGCTCAGGTCCTTGAACTCACTCATAATAATTTCAAGGGCGTCGCCAGAGGAAAGGCGTTGTGATCGGAGTTGATAGTAGCGGTGATGGATATACCAGTTGCGCAACATTCGTTCGTTGAAAAAACCATGATTCAAAAGGAAGAAATACACTTTGTCAGGCATAAATTCCCGAAAAATGTTGACCTGACAGTAAGGCGGAAGGGTTTGCTGCGAAGAATTCTTTTGACAACGCTCTTCACCTGGTGAATTTTCAGTGCCTCGTTTAACGTTGATTAGTTGGACTCCCATTGTTAGCTCCTGCCCCTTCGTTGGACTGTTTCAGACCTTTGTTGCGAACTCTGGGACAATAGAAACGAACATTTCAGCAGGAAATTTGATAGAAAGTTGTTCTGCCTACGAGGATGTCGTTCAGGGGACAAATACTATACTATGTGCTTACACTCCCCTGTAGAGGTGTTGTTGGAAGTGTCGGTAGCGCTGGGAGTCTCGTTCTGTATTGTGTTTGTTGGGGACCCGAAGGTATGGGGAGAATTGGGTAAGGGGAGCAGGCTTGGTGTTTGTTGCAAGAGTTGTATTTTTGCACCACTACAGGGGAAGAACAAACAGGAAGAAGGGAGTAATGAAGGGGATTTTTTACTTTATTGCAGTGCTTGGCACTTGTATGGGAATGCTCCGGGCACAGGTACTGAATATCGCAGATGCGCGGCAGCAGCCACTCGGTAGTGTAGTAACCGTCAGTGGGGTTGTAACGGTTGCACAGCAATTTGGAAATCCCGCTTTTATCCAGGATCGGACTGCGGGCATCGCTGTTTATGACTTTGATTTTATCCAGCAGGTGCAGATTGGGGATTCCGTGGTGGTGCGAGGAACGCTGTCGGAGTTTGGGCAGCAGAATGGGCAACCGGGAAGTGGATTGTTGGAGTTAACCGATGTGACCCTGATGCAGAAAGTGTCCGGAGCGCGGATTGATACGCTTGCAGTATCGCTCGCAGCCATTGATGAGACGATCGAAGGGCGGTTGGTGCGCGTCGATTCGGTCTTCTGGACGCTGTTGCGGGACGATTTTTTCCCTGCGGAATCGCGCAATTATGGGATTTTTGATCCAACGGGGGCAGGCGAGATTCGGGTAGATAACAATACGGAGTTAGGAGGAAAGCGAATTCCACACACCCCCTTCGATTTAGTTGGCATAGTATCCCAGTATCGGGGACTGTATCAAATTATGCCCCGATTTATGGCAGATTTGCAGCCGCTGCCTTCCCAAGGGGCACTTCCTGATTCCCTGCTTTTAACGCTGGTAGCATGGAATGTGCAATGGTTTGGGGATCCTGAGCAGGATCCAGCGGATGATGCTGCCCAATTTGCCGGTGTTTATTCCCTGATAGACAGTCTCAATGCCGACGTTTACCTGTTACAAGAAGTGGCAAATCCAGAAGTATTTCAGCAATTGCTTGACTCACTGGAGCGGTATGATGGATATTTGGCTCCTTATAGACAGGATCTGCGAACCGGGTATTTAGTCAAGCGATCGGAGATTACTGTATTAGATACGAATCTGCTTTTTACGGCAGCGCCATCAGATGCTTGGGCCTGGGGACGTTATCCTTTCCACTTGGTATTGCTTTGGCGGGGAATACGGTTACACCTCATCAATCTGCATATGAAGGCAGGGGTTGATCCCGAAGATCAGCAGTTACGGTGGCGGGATGCGATGATCCTGTACAACGGGCTCTCTGATAGATGGAGCGACTCATTGCTCATCATTGGGGGAGACTGGAACGATGATTTTGACGAGAGTATTATTCCGGGTATGTCTTCTCCCTATGAAGCTTTTGTTGCTGACACTGGCAACTTCTTTTTGCCAAATTATTGGTTAAGTGTGCGTAGAGTTGGAACTCATCGTGGAGGCGCGTTTTTGGAACATTTCGTCGCGACACGACCGGTTCGTACCCTTCCTATTCAGTGGCAGACGGGCGTTGTATTGCCACCTTCTGTGGAACGGCACTTTGCAACGGTTTCGGATCATCTACCTTTGCAACTGAAGCTGATATGGCAGCCATCGACGTTCATCCCGGAGCAGAAAGTGGCAAGAATCCGGATTGTTCATAAACAGCTTCTACTGGAACGCCCAGCAACGATCCAGATTTATACGTTATGGGGACAGCACATTGGCACGTGGCGGCAAGTTTATCGGGTCGATCTCTCATTTTTGCCCTCACAACCGGTCGTGTATGTGCTCAACGGACGTCAGCGGGGGATTCTGATGGTACGGTAGATGTTCCACGTGGAACATTGCGGAGGTAGAGTGCCAGGATGGAAAGATCCGCAGCCGTCACGCCAGCAATGCGCGAAGCCTGCCCCAGCGAATGCGGTCGGATCTTTGCCAGCTTTTCCCGGGCTTCGGTCGAGAGCGAAGGAATAGCAGCGTAGTCGATGTCCGGTGGAATCCGTTTTTCCTCCATCGCTCGCAATCGCTCCACTTCCCGGTGCTGTCGCTCGATGTACCCCGCATATTTGATTTCCAGTTCCACCTGTTCCCGAACGGCTGCTGGAAGAGAGGCGAGATCCCATCCCAGTGCCGTCAACAGTCCCTCCAACGTTACTTTGCCCCGCCGCAACAGCTTTTCCAGTGACGTGGCTTCCGTAATGGGAGCTTCGCCAATAGCGGTTAGATAGGCGTTGATGACGTCAGGCGTTGCTTTCGTTGTTTGAAGCTGCCGGTGGAGCTGCGCAATGGCAGCTTCTTTGGCAAGCAATTGTTCGTGCAATTCCGGTTCAATCAGCCCTAATTCGTAGCCATAGCGCAGCAGGCGTCGGTCTGCGTTATCCTGCCGCAGCAGCAGTCGGTATTCTGCCCGCGAGGTGAACATTCGGTACGGTTCGTCGACGTCTTTGTTGATGAGATCATCGATCAAGACGCCAATATAGGCTTCCGATCGCTGGAGTTTGAATTCGCCCTCACCACGCACCAGCAGTGCCGCATTGATCCCGGCGATGAGTCCCTGAGCGGCGGCTTCTTCATATCCCGACGTTCCGTTGATCTGTCCGGCGAAAAATAGCCCCCGGATTGCTTTGGTTTCCAGGGTAAAGTGGAGCTGGTAGGGGTAGAAAAAGTCGTACTCGACGGCGTAGCCGTAGCGGAGAATGCGGGCATTTTCCATACCGGGAATGGTGCGCAGCGCCCGCTCCTGAATGTCCCGCGGTAAGCTGGTGGAGAATCCGTTGACATACACCGAGTTTGTACCTAGTCCTTCGGGTTCGAGAACGATCCGATGCGATTCTTTGTCTGCAAATCGGTAGACTTTATCTTCGACCGAAGGGCAGTACCGCGGACCCCGTCCCGTGATTTGGCCCGTGAACATCGGGGAGCGATCGAAGCCTTCCGCGATAATTTCGTGTGTTTCTGCGGTCGTGCGGGTCATATAGCAGAGGATCCTGTTTTCAACGGATTGGGTACGCAGAGAAAATGGCTGGGGAGGCTCATCCCCGGGATGGATTTCCATCTTGCGGAGATCGAGCGTTTCCAGAGCGACCCGTGGTGGCGTGCCGGTTTTGAGCCGTCCACGCTGGAGACCGTAACTTTCCAGCAGATCCGAGATTTTGGTGGCACTCTTTTCACCAAAGCGTCCCCCGGTTGTCGCCTCCAGCCCGGTGTACATTACTCCGTTGAGGAAGGTTCCACCACACAGCACAACGGCTGTGGTTTTGAGCTGTTCGCGATCATCCAGGACTACTCCAACGACCCGATCGTTGCGGACCAGAATTTCCGTCACCATACCCTCAATCAGGGTTAAGTTAGACAGAGATTGGAGCAGTTGTCGAGCAAACAGCGGGTAGAGGGCTTTATCGTTTTGCGACCGGGGCGACCACACGGCGGGACCGCGGGAACGGTTCAGGAGTTTGAACTGAATACCGCTCCGATCTGCTAAGACACCCATCACGCCGCCCAGAGCGTCAATTTCTTTCACCAGGTGCCCTTTTGCTGTTCCTCCGACGGCAGGGTTACACGAAAGCCGTCCAATGGTGTCGAGGGACATCGTCACCAGCGCAACACGGCATCCCATCCGGGCAGCCGCTGCTGCTGCTTCGATACCGGCGTGCCCACCGCCGATCACAATGACATCGTATGTATCCGATCGATTGCGCATTGTTCCACGTGGAACATTTATGGTTTGAGAAACTTCACGTACAGGACGTAGTCTTCGTACACATCGTCATCCAGCTTCACAGCCCGTGGTTCGGTCCCATACTGCTGGAAATCCCATCGCTGGTACAATCGACGTAAAGGAACGTTCGAGCTTGCAACCGCAGTGTGAAGCTGCTCGATAGCGGGGAGTTCAGCCCGTATCAGCTCAAACAGCGTGCGCAGCAGTTGATGGGCAATCCCCAGACGACGAAACGTTGGATCCGTATATACCCAATCAATCGCTCCACGATGGTGCACTCGATGGTTGTTCGCCGGTTCGGATCGGAATCGGAGCATCGAAACCAGCTCGTTTTCGAAAAAAGCGCCCAGCAGGAAAGAAACTGGAAAATGGAGCAGTCGCTGAAATTGCTCAGGCGAATGACGGAATTGCTTGACGAAATACGGCAGATCGAATGGAAAGGCTTCCGGATGTTCCCGCAGCGCCTGCTCCATCAGGCGTAAGTACTCAAAGCGGTCGGTATTGTTCAGTGGACGGATGGTAATGATGTCGAAAATGGAACGATGCATTTCTGATGCTCATTTGCCAATACAAAACCGTGAAAAAATGGCTTGCAGCACTTCGTCTGTATAAACTTCGCCGGTAATCTTGCCAATGGCGTTTAGCGCTTCGCGCACCTCAACAGCGACAAATTCGTTAGACAAACCGGCACGGAGTGCGTCGATCGCCGCAGCTAAGGAACGAGCAGCAGCGGCTAATAGCGTTGCCTGACGTTCATTGATCAAACCATCGGTGACGCGCTGACTGTCTTCTGTTGCAATCGTTGCCAGTGTGCGCTTGAGCTGGGCGAGCCCTTCCCCCGTGCGGGCGGAAATGCCAAGGGTCTGGACCGATCCGTTCGAGGGGAATGCTGAAGGGGGATCCGGGATCAGGTCCAGCTTGTTGTGGACCAGTAAATACCGCGACTGCGGGTAGCGTTGCTGCAGCGCGGCGAGTAAGGAGTTTGAATGCTCAAATCCCAGCGAGGCATCGTTAAGGACCAGGACGAGATTAGACTGTTGCAGAATCGAATGTGCCAACTCGATCCCTTCCAGCTCAATGCGATCCGCCGGTTTGTCGCGCAGCCCGGCGGTGTCTACCAGCTTAATGCTCATTCCGTCCAGAAACAGCACTTCCTCAATGTAGTCGCGAGTGGTGCCCGGCAGGTCGCTGACAATTGCCCGCTGCTTACCTAAAAGCGCATTCAGCAGGGAAGATTTTCCCGCATTGGGATATCCTACGATGCCCACCACATATCCACCACGGAGAATTTCCGCTGCAACGACGCTATCGGCTAATTCGGAGCAAATGTGGTGAACCGCATTTAATTGCCGGATCACGGTTTCACGGTCGATCAGCTCAATGTCTTCTTCTGCAAAGTCCAGTTCCAATTCTAAGAGGCCAGCGATGTCAATCAGTTGTTGCCGCAATTGTTGCAGTCGTCGGGTCAGTCCGCCAACCAGTTGCCGGGCGGCTGCCTGTGCACCCGGAATGGTCTGAGCGTGGATTAAGTCAGCGACTGCTTCAACCTGCGTCAGATCCAGCTTGCCATTGAGAAATGCCCGCTTGGTGAATTCACCCGGCTCTGCGTGGCGAGCGCCCGCCGTAATCAGTGCGTTGAGAATCTGTTGCGTAACCAGCGGTCCTCCGTGGCAGCCAAATTCTACCACATCTTCGCCGGTGTACGAGTGAGGAGCGCGGAACACCGAAGCAGTGACCGTATCAATGAGCTGAGAGCCGTCGTAGAATTTCCCATAGTGGATGGTGTGTGTGGGCACTGTTGCCAGCGCCGCTTTGCCACGGAAGCAGCGATCAGCAATGGCGAAAGCATCCGGTCCTGAGAGCCGGACAATTGCAATACCTCCAATGCCGGGTGGCGTTGCTACTGCGCAAATAGTATCTTTGCTGATCATCTACACTGGATGCACTTCGATGAAACTTCCTCCTGCTGTGTAAACCACTTATTGACGAACAATCGGCACGAAAAGCGTTACTCTCTTGAAAAATATCTTTCCCGGAAGGCTGTAGCAGTCGGACGTTGTCGCAAGAGTTGTTTCCGTATGATCCTTTTGAGGTCGATAGCGAAATCCGCCAGGGATCGGAAAGGGCGGAACGACAGGTAACGTTCCCGCAGCAGCGCTTCCAGATCCCCGCGAGCGTAAATAAGATCGGCGCATTCGTAGAGGACGGAAGCTGAGGAATGAGCGGAGACCAGTACCATTGTCGTATTCGCAGTCAGCAGGCTCAGGCACGAATGCAGCAGCGGTGCGGCAGCGGCATTGCCGAGCGAGGCGGTATCGAGTACCCATAGATGGTCGCCGGTAATGCCCACCCGATGCAGCAGTTCCGCCAGCGGCGAGGCGGGATATTGGGAGAAGAAACAGAGGGAAAGCGGAAAAGTTTCCGTCAACCGGCAAACCGGAAAAACGCCAGTGTCGATCTGGAGGATCCGGTATAGTTCTTCTGTCTCGGAGGTAGCAGTGTGAAGCGAATGGAGGAAGGATTGAGGAATTTCGGGAAGCTGGAAAACCGTCGATTCCAACTGGCAGAAGATAAGGGTGGAACGCAGGTGCAGCAGGGCTGATGTGAGATTGCCAGAATGAATAATCCTCATCAGAAACGGAGCTTTTGCCTTACACGGCAGGTTGTACGAGTGGCGCTGAGCTTCATTGTGAATGAAAAAACCTCAAAACGTTGCGTTCCGGGAAAGGCTCTCGAATCCATTCGGGTTGACCATTGGTGATGGGAATGAGCGGAAACGGCGCACTTTGAGAGTTGAACGGTGACCAGAGCGCTTGCTATTGGCATTTCTGACAGCGGGGAAACAGAGGGGCTCTTCGGTGAATACCTTAGCAAAGGCATTGGCAGGAGGCGATGCAGCGGTGTACAGAGTCAGGGAGTTAGAGCGGGAACGTCAGGACAATCAGGGATATGCTGAATGCGCTGGACTGAATTGTCATCGGAATTTTCCGTATATTTGCAAAATAAAAAGAGGTGACCGGGGGCACGGTCACCTCTTTGCTTGTGGTGAGTTTCAGGGCGCACTGGCTGCAGGGACGGCTAATTTCCCTCCTGACACAGGGGCGCTGAGGGCATCGGGGTGAAGCGCTGTGCAGAGGGCTCTATGTTGAGAGCGTTGGCTGCCATTATTTTTTGCATTCCCTTGTTTTTGTTCCTTACCGCTCTTGCCATTCATATATCAAACACTGTGCCAAAAGGAGATCCCACAGTTGCTATTGCCCTTTTAATTTGTCGGCAAATCTGAGGTTCCTATAACCCGCATTTCTCGCAACAGAACAACCGTCCAAACAGATTTGCGTTACACTATGGTGTCAGGTTCCATTGGCAGCGTCAGGAAAAATGCACACTGAAGTGTGCGCTCCCGGCACGATATGGGGGAGCGAAGCGATGCTTCGCCCACGGGTGACCCAACGGATCACCCCTACAGGGGGCGGAAATTCCCTCTCCCTCCGGAACAGGGTAAGGGTGAGAGAAATGCCCGTTGAAGCATGCACTCCCGGTGAACTGGGAGTGCCGACTTCAGTCGGCATCGTTGCACGCCTAAGAGCGTGCGCTCCCAGGTACCCTAAGTGTGCGCTCCCGGTAAACCCCAAGCTCTCATTGGAAGCGCTGGCTTTCGTCGGCAACAACCGGGAGCACCGGCTTTCGTCGGCAGAGAAAGTGCACCCTAAGGAGGTGCGTTCCCGGTAAATACACACTGAAGTGAGCGTTTCCAGCACAGTACGTAGGGGCGAAGCGCTGCTTCGCCCGATGGGCGACCCAGTGGGTCGCCCCCACGGGATCAGGAATTCCCTCTTCCTCCGGAAGAAGGTAAGGGTGAGGGCA
>WFXC01000017.1 GCA_015490805.1 Candidatus Kapaibacterium sp.
GTTCCACGCCATCAGCGTGTGCCCGTATTGACCACTCCGTGGATCTGCCATCCACAGCCCTGCCAGTTGCAGCCCCACGGGCACCGGACTTTCCACCCACTGCACCCCTTCATCCACCGGCAACCGTACTGCCCAGTAATCTGTCCCCGGCACCCGCTGCCATAATGACTGCGGCGATAACTCCTTCAACTCCCGACCATTGTACCGAACCTTCCCTACTATATCCATATCCCCGCCGGCTGCGATCAGCAGGTTCGCTACCAGCCGGGTCGTCACATCCTCCCACTGATATCCTACCTGCTCGCACAGATACTGCTCCACCGGGATTGCCCACAGAAACACTGCCGCATCCCCTGCCCCGCCGTACTGCACCAGCATAAAAGGGCGATCTGCTTCCCAGACCGCATATCCTTCGATGAATTCCTGCAGGTTGCCCCCTTTGACATATTCCATAAACTCCCCTGCCCGTCGAAGCAGTCCCGACCACTGTCCTTTCAACTGTCCGCTCTGCGGATCGTACCACCGCACGGTAAAGAGGGTGTTGTCTTCCAGCGCAACAACCCGGTAGTTATCGCCACTGTAAATGGGTCCTCCACTGTACCCTTCCAGCGGTCCACGGCTCCGCAGAGCGCGGGTAATGTATCGCTTCCCCCACACCCCCTTCGGTGGCAGCATCTCCGCTATTGACTCTCCACCAAATTCCGTTACGTGCTGGTATGGCATGTAGGCTTCGGCATTGATCGAGATTACTCCCACCGGCTGACTGGCAACGATTTCTGTCCCGGTGATATCCAGTTCCCCTTCATTCCCATTGTCATCCAGGCTCAAACCCAGACTGCAGAAATCCAGCACTTCGCCTGCATTGAGGGTAAACTGGAAGACTTTCCCCCAATCTCGAGGAAATGCCACCTGCTGATCCTGCCCGTTGATCCGCATCCACCCCCGCCCGTGCCCTCGAAGCCGGATCTGGACATTGGTTCCATTCTCGCGGGCTATAGCGTAAAAGCCATTGGGAAACAGCGTCCCGCGATCAGTATAGGAGTCCCCTCTGTTATCATAATACCCCGTAAACACATAGTGAATCCCCCACACAGAAGTCGGATATGCTACGTAGCTTGCCATATCCAGCTCTTCTTCCCGACTGGTTGCTGTTACAACAACCTTTCCGGAACTTCGGATCCGAATCGCTGTATACTCGATCTTTCCGACCTGATCCTCCAGCAGTGGCAACTCCTGCCGGGTTGTCAGCACTCGCACTTCTCCCCTGCGGAGCACAAATGGCGGCAACTGCCACCCAAGTGCCGGCACATCAACCCACACCATCCCGCTATCGATACCAATGATAGCAACCAAAAGATGTGGGCGATGATGGCCATCTGACGGTGGAACAACAACCCAGAACTGGCGTCCTGCATAGGCATTCGCCATCGCAAGGGAACACTCTCGCGCATATCCCCAACTCCCGCTGCTCAGCCAGCACAGAACACCTAAAACCGAACACAATAATCCTTCGAATTTCATAATTGTTCTCCTCCCTGCCTCCACTAATAATGCAAGCTTCACGGAAGTGTTGCCTGACAACCAGGAATAGGCATTACCTGTTTGCTCTGCTCTAGCCGCAGATCCATCTCCCGCACCTGTCCTTTCACCACCTCCATCATCTCTTCATACATCAACACCTTCTCCTGACGACTGTCCAGCAATAACTCAAAACATCCATCACCCACCTTCGCCGGTTTGCCAAACTGTATCCGCCCCTCTGTCCGCCATCCTTCCAGGTGTCCTGCCAATGGCAATTCTGCTGGAACAACGAAGTCATCCATCCAACTGGTAAATACTGCTGTCATTTGAAATGCCTCCAGCCTTTATGAAACAGCCATTTCGCTCATCCAGGAAAAGCAAATTACAAAAAATTCCGGACACAGGCAAGACCGTCGGAGAAGGTCCGGGAGGGTATGATTCAACGGGCATTGCCCTCACCCTTACCCTGTTCCGGAGGGAGAGGGAATTTTTGCATCGGTAGGGGCGACCCGGCTGGTCGCCCATCGGGCGAAGCAGCGCTGCGTCCCTCCCTATCGTGCCGGAAGTACACACTTCAGCGGGCATTGCTGCCGGCTAAAGCCGGCGCTCCCAGTCGGAACGCACACTTCAGCGTGCATTTACCGGGAACGCATCCTTTAGGGTGCACTTTCTTTGCCGACGAAAGTCGGTGCTCCCAGTGAGGTGCTCCCTGTTACTGGGAAGGTATGCTTCAGCGTGCATTGCCCTCACTCTTACCCTCTCCCAGAGGGAGAGGGGATTCTTTGCCGGCTAAGTCGGCGCTCCCAGTTGTTGCCGGCGAAAGCTGATGGTTCCGGGACAGAGGCGACCTGCACCGGGTATAGGGCAGACACATCGGTCTGCCTCTACCACCACGCATTACTGAACTGGCAGATTCCGTGCGCACCGCTTTCCGTACGCATAGATTCCAATGGGAATCCCAGCAGAACATCCTCACTCCAAAAGAAGTGATGCTACCCCAGAAACTTGTTGCGTTCCTTTTTGAGCTCCCGGACCAGTTTCTGGAGCGCCGGATTGGACGACTGCTCCGCCAGCGGGATGTATCGCTGCGAGGTTTCCTGAATGTACTTGATGGGATTGCGCTTGAGGTTGTACTGAAGGGAGCGGAAATTGTCCAGCCGGGCTGCCAGGCGGATGATAAGGCAGTCTTCGCTGGCGTGCTGGAGCTGCTGAATGTGTTCCTGCTCTACCCGCTCGGGATCCACTTTCTGAAGCTCCAGATCCTTCGTGAGAGTGTCTACAATGTAGGCAACGTACGGACCGAAGTTGTACTCCAGCACCGCCGGGGTCAGCACTTCGGAATCCTCCAGCACATCGTGGAGCAGCGCAGCGGCGATGACGTCGGCGTCGTAGATGTGGAGTTCATCGATGAGAATCTTCGCAACGCGGGTGGAGTGGTAAAAATACGGGCTGCCATCGCTTCGAACCTGAAACTGGTGGACGTGCTCGGCTAATTCGTACGCACTTACGACCTTCTGCAACTCGATTGGATCCAGCTTGTCTTCCAATCGCGCAATGAGCTCTTCTTTTGACAGATATGTCAAATGGTAATCTGGTTGCCTGACCTCCATACACCTACGTGCCGTTACTCACACGAGTTAATTGCCGCGCACTTTCCAGCAGCGCATCGGTAATTTCCTCTCCTCCCATCAGGCGGGCAACTTCATACAACCGCTCTTTTGGTGGCAGAGATCGTGCTGTGACCACTGTGCGCTGTCCAACCACCTGCTTTTGCACCACGATATGTTCGTCTGCCAGCGCCGCAATTTGCGGCAAATGCGTGATAGCAATAATCTGATGGTATCGCGACAGATTCTTCAACGCCTTCCCCACTTTTTGCGCAATGCGCCCGCTGATTCCAACATCGATTTCGTCAAAAACGAGCATAGGCAAACGATCCGATTTTGCAAGAATTGTCTTCAGCGCCAGCATAATCCGGGAAATTTCACCCCCGGAAGCAACCTCTACCAGCGGTTTCGGTTTTTCTCCAACATTGGTCGATATAAAAAATTCTACTGAATCGATTCCGCGCTCGAAGCACCGATAGCACCCCTCATCGGTTGCCGCTACGACCATTTCAGCCGTACAATCCAGCGGATGTTGTAGTATTTGTATCCGGAACGTCGGATGGGCAATTCCCAGATGCTGGAGCAATTGTTCCACCTGCTTTTCCACCTCCGCTGCCACTTTTCGCCGGCGATGGGATAATTTCAGCGCAATTTTGCCAACCTGCCGCTGGCGCTCCGCTATCTGCTGTTGCAACTGTCGCAGTGCTTCCTCAAAATTTTCTGCCAGCTCCAGCTCTCGCTGCAATTGAGCCTTCGCTGCCAGTACCTGCTCCAGCGAGCCGTACTTGCGAATTAAGCTCCGCAACTGAGAAAGCCGCTGCCGGATATGCTCGATCCGCTGCGGATCGAATTCTATTTCCGACTCATACCGCTGCACAAATCGGGCAAACTCTTCAACCATCACAATGGCTGATTGCACATCCGCACGGTAGGGATCAAACACGCCGTCGATCTGCTGCAACTGCTCCACCAGCGACCGAACCTGGATCAACTGATCGCGAATCGCTGCTTCCCCCTCGTACAGCAACGTCGAAAGCTGGTGGAGCGCATCGATGATAAATTCTGCATTCTCCAGCACGGATAACTCCCGCTCCAGCGCCTCTTCTTCACCCGGCTGTGGATCAATGTGCTCAATCTCTTCGAGTCGAAACCGGTTGAACGCTTCCTCCTGTCGCAACTGTTGCTCCCGTTGCTGCAGGGATTCGTATTCTGCCACTGCGGCTTTCAACTGCTGCAATGCCTGTTGATACTGTTCAACGATGCCTTCCAGCCCTCCGACATTATCCAGCAATTTCTGCTGAACCGGCACCCGCAACAGGGATTGATGTTCGTGCTGACCGTGGAAATCCACCAGGTAATTACCCAACTCCTTCAGCGTGGCAACTTTCGCTGGGGTATCATTCACAAAAGCGCGACTCAATCCATTGGTATAAATTTCCCGCCGCAGCAGCAACAGTCCTTCCTGCAACAGGTCAAACTCGTGGCGTTCCAGAAACTGCTCAATCGTTCGATTGCCCCGAATATCGAAGATTCCTTCAATCACCGCCTTTTTCGCCCCGCTTCGCACGACCGTCGCCGATGCCCGTTCCCCCAGCAGCAATGACAGCGCATCGACGATAATCGATTTGCCTGCCCCGGTTTCACCGGTGATAATGTTCAAACCAGCACCAAAATCCAGTTCCAACTGGTCAATCAGTGCAAATTGCTGGATTGCTAAGTGCTTCAGCATACCGTCACGCAATTATTTTTGTTTTGCACTGCTCAGTGACGTTTGTGCGCCCTGCTTCAGTTTCGCCCTGCCTCATCGAATATCGACCAATCGATACTGACGCTGGAAGCGTTCAAACACAAAAATTTTGCCAATATAGGGGCGATAATCCCACACTTCCCGCACCGTTCCATCCGGGTCAAATTCCCGCTGGATCGACGCCGGTGGTCCGAAGCAGACATACGCGCGCTGGCGATCATCCAGTCGCCGCTGCATTTTCCATTGAGAGCCCAGATTAAACAGGGCATAGTCCACGCGGCGGTAGAACGCCACCAGTGCCTCGTTATACGCTGTTTTCGGCGTTGGATCCAGATACTGCCAGAAGGCGTGGAATTTCCGCAACTGTTCATCGGAGGATCCACCAGTCAGCCAATCTTCCTGCTCATCGTTCAATAAGATCCGCACCATTCGTTGCGCGGTCCGCAGTTGAAGCAACGAAACAGGGTGGCGGATCCACCGTACAGCAAACCGGTACTGAGCAAGGATCCCGGAACCATCGGGTTTCCAGAGTGACAGGCGATAGTGCCCGGGAAATAAAGCAGCAGGCGCAATTGGCAACCTGAGCCATCCAATCGTGGGATGCGCTCCGGGCACCTGTCGCAGTGGTGTCCCTGAAAGTGGTGGCAGTTCTACAAACACCGTGTCTGATACTTCCCGCAGGGTAACAATTCCCGGAAAAAATTTCGCTCTTCCCTGCAGTGGTTGCCAGGGCACCCATTGCCACACTTCAGGCTCCTGCTCTTCTCCTGCTCGCTCCAGTCGCCAGGGAATACCATCGACTGCGGCGGTTCGGATTACCGGCAGCAGCAGCACGCCGGAATCTGGCGCATACGGCACTGCCCGATGCAAAAAGACGGGTTCCAGGTGGTTCTGCCGAACCCGCAGTGCAACAGGAGCAAAGATTTCACCCCACGGCGTCACTGCCGATCGGATGGTATCATACAGCACTTCAGCCCGTGGATGCCGGAAGCGGACGGCAATGAAGTAAGGCTGTTTTTTCAAACGAGTTTGATAGACCCGCCGAATATGCTGGCGAACGCCCTGTGGTGAGCGAATGTGCACCGTATCGTGAATTGGAATGCTGCGAACAATAAACCGCGCTGTATCCCGGAACTCCCATACAAAGGAGACCGGCACCGCATTGCCGCCCGGAGTTTGCCCTTCCAGCGCATTCCCATTGAAATCAACGCACAGGGACACCGCAATAGAATCCGGGGTAAACGGTAGCGTCACCAGTTGTACTCGCACCGGATGTTCCCGATAGAGCAACTGCTCTTTGCCTCGCTGCGCCAGCGCGGCATAGCTGATCGTGATCATCAGAAGGAACAGGATCCAGCGTGTTTGTTGCCGCATTGCTTTGCTCATACCCGCACCATTTGCACAACTTCCTCCAGCAGCAACGCTGCCGCCAGCGCATCGATGCCGGCGTGCCGCGTCTTTTTCTGCAACTTTCGCTTCCGCTGTACCTGCCGGGCGTGAGCGGTTGTATAACTTTCATCAACCAGCACCACTGGTAACTGAATTTTCCGGCGCAGTGCGGTTGCAAATTGCTGAACCAGCGGCAGGAGTCGGGAAGTACGCTGCCGATCCCACAGTGGAATCCCCACGACCACTGCTCCTACCTGATGCTCCTGACACACCTGCTGGATCACCTGCCAGTGCTGTCCATCATTGGCGATGGTCATCAGCGGTGTTGCGCCCAGCCACAGTGGATCGGTCACTGCCAATCCGATGCGCTTTGTTCCGAAATCAATGCCCAGCAAAGGTCGTTTCGGCTCCAATGACGACAACGTATTGAGAGCCGTTGAATCGAATTTGTCCATTGCTGCTGACTCCATTCCCCATACTCCGCTGGAAACTTGCTCGCAGCTCCGGTTTGCGCGGCAGGTAAAACGTCAACCTGGTGCCGTGTCCCGGTGCTGTTTCAATCTTTAAGATCCCCCGATGTTCCAGCACTGCTCGCATTATAATGGTCGTTCCCAGACCCGTTCCCTGGTGGAAACCGGTTTCAAACGGGGTTAAAAATTTTTTCAATGCCGCCTCATCCATCCCTTTGCCATCGTCCTGAACGACGATTTCCACCATATCCCATTGGCAGCGGCAGCGGAGCAGGATGGTACCGGAGCGATGTTCCAGCGCTTTAATCGCATTCTCACCCGCATTGCGAATACCTCGCTCCAGAATCCTGGGATATCCCACCATATCACAGCGATCTGCTTTCACAACGATCCGGGCTTCCGGATGGGAAATCGCTATCAGATCATCCCGGATCTGGGCAAACAATTCCTCCAGTTGAATCTCCTCTGGCTTCTGCTGTGCGGGCGCTGCCAGCAGCATAATATCACGCACCCGTCCCTGCAAAATGCGCACCTGTGCAGAAATTTTTTTCACAAAAAACGCTTCCTCGCTCTTGATCCGGCGACTCAATTGATCCGCATTCAGCCGGATAATGGAAAGATTGGTCTGCATATCGTGCACCAACTGCGCCCAGTTAATCAGCCGCTGGTGGCGCATCACTTCAGTAATATCCCGCCCAATGACCAGAATGCCGCGGGAACGTCCCAGCATTCCGCGCAATGGAATAATGTGGAAAAGCCATTCCCGTATTCCCTGTGCCGTCGATGATCGCAGATCCACTTTAAAATTAGCACGCACCTGCTCCTGCTGTACCTTTTGCACCGCTTCAAACAATTCTTTCAAAGCTGGCACCTGCTGCATCAGTGCGCCAATACTCTGTCCAATTGCTGTTTCTCCACCCAGCAATTCCTGTCCCACGTGATTGGAGCGAATCAACCGGAGTCGATTATCGAAGACCCAGAAAGCATCCGCCATTGGCAACACGAACAACGTCCGCATCAACCGGCGGTACTGGAACAGGCGGACAAAGACCAGCAGCACCATTGCCGCCACCACTGCACCGAGGAGATATTCCCAGTACTGCTCGATCGCTATCCGCTCCCACAGGGGTCGAGCTTCCAGACGGATAACCCGTACGCCCTGCTCCGGATCTTTGATGAGCACAAAAGCATCCTCTACCAGTAGCGCCTCCATCTGCGAACAGTACCGTTTCAAAAGTGTCATTGGCAGCACAAAGAGCAAACGTCCTTGCAGATCGACCCCCATCAAGGCGGTCGCTGTTCCCAGCAGAATTGTTCCCCGGTGTGCGGCAATCAAAAACGGATCTCTGGCAGGATATTCCACCTCGTATCCCTGCCAGTGCAGCCGCTGGCGATCCATCGACCCTATCCGGAGCTCTGCTCGCTCGCCGTGCGGTGCGACGGCAACCACGGTCGGTACACCATCCTCGACCACAACGGTATATTCGCATTCTCGAAATGGGATAACGCTGGCAGTCAGAGGCTGCAGCGTTGCAGGATGCAGCATCGTGAGCACAGCGTAATACGGGAATTGATGCACCACCAGTAATCCATCTGCTACTTTCCGCAGCAGCTTTGGTTCGCCTACTGCCAGTTGCACGCGCCGAACCAGCATCCCATCAACCCACTGGGTCAAATAGGACAAATTTGGCAGGCGATGGAGCATCCACAGCGTATCCTGCACAATGACAAAATCCACCACCGATCCTTCGGGAAGCGGATAGTGTGCTACGGTATCAGCAGACAGATCGCCGATGTACAGCGTCTGCCCTATGATCGCATACAGGACGTTCTGCACCTGCGCGGCACGGGCAACGGGCTGGGATGGCAGCGTCACGCCGTCTGCCAGTTCTACCTGTTTCTTCATCCCTCCTTCGGCGTTCACAATGCGATACTGCAACCGCCGATTATGAGCATCATACAAAAGAATGCCGAAGCGACCGGCTTTCAACGGCAGCGTCGCAAGCAATTGTCCCGGCAATGTCCATTCCCGAATGACTTTCAGGGTTGGCAGAAGGCGGAGGAAAAAATGCGGTGTGTGTTGATCTGTCGTCTCGCTCAGCGTCAGAATTCGTTGAGCATCCACCATCCACACCTGCGCTGCCGGCACCTCCCGTTCCAGATACGCTCCATACGGTGGTTGCAGCACAGCAGCAACACCCTTCAGCGTCAGGATCGTCCACAGAACAAAAAGCAGCCGACTCATTCGTTGCCTGCGGATGCCGGTTTAAGCAAACAGACCACCCAGGCGGCAACCGCCTCCCCGTTGCCAAGACTATCCAGTTGCTCATTGGTGGTCGCTTTGATTGACACCGCGGAAAGGGGCACCTGACAGAGTTCAGCGATGCGGCGCCGCATTGCCTGCTTATAGGGTGCAATTTTCGGTTGCTGGAGTACGATGGTGCCATCAATATGGGCAACGCTCAAATGCCGCGCCTGCAATGCTGCAATGATGGCTTCAACAAACGTTGCACTATCGGCGCCCTTCCACTGCGGATCGGTATCCGGAAACCATTCTCCAATATCACCCAGGGCAGCCGCTCCCAGCAAAGCATCGCACAGAGCGTGGAGCAGCACATCCCCATCGCTATGGGCAACCGTCCCTCGATCTGATGGAATCTCTATGCCGCCCAGCTTCAGCCGATGCCCGCGCGCCAGCCGGTGAATATCATAACCGATGCCAACCATCGTTATAAGGAAGAATTTTAGCTGTTTCAAACGTTGCGCTGTCTCTACACAACGAATAACAACTGAGAGTATGGCAAATTCTGTACAGTATGAGGCTTGAGCGTAGTGAACACCCGGTGATTCTGACGGTTTCAGAAATCACGCGGGCAATAAAATCGGTTTTAGAGGACGAATTCCCCGTTGTCTACGTCCGTGGCGAAGTCTCGAACTTTAAACAGCACACTTCCGGACATCGATATTTTACGATCAAAGATGCCGAAGCGCAAATCCAGTGTGTGCTGTGGCGCTCCCGACGGCTCTTGTTCCAACTGACCGATGGAATGGAAGTTATCGTCGAAGGGCGACTGACCGTTTATGCTCGACAGGGCAACTACCAGATCGACTGCTCCCGCGTCATTCCGGCAGGCAAAGGGGATCTGTATCTGGCATTTGAGCAACTAAAGCAGAAATTAGCCGCCAAAGGGTACTTTGCTGAAGAGCGGAAGCGCCCGCTGCCACCGTTTCCGCACAAAATCGGCATTGTTACCTCCATTTCCGGCGCAGCGATCCGGGACATTCTCACCACGCTCAAACGCCGTATGCCGCTGGTCGAAGTCCTGATCCGCCCCACGCTGGTGCAGGGTGAAAGCGCACCGCAGGACATTGCGCAGGCGATAGCGGAGCTAAATCAAACTGATTGCGACGTTATCATTGTTGCCCGTGGCGGTGGATCTATCGAGGATCTGTGGGCATTCAATACGGAAATCGTCGCTGAAGCAATTTACCGATCTCGCATTCCGGTGATCTCTGCGGTGGGACACGAAGTGGACTTCACCATTGCCGACTTTGTAGCGGACAGGCGGGCAGCCACGCCGACGGCGGCAGCGCAGGTGGTCGTCCGCGATCGCACCGAAGTGCAGCAGCAACTGCACGCAGCGCTTCGCCGACTCCAGGCAGCCGTGCAGAGCCAGCTTCAGCTTCGGAAGCAACGCATCGAGCATCTCCAGCACCTGCTGGAACGGCGATCACCGCTGCACCAGATTCACGAATATGCCCAATATCTGGACACGCTCCAGATGCGCCTGCAGAGTGCAATGCTTCGGGCATTGAACCATCGCCGGCAACTCATTGACCGCCTTGCTGCCCATTTGCGCTCCCTTCACCCTTTTGCCCCGCTCAGCAAAGGATATGCCCTGCTGCGGAGCAACGGTCACTATCTCGCTGCTAATGAGCCGTTGCACCCCGGCGACAGCATTCGGATCGTCCGGGCGCAGCAAATTGCTACCGCAACCGTGGAACACGTCCAACCAGGAGATCAGGCTGATGGGATCGATGAAAACTTTTGAAGCAAAACTCCGCCGGCTGGAAGAAATTCTCGACATTCTGGATCACGGCTCCGAACCCCTGGATACATTGATCCAGTTGTACAAAGAAGGAACGGCATTAGTGCAGGAATTGCAAAAGATGCTGGAAACAGCGGAACTGGAAATCAAACAACTCACTCCCCAGACGCCGTCGGACGCAGACGATACCGAAACAGCGATAGATCAATAAACCGTTTTTTCCGAATCAAAAGGCAGAACAAACGATGCGGCACGAGCAACAACGTCTTCAATCGAAGCAACATACCATCTTAGTGGTTGACGATGAACCCTTTATTCTGGAGATGCTGGAAGATTACCTGAAGGAGCAATATACCGTCCTGACCGCCAGCTCGGCAGAAGAAGCACTCCAGCTCCTCCATCGTCATCCTGAGATCGACATCATCATTTCCGATCAGCGGATGCCCGGAATGTCCGGCATCGAATTTCTCAAAAAAAGTCTGGAAACCCACCCGAATGCCGAACGCATCATCATCACCGCATACGCTGATCTGGAGAGTGTGCTGGAAGGACTGAACGAAGCTCGAATCTCGTATTACTTCCCGAAACCGATCGATCTCTATCAGATCAAATTAGCAATCCAGCAACTGGTGGAAAAGATCGACCTGTGGCAATCGAATGTGGAACTCATTGAGCAGTTGAAAGAACAAAACCGGCTCATTGAACAAAAAATCTCAGAGCGTACGAAGGAACTGCAATTGGCATTGCAAAAACTCCGGGAACATCAACTGCTGCAACAGCGTTTTTTTAACATCGCCGTTCACGATCTGAAAAATCCCCTGTCCACCCTCCGTATTCTATGCACCGAGATCGGAAAGCTCGTCGACAATGCAGAAGTGCAACAGTTGTTATCAATGGCGCAGGATCCGCTCAACACGATGGAGGAGCTGGTCCAGGACATTCTGACCGTCACCAGACTCCAGGCGGAGCAGGACGTGCTGGAAATCCAGCCGGTCAACTTAGCGGAACTGCTGCAGGCATCCGTGTACGAATTTGCTCCGCAGGCGGAAAAGAAAAACATCCAGCTTATTCTCGACCTGCCGGAGGATCTTCCACCGATTGAAGGCGATTACCGACGGCTCAAGCAGGTTTTCGATAACCTGATCAGCAACGGGATCAAGTACACGCCGCCCGGAGGTAAAGTAACGATTACCGCTTCGGCAAATCAACAGGCGGTTACGGTTGCTGTCCGGGACACCGGCGTTGGAATGACACCCGAAGATCTGGAAAAAGTCTTCGGCGAATTCCAGACGCTCTCTGCCAAACCAACCGGTGGAGAAAGCAGCACAGGGCTGGGGCTGTTCATCGTCCACAAAATCGTCACGCTGCACCACGGGCGAATCACTGCTGCCAGTGAAGGTCCCGGCAAAGGCTCTACCTTCACTGTGACCCTGCCACTTCGGCAGCCAGCAAAGCAAGCATCATAAGAAAGGGGAAACCACGGAGGGTTTGCCCCTCTTTTGGAAAATCCGTCTTCCACAGCGCAGGGTAAATTACAGCAAAAACGCCACGCCGACTTCCGTCAACAAAAGCCGGGAGTGCCGACTTTCGTTGGCAAAGAATTAAAAGTGCACCCTAAAGGGTGCGCTCCCCAGTCGCAACCCATTGGCAGCGCCGACTTTCGTCGGCAAAGAAGATGCACGCTGAAGCGTACGCTCCCAGCGGACGTGTAGGGGCGAAGCAATGCTTCGCCCAATGGGCGACCCGATGGGTCGCCCCTACGGGCATGCGTGGATAACGGGGCAATGTACGCCGCAAAGCGTGCGCTCCCGGTAACGGGGAGCACACCACCGGGAGCGCCGGCTTTAGCCGGCAAAGAATTAAAAGTGCACCCTAAAGGGTGCGCTCCCCAGTCGCAACCCATTGGCAGCGCCAACTCTCGTTGGCAAAATCTGGGAGCGCCGGCTTTCGTTGGCAAAGAAGATGCACGCTGAAGTGGGCGCTCCCGGTAGACTGAAACCTACGGTGTCACGGCAACCGGGAGGGTTACCACCTTTCCACTCTGCCACTGCACCCGGCACACATAGACGCCGGGGGAAAGCAACGGCGACAGGGTAAAGGATCGCCCCCGTCCCCGATGCATTGCAAGCTGTCGCCCCTGCAGATCGTAGAGTGTGATGGTCACCGCTCCCATCTGCGTTAGCTCCAGGTGTAACCGCCGGTCGATCAATCGCCACTGCACATCTGCTGTACGATCGGCAAATTCCGGTGTACGGCTCAATGATGGCGGCTGCCATCGAACCACCCCGTAGCTGACCCCCAGATACCGATCGGGAACCAGCACATAGCGGAATTCCCCGCCGATCCATACCTCATTGCCGACCCGCAAAGCGGTATAGATCCTTCCAGATAGAAATGGAGGAAACAGCCCCTCAAACCGTGCCTTCTCCACTACTCCCAGCCGTCCCGTTCCCTCCTGCCACGCCACTTCCACTATATGACTCCCACCAAACACCCACCAGCCATAGTCCGGTAGTTCCACGGCATAATCCAGCAGCACATTCGTCCGGGTCTCCACCGCATCGGTTACCAGCGGCACCCGTTGCCACTGCTCCCCATCCCAGAGTGCAGCGTTACGGATCACCGTTCCATCCGCTCGATGAACCGCCAATTTTCCAAAGATTGCGATACCAGCAGCCGCTCTGGCAATCACCGACACCCTACCGTCGATCCAATCACCGGGGTTGCCAACGCGCTGCCACTGCTCCCCATCCCAGAGCGCAAAATTCCGAAGCGTATCTCCGGACGCCAGCGGGATGCGGAACTCGCCACCGAAATACACACCGGCAGTATCTTTCAGCAGGGCAAAGCAGCGGAAATTTCCATCGACAGCAGATAACCCGGCAAAATCCTGCCACCGCTGCTGCTCCAGATCGTATACCCGGATGCGGGTAAACTTCCCTTTCGCTGAATCCTCCTCCAGCGGTCCAACGGCATAGAGCTTCTGACGCCAGAGGGCAAGATGCCGCACTGCCGGCATTGCCGCTTCACCAATCCCTCCCAGTCGCTCCCACCGCCGCTGCTGCTTCGAAAAGCGGAACAGTATACCGTATCTCCCATCATATCCCTGTCCGTAGATAGCCAGAAATTCTCCTCCCACATAGACTGCTGTAGAGTCCACTGCGATCGCATAGGCTCTCCGTCCATTCAATAGATGTGCGCAACCATCGTACAGCGGCTCCCACTGTTGCCACCGTTTGTTCCACCGCGCTACCACTCCCATCGGCACCGGTCCCGCTTTTCGGAAATACTGCCCCGCCACGTATACGTACTCCGGATCCTGTGCCATTGCCCATACGGTGGGGAGCCCAATCCACCGATCGAACCCGTGAATGATCTCCTGTCCCAGATTCTCCCAGTCCAGCGTTCGGAAATCCACACGCATCAGGGCTTTCCCCCCATCCGGCATCACAAACCACCCCGCTGCATACCACCACTGTCGCTGGTCACTGATGATCCGTGTGATACCGTTATGCGATAGACAGGGGAAGGCGACCGGCTCCCATTGATCGTCATCGGTCAACCGACCAACCCACATCCACCAGGAAGCTGTGTCCGCTGGCGAATACTGAGTAAATACCGCATAGAGCTGCTCGTGATGCCGAAAAAATGTTTGCACCAGGCTGTGTCGGGGCAACGGTAGCTCCTCAACCGATCGATCAGGCACAGCAATGCGGTAGAGGTGCCGCTGTCCACCCAGTTGCTCCCCATACACGTACAGCAGCGTGTCTTCCATCACAAAAGTCTGAAGTCCCACGGTAGGAAAACTATCCAGCGGGACAGCAACCGGTTCCCACTGCCGACGTTCCAGATCGTAGACTGCCGCATTTCGGGCTTCGACTGTATCACTACTGCTGAGCACCCGATCAAAGAAACCAAACACCCACACCGTTTTCCCGACGGCAACATACTTCGTTGCCATCGGCACTCCCCTGTCCCGTCCCAGCCTTCCAATAGCGGGCAACCGTTCCATCGTCGCCAGATTGTATGCCCGGACATACTGATATGCCCGTTCGTCGGGTTCTACTACCGTGATCCCATCGGAATACAGCGTATCCTCAACAATGGCGCCCGACAGAATCGCTCCTTCCACCCGTGACGGAATCATCTGCCATTGCCCATCTTTCCAGTATGCAATCGAGCGAGCGTACCGTCCATCCAGGTCCGTAAAAGCCCCAATGGCAACCACCCCGCCTCGGTATGGCAGCAATCTCCGAATCCATCCTGTCACAGGTCCAAACTGGAGCCGATCTGCCAGAATTTCCACCTGCTGCGTTTTCGTATGAATACGGACCAATCCAAAGGACCGATCCCCATCATAGCTCAGGCTCAGCCCTGCCACATAGAGCCAGTCGTCCAGCAACAATATATCAAGGAGCCCTGGCTTATCCAGCCCATCTCGAATTCCAAACGCTTTCCACTGCCCCAGCTCAACATATCCCTGCGTCTCCGGAAACGAGGGCACTGATTGCGCCATCAGCGCCTTCCAGTCCGGCTTTATCTCCAGTAACCGTTCCTGCGCTACTCCCGATGAAAAAATAAACAGAAACAAGAAGAAGACAACCCCATTACTATATCCCTTCATTCCCGGACTCCCTCTTTATTCGACTGACAAATTCCTCAGGAAAACAGCCTGTGGCACGGTGTGCCACAGGCTATTACGCAGGATCATCTTAGCGCAACTGAATGATTCGTTGCAACTGAAAAGTTGCACCTCGAATCGCCAGTACATAAGTACCGGGGGACAGTCCCTGCAAATTCAGCGTCAGGAAGTGCTCTTTCCGTAACGCAATTTCGGGCACCGAGAAGACCCGTTGCCCCTGAAGACTGTAGAGCTCCACGGTAAAGGGTTCAGGCGTATCGAATCGAAGATAAATTTGCAATCGCCGTAGACCGGGAACGACGTAGTATCGTGCTTCCTGTACATTCGGCTCTGCAACGCTGGTGATCTGTTCCCATTCGTGCGGATCTCTTGGAACAATCCCCCGTTGAACCTCGATGGTATCCTGACAATTGAAGTAGCAGGTTTCCAGATCCGGACCCGTAGCATACCAGCACACTTTCCCCTCGGAAGAAGAAAGTTTTGTGATCTGCGGACCTGGTGGATCGTTAGGATCTGAAGAGCCGTTGTACCAGCAAACGTGCCACAGATCCACGCAACATGCATCTTCACACTTATAATAAACCCATTTTGGAAACCGCGCTGCTGTATCCAGAAAAGGGAACGACTGAATGTCAGGCAATGGTGAGCCAACTGCCAGCGTACCGGGATCTTCCTCCCGTCGCTTCTTATTAATAGTCTGGGCATTCAGCTTCCAGTACCCACACGTTGCACGATATGCCCGATAGTAAGTATATCCTCCATCACTGCAAGGAAATTGCTGGAAATTCAGCGTATCAATACCAAGTGTCGAACCGCCGGTTATAGCATCCAACCAGATTATATGTTTCGTCAATACATCAATAAGGTTACTCATCTTAACACGTCCTGCTTCAATATCATTGATCAGGCTATCGCAACCATCACTCAAACGGATGGATTGAATGTAAACTTCGCGGTATAAGCCGCACGCCTTACGGGCATAGAAAACGATCTGAAACCGACAGTCCGGATACCGATTTGCAAAAACCGAATCCAGCCTTTCCGCAAACCCAGCCCACACTGTAGTATCATTGGGAAGGGGATACACTCGTGGACCCTCCCATTGCTCCGGACACGCAGTAGAACAGGGAACCCCCAAGGAATCACTTTGCGCCTCCACCGTTACGGGGAACATACTGCTGGACAATGCAGCAATGGCAAGAAGAGTTAATAAAAACGTTTTAACAGAGAGAGAGAGAGAGAGAGAGAGAGAAGCCGAAGAAATGGAACGTGCAGGAAGTCGCCGTACCTTCATCGCTTCCTCCGGAAATTGTGAGACATACATTTTCTTTCCCTGCTATCACCATAGCAGGTTGGCACAAATCTACAAAATTTTCTGCAAACATCCAAACGATCCGCTACGGCATTTTCCGGATGGGTGAGCAATCAAAAACCGCGCTGCTGAGCGCTGCCCGGTGTATGCTGGAACACCTCTCCCTGCTTCCTATCGCACATTCCTGCACCGGTAGTGGCAACGTGGATATGCGGTTTGCAGGTTTGAGTTCCTGCGACGAACGTTGGTACTTCTGGTAATCAGGGTGCAGTTATGCGATGAAAGCGGCGCGGTATGCAGCGCTCTCAGGATGAAACGGTGGGGAGTGGGGCAGCAGCGGGGTCTGTGAGTGCCGTCAGGAGTTCCACCACGAGCGAATCTGCCACGGCATAGCCCGCATCGGTGAGCCGGAGTCGATCACCATCGATGGTGCAGTACTCCGCATAGTGGTGGCAAAAAGCGGTGGCAACAGCAGTGACATCCACCGATGTTCGCGCCTGGAGTTCCCGAAGCCTCACACCCTGCGCCCGCAGTCCCAGATAGAGCAACTCCTCCAGCTCTTCCAGCGGTCCCAGATGCTCCACCGTGGCGAAAGGGAGCTGCCCCGCTGCCAGTTGCTGGCAATACTGGCGTAAACTGCGAACGTTGGCATACCGATGTGAACCCAGAAATCCGTGTGCTGATGGTCCAAACGCCAGGTATTCTTTGCGCTCCCAGTACCGGAGGTTATGGCGGCAGCGATAGCCCGGCTGCGCAAAATTGGAAACTTCATAGTGGTCGTACCCGGCTGCCGCCAGCTTCTCCATCGTCCGACGGTACATCTCCGCTTCCACTTCTTCCGGAATCCGCTCCACCTGTGCCCGCTGCCACAGGGTGTACAGCGGCGTTCCCCGTTCGTAGGTCAACGCATAGATCGACAAATGAGGCAATTGCCAGCGGAGCACCTGATCCAGCGTCTGCTCCCACGCCTCTACGGTTTGATTCGGCAGCCCAAAAATCAGATCCGCATTGACATTGACAAACCCTGCTGCCAGCGTCTGCTCTACCGCCTGCTCAGCCGTCGCAGCCGAATGGATGCGTCCCAGAAACTGCAATTCCCGTGGCTGGAGTGATTGCACCCCAATGCTGATGCGGTTGATGCCAAGCAATCGATATGCCCGCAGTTTCTCCCGCTCCACACTTTCCGGATTGCATTCCACCGTCCACTCTTCCAGATGGGTCAGATCGAAATGAATAGCCAGCGAGCGATAGATCCGCTCCACGTGGTGTGGAGGCAGCAGTGACGGCGTTCCGCCGCCCCAGAACATCGTTCGCACACGAATTGTCCCGGCGGTTGCCAGCCGCTCAGCCCAGAGCTGTATTTCCTGCTCCAGCGCATCAAAGAAGGCGTCCCACAGATCGAAGGAAACCACCGAATAGAAGTCGCAGTAGATGCACTTCTGCTCACAAAACGGAATGTGCAGGTAAATCCCCAGATCCTCTGGATGCTGAATGTCCCACTGAATCATTCGATGATGGTGCCAATGCGATGCCATCGGATGGTGCTAAACTTCTGGAAAATGCTGGGCAAATTCGTATCCCAGGACCAGTAGACGAACACGGGTTCTCCCACGATGTTGTCAATCGGCACAAATCCCCAATATCGACTGTCCAGACTCTGATCCCGGTTGTCCCCCATCGCAAAGCAGTAATCGCGTTCAACCACGTAAAAATCTGCTGGTTTCCCGTCGATCAACACCGTTCCATTCTGCACCGCTACGGAATGTCCTTCGCGCTGAATAAAAATATTCCACTGGCGAATGTTCCGGGGAGAAATCCGGATGGTATCTCCGGCTTTGGGGACGACCAGTGGTCCGTAGTTATCCCGTGTAAATCCCATACCGGGCGGGAAGGTTCGGAATTCATCGCCCGGCGGCGCCGGTAACCGCGGATCTATTTTGCCGTGCGGTGGCAAAGGAACAAATTTGCCGTTGATGTACAGCTTTTTATTCCGGATCAGGATCGTATCGCCGCCGAGCGCAACACACCGCTTCAGGTAGTACTGGAACTCGTCGGGTTCGACCTGATCCCGATAGCCGGGGAAAATAAACACAATCACATCACCCCGCTTGACCTGCTTCAACGGCGGCAGTTTGATAAACGGTAATGGCGTGTTGAGAAACGGAATAATCTGCGGCGTCGATGGTCCGTAGATAAATCGATTGACGACCAAAAAATCGCCGGGTAACACGGTGTTCTCCATCGATCCGGTAGGAACGACAAAATTCGCTACCAGCGCGCCATTGATGAACATCACGATGATAACGGCGCTGACGATGGTCTTGATCCAGGATACCAGTTTCTCTTCAAACGTCTGTGGTTTCTTCTCCTGCTTTGCCTTTTTCTTTATTCCCGGTTGTCGATTCATCGCTACCCTTTTTTGTTGTTGTCATCAATACTGAGCACTGCCAGAAACGCTTCCTGCGGCACTTCGACTTTGCCGATCTGCTTCATCCGCTTCTTCCCTTCTTTCTGCCGCTCCAGCAGTTTTCGCTTGCGCGTGACATCCCCGCCGTAGCACTTTGCCGTCACATTTTTGCGCAAAGGCTTGATCGTTTCCCGGGCGATGATCTTGGATCCAATCGCTGCCTGGATAACGACCTCGAACAACTGTCGCGGAATGATTTGCCGCAATTTCCCGCACAGTCGCCGCCCCCACTCATACGCTTTGGAACGGTGTACGATCGTGGAGAGCGCATCGACCGGATCACCGTTGATCAGGATATCCAGTTTCACCAGATCTCCCTTGCGATAGCCGATCGGTTCATAGTCGAATGAGGCATAGCCCCGCGTAACGGATTTGAGGCGATCGTAAAAGTCGTAGACAATTTCCGCCAGTGGCAGTTCAAAGACCAACTCCACGCGCTCTGGCGACAAATACAGCATCGATTTGTATTCACCCCGCCGATCGGTGCAGAGTTTCATAATGGCGCCAATATATTCTGCCGGGGTGATGATCTGCGCTTTGATAAATGGTTCTTCGATCCGCTCAATCGAGCCGGGTGGCGGCATCTGCGCCGGATTCGATACCCACACCTCTTCACCACCGGTTGTGATGACCCGATACTGCACATTGGGTACGGTGGTGACCAGATTGATCTCGTACTCCCGCTCCAGCCGTTCCTGGATGATTTCCATATGGAGCAGCCCTAAGAAGCCGCAACGGAAACCAAAACCCAGTGCGGTGGAGGTTTCCGGTTCAAAACGCAGGGAGGCATCATTCAAAGAGAGTTTTTCCAGCGCCTCTCGCAAATGTTCAAACTCCTCGCTATCAGCAGGATAGAACCCAGCAAACACCATCGGCTTGATTTCCCGGAATCCCTCAATCGGTTCTGCCTGCTCTCCAGTAGCCGTCGTGATCGTATCGCCAACTTTCGTATCCCGGATTTCCTTGACACCGGCGATAATGTAGCCCACATCCCCCACTTCCAGTGATGGCTGCGGAATGCGGTCTAATTGCAAAATCCCCACTTCTTCCACCTCATACGTTTTGCCGGTTGCCAGAAACCGGATCTGATCTCCCGCCTGCACCTGTCCATCAAAGACCCGGACGTAAGTTACCACACCGCGGTAACTGTCGAAATACGAGTCGAAAATCAGCGCGCGAAGCGGTTTCTGTGGATCGCCCTGTGGCGCCGGAATGCGTTCGACAATGGCGTCTAACACCTGCTCAACGCCTGTTCCCTCCTTGGCAGAAATCAGCAAAATTTCTTCTTCATCGCAGCCCAGCAGATCCACAATTTCCTGCTTGACCTTGGGGATCATCATTGGCGCACTGGGAAGATCGATCTTGTTAATGACCGGAATAACTTCCAGCCCTGCCTCGATTGCCATATACAAATTGCTGATCGTCTGTGCTTCCACGCCCTGCGTTGCATCCACGACCAGCAGCGCTCCTTCGCATGCCGCTAAGGAACGGGAAACTTCATAGGTGAAATCCACGTGTCCCGGCGTATCGATCAGGTTGAGTTTGTATAACTGACCGTCCCGGTACTGGTAGAACATCGTAATCGGATGGAGCTTGATCGTAATGCCCCGCTCCTGTTCCAGTGGATTGTTATCCAGAATCTGATCATACTGCATTTCACGGGGTGTGATCGTTCGGGTCAGCTCTAACAATCGATCTGCCAAAGTTGACTTACCGTGATCGATGTGAGCAATAATGGAAAAATTGCGTTTTCTTTGAACTGGAACTGCCTGTGCACCTGCCATTCCTTACCGTTGCAATGCTTTGTTCAAAAATGCGATGAACTCTTCTTTGTCTCGCGTGAAAGCTTTAGTCGCTATGGGCTGTCCGTCCGGCGTGAGGATGACATAAAGGGGAAGTTCAATGGAGCCGAAACGTTCCTGCTGAAATTTCTTGTTGCTCTCATACGGCTCACCTCGCCGATCAGTAAAAAGTCGGACTTTGACCATTTGATCCAGCAATGCACGAACTTCTGGCAATGGGAACATATTTCGCTCCATCCAGCGGCAATTGGTACAGGTAAAGCCGGTGAAATCGATAAAAATGGGTTTGTTCTCCTTGCGAGCAATTTCCAACGCTTTTTCGTACGAATCCAGCCATACTTCCTGCTCCGCCGCCTGTGCCGATGGCACGACAGACGCCGACGCCGCAGCGGAAGCAGCCGAAGCGCCAGAGATCAATTCGTGGTACTCTGGCGGTGGGACATACGCATCCAGCTCGCCCAGGGAAGCACCGAAGGCACCAGAGAACAGGTAGAGGGCAACGGAGCCAAAGAACGTCGCCAGCAACACTCGCGTCGCCCCCACGTGTTCGACCGGGGCATCGTGGGTCAACCGGAAGAATCCCAGAATATAGAGCGCGATCAGCAGTCCAATCGCTGCCCAGATCGAGAGGAAAAATTCTCTGGGCAAAATGCCCCAGGCGAAAACCAGATCCGCATTGCTGATAAATTTGAGTGCTGCTGCCAGTTCCAGAAAGCCCATTACGACCTTTACGTTGTTCATCCAGCCGCCCGCTTTCGGCAGCCGGTGGAGGAAATTTGGGAACAGTGCCAACAGGAAAAAAGGAACAGCAAAGACAAAAGAAAATCCTGCCATTCCAATGATCGGATAGAACCACTCACCGGAAGCAGCGGCAATCAGCGCAGAACCAACGAATGGGACGGTACAGGTAAAGGTGGTAATCGAGAATACCAGTCCCATCAACAGCACGCCCCAGATACCGCCCTGCTGTTGCTCGCCGCGATTGAGCGCCTGCAACAAAAACGCCGGGATCCGGATTTCAAACGCACCGAAGAGATTCAGTGCAAACAGCACAAAAATGGCGGCAATGAGCAAATTCACCCAGGGATCAGTAGCAAAATTCTGGATACCCGCAGCACCAAAAATGATGGAGATCAAAAACCCGATCGCCGTAAAGGTAAGCACAATTCCGAATGTATAAACCAGTGCATCTCGTACCGCCCGACCGGGATACTGCTCTGCCCGCTTTGTAAAAAATGACACCGTGATAGGGATCATCGGGAAAACACAGGGGGTAAGCAATGCCAGAGCACCGGCACCCATTGCAAAAAGCAGGAAAGCCAGAATTCCTTCGCGCTTTTTTGCCTCAATTTCCTGCAGTGACTCTGTCAACATCGGTGCCTTGCTTCCCTCAGACACCGTTCCTTGCTGATCAGTTTCTGTTGCAGAAGCAGCGGTTGTATCTTCACTGCTTGTCTGCTGCGGCGGCGTCTCTTTCATATGCTCCGCTTCTTGCTTCACCGCCGCTTCTACCTGTGATGCTACTGGCGATGAAGATTGTGCTTCAACGATTTGCTCCTCTACTGGTGGAAGAACGGTCACCTCGAACCAGACCGTATCTTCAGCCGGGGGCAGACACCGAATCGAATCGCAGATCTGGTAATACACCAGCAATGCCGAACGGTATTTCCCCGGTTTAACTCCCGCCTTCGGTGCAACCTGCACCCAGAAAGCAGCAGTATCTTCGTAGTAGTCGACATCGATCTGAAATCCCTTGTCAAATTTTTGCTTCGGTGGCGATGCTTTTAACTTCCCTACCTGCTCCAACACATTAGAATGGAGATATACTTCCGTTGCCTGTGGACCGATACCCCACTCATCCGTACGTGGAATGATTCCGTAAGCGTGCCATCCTTTTTGCAAATACATCGTCAACCGTAGCACCGCTGATTCGCCGTCCCGCACTGTAACGTGCTGCGGCGTAATAGTAAAGCTCACTTGTTCGTATGCCCATACCGCTGCGACCACACTCCACCAGAGTACAATCAGAACTAACTGCCGATACTTCATAGGGTCCTCTCTATCCTCTGTGCAATTCACCAAAGTTTGCAATGACGAAGACCGTGGCAGACAAGTTTTTCCTTTCTTTCAGCACGGCGACACAGAATGCCCCTTCTGTTTTCGACGCTTTTAGGCAAAGGTACTCGAACATCGGGAACGGGGTCACAACCTTTGCCGCTGGATCTTCTCGATCTTGCCGGTCACACTGCTACCAGCAGTGTCTTTCACCAGACAGACAACAAAAACTAAAGGGGCAATGCAGTAGAAAGGTAAAATGCAATGCCGCGGGCGCGCAGATACTGCTGCGCTCCGGGGGCAATCTGGTAGCCGACCATTACCAGGAAAAGATTTTCACCAAGAACGGTTTTCAATTCCTCGACCGCCCGCTCAAACCGCTTCACATCGCGCTCATACACCTGCGTTTTTGCTTCCCCCACGATCCACACCTCCGCTCCATCCTTCCACCCTTTGCCAAAGATGTTCACTTCGACATCTCGCTTTCCAACTTTGACATAATCCCGTGTGAGCCTGCCCACAACTTCAATGCCAAAGTCTGCTTTGAGCAACGCTGGCAATCCAGCACAGGCGCGATCTTCCAGCATATATCCAACGGTGTGTTGAAGAGTTCCAACTGTCCGGCGCATTTCTTTCATCGCCACCGTCAGCCCCCGCATCTCTTCTTCTGTTCGCTGCTGTGCTTCAGCAAGTTCCTCCAACCGCTGCTCGGTCCGCTTCTGCGCCTCGGCAAGCTCCTGCATCTTCTGATCCGTCCGCCGCTGCGCCTCAGCAAGCTCCTGCATCTTCTGATCCGTCTGCCGCTGCGACTCGGCAAGCTCCCGCATCGCGATTTCCAGCCGATCCATCCGCCCCTCCAACTGCTGCTGTCGCTCTACCAATTGTCGCATCTGCTCCTCGGTCCGCCGCTGCGCCTCGGCAAGTTCCTCTACCCGCTGTTCCGTCCGCTTCTGTGCCTCGGCAAGCTCCTCCAACCGCTGCTCCGTCCGCCGCTGCGCCTCGGCAAGTTCCTCTACCCGCTGCTCCGTCCGCTTCTGTGCCTCGGCAAGCTCCTCCAACCGCTGCTCCGTCCGCCGCTGCGCCTCGGCAAGCTCCTCCAACCGCTGCTCCGTCCGCCGCTGCGCCTCGGCAAGTTCTTCCACTCGCTGCTCCGTCCGCTGTTGCGCTTCAGCAAGCTCCTCCACCCGCTGCTCCGTCCGCCGCTGCGCCTCGGCAAGTTCCTGCAGTTCCTGCCCTACCCTGTCTAACACTTCCCAGATCTTTCGTATTTCCCGCCCGGAGGCAATTTCCTCACTCCGCTTCTCAAATTCCTCCAGCAGCGCTATCAGCGCCTCACGCGTTGGAGGTTCCACCTGCTCCAATAGCCGAAAAAGACGTGTGCTGTACATCGTACTGACTGAAAACCTGATAAACGGGATTACTCATTCCTGCCAGATTGCAACGTTTTAAATTCCTTTTTCTTGCATACTCTCAGCAGCGATCTACGACCCCTTGTTGTTGTCTCTGGATAAGTACTTCGCGGGCGCTCCGCGACGTACTCTCCCAATCCACGTCCACCGTTTCTGCCGTCTGAATGTGTCCAAAGTCCAGTAGCGTTACCTGTCTCAGCAACGCTCCAGCCCGATGTTGTTACCGCCGAAGCACAATTGCCGCAACCTTAAAGAAGGCGCCTATTTGCACGCGACAGAAATAGGTGCCGCTGGCTATAGCCAGACCGCGATCATCCATCTGCTGGCAAAGGCAGTATATTCCGATAGCTATTCCTGCTCGGACACAAACAACACCGGAACCGAAGAATAGAGCGTCAGAAATTCCCGTATTTCCGGTACTTCCTGGAGCCAATTTCTGGGAACCAGCAGAACGGTAGGCTGATAACGGTGGAGGAAATCCCGAACAGCAGCGACGTTCAGCGGTTCTGCCGTCTGGATGATTGTCACTCCTTCCGGAACTGGCAACGCACGCGACGTCTCTATGTCGCTCAAGCAGACCACCGGAAGTTGCAATTGCTGTGACAATTCGCCCAGAAAATCCAGATATCCCTGTTCTCCGTACTTGCGTGGCAGCAAGCATCCGATCATTTGCGAAGTCGCTGTTCGGAACGCCTGCTGCAAATCTGCCAGCACCGGCATCGCAAACTCCAGAAGCAGGGACGGACGCGGAACCGAATGCTCCAGCTCTGACAACACGGACAGACGCTGAACGGACAGCGGAACCCTTAACTGCCGCCGCAGCGCTGCAATTTCTTTCTCTATTCGTTCTTCCAGCGCTTTCAACTCGCGATGCACCTCCTCAAGAGAAAATTCCTCGATATCGCCCGTCAAAGCCGACACCTGCGTACCGATTGGCGGCACCAGCCGCTCACTCAAAATTACCACCGACAGTTCAGTCGAAACGTGCTGCACCAGACGCAACAAAGAAACCAGTGGCTGAAACCGTACGCAATGCTGGGGGCGAAAAACCAGAACGATGCGTTTCATTGCTCCGATGTATCCTTTTGTTGCCCTTGTTCCGAATGCCCCTGCGCTTTCCCGGCATTAAAACTTTTGTACTTTTCTGCAAATTCCTGGAGCGCCGCTACGATCTTCCCATTGATGGAATCAGGTGGATAGTGCCCCTGCTCATCCGGTTCTCCTGCCGGCAGCTGGAGCAGTATTTCCAGAGCATCATCGACCGTCTCGACAGCATAGACAAAAAACTGTTTTTTGGCAATCGCCTCCTGAACGTCCTGCCGAAGCATCAGATGTTGCACATTTGTCGCCGGGATGATGACGCCCTGCGTGCCTGTCAGTCCGCGGGCTTTACAGATGTCAAAAAATCCCTCAATTTTTTCATTGACCCCGCCGATCGGCTGTACCTCCCCTAACTGATTGACCGATCCAGTAACGGCAACATCCTGGCGAATTGGCAACTGCGTCAGCGCTGAAATCAAAGCACTCAGCTCTGCCAGCGAAGCACTATCGCCTTCCACCGGTCCGTACGACTGTTCAAAAGTCAGACTGGCAGAAAACACCACAGGGGTAAAGCGACTGTATCGATTCGTGAAGTAATTCGCCAGAATCATCACCCCTTTGGAGTGAATGGTCCCTCCCAGCTTTACTTCCCGTTCAATATCGACTACGCCTGACTGTCCAACGCGCGCAGTCGCCGTAATACGCGAGGGTTTGCCAAAAGCAAATTCTCCCAACTGTAAAACCGCCAATCCGTTAATCTGCCCTACCTTTGCACCGGTGGTGTCGATTAACAGGGTATTGTTGAGAATCTCTGCCTGTACCACCCTGCGAACCCGGTCCAACCGATAAATACTCTTTGCCAGTGCCGTATCCACATCGGAGCGTTCAACAACCGTCTTGCCTGCCTGCCGTGCCCAATACGCCGCTTCCTGCATCAGCTTGGTCAGCCAGCCAATGTACAGGGTCAACCGATGGGCATGCGCTGCGTACCGCGCTCCTTCCTCAATAATGCGAGCAACTGCCTCGCGGTGAAAAGGCAACAGTTGCTTTTGCTGTGCAATAGTGGCAATCAACCCTGCATATTGTGGGATGGCATCTTCTTTCCACTCGATCCATTCCTCAAAATCCGCTGCTACTTTGAACAAAATGGGAAAATCGGGATCTAATTCAGACAGGAGGAAAAAGAGCAGTCGGTCTCCGATCAATACGACCTTCACATCCAGGGGAACTGGCTCCGGCTCCAGCGAAATGGTGGCAATCAATCCAATTGCCTGCTCCAGCGACTGAATCCTGATCTGTCGGGAAAACAGCGCCCGCTTCAATCCTTCCCACGCCAGCGGCTCCCGCAGCACTTTGTAAATATCCAGAATCAAAAATCCTCCATTTGCTCGGTGGAGACTGCCGGGACGGATCAGAGTGAAATTTGTCATCAGGGTTCCGAACTGCGCATAGTGCTCAATGCGTCCCAGAAGATTCGTATAAGTTGGATGATCCTCATATACCACCGGTGCTCCCGACTGTCCGTCCTGTGTCACCAGGACATTGACCTGATATCGCTGCATAAACGCACTCAAAGAGGGTTTCACAAAAGGCACCGGTACTTCCGATTCCTCCGCCGATCCTCGAAACACCTCGGTATTGCGGACAATGTCTTCCTGAACCTGCGACAGAAATTGCTGGACTGCTTCCAGGTGAGCATATTTCTTCCTGAGCTCCTCAAAAAACGGCTCGATAGTAAAGCGCATCACTTCGCGATCCAGCTCCCGAATCTGCTGGAGCATCTTCCGCCGCCACCGCGGCATTTGCCGGATAATTGCCTGCAATTTCTTCTGCAATTCCTCTACCCGCTGCTCATATTCCTGCCGCTCGCTTTCCGGCAATAAGCGAAACACCTCTGGCGGCACAACCTCCCCGTTGCGCACCGGTGCAAAAGAGAACCCTGCCGGCGTTCGGATAACCGCAATGTTGTACTGCTTCGCTTCCTGCTGCAATTCTTCAAACGCTTCCTGCTGCAATTTTTGAAAATGCGATTCAATTTCTGCCAGCCGGCTTTGATATTCCTCCTGCTCAAACGCCAGTGGAATGGTCCTCTGGAGCTCTTCTACAAGCTGCTCCATATCCTGCTGCAATGCCTTTCCCTGCCCGGCTGGCAATTGCAGCACCCGCGGTTTCTGAGGATCCTCAAAATTGTTGATGTAACACCAGTCATACGGCGCAGGACGACGCTGCGCGATGCTGTCCAACATCTGCCGTACCACCGAATGCTTGCCAACCCCGCTCGGACCCAGTACGTACAGATGGAAATGTTCATCCTCGATGGTTGCTCCAAACTGGATTGCTTCGGTCGCCCGTTGCTGTCCGATGATCTGTGCAGGGGCGGAAACCTCTGCGGTCGTCTCAAAAGGAATCTGTTGCGGATCACACCGATGATAGACCTTCGATACATCCAAAACCTGTCGTGCCATTCTGTTACCACTCCTGCTGTTGGCATCGTTAATCAGAAAGCAAAGCTAAGAAAATTTGCTCTAACTGTTGTGCAGATTGCTCCCACGAAAACTGCTGTGCCCGCTGCCTGCCTCGCTGTATCAACTGCTGGCGCAACTGCGGATCTCGCAATACCCGTACCATTGCCCGTTGCAAATCTGCCTCATCTTCCGGGTCGATTAATATCGCTGCATCCCCTGCAACTTCAGGGAGCGCTGATCGGTTGGAACAGATGACCGGCGTTCCACTTTGCATTGCCTCCAGCACCGGTAATCCAAACCCTTCGTACAGGGAGGGATAACACAGCGCCACACTGGCAGCCAGCAACTGCCGTAAGGTCTGGTCATCGACAGTGCCCAGAAAGTGCACATCCTGGTGATACCGCATTTGCTGGTACGCCGCAAAAATTTCCTGATACCGCCACCCTTTCCGCCCAACAACCAGCAATTTCAGCGGCTTCTCTACCTGCTGCCGCACCTGATCAAAAGCCTGAAACAACCGCACCAGATTCTTACGCGGCTGAATGGTGCCAACGGTGATAAAGTATGGAATGCCCTGCGTCCACTGCTGCCGGACTCTTGCCTGCTCTTCTTCCATCAGTGGAGCAAATTCTGCCGTGGCAGCATTGGGGATAACGGTGATTTTTTCTGGTGCAATGCTGTAATGGCGAACAATGTCGCGCCGGGTTGCCTCTGAAACTGTTACAATATGCGTTGCTTTTCGAGCATATACTGGATACCACCGCCGGTAGTACCACTGATACGACCATTTGTACGCCCGGGGATAGTACAAAAACGCCAGATCGTGAATGGTCATCACCTGCGGGATGGCAATGCGGGTACTGAGAAATCCTGCTGGCGCATAAAAGAGATCGATACCATAGCGACGAACGAACCACGGCAGGTATGCTTCAAACCACAGCAGTTCAATAAGGGGATGACGCGCCGGGGGAAACAACCGCACAGGTTCTACATTCTCACCATAGCGAAAAGGGGCTTCCAGCGTATGATGGAGGAAAAAGATCCATCGAATTTCCGGATGGCGTGGAATAATCCGTCGAAGCAGTTCGTGTGTGACTCTGCCAATTCCCTGCAAGAACCGCCGGCGTAATAAACGAGCATCCAGCGCAATGGTCATTCGTGCTTTTCAACGATCGCTTCCGGCTTCTCTCTCTGTCCATTCACGCTCACTTCTGCCCATCGCTGCGGACGACGGCGAATTTCTCGCCAGCGGCGAAGGACGGCAACGAAAAATCCCAGAACGGTCAGCACAGTACCAATCCACACCAATCCAATAAGAGGCTTAATGGTAATTTCCGCTACAAAAACCTCCCTAGGTACCGATTCCGGAACATCGTACGAATAGAGTGCCAGCGAGACTTTCGAGCGTGCCAGATTTTCCCGATCCGGAATAATTTTTTCCAGTGTTATTGCCAGGGAGGTTCCGGGAATTTTCAATTCTTCCGGTGTCCACCGCTTTCCTCGCATCGTCGACCAGACCGTCGTATCGATAGTAGTAGCCGATACCGTGTTGACCAGCCGGACCTTTGCTCCCAATCGAACGGCTGCCGCTCGCCCCTGCACTCCCTGCGCCTGGGACATATCAAATCCAACAAAATGGATTATCCACGTAGAATCGAATGGGTGCGAAGTGCTTTCTCCTTTCATCAATTGAACCATTCGAGGTTGTCCGTGCACCTCAACGGCTTTAGGGGCAATATACAAATCGCTGCGAATGCCCCACGCGATGCCCGGTTCTAAAAATGCTGCCTCCCAGTTGTTGTAAGAGCTCCAGAACAGCACCGGTTTCAATACAAAGCGATCGGACTTTGTTCGGACCTCGATGTGATACTCATATTTTTCCCGGTCCTGTAACTCCTTTTCTACCTGCTCCTTCTGCAAAAATGTAAACTGGTACCCTCCAAATGTCTGCGGTTTTCCCTGGGGAAGTTGGAGGTGGGTTTGCTGCTGAAACTGGCTATATGCAATAACGCCAATAAAAAGGATGGCAACACCGAAATGCGAAAGATAGGCCCCAATCAACAGCGGTCGACGCCGCAGCATTTGCCACAACCACTCGACATTGACCAGCAAGGCAAGTAAAGTAGCAAACACAAATAGCAGCATAATGCTGTTCGTGAACTGCGTCACAATAGCTATTCCTCCAGTAGCAATCGCTGCTCCACCACCATACACCAGTAATTGTTTCCAGAATCGATCTGTAGGTGTTACTTTCCACCGCAACGCTAAGGACACGGCATTAACAGCCAGCAGCAATATTGCCAGTGGAAGCGTCATCTTGTTGTAGAACGATGGTTCAA
This sequence comes from Candidatus Kapaibacterium sp., assembly GCA_015490805.1. Classification (GTDB taxonomy): domain Bacteria; phylum Bacteroidota; class Ignavibacteria; order Kapaibacteriales; family WFXC01; genus WFXC01. The sequence goes on from WFXC01000017.1 coordinate 30,316, forward strand.
TGGCAACCTTGGGTTGACCAACAAGCTCTAAGAAAATAGGCCAACTGGTTCCCACTAAAATCACAACCGTAATTGCCAGCAAGAGAATAACTCCAACACCGATCCAGAATTCACGTGATACAGGTGTTGCCTGCAATGACTTACGCTGCCAATCTGCTCTCCGCAGCCACAGCAAGCTAATGGAAGCTCCAGCAAAGACAATCATTCCTCCAAGCAGCAGCACGTAGGCAAAATAGCCGGGATCAACAAAAGAGTGAACAGAAGTATCTCCTAACACCCCGCTGCGGGTCAGGAACGTGGAGTAGAGCACGAACAGAAACGAAGCAACTGCCAGCAAAATATTGGTTTTAAACAGTCCACCGGTTCGCAACTGGGTCAACATTGTATGCACCAGTACCACAGCGATCAACCACGGAATCAGCGAAGAATTTTCCACCGGATCCCAGCCCCAGAAGCCACCCCAACCGAGGGTTTCGTACGCCCAAAAGCCGCCGAGCATAATACCCAGCCCCAGCACACCGGCGGCAAACAGCACCCAGGGAAAAGCTATTTTTGTCCACCGCTGGTAATCGCGTCGCAGCAGTGCCGCCATTGCAAAGGCAAAAGGAACACCCATAGCAGCAAATCCCAGAAACAACATTGGAGGATGGATGGTAATCCACAAATTATGCAACAGCGGATTAAGCCCCCGCCCATTCGGCGGAATCATCCCTACTTCCACACCATCGGCTGCGTATGTTTCCCACACATAGGCAAAAGGGTTTTTGGCTACCATCAGAAGGAGGAGAAAAGCCAAAATGGCACCATACCACACCATTACAGCAGCTTCTAACCGATACTTTCGTGCATACCACAGTACTCCCATTCCGACAAACACTACCCAGAGAGCCCATAACACAAAACTCCCTTCTTGCCCCGCATATGAGCTGGCAAGCAACAGTGGAAATGATAACTCTCTCGAGGAGTGTTGCCACACGTACGTATACTCAAATCGATGATTCAGAATATTTGACACGTGCATTACTGCAATAATTCCTAGAAGTACGGAAGAAACGAAGAAAAATATCCTCCCTATCATTCTCCATTCTTCGGATCGGCGTCGTATCGACACCGAATACGTGGCAATGGATACCAAAGAAGCTGCAAACGCAAGATGTACCAGAAACTGTCCAATCATTGGATCTCCCCCTTTGTTACATCGCCTGTTGGGTCCCCTCGTACTTTGAAGGGCACTTGGTCAGAATAGCGGTTGCCCGGAGCGTATCGCCAAGAATCTTGCCCCGAACTACGATGCTGTTTGAAAGCTCAAAATTATTGGGCTTTGCCCCCTGATAGACCACGGGAATTTCATCTCCCTGATCATCCCGAAGCACAAAATAGAATTGATCTGCCGATGCCACGTATCGATACCCCTGTTCTTTCACCCACTGCCCAGTAATTTGCATTACCTTTCCTGTTTCCCGCGCTTGCTGAATGGTGCCATATTCAATGGTACTTTCATCGAGCGCAAAATATCCCGCAATAAGAAAAGCCAGAATCGCAATGCCTCCAATCAAAAGTCGACGCTGCATCATACTCCCTTCATTTTTGCTTAAGCTTTTTAAGGACGATTGCCTCCGTGCTGTCTTGCCCACTGCTCCAGTTTTACCAGCCGGCGTTCAAGCCGCCACAGCCATCCAGCAATACCGATCCAGATCACAAGTACGATGAGAAAAACCACATAGATCGAGTATCGAACCAAAAAAGCTTCCATCTTACCGTGTCTCCGACATTTCTTGAACTTGCTGGATTTTGTGTTGCAACGCAAGGATACCACTTCGAACTCTGAGCGAAAGAAGCCAGAAAAACAGGAGTGAAAACGAAAACATTGACAGAGCAAACACTATTTGTTTCAACGGGTGTAAAACGCCAGGCTGCGTCGACAGTATAGGACCAGCAGTCTGATCACTGGCAGAACCTGGATGCAGCCCTTCCATCAACCGGGGCATAACGAATACCAAAAAGGGCACGGTAACAAAAGCCACAATAGCATAAATGGCAGCAATTTGAGCGCGCCGTTGTGGTTCTTCAATCGACTGCCGCAAAGCAAAATATGCAGCGTAAATCAACAACAACAAGAAAATCGATGTTTCCCGCGGATCCCAGTTCCAGAATGATCCCCAATTAAACTTTGCCCAGATGGATCCTGTCGCGGTTGCCAGCAATGCGAACAACGTTCCTATAGACACAGCAGAAACGCTATGGATATCATCAATGAAGCGGCGGCGGCGCAGAAACAGCACTGCATACCACAAAGCGTACGCATACGCAACCACTGCTACCCACGACAGTGGCACGTGGAAAAACAGATTCCGTGCCCGTTCCTCCAATCCAGGAATAAAAGGCAGCGCCAGAATCGGATCGGCAGCAACAATCCCCCGTACTACAAACTGCTGATCATTCTTCCACCGCTGCACTGCCAGGATCACCACGGATGCATCTTTCGGTACGGAGAAGCCTGGGGGAATCACCACCATTGCTGTTGTCGGTGGAATTGCCCGATCGGTCATTGGGACTACCAGCGTATCGCCACTGGCAACAGCCGCATCCCAATCCAGTGTTCCCGCAACCGGGACATACAATTCGGGATTCACCTGTCGCCACGTGATCACCGCATCACGAAATGTGCCGCTCAGCGGTGGCAGCAGTCCCAGCGCAATCGTCAATCCCATTCCTCCAATACACAAAGCCATCCACCATCGAGGGCGGGAACGATGGACAGCAGGCACCAATCCAACGATGACCCCGCCGACCACCCCCAGGCTAATCAGAATCGCTTTCATCGGCTACTCTCTCCACACGTAATCAAACAACATTGCTGCAAGCGTTATGACGATCCCGGCATAAGCACCCATCAAGATCAGAGTCTGAACGTGCAATTGCTCCAACACCGCATCCAGCATTCCTTCAATGCCCAGCCGCATCAGCGGTACAAAGACCGGGAAAGCCAGCACCGGCAGTAAAGCTCCCTTCATCTGAGATCGAGCAATCAATGCAGAAAAGATCGGCACCATTGCCCCCATCAAGATGCTGCTAACACCTAAGGTTAGCCAGAACCCTGCTATTGAAGCAATCGAAACATCAAACACCAGCAGCAATAAAGCAGCAGCAATACTCATCAGAAAGGTTATCATCCCCACCTGATACACAACCTTGCCCCAAAACACTGCATAACCGGATACCAGAGTATGGAGTAAAACCACTGTTTCCCTTTCATATTCAGCCGCAAAGCTCCGTGCCCCCGATTGAATTGCCAGAAAAAACAGTACGATCCAGCAAAACGCTACAAACAGCTCCGGCGCAATGTTTTTTTCCATCAACGAAAACGCCAGGATCAATACAACGACGACAGTAAACAGCAACAAAGTATAAAGCAGTGAACGATTGCGAAATTCTACAACAATTTCTTTTAAAACGACAGCTCCAATCGCCAACAACATCCCACCGTCTTCTCGATTTTCAGCTCCAATAACCCAATACTGCAACAAAACGTAACGTTTCCAACTTTAGCGCATACTCTCTGTTGATTTTCCAGATCTCCTACACCCTTCAGATACATCTTCTCTTGCTCCATCAGCTTTCGCAGAAGCTCTTGAAAAGATTCTTCCAACCCTCAATGTCCGGAATCAGAGATTGAGCACCTATCAGATTCCTGTCACATTCATAATCTCCGCTGTAGATCAAAGACTCGCTTTTTTTCACTAATTGTTGCAAATGCATTGAGCTGGTGATCACCCGCCACTTCATGAAACCGTGCTGTTAATCACTGGTATCCAATGAAATGCATCAAGGAGATACTTTGTCTACCAGCATTGTACATACGGTTGCCATTATTAGTTCGGAACATCAGGATTTTTTCACCTCCTGATGCGCATTGGTGAAAGCCTGCTGTCCCCATCTTTTTAGACCAAGAAATTCAGTCGTTCCCTCTGTTATGGTTTCGACTCTGTATTTGCTGAATAACCTAATTGGACAAAGCGCTGCAATTCTCCCCTTTCGTCGAGATGATGCCACTCCAGTTCAAGGGAGCATTTGGGTTGGTAAATTAACATTCATTGATCGGTGAGATCCTAACTAGGGCGTCACCACCGGCTCCAGCAAGGTAATGGTGCCAGCGTCCGCATCCAGGCGGGCTAAGGTTCCCAGTGGCAGCGTCCATTTGCTGTCGATGTGCCCAATCGGTAGTCCGTAAACAACGGGAATGTCGAGCGGCTCGAAATATTGAAGCAATACTTCCCGGAGCGTGAAGGAAAGCGGAAAAAGTCCCTGACTGGTTGCTTCACATCGCACAAATTGCCCCAGAGCGATACCCCGACACTGTTGCAGTTTGCCCGCCAGTTGGAGCTGCATTAACATCCGATCCAGTTTGTACGGCTCTTCGGCAATCTCTTCCAGAAACAGGATTGCATCCTGGGTATCAACTTCGTACGGTGTGCCGAGGGTGCTGACCAGCAATGTTAGATTTCCTCCAACCAACCGTCCCGTTGCCTGCCCTGATCGGATGGTCCATACCTCTTGTTTCGGCGTTAATGTCATCGGCTCCCAATCTTCCGGATATCGGGAAGCATAATCTGGCGCAAACAGGACGGTCCGCAGCCATCGGACTGTAAAAGCATCAAAAGTTGACGAAGCCACCGGACCGTGAAAGGTGACCAGGCGACTCTGCTGGTAAATGGCAACCAGCAGGGCAGTAATATCGCTGTATCCCATTATGATCTTCGGATGCTGGCGAAAAAGGGCAAAATCCAGATACGGGAAGATCCGCATAACACCATAGCCGCCCCGCGCTGCAACAATAGCACGGATGTCTTCTCGCTCCACAAATTCCATCAACTCCTGCGCTCGATCCTGATCCGGTGCCGCCAGGTACTTATGCTCCGGATAAATGTATTTACCCAGAACAACTTTCAGCCCTAATTGCCGGAGTTTTTGAACGCCACTTCTGATACTGCTGTAATAAACACCACTGGCAGGCGCCACAATGCCCACCGTATCTCCCGGTCGCAAGGCTGGGGGTAAAAGCACACCATCGCTCCGTTGCCATAGGGGTGGTGAGGATGCAAATTTCGATTCTTCACTACCAATGCCGACTGCCCGGATCGGTTGCTTTCCCATTCCCAGCGCTGCCACACCTGCCATTATTTGCAAAAACCGTCGCCGATCCATCGCTCCTCTGCTTTTGTTCTTCCCCGACATTCTCAACCGCTTCGGCTGCAATTATAATGCCGCTGGCATACCACCCTACAATGGGATATTGCCGTGCTTCTTACGCGGATTATGATCCACTTTGGTCTCCAGAACCCGCAGGGCTCGGATCAAAAATGGACGGGTTCTCCGCGGCGCAATGATGTCGTCGATATAACCATACTCCGCTGCTTTAAAAGGATTGCAAAAACGTTCCGTGTACTCTGCCTCCAGTTCTTTCATCCGCTGTTCTGGATCCTCAGCAGCGGCAATTTCCTTGCGAAAGAGAATCTCCACTGCTCCTTTAGCCCCCATTACCGCAATTTCTGCTGTGGGCCAGGCAAAATTAAAATCGCCACGGATGTGCTTTGAATTCATCACGTCGTATGCTCCACCGTATGCTTTCCGCGTAATGACCGTCACTTTCGGCACCGTTGCTTCACAGAAAGCATACAGCAACTTTGCACCGTGGCGAATAATCCCGCCCCACTCCTGATCGGTGCCGGGCATAAAGCCCGGAACATCGACAAACACGACCAGTGGAATGTTAAACGCATCGCAGAACCGGACAAACCGGGCAGCCTTGGTACTGCTGTGAATATCCAGCACTCCCGCCAGTACCATCGGCTGGTTGGCAATAATTCCGACTGGCTTTCCATCAAGCGTTGCAAAGCCAGTGATAATATTGGGCGCAAAATCTGGCTGAATTTCAAAGAACTCGCCTTCGTCAACCACCTCATAGACGACTTGCTTCATATCGTACGGCTTGCCGGGATGGTCCGGCACAATGAAGTCCAGCAATGGACTTTCTCGATCCGGTCGGTCACGCGTCGGTAGCGTTGGCAATGGATCAGCGTTGTTGGAGGGCAAATAGCGCAGCAACGCTCGCACCTGCCGCAAACAGGTCACCTCGTCATCCGCCACCACGTGGGCAACACCAGACTTTGTTGCGTGGGTATCTGCTCCGCCCAATTCTTCAAAGGTAACTTCTTCGTGCGTTACCGTTTTCACCACATTGGGCCCGGTTACAAACATATAGGATGTCCCTCGAACCATAAAGATAAAGTCGGTAATGGCAGGCGAATAAACCGCACCGCCAGCGCAGGGACCCAAAATGACGGAAATCTGAGGAATGACGCCGCTGGCAAGAGTATTGCGCAGGAAAATATCCGCGTAGCCGCCCAGCGAAACCACGCCTTCCTGGATCCGGGCACCTCCCGAATCATTGAGACCAATCACTGGTGCTCCAATTTTCATTGCCAGATCCATAATCTTGCAAATCTTCCGCGCGTGCGCCTCCGACAGCGATCCTCCGAAGACCGTAAAATCCTGTGAAAACACACATACGGTCCGCCCATCAATTTTTCCAATCCCGGTCACAACGCCATCGCCCAGCGGACGCTGCTTATCCAGTCCAAACTCGGTACTATGATGGCGTACAAACAGATCGATCTCCTCAAAAGAACCTTCATCCAGCAACAACTGCAACCGTTCGCGGGCAGTCAATTTTCCCCGGCGATGCTGGGCTTCAATCCGCTCTTTTCCACCGCCCAGATATGCCTGTTGCCGCAATTGTTCTACCACTGCTAATCGATCCATCGATCCCCGTACCCCTGTTTTGCACGTCACGCTTATAGTTAAAAAGCAAATCGCAGCACTTCGGTCCACCGTACGACGGTTACCACCCGATAGCCCAGATAGGTTCCCAACCCAATGAGAGTTAAGCCAGCAAAACGGTGCAACAACTCCAAAACTCCCGGAGAGATGCGATCTCGAAGGTGAAGGAAGATTTCTGTCAAAACTGCAATCCACAACAAGACGCCCGTCCCAAAGCCAATGCTAAAGGCAAAATGCGCCATTACAGAGTGCGGGACAAATTGCATATCCTGAACAAAAACGGCTACATAGAGGAGCGATGGAATAAAGGTAGGATTTGCCAAATTTGCTAATGCTAAGATAACTCCCACTAGCAGTGGCATCGAGAACCGCTGTGTCAGTCGCTCGGCAAATTCAACCCGCCGCGGTTTTCGCCCTATTGCCAGTCGCACTCGCCGTACTTTCAAATTGATAATGCCATACCCAATTAACAGAGCAACGGCTACCAGTTGAAACAACAGAAACCACAAGGAGTGCTGCGACACATAATGCTGAAAACTCTGAGTCAGTGCTGCGGTAAACTGCAATCCCAGAAGGACATACAAAATGTCCATCATTGCCGCTCCACTCCCCAGCAGAATACTCTGCCGTCGCTGCCCATTGAGGGCTTGCTTCATCACCGCCACCCCGATAGGACCGGGCGGAATAGACAACACAAAACCAAAGCCAACGCCAATAAGAAACGGGAATACCATTACCATCGCCCCATTACGGTTTACGCCCTCCGCTTGTTTTGCTTCACCTCGCCCTTTATTGCTTTTATTTTTCGTAAATTTATGAAAATCTTCGGGATTAACCAGCAAATGGTCAAAAGTTGATGCGCACACAGGCAACGTTATCTCCAGTTCAATGGTTGATTGCTTTTGTGATTGCCGTCGGTATCTGGGCGTACGTTGCCCTCCACGGTGAGTATACGCTCACGCTTTCTGTCCCTATCACCTATACCCTCCCTTCTGATTTTGTCTTTGCAACCCGAGTACCGGACACCTTAGCCGTCAACGTCCGTGGTAGCGGATTCGAACTTATCAATTTCCTGATCAATCCTCCATCGGCACTCCACTTATCCTTTGCAGGACTGAAACGGGATACCGTTCTCACTTTTGCCCCTTCGCAAATTGCTCGCCTGCTTCCCCTTCGTCGTAGTGTTGACATTTTGAACATTTTCCCCGCCTCCCTACAACTCCACATTGGCAAAGCAACGACCAAGAAAGTTCCCCTTGACATTCCCATTACAGTTACGCCCGAAGACCAATATATTTTGGCAGCCGATCCAAAGGTTTCCCCCGACTCGGTCATTATCCGTGGTCACCCAGCTGTACTGGACACCGTCACTGTCTGGCGTCTTCCACCCGTCCATTTCTCCGGACTTGCAGAACCTGTTTCCATCACGTTGCCCCTCAGCACCGCTCCACCGTACTACCTGTCCGTTTCACCGGCAACTGCACGGATTGCGCTCGATATCCAGCTTCTGGCAGAATACTCCCTGTGGGATCTTCCGGTGTCAACGCCCGGCGTTCCTCAGGGACAATACCATATCCGTCCCCGCCTGGTGCAACTGACCATCCGTGGCGGAATTCACTTCATTGAAAAATTCCTTCGTACCCCTTTAGCTGTTCAAATAACGCTTCCGCTACAGAGAGTGCTCTCCCGACACATCGGAATGTTGCAACCCAAGATTTATCTTCCTCCCCATATTCAGCCTCTCTCTGTTTCCCCACGACTGCTCCAGACGATCCGGCGTGTCCCTCCATCACCAGAGCTTCTCCTGTCCCCGCGTCCTTTCTACCCCGCTTTCCTGCAATCGCCACAATAGCGAACTATCGCCGTAACTCAGGAATCGGTATTGCCGCTGGAGCGCTTCCTGATAGATAGTTCGCCAGAATGGACCAACAAAAGCAGCGACTAAGAGCAACAAAGTGCTTCGTGGCTGATGGAAATTCGTTACCAATCCCTGGACAAAACGAAATCGGTATCCGGGGAGCACAAACAATTGCGTCTGAAAGTGCAACGTTGTCTGGTTTCGGTTTTGCAAATATGCCACGATCGCTGCCAGTGCCTCCTGTGGATCGACTGTCGACGGAACGTCATACGGCAACTGCTGGGGAACCATCAAGGATTCGGTCGTCAGCGAATCATCGAAAAGCAACGTTCCAATCCAGTACAGAGACTCCAGCAGGCGCAACGTTGTCGTTCCCACTGCAATGATGGGACGATGGCTCCGCAATGCCTGCCGCAGTTGCTCCAGGGTCTGGATCGATATCGCCCCCTGTTCCCGGTGCATCTGGTGCTCAGTTACTCGCTCCGATCGAATCGGTAAAAATGTACCAGCACCGACGTGGAGCACCACATCCGCTATTGCCACGCCTTTTTGTTGCAATCGCTGCAACACTCGCCGGGTAAAGTGAAGTCCTGCGGTGGGAGCTGCTACTGATCCTGCTGCTGTCGCGTAAACCGTCTGATACCGCTGCCGATCCAGCGGTTGATCTTCCCGTCGCAGATAGGGCGGAATAGGCATATGCCCTGCCCGCTGCAAAATTTCTCCAAACTTTAGAGGTGCTTCCCACTGAAATTCCACCGTCGCTTCTCTCCCGCTGCGCTCCAGCACTCGTGCCTCCACCGCAACAGGATCGTCCATCCGCAATACACTGCCAGCAACAATATGCTTACCTCGAACCAGGCACCGCCATCGACTCCGACGCACCGTGGACAGTGCCACCGAAGGATCAATACTACTGGTGGACAACGGCTCCAGACAGAAAATTTCCACCTTTCCGCCGGTAGGTTTATGAAAGAAAAGCCGTGCAGGAATAACTCTGCTGACATTGCGTACCAATAAAGCACCTGCTGGGATATAACGATCTATGTATCGAAACCGATCGTGGATGATTTGCTGGCTATTGGGATCGGCGACCAACAATTTGCTGGCATCTCGCTGCTTAAGTGGAAACCGCGCAATTGCTGTTTCTGGTAATGGATAATCAAATGCCGCGAGATCAATCTTGTACGTTGTCACTCCCGATCTTGGTATCTGCTGCATCTTGCCACTTGCTTACCTGCAATTGCTTTGCTTCCCAACAGAACAAAACCAACGCTCCCTATCTGGTATTGCACCTATCGAAGCCAGCCCACTGAAAACAGAAAACGTCCCATAGAAAATGGAATTGTCTCAATTTTTCTCCCCGTCTCTGCGTTTACCCCCTTGTATTTTCCGCTTTTGTTGTATAATTGTAGCTTTACATCGGCGAAAAGGCCCCATGAACAAAAGGCAGGAACAATCAATGGAAACAACCGATGGACGCAGGGCCCATACGGCGCCGCTTGTGTTAGTGCTCTTTGGTGCTCCGGGAGTCGGCAAGGGAACCCAAGCACAAATCTTGGCAGAGAAGCTTGGTATCGCTCATCTTTCTACCGGCGATGCTTTTCGTAAAGCTATTGCTGCCCAAACCGAAGTTGGTAAACAGGTACAGCGTTATGTGGAGTCTGGAGCATTGGTACCCGATGAACTGGTCTCGCAAACTGTTGCAGAAGAACTCCAGAAACCACAATACCGATCGGGCGTTGTGCTGGATGGCTTTCCTCGGACAATTGCACAAGCTCAAGCGTTGGAAAAAATGCTGAGAAATTTGGGAATGTCGTTAACCGCAGTCATCAACTTAGTAGTCCCTGAAGAAGTCATTATCGACCGTCTGGTCAAGCGGGGACGCAAAGATGATCAGCCAGAGATTATCCGGCATCGACTGGAGATTTATCATAAAGAGACAGCACCTTTGCTCCACTACTATCAGACACATTCCACTATACCAGTTATCACTATTGACGGCAACGCAGATATTGACACAGTCAATCAACGAATTTTAAGTGCCATAAAATCAAGGATCCACTCCGATGCGCAACAGTAACCAATGGAGTTTTCCAATTGTTTTCTGGCTTGTCATTGCAAGCTTCGGATGGGCACAATACGATGCGATGCGATGGCCTACATTTCCCTACGATCCTCAAGCCCAGTGGTACCAGACACAACCTTCGATCCGAAAACCGGTTGGCATCGCTCGCCTCTATCCTACAAAATATCCCCCAGAAGCGAAAACTTTCCGATCCACTATTTTATCGACCCTTACCCAGGACGGAATTCCATGGATCAATGTTTCTCCATACCAATACGACCAGTCAGAAACGTGGATTGCATATAATCCGGTTAATCCCCAGAATCTGATCGCTGGTGCAAATGACGGTCGTGGTATGGGCGGTCCCTACCATATGTTTGCTTTCTACTCCACCGATGGAGGACGTACCTGGCAGCAAGCACGGCTTCCGACCGTTGCAGGAGAATATATCGAGGTTCCATTCCACGCCACAAACTTCGATCCCTGCGTGGCTTTCAACACCAAAGGCTGGGCGTATTACTCTTTTGGATTCACCCAGATTTCTGCTCAACAAGGACAGTTCGAAGACAACGGCATCTTCATCTGTCGATCTACCAATGGCGGTGCATCGTGGGAACTGCTGGAACCTGTTACGCTGAATATTGAGTCAGGACCATTCGACGATAAGTATCTGATGACAATCGATACTTCCCCCGATTCTCCCTATCGGGATAACATTTACATTGTGTGGACCCGCTTCGGAGGTGGTCAAAGTGGTATTTACTTTGCCCGATCAACCGATGACGGTAATAGCTGGTCTGTACCTCAACGCCTCAATGCTTCCGGCAGTTTCCAATCCGCTTTTCCAGTGGTCGCACCTGATGGACGTATCTATGTGTTTTGGCGCAGCCAGACATCTTTAGGACAAACCCACGCGATGTTGCGGGTCTCGACCGATGGAGGAGTAACCTGGGGCGCAAAACGCATTGCGCAAACGGTCTATACCACCGGACAGCGGCACAGCCAATCCAATCGCTACGTGCTACCGGACAAGCAAAATCTCCGAGTAAGCTCCTACCCTGCTGCTGCTGTTGATTTCTCCAATAAGTTCCCCGGACGCATCTATGTCGTTCAATCAGGCAAACAGGAATTCGATGGTCCCGAAGGTATTTTCCTAAGTTATTCCGATGACGGAGGGAAAACCTGGGCACCTTCCATTCGCGTTGATAATAACACCATTGGCACTGATGTCTTCTTCCCCGCTATCGCGGTCGATCCTCAAACTGGCATTGTAGCGATACTGTACTACAGTTCAGAAAATGATCCCAACAACAAAGGTGTTGATGCAATTTTAGCTCTTTCTGAGGATGGAGGACAAACATTTCGGCATATCCGACTTACTCCTTATACTGCCTATCTGGATGATCCTAATGATGTTTCCTTCCAAGGACAGGCAGGAAACTACTATTGGGGCGATTACACCAGCATTACTGCTCGAAAAGGAACTTTTTATCCCTGCTATTGGTTTCCTGATCCCAATGCCGACTACAACTACTACTCTTTGGATGTTTATACCAACATCGTTTCTATAGCCCCAAAGTCTGTATCAAACCTGGTAGCTCTTCCTTCCATTACCGAACCCAACAAGATTATGCTGCAATGGGAAGATCCAACGGAGAATCTCATCGGAAGCTCGCTGGATACCTTTACCGTCCACATCTCTCGATATGATGGTATTACCAAAGAAGTTGTCCAACTGGCAACGATACCACCGGGCGTCGAACGGTATATTGATACCCAAGCAGTCAATGGACATCCTTACAGCTACAACGTATGGGTTACCATCCCAGAAGGATTTCAAAGTGCCGTCGTTTCCGTTGATGTAACAGCCGGCGGGGCTCTGCAACCCTTTCCTCCCACAAATGTGGTTGCAAAGCCACACGACAATGGCGTCTTGCTGCAATGGGTCAATCCCCAATACCACATTGACAGCACGGAATTCTACGATTTTGCCCAGATTCGGATCTATCAATACGATCCGCAACAGGATTCCTCCTGGTTACTGGAAACTCTGGACGCTGCGCAACTCCAGTGGACGGCTGGAGAACCCGCTTCGATCGTGCTTGAGGTACCACTTGAACAATTCTACTGGTTTAAACTCTCGGCTGTTGGTAAGCGAGGCGATCAACTGACTGAAAGCTGGCTTACTCCTGCTGTCTTCTCTTATGCGGGTGCTCCTCTGACACAATTTGCTGAGAATTTCGACGGACCATCCTTAACTCCCTATTACACTAACGGGAACTGGGGATTAACCTCGATCAAAGCCTTTTCTCCGCCCAACTGCATTACGGATTCTCCTGATGGCAATTATGGTCGTCGAGAACGCTCGGAGCTCATCTTTGCTCCCTTCATCGTAACACCACCGAATACTACTTTGAGTTTTGCTCATATTTCTCTGATTGATCCAGCGGGAGATATGGGGATGGTCTATGTGTCGAATGACTTTGGACAATCATGGATTCCACTGATGGGAACAGACCGTAATCGCGCCCCAGAGAAATTCGATAGCACGATTGCTGAAGCGCAATGGTTGGAAGAACATCGCGACCTCTCCGCTTTTGTGGGCGACACTCTCTACCTTCGTTTTATTCTGATCACCAATGCAATTCGAAATGACGATGGATGGTACATCGACGATATTCGCATTGATAATGCCACTACAGTCGCAGAAGTGCCTCAGCAGCCGCTGGGCGTCACTATTTCACCAAATCCGGTGTTGGAAGATCTAACGCTTTCCTTTCAGTTACTCCACCCCGAATTGGTTACCGTTGAAATCTCCGATGCACTGGGTCGACGTGTACTCACACGTTTACTGGGTACTCTACAGCGCGGCGCGCACTCTGTTAATTTATCGCTGCATGCTTTGAGCGCTGGCAGCTACTACCTTCACCTGCGAGCCGGTAACAATCTGACGACTTTGCCGATTATAAAAGTTCGGTAATGAAGTTTGTTAAAATAACTGGAAAGAGTCCAATGCGACTTTTCTCTTTGTTGCAGCAACCTGCAATTTGGATAACAATTGCTCTCAGCATAAGCAGCTTTCGTCTTGGATTTAGCGAAACAACTGGAAAAACCATTGCTGCTTCGCGATTTCTGACCTCCAACAGTATCCTTCAATCACAAACCAAAGCCTGGCAATTTGATCCTTCTCGGTGGCAGATTGATGCTGCTAGCCCTTCGGTTACCATAGAAGGTTTTCCGACACCTGACCAATCGGCCGCTACGCTTTCTCTGCGTCCACACCGTAGTATCTTCGCTCCGGGACTCCAAATCCAGGTAGTAGGAACCGATGGTAAAATACGATCGATGCCGGCCCCATCGATGCAAGTATTGACTGGCTCCATAGTAGGAGATCCTCACTCAGATGTCCTGATGATCCAAACAGGCAATTGGCTCTTTACCCTGCTGGAAAGCTCTCGTTTTGGCACCTGGCTTTTCGCACCAACACCATCGGCTGGCAGTGCTATCCATTCCTACACGCCGTTTTCAATTCCGGCTGGAGATAAATTGCAATTTCGCTGTTATGTGCCTCCCACTAATCCGATGAAAGAACCACTGCTAGATCCCACATCATTGGCATCAGTCGACTTCACAGACCTTTTCATCGTTCCCATCGCTATTGAAACGGACTCAGACTTTTATCGGCGAATGAATAAAGACACGCTCAAGATTGCTCGATATGTTGGAGCATTACTCCAGAGTGTCAGTCGGCTGTATGAAAAAGAAGTCAATGTGGCGCTACAAATCACGTGGATGCAGATTTGGACTGAAGGCGCAGGAGAAGATCCATATACTGCTGATGGAAATGTTCCCCAACTTTTGCGACAACTAACGCAATACTGGAGAACTTATCGATCGGATGTTGACCGTGCCATCACACATCTACTCACTGCTCGTCAAGGTGGCGGTGTCGGTGGCATTGCGTGGCGAGATCACCTCTGCGATCCTGAATGGAACTTCAGCGTGAGTGCTGTCGACGGCAATGCCCGGTTTCCCGTTACTCGCTACGTATGGGACGTAATGGTTGTAGCTCATGAAATGGGACACAACTTTCGTGCGCGGCATACACACGACTGCTGGTGGAATCCGCCGTTGGATACGTGTGTTACAAAAGATGGAAGTCCTCCGGTGGCAGATGCGTGCTTCGATTCCCCTATCAAACCGCGTCCTAGCGAAGGCAGCATCATGAGCTATTGCCATCTGATTAATTCTCAGGGCGTGCGCCTCTGGTTTTCTCCCCGCGTTGCAACCGTCCTTCGCCAAGCAGTCATAGAAAATGTTACCACCTGCCTGCAAACACCGCAGATGCCCTTTGTCTCGCTCATCGACCCAGTTGGGAATCAAACCGTTTCCATCTTAGATCCCTTGCAGATCAACTGGACGGCTGCAAAAACAGCACAAGTTATTCTGGAATACGCAGACCATACAATGCAATCGTGGTATCCTATCGCAACCGTCAATGCGGACCAACGGCAGTATGAGTGGACTATACCCGAAACCCTATCTGACAGCGTGATTTATATCCGCATTGCTGCCAGTGCTATGCCGCAAATAGCAGATACCTCTGCTCCATTACAACTGCTTCGTCCCACTGTTCAATGGATATCCCTACTGGATAGTGCTGAACTAGCAATTGGTGATCCCTACACGCTTCTGTGGGACAGCCAATTACTGGATACCGTCAACATTGTATTTTCCGCTGATAGTATGTATAGCTGGGACACCATTGCTACGAATATTCCCAACAGTGGATATTATCCGTGGTCTATTCCTGATGCTCCCACGAACACAGGATTTCTTCGCATTTATGATCCCCGCCACCCACAAGTTGCAGACACCAATCATTATCCTTTTCGCATTGGCATACCCTACCTTTCCATCTTAGAGCCCAATGCACAGACGATCTGGTTTGCTGGAACGCAAGATACTATTCGGTGGGATGCTGGCTTCCTTTCGCTTATTCGCATCGAGTTGAGTACCGATGATGGCAGTTCGTGGAAGCGACTGAAGCTGGGCGTCAAAGCACGACAAAAACGCTTCGTTGTGCAAGTCCCGAACACCCCAACAACACAAGCCCGGATCCGGCTCCGCAACAGTAAGCTATCGGTCATCAGCGATCGCTTCACCATCCAGGCGCAACCCACAAACGTGCCCAGCGATACCGGGGCTCAGTGGGTCCTTTCACCAAATCCAGTCAGTGAGCAACTGACACTAAGAATTCCCCGCGCCGGACAATACACGATCGAAGTTTTCACCACTGCTGGACAACGAATATTCCGGCGCGCCGTCACCGTTACGCTTGCTGGATCATCTGTTCCGATTGATCTTGGTGAACTTACGCCCGGTGTGTACTTACTGTACGTTTCCGCGCCGGAGATGACAATTCGTCAGTTTTTGTTTGTAGTCCAGCCATAAGCGCCGCTGATGCAAGCCGATCGGGCAGCGCTTGTGGACAGATTACGGACCCGCATAACAGCACTTTTCGATGCTAAGGATGTGCCATCTTCACCGGAACCGGAAGTAGAATCGCTTCTTGCCGATTTTCTGGAAGCACTCAATCAGGGCATTATTCGCGCTGCAGAACCAGATGATCAAGGTAACTGGTATGTACATTCGTGGGTTAAAAAAGGCATCTTACTTTGCTTCCGCTACGGAGTACTCACAGACCGCACACCGCCACAGTCACCCTTCCACTTTTTCGACAAACACACGTTGCCGTTGCACCCCTTCTCCCTCCAAGACCGTGTCCGTATCGTTCCCGGCGGATCTGCGATTCGCTCCGGTGCCTATGTTGCACCCGGCGTTATCTGTATGCCGCCAATGTACATCAACATTGGGGCTTACGTGGATGAAGAAACGATGGTCGATTCTCACGTCCTGGTTGGCACCTGTGCCCAGATCGGGAAACGGGTGCATCTGAGTGCCGGTGTCCAGATTGGCGGGGTTTTAGAACCACCAAACGCCCAGCCGGTCATCATCGAAGATGACGTCTTCATTGGAGCACTCTCCGGTATCTTCGAAGGGGTGCGCGTGCGCCGCCGAGCTGTGATCGCCTCCGGTGTTCTGCTAACCAATTCCACTCCGGTCTACGACGCGGTGCAGCAGCGGATTTTACGCAGCTCCGACCAGCAGCCGCTGGAAATCCCACCGAATGCCGTGGTCGTTGCCGGCTCGCGTCCGCTCCAGTCGCCTTTTGCCCGGGAACATCAGCTTGCTGTTTACACGTCAGTGATCGTCAAATATCGGGATGCCAAAACAGATGCAAAAACAATATTGGAGCAAACGCTACGATAAATGCGGATCGGCTTATCCACACTTGTCATCGTTCGTTTCATAATGCTCTGGTTTGGAATGGAAACAGTTGCAAGCGCCCAATCGCTGGATGTCCTTCGTGCCAATCTTGTCGATACAACACTCTCGAACGGACTTCGGGTTGTCCTGCTGCCCAGGCCACAGTCCTCGGCGGTCACCATTGTCGTTGCCTATCATGTTGGCTCCAAAGACGAGCCGGTTCATAACACGGGCTTTACGCATCTCTTTGAACACCTGATGTTCCAGGGTTCCGCCAATGTTCCACCCGGTAAGTTCGACTATTACTGCTCCCTGGCTGGTGGAGATAACAATGCGTACACCACCTATGACAAAACGGTATACTTTATGCTGCTACCGGCGGAACAACTCCGGCTGGGACTCTGGTTAGAGGCTGACCGGATGCGGGCACTGGAAATTACGCCGGAAAAACTGCAAACACAGATCAATGTTGTACTGCAAGAGATCAAAGAAAACGTTGAGAATCGCCCGTTCGGCAAGTTTGGTGAAACCAGCGCGAAACTGGCGTATCGAGCTGGCTGCCCCTATAGCTGGGATCCCTACGGAGATCCGGAGCATATCCGCAACGCTTCTATGGAGGAAGTCCTGCGATTCCACGACACATTCTACGGTCCCAATAACGCCTGTCTGGTGATCACGGGCAACATTGCCCCCTCAGCGACGCTTCAGGAAGTAGAGCGATACTTTGGTGACATTCAACCCAAAGCGGAGCCAGAGCACCCCGATTTTTCCCCGGAATGCCAACAGGTGAACCAATACACCCAGATTTATGACAACATTGCCACCGACGCCGTTTTTCTTCAATTCCATTGTCCTGGATTCCGGGATTCTACCCTCTACGCCGGCGAACTTCTGGCAACGATTTTAGCTGATGGCTTGAGCTCCCGTCTGGTCAAAACCCTGCGCTACGAACAACAACTGGTCTCCGAAGTTGGTGCCTATATTGATGACCGAGAATTGAGCTCGCTGTTTACCATCTATGCTATCGCGCGGGACACCACCACAACGGCTCAGCAATTAGTGGATGCAATCTGGGAACAATTAGAGCATTTACTCCAGACGGGCATTGAAGAACGGGAACTGGTCAAAGCGAAGAATCAGCTTCGTACCGCTATTCTCTCCCGCTTCGAAAATCTCCACGCTATTGCCGAAATGCTTGCCCATTATGCGCTGTTTTTCAACGACCCGGCAAAATGCTTCGAGCTTCCATCCAGAATTCAAGGGATTCAAAAAGCGGATGTCGAGCGCTTCGCTCGCACCGTTCTTCGCAAAGATCAACAAATCCGCATTGATTTTCTCCCCAAAACCCAAGCGGATGCTCATCAGTAAGTTAAGTAGCAATGGCAGGTGAATATTCCGTGCAGTATGCCCTAATTGATCTTGGCAATACGACAGCGAAAATCTGGTATCCGCCTGACCATACCATAGCCATTACCTACACAGAACAATGGGCAGCAGCAGTATGTGCTCATCTAACGCGATTGTCTCCCTCTCTGATTGCCCTCGCCTCTGTTGTTCCACACCATACGATCGAACTGGAGCGGCAATGCCAGCAACACTCACTGCCGTTGCTGATTCTTTCGCCAGCAATGGTGGCAACGCATTCACCACTCCGTTGGTCGAAAGTATCCGGTATGGGAATTGATCGGATGCTCCAGCTGATAGGAGCGGTGACGCTGAGTGGCGCTCCTGCCATTGCCGTTGGCGCTGGCACAGCGATCACATTGACAGCAGCCGATGCAGATTTCCAGTGCATTGGAGGCGCGATCCTGCCCGGAATCCATCTCCAACTGGAATGTCTGCACCACCGCACGGCTCAACTACCCGGCGTCTCCGCTCAGATTCCCCCAACTCCCTATGGTGCCAATCCCACCACTGCCATTCAAGCAGGCGTTCTTTATGGCATTGCCGGCGCTCTCAGGCACTTGATCGGAGAACTACAACGCCTGATCGCTTCTCCCGATGTCCCAGCGCCAGTCTATCTGACCGGCGGTGATGCCCCTTTGCTTCAGCAACTGCTCCCGGATATGCCCTGGAAGCACTCGCCGAATCTCCTTTTTATCGGTATCCACACCCTCCTCCAGCGAATGGGGAAACTACCGGCAACAACGCCACCGCCCCCATAACACGCAATACCCCGGCTTGCTCTGTGGAATTACGCCAAACCATCTGCAGGAGCGATGTGATTCCGCTTTCTGTTCTTCTACTATTGCCTATCGAATCAGCGGAATTATTCCAGAGAACTCCTGTGCCCCAATCTGGAGCCGGTATCCGTACACACCGGATGGTAGCGTGCTAATCGGAATGGTAAAATGATAACGTCCCTGAAAATGTTCCTGCGCGCTGAACTGCCGAACTTTTTGTCCCTGGAGATTATAAAGCTGCAAACGGATCGACGCCGGTTTCTCAATTTCAACCGTGAGCATCAGTGCCTGAAAGCGAGGGTTTACCGAAACGGCAGTCTGACAGGATCCCGATTGTTTTTCTGCTACGTCGGTAATAATAACTCCTCCCTCTCGATACACGGCTAACCCGCTGCGGGTTGCAATCCATTTATTATCCCACCGATCGACAAACACATCACTGATGTCATTGGTTGGGAGGGGCGAATTTTCCGCAGTATAAATGGTCCACTGATTCCCATCGAATTTCGCCAGCCCTTTCGGCGTACCAATCCACGCATTCCCCTGATGATCGAAAGCGATCGCTGCCACATTATTATCCGGCAATCCGGAATTCCCGATATTATACGCTGTCCACGTACTTCCATCAAACTTTGCCGCACCCCTGAGTTCAGTACCAAACCACACCGCTCCCTGCGGATCAACGGCTACAACCCTGACCATATAATTGTCCGGGATACCCGAATTTCCGGTGTTGTACACCGTCCAGGTGCTTCCGTCAAATTCCACTGCTCCGGAAAACCGCGTTCCCGCCCAAATGTGATTCCGAGGATCAACAGCAATATCGTTCACGTCGTTTTCTGGTAACGCTGAGTTGCCTTTATGGTAAACGGTCCAATTGACACCATCAAATCGGGCAATGCCGACGCCCCATCCGCCAAGCCAGATTTTGCCCAGAGAATCAATAGCAATTGTTGCGATCCAGTTGTTCAACAATGGCGCATTGTCTTTGTTGTACACCGTCCAGTGAAGCCCATCAAATCGGGCAACCCCGCCTGACCACGTTCCGAACCATTTGTGACCTGATCGGTCAACAACCACGGAAAGAACTGCATTGTCAGGCAACCCGGAGTTTCCCTGAGTATACCAGATCCACTGCGTTCCATTGAACAAGCCGACACCGCCCATACTTGCAACCCAGACCTCATCAGTAGGTGCAACGACAACACTACTGAGCGCTTCGTTCTGAAAGCCCTGATCACCCTGCTTCCATACGATCCATTCGGGCGACTGCGCCTGCAAGACAATGCTCCATATCCCGGTAATTCCGGCAACAAAATACCAGAAAAGTCGAAGCGCAAAAGCAGAAAAGCAAGCCGTTGTTAACTTTACGCCCGTCATCGCTCTACTCCTTTTGCTATTGTACAATTTCCCCGATGATTCATCGGGTTTCAGTGTTTAAGACGAATTTCTCCTAAACTTACATCAACAACAATTCCATTCACACTGTTACCGAAATCCGCTTCTGTTTCGACTTTCTATATTCAAGGTGCTCGGTACCTTGCCTATGTTTTCTGCTGGCGCTTTTCCTCCTAATCCTGCACTTTAAATCTCAGTAGCTCAATTCTTAGCTGCCAGGCACGTTGGGTTATTCACTTGCAATCTTCCTCCTGTTGTTCCGTTAATGCGCTTTCTATTTGTGAAGGAACAAACTTCAAAGCAGGAGAAAAGTGCGAATAATTGCAGCTATACTACTATCGCTGATTTTTTTCGAGGTAGCTCTACCGTGTACCGATACCCTTCACGGAACAAACCACGTAATGAGTTTCCAACAAACCGATACTTCAACAAATGACTTATGGAACTTAGAAACCTGCTCTCCATTCTGCGACTGCCAGTGTTGCAGTATCGCCATCGCTTCTGTCCAATGCTTTACTGCTGATTTTGCAGTCAGATCCTGCGCTATGTTATCTTGTTTTCCTACAGCGCCCACTTTTACATTCAATTTCCCGTGGTGGCATCCTCCTCGACTCTGTCCTCTCACGTAAACTTTTCTCCACATCTGATTTACGTGTCCGACCTACGGGCACATTGTTTTTCCTTTTTTGTTTCACAAGTGAGAGGACAAACAATGATCGACCGGATCATTGGATTTTCGGTACGGAATAAATTTGTTATCAGCATCTTTGTACTGGGCATTATCGTATGGGGCATTGAGTCTGCTTCGCGACTTCCCCTCGATGCGGTCCCGGACATTACCAATAATCAGGTGCAGATTATCACTCGTGCACCAGTTTTAGCACCACCCGAAATTGAGCAATACATCACCTTCCCCATAGAAATAGCAATGGCGAACTTGCCGGGGGTGATCGAAATTCGATCGATCTCACGGTTTGGGCTCTCTGTCATCACCGTTGTCTTTGAAGATGATATGGACACTTACCTGGCTCGACAGTTGGTGATGGAACAATTACAAACGGTGCAGGAAGAGATTCCACAAAATTTCGGCAATCCTGAAATGGCGCCGATCTCGACCGGATTGGGAGAAATTTACCAATACCTCTTGCGACCGGCTCCGGGATATGATACCGTTTATTCCCTGATGGATCTTCGAACGATTAACGACTGGATCGTTCGGCGAAATCTGGCTGGCATTCCCGGTGTCATCGAAATCAATGGCTGGGGCGGTTATCTAAAACAATATGAAGTTGCGGTCAATCCCCAGCGCATGCTCAGCCTGGGTGTTACCCTGCCAGAAGTTTTTGAAGCACTGGAGCAGAACAATGCCAATACCGGTGGAAGCTACATTGAAAAACACCACAATATGTACTTTATCCGTGGCTTGGGAACGGTCACGACGCTATCTGACATCGAAAACATCGTTATCACCAAGCGCAACGGTGTTCCTATTCTCATCCGCGACATTGGAGAAGTCCGGTATGGGTATGCACCCCGCTACGGTGCTGTGACTTACAATGGAAAGGGCGAGATTGTTATTGGCATCGTGATGATGCTCAAAGGAGAAAATTCGAACCTGGTCACCCGGCGGGTGCAAGAACGCATTGAGCAAATCAAAAAAATGCTGCCAGAAGGCGTTATCTTGGAACCTTTTCTGGACCGTTCAGAATTGGTAGCACGCACCGTTCGAACGGTCATTACCAATCTTACTGAAGGTGCTCTCATCGTCATTGCTGTGTTGCTCCTGTTAGTGGGAAATGTCCGTGCTGGCTTAATTGTCGCTTCCGTCATTCCTCTTTCAATGCTGTTTGCCCTGGGAATGATGCGAGTCTTTGGCGTTTCGGCAAACCTAATGTCTCTGGGCGCTATCGACTTTGGGTTGATCGTTGATGGCGCCGTCATCATTGTAGAATACATCCTGCTGGTCCTAACGCAGAAAGCTCATTTGTCCCTGTCCCGGCAAGAGCTTGACCAACTGGTGCATCAATCTGCCTATCGAATCTACCGATCTGCTTTCTTTGGCGTACTCATTATCCTGATTGTGTACCTGCCGGTGTGGTCGCTGGTCGGAATAGAAGGGAAAATGTTTCGCCCAATGGCGCAAACGGTGAGTTTCGCCTTGCTGGGTGCGCTGCTTTTATCACTAACCTACGTACCTATGATTTCTGCAGCAGCATTGCGTGTCCGTCCACGATCAAAACCCACCATTGCTGATCGTATTATGGGATTCCTTCGTCGCCTGTATCTTCCAACATTGAAATTTGCCCTCCGCCACCGCCTTACTGTTCTGCTGATTGCTACTACGTTGTTCGGTATTAGCCTCTTCCTCTTTCTCCGAATGGGCGGAGAATTTATCCCAACTCTTGAAGAAGGTGATCTTGCAATGCAAATGGTTCTTCCACCTGGAACCGCTCTTTCGGAAACAATCGAAACCTCTCTACGGGTTCAGCAACTGCTTTTGGAGCATTTCCCCGAGATTGAATACATTGTTGCCAAAATTGGAACAGCCGAAATTGCCACTGATCCGATGCCCTTAGAAGTTGCTGATATGATTCTCAATATGAAACCGAAAGAAGAGTGGGTATCGGCGCAAAGCCGCACAGAGCTTTTTGACAAAATGGAAGAACTGCTAACAACGCACATCCCCGGCGCCAGTTTCGATTTCAGCCAGCCCATTCAACTCCGATTTAACGAGCTCATGACCGGGATCCGACAGGATATCGCAGTAAAAATCTATGGAGAGGACTTAGACACCCTGGTATCCTTAGCTAACCGCATCGCAGCTATCATTCAGCAAGTCCCCGGAGCTGCTGACATCCGCGTCGATCAAATGCTGGGATTACCGCAGATCACGGTGCAATATAACCGTGAACGCCTGGCACGCTATGGCATCTCTATCGACAAACTCAACCGCTTAGTCCAAACCGCCTTTGCCGGAACAACGGCTGGTGTTGTCTTTGAAAATGAACGGCGATTTGACTTAGTCGTTCGCCTGGCTCCTGAGTATCGGCGCGATATTCAAGATGTACGGAATCTGGTTGTCCCCCTTCCTAATGGTTCGACGGTTCCTTTATCAGAATTAGCCACTATCGAATACCAGAGCGGACCAATGCAGATCCGGCGCGACGCTGCAAAGCGATACATAGCTATTGGTGTCAATGCCCGCGGTAGAGATATTGAATCCCTGGTTGAAGAAATTCAGCAACAAATTGAACAAAAGATTTCTCTTCCCGCTGGATACTCGGTTACTTTCGGTGGCCAGTTTGAAAATCTCCGTGCCGCACGAGCCCGATTGGCAATTGCTGTTCCTGTAGCACTGGGTCTCATCTTTGTTCTGCTGTACTTTACCTTCCACTCGGTGAAATTAGCTGTTATGATTTATACAGCTATTCCCTTAGCAGCAATTGGTGGTGTGTTTTCACTGTTACTGCGGGGTATGCCTTTTAGCATCTCCGCTGGCGTTGGCTTTATCGCTCTGTTCGGGATCGCCGTTCTCAACGGTATTGTGCTCATTGCCCAATTTCTCCGATTAAAGGAAGAGGGTATCACTGACCTCCAGGAACAAATCATACGCGGGGCATTATCTCGGCTTCGTCCCGTTCTTTTGACCGCTTCGGTCGCCGCTCTGGGATTTCTGCCAATGGCAACTTCAACTTCTGCTGGTGCAGAAGTACAGCGTCCTCTGGCTACTGTTGTCATCGGGGGATTAATCACTTCCACCCTTCTCACCCTCGTTGTGCTGCCAGTACTTTATAGCCTCTTTGCCGAATTTCGTTTCTCAAATTTCTGGAAGCGAATGCGGCATACTGGAAGCACTGCCATCTTACTCACTGGAGCAGTCACTGCCGCTCTGACCGCAAACACTGGCAATGCGCAACCACCACAGATTCGAAACATCACCCTGGACCAGGCATTGCGCATCGCCGAACAACACCATCCCGACCTCCAGATTGCTACCCTCCAGATGGAACAGCGACGTTCTCTGCTTCCCTCTGCGTTCACTCTCCCGCCGCTGGAGTTCGACTATTATCGGGTAGGACAGGCTGGAACGATCTTAGAGTCCGAGTGGAGTCTTCGGCAAACTTTTCCATTCCCGCTGGCGTACAATAGCCAGTATGCAGTTCTACGCTCCAAACTGCAATGGCAGGAAATAGCAGCGCAACTGCGGCGCATTGAACTTCGCAAAGCCGTCCGCTCTGCCTATGTAGAATTCACCTTTGCTTCGGATCGCCTCCGCCTGCTCCAGCGTCTGGAAAAGCTGGGAGAGGCTTTCCTAGAAGCGGCGCAAAAACGATATCAACAAGGGGATACGCCACTGTTGGAACTGCTTTCTGCACAGAGCACAGTGCTGTTTTTCCAGCAGGAACGGCAATCGGCACAGGTTGCGCTCTATCAAGCGCACCGAAAACTTCAACAGTGGCTTTATACTACCGATTCTCTGGTCACCTCTGACTCTTTGTTCCGACTTCCCACTATCCCACTGGACACCACAGCGTGGCGACTGCATCCGCAACTGCGCTTAGCAGCTCAGCAGATCCGCGTAGCAGAAGCACAAAAATCCTTAGCAATGACCAATTACTACCCTGACCTCTCCATCGGCTACTTAGACCGAACAGCAGACGGCATCCCGGGATACAGAGGCATCGAGCTGGGTTTGAGCATCCCCTTATGGTTCTGGTCCTCCGCCAGTGCCGTTGCCAGCTCCTCGATCGCCATCGATATCGGGCGACAGGAATATTACAAACAACAATTCCAGCTTTACACCCAATTCCAATCAGCCTGGCTGACTTTTCAGCAGCGCAAACAACAACTGGACAGCTACGAGCAACAAGGATTAACCATAGCCCAAAAGCTCATCCGCACGGCGGAACGCAGCTACCAGCGTGGGGAAATTGACTATCTCCAGTATCTTCAGCTGCTCTTTCAGGCACTTCGATTGCAAGAGCAGTACTTAAACCTTCTCCGACAGTACAACCTTTCTGCTATCGAACTCCTTTTTGTTTTAGGACAGTAATGTTTCACAAAAATAGTGGAGACGATAAAATGAAAACCCTGCAAATCCTGTTTCAACTGTTAGCAACACTGATGCTGGCTTTTCTGATTCTCACCCGATGCTCTTCCAAAAACTCAGCTCCGGAAGCAACGGCGGAAACAGTAGCTCAGATGCACACCGAAGAAACAGGAACTACAAATTCGGAACACCAGGAACACGCTGATGAAAACAGGACCCCATCAATCATCTCAATGCTGGAGCAACAGGCAACAACCGTCGGCATTCGCTTCGGTTCTCTGGACACAACGGTAATGGGAACAGCCATCCAGACCTATGGCTGGCTTCGTCTTCCCCCACAATACCATTCCCGCCTCAGTTCCTTTCTCAGTGGAAGCATAGAGAAAATCTTTGTCATCGAAGGAGACTTTGTTCGCAAAGGGGACACCTTAGCCTTAATTGCTTCACCAGAGCTTCTGGAACTGCAAGAAGCCTACATTCAGAGTCTTGCAGCTTACCGATTTGCGAAAGCTGAACTGGAACGACAACGCAAACTCTATCAAGACAGCATTGCGGCTGCCAAACAACTGCAACTGGCGGAAGCAGAGTTTCAATCACAACAAAGTCGAATGCTGGCGCTGCAAAAGCGACTACGGCTGGCAAACATTGATCCCTCGACCGTGGAACACTCTACGATTGTCTCCTCCTTCCCCATCGTCGCTCCCTTCGATGGGTACGTTCGACACATCAATGTCGTACTCGGCGAATTTATCTCACCAGGAAAAGAACTTTTTGAGCTGGTCAACAATCATCACATCCACGCTGACATTTTTGTGTTTGAAAAGGACATTCCCAGGGTACGCGAAGGACAGACTGTACGATTTGCTCTGACTACCCAGCCGAATCAATGGTACACAGGACGAATCTTCTCTGTCGGCAAAGCGTTTGAAGACTCTGTGAAAGCTGTAATTGTACACGCAGAATTAACTGGCAAATACAATCGAGATCTTTTACTCCCAGGAATGTTTGTCAATGCCCACATCATTACTGCTGCCCACCGGGTTACCGCCCTGCCCGAATCCGCCATTGTGGAAATCGAGGGGAAACCTCATATTTTCATCTTCGCCGGCAAAAGCGATCACCCTGATGGGATCATCTGGCAATTCCGTCCTGTTCCGGTGCAGGTGGGAGAACGCGATCGTGGATTCGTTGCTGTTTCTCCCTTAGAACCAATTCCTGACAACGCACCGATTGTGGTTGACGGAGCATACTACATTTACGCCCAAACTCAAAATCTGGAAGCAGAGCACGCTCACTAATCCATTTTTTAGCTCAAAGCTTCAAGTACAAAATCACGATTCTTCTGCAGCGCAGCAAAGGGCGGGGGTTCCCCTCCCGCGCCCTTTGCTGTAAACTGCAACAGGGGAATACTGACCATCTGTAAGAATGTTTTGAACCTCGCAACCTTCTGCTTTGCAGACTCGTTATAGCATCCGGTTCCAGTGTAAGTTGAACAATACCCAGGAATTCCTATGCGGCAGCTTCTTGTAGCATTTTCCAGCTTGTTGCTTGCTCTCCCATTAATGGCTCAACCGATTCACGGTGGGATTGCTTACTTCTCCCTGGGAATGCCTTTTCTTCAACTGGATGATCTGAACTCCCGGCTCACGCAACACCAGATCCCTTCCTTCGATGCCCCCTTTATTACACTTGGCGGTGGTGGCGCATTTTCAGGAGAACAGCTCTTTTTCGGCGGCGAAGGGGCAGGGCTGATACAGCGGGAACAATCGTACCAGCGTGGGGATACAACTTTTCGTATGCAGTTAGATGGAGGAATGGGTGTTGGATTGATAGGCTTTAATCTCCTGCGATCACCGGTGACTATCCAGTTATTGGGTGGTATCGGAGGGAGTACGGTAACGCTCAAAATCACGGAGGAGCGAAGCGATAGTTTCGACGACATTCTGCAGCGGCCCCAACGGGAAATTACAATGACCATCGGAAGCTTCTTGTTTCAGGGAAGCGCGAACGTCTTGATTCCAATTACCAACTCCCTTTTTGTTGGTCTCCAGGGAGGTTACGTCTTCTCCGTTACCAACTCCGACTGGCAATATTCATCTCGCATTGCCATTGCCAATGGTCCGAAAGCAGGATTTGATGGGGCTTTCGCACGACTGTTGATTGGCTTTGGCTGGTTCGGTGACGGCACCGGTGACGACGAATGCGATGATTAATCCTCCCTTTTCCCAAAAGAAGTACCGATCTATCAAAAAATTACCGGCATAGCCTCTCGATCACGGAGGCTATGCCTTCTGATCCTTTGCTTTTGTATCGTTCTTCCTACTGCGGTAGCCTGTCTGCCTTTAAATGGCAACTGAGCTTGTTTCTCTTTATCACCCTTCGGGATATATCAGCTTCCTGATCCACAAAGCGTTTTTCAGACTCCCTGCCGGTTTTGCAATCGCAGTTGCCGATGCCATCGTCGGCGCTCATAGCGTAATTTTGCAACGTGGTACACATAATACATCGACGGAACCACCACCAGGGTAAGAAAGAAAGCAAATCCCAGACCAAAAATCACCGCTGATGCCAGTGGCCGCCAGAATGCGACGGCAACTCCACCGAAGGAAATTTTTGGATCGAAGTGATCCAGAAACGATCCGAAATCAATATTCATTCCTAAAGCCAGAGGAATCAATCCCAGAATCGTGGAAGCAGCGGTCAGTAACACCGGTGTAAAGCGAATCGCCGCTCCTTCCTTGATCGCCTGCCGTGTCCGATAGCCCCGCTGGCGGAGAATTTCGACAAAATCCAGCAGGACAATGCCGTTTTTCACCACAACCCCTCCCAGAGAAACAATCCCAACACCTGTTAAAGCAATTGATATGGTCAACCCAAAGAGCATATACCCCAGGAAGACGCCGATCGTGCTAAACACCACCGTGCTCATAATAATCAGCGGTTTGAAGACCGAGTTAAACTCGGTGACCATCACCAGAAAGATGAGAAAAATGCTGACGACAAACGCAAGGCTGAGAAAACGCTGCGATTTCTGCTGCTCCTCCTGCTCGCCCGTTAACACAATCTCATATCCCTGCGGCAAAACCATATGGTCCAATACCTGCTGAATCTGTGCCCGCACCACATTCGCATTATAGCCCGCCGTCACTTCCGAAGACAGGGTAATCACCCGCTTTAAATCTTTGCGATTGATTCCCCCGTAGGAATTTCCGTAGCTGACGGTAGCAACAGCAGCGATAGGGATACTGCGAAATCGCCCTGTTGACATTTCCCGAAAAGTAATCGGCAGATTGAGCAATGTTCCAATGTCATACCGATATTGCTCTTTAATCCGAACCTGGATGGGATACTCATCTTCCCCATCCCGAAACTTCGCCGCTTCCGTTCCAAAAAGGGCTGTCCGCAACGTTGATCCTATTTGCCCAATACTTAATCCTTCCCGCAGCGCCTTCTCTCGCGAAATCTGGACGTATAATTCTGGTTTATACTTCTCCAGATCTGACCGCAGCCCCTCGATACCAGGAATTTGCAACACGTTCTCTAAGGTATCGATCAGGCGGCGTTCTAATGCCAGAAGTGTCTGGAAATCTTCTCCACGAATTTCGATCGTAATGGGTTTGCCCACTGGTGGTCCGAAGCGTTGTTTCTCCACACTAATTTCTACCCCCGGAATCTGTGGCATTGCTTCCTGCAACTGTTTCCACAACGCAAACGTTGAAATCCCCTGCCGCTCGTGGTACTCCTTAAAAGCAATAGTGATTTTCCCCTTATGCGGCGTGACGCTTCGATCCGGACGCATCGGATCACCGGCACCAATCCCAACGTTTGCCAGCACTGTCTGTACGGCTGGATTGTCTTTTCCCAGCACCTCATACACCCGCTGTTCTATCATACGAGTTAAGGAATCAGTCACCGCAGCATCCGTTCCCACGGGCGTTTTAATGTAGATGTACACAAAATTTGGCTCCGGGGAAGCAAAGAACTCCACCTTTGGTTTCACGATCCCTAAAAGAACAAAAGTTGCAATGAGCAAAGCAACGGTGCCACCCACAATCATATACGGTACCTTGCCCCGGATCGCTCGATCTAAGGTTCGACGATAGAGTCCCATAAAACGCGGCAACCACCGCGTCTGAAAGCGGTGGATCAGCACCGGTGACACAAACCAATGGTTTAAAGCAATCAGCCCAATAAGAATCAGCCCCAGATTCCCTCCTTGATGAAATCCGACCGCGTACAATAATCCACTGACAATTGCCAGCACTCCAATGGTAATTTTCAATCGCCGGGGATCGCGGCGGCGTCCTCGCGGCATAAAATCCACAGCGAAAACCGGATTCATCAAAAATGCCACTATGAGCGAGGCAGTTAGCGTGAGAATCAGCACAACTGGCAGGTAACGCATAAACTTACCCGGAACGCCGGGCCAAAACAGCAGTGGAAAAAAAGGAGCTAAGGTCGTCAGCGTACCTGCCAATACTGGCGCAAAAACCTCTCCCGCTGCCAGCCGGGCTGCATCCTTGATGGGTAATTTCTCCCTGGTGTACAGTCGATAGGTATTTTCAATCACGACGATCGCATCATCGACAATAATCCCCAGTGCCAGAAGGAAAGAAAAAGTAACGACCATATTGAAAGTGTAATCCAGTGGCGGCAAAACCAGCACCGCCATTGCAACCGACAGCGGCACTGCCAGCCCCACAAACAGAGCGTTTTGTACTCCCATAAAGAACATCAGCACGATGGTCACAAGAATGAATCCGATAATAACGCTGTTGTTTAAATCCTTCAAACTGGTACGGGTAAACTGTGACTGGTCATTGGTAATCACGACCTCCAGCGCCTTCGGAAAAACGTTCTGGCGCATTTCTTCAATGATGTGCTTAATTTTATCCGCCGCATCAATAAGATTTTCCCCGCTTTTCTTAATCACACTGAGAGTAATGACCGGCTTCCCATTGAGCCGTGCGTAACTTTCGCGCTCCTTGAAACCATCCCGAACTTCCGCAATGTCCTTGAGAAAGACTCTACTACCCATCGAACCACGAACTACCAGCGACTGAATATCCTCTACCGTTTCAAACTCTCCAACGATCCGCAGGGTTCGGCGCGTTCCGTCAACTTTTACATTCCCTGCGGAAATGTTCAGATTGTTGTTCCGAATCGCATTGATCACATCCCGAAAGCTCACTCCCGCTGCCTGCATCAAGAAAGGATCCAGATTCACCTGAATTTCGCGTTCTGGAGCGCCGATAAGATCAACACGGGTGATTTCTGGTAACGCCTCAATCCGATCCTGCAACGCTTCTGCGTATTTCTTCAATCGATTCAATGCGAAGTCCCCCGACACATTAACAGCCATAATAGGAATTTCAGAAAAATCGATTTCTCGAACCTCTGGATCATTTTTCAAATCATCAGGTAGATCTGATTTTGCTTTATCCACGGCGTCCTGGACGCGCCGCTTTGCAACGGCTGGATCCACATCTAACTCAAACTCCACGGTAATACTGGAGAAATCCTGCACAGAACGGCTTCGGATCGTTTTAACCCCTGTGACTGACTTCAGTTGCTTTTCAATGGGACGCGTAATCAACGTTTCCACATCCTCTGGCGAAGTACCCGGATAAATCGTATTAACCAGAATGGTTGGGATCACCACCTCCGGGAACTGTTCTTTTGGAAGCGTCAAATAGGTATAAAGCCCCAAAAGGGAAATCAACAGCGTAACCACATACACCGAAACTTTATGATCGATCACCCAGGCGGTAGGGCGAAAAATTTTCAGCACTTCCGTTTCCTTCCGCACCATTTCCGTTCTCCCTATTGCACTGCGACGTAATCGCCATCTGCGATGTTCTGGATACCACTGACGATGACCCGATCCCCAGGGGCAAGACCTGAGAGAATCTCGACCTTTCCTCCGCTAATCTTCCCCGTCCGCACCAGCCGCTTTTGAGCAACCCAGTGCTCCCCTTCCGGAACAGCAACAAAAACAAACTCTGTATCTTCAAATCGCTGCACTGCCCTTAGCGGCACCACCAATGCTGAATCTTTCGCATAATCGCGCAAGGTCACCAAAGCCACCATATTGGAACGGAGGCCGGGAACGTAGGTCTCAAAAGGGAAGAAAAGCTGAATGGTGCGATCTTTGGCATTAACACTCTTCGAGATGGCTCGGAGCTTCAGTCGGAAAGTATCCTGCAAATCGGGGATCACCACCTGTGCCACCTGTCCAATCGAGAAGGCGGGTGCATATCGTTCAGCAGCGGATGCTCGAACCTGAAGATCTCCAAGTCGGACTAAACGGAAAGCAGGGCGTCCGACTAAGGCTGCTTCTCCAACTTTGATAAACACTTCATCGATCACACCATCAAACGGAGCACGAATCTTTGCCAGGTTCAATTGCGCCTGAAGCGCCTCCAACTGCTTTTCCAGTACTTCAACGCGATTCTTTGCTTCCAGATACTGAATCTCCGATCCTGCTTTGCTTTCCCATACCCGCTTTTGCTTCGCATAGACAACCTTCGCAAATTCCAGGGAGGTTTTAACCTGCTCGATCTGGCGCCGCAATACGCTGGCATCGATAGTCGCCAGCACCTGTCCCCGGCGAACCCGCATTCCTTCAGAAACTTTCACCTCTTCCACCACACCCGGCATCTTCGGACTCAGTAAAATGTCCTTGCGGGATTCAACTTCTCCGAAAAATGTCACAAAGTGCTCAAAACGTTGCGGACGGACTTCCCGAATCCCTACCAGCTTCGCCCGCTGCCGGCGTTGCGACCGCCCCAATTGCTGTTCCAGTTGGGCAATCTCCTGATTAATAGCATCTCGAAGCTGGTAGAGAGAATCCAGCCGGTGTGCAAGCTGTCCACCTGCCCGACTGTCCCGTCCAGATGGTGAGCTGCACATCACCAGAAGCACAGCCATAAGACCAAGGCTGATGACCACCCAGCGTTTCATTCTTCGTACTCTTTTTGTGAAACGATCGTATCTTTTTGCTTTCTGGCAAATCCCCGCAAAAGGTTGTGAAGTAAGAACTCGACAAATTCTTCCAGCTGTGGCTGTGGTGAAAGAAACGTTGGCTTACCAAAATGCCATTGAAGAATTGCCCCGTTAATGGATACCCAGAGCGAAAGAATGGCTAAACAGGAATCCAGATCATTCCGAAAAATCCCCTGCTGTTTTCCTCGCTCCACAATTTGCATTGCAAACTCCAGGTATTCTTTCAGCAACTGATCCAGCTTCTCTACCCGCTGGCGCTCTGCTCTGGCTGCCACCTCCGCCAGATTAAAATGCGCCGCAAGGATGTATTGATCCCATTGCTCCTGAGCATACAGCAACAGTACCTTGCCGAAATGATAAATTACCTGATCAGGCGGCAAATCCTTCGGGATATGGTCCATTGCAAACTGAAAAAAGTGCTGAAAAACGCTGTAGACCACTTCCAGGTACAAATCCTCTTTCGAGGGAAAATACAGGTAGAGCGCTGCCTTTGACAATCGGGCAGTTCGAGCAATTTCCTCCATTGTAGCCGCCCGAAATCCCTTTTTCACAAATACCTTTTTTGCAGCGCGCAGAATCTGTCGCTCTCGCTGCTGCTTTTCCTTTCGTCGCCGCTCTTCGATATAACTTTGCTTTGCCATTCTTCCCTCCCCGCTTATTGCTTCTGCCCCAACTCTCCCATCAGTGCCCGAAGTTGCGTCTGGATCGAAATCACTTTATACGCTGCCTGAAGTTCCTGCAACTGCACCTGCCGCACGTTGCTTTCCGCATCAAAAACCTCTAATTGCGTACCTACTCCTTCCCGGTACCGCACCTGCGCAATCTGGTATCCTTTCTGCGCCGTCTGCAGCGTCTTCTGCTGTGCCCGCCATTTGTTCAATGCAATGGTGTAACGATGAAGCAGCGAGCGTGCCTGCATCCGCAATGCATCTTCCGTCTGCTTGACCATTGTCTCCAGCTTCTGATAATCCAGCCGTGCCTGCTGCACGCGCGCTGTACTCTGGAAACCATTAAACAAAGAAAAAGAGAGTTGGAGTCCAACGGCTGCACTCTTTGCCGTCTGGAAGGCGTTCAATCGAAACACATCGCTCTGTCCCTGGTAGGTGTATTGTCCAAACAAAAACAGCATAGGGAGAAATTCTGACTGGTACAAATCCACCACTTTGTCCGCAATTTCCATCTGCGTCCGCATCGCCTGCAATCCATAATGGTGTTCTACCACCCGCGCCAGAACTTCAGCTTCTGGTGGAAGGTGGAAAGTCGTATCGACAGCAAAATTTCCCGACAGCTCTATGGATTTGGTTACTGGCACTCCCATTACCAATTTCAGGCGTGCCACTGCATCTTCATAGCGTTGACGGGCTTCCCGAACCTGAGGTTCTATGACATCCACTGCCACCTGCGCCCGCAAATGTTCATATTCCGAAACCAATCCTTCTTGATACAACACCGACACCTGCCGTGCAAATTCCTGCATTCGGCGATAGCTGCTTTCCAGAACTTTTTCCATTTCTCGTGCCAGCAAAGCCTGGTAAAACGCCTGCGTAACCTCTACCGTCACATCACTCAATGTCTGTTGATACTGCTGCTCGGCTGCCTGGGCATATAGATAGGAATTCTGCACCACTGTAAAGGCTGTGGCATTAAACAATGTTTGCGTCAATTGCAGCCTTGTTACAAAAGAATGCTCAGACCCCACCGTAATGGGTCGAATTTCTCCTGTTCGAAAATCCGGAAAGAAAAAGACTGGACGTTCCACATTCCAGCTATACTGCCCGCTCAATGAAACAGAGGGCAGTGCCGTTCCAAACGCTTCTCGCACCTGCGCATCCGCCTTTCGCAACTCCAGCCGCGCAGCGACAACCTTTGGATTATGCTTCAGCGCAAGCTGGATTGCCTGCTGTAATGTAATCTTTTCCTGCTTTCCCCATACGACACTCCAAGAGGCTAATCCCAGAAGTACATACTTCAGGAACCTGACTGTTCTTTGATTTCTGACCATTGGTTATTTGCTGACCATTGTTCATAAAGTTAACAACGTTCGCAAAATTACAGAAAAACTTCCAAACAGCAAAACTTTCGCCAGCCTTAAACATTTTCTGCTCTGATGATGACCAGGAATACCGGAAGTGCAGGGCAAGATCCAGACCTCGTTACACCT
The DNA here is from genome assembly GCA_015490805.1 of Candidatus Kapaibacterium sp. Taxonomy (GTDB): domain Bacteria; phylum Bacteroidota; class Ignavibacteria; order Kapaibacteriales; family WFXC01; genus WFXC01. Next base: position 65,206 of record WFXC01000017.1, read on the forward strand.
TCCTCTCCTGCTCGCAGGAGCTTCTCCGGAGCTCACTCCTTACCCGGCTGCAGTATCACTTTCTGTTCAACGTGCAACTTTCCAGAACCGAACTCGTTATCTTAGCTCTTCAGTAAGAGCGGCTTTGGAGAAGGGAATTTTTATGCTGGAACTTCGAAACATTGTCAAGCGCTTCCACGGCGGTATTGTTGCCGTCGATCACTTATCCTTCAACGCTCCCAATGGGGCTATCACGGGGATCTTAGGACCGAATGGCGCTGGCAAGACCACGACCATTCGGATGATTCTCAACATTTTACAGCCGGACGAAGGCGAAATTCTCTTTGACAACAAACCAGTCGACGACTGGATTAAAAATCTGGTTGGCTACTTACCTGAGGAACGAGGACTCTATCGGAAAAGCACTATCCGAGATATTCTCCACTACTTCGGCGAATTGAAAGGCAAAACACGGTCGGAAGTTGATGCTGCAATCCAGTACTGGACCGAGCGACTGCAATTTCAATATCCGCTCACGATGAAAATCGAAGAACTTTCCAAAGGGAATCAACAAAAAGTACAATTTATGGCAGCAATCATTGGCGATCCCCAGGTGATTATCCTGGATGAGCCGTTCACAGGACTGGATCCACTGAATCAATTACTGCTAAACGACATCATTGCCGAGCTAAAAAGCAACCAGAAAGTCGTGATCCTGTGCACCCATCTGCTGGACGCTGCCGAACGACTCTGCGATCGCATCGTTTTGATCAACCGGGGCAAGCAACTTCTGCAGGGCAGTTTGGGAGCGATCAAAGAGCAATTTGGCTCAACGTTCGTCACCGTTGAATTCCAGGGCGATCCTGCCATCCTGCAGCAGTGTCCATATGCTCACGTCACACAAAGCGCTCCGAATCGTGCGGAACTGGAACTCCGATCCACGGACGATTTTCCCGCACTCCTGAAATGGTTAGCCGACCATCTGGATGTACGCAAGATTGAACGTCAGACCCCTTCTCTCCTCTCTATTTTCCTCAAGGTCGTCCAGGAAAATGAAATCCCGGCAGAATTTTTACAGCAACAGGAGCAATCCTATGGACATCCGTAAACTCTGGATTACAGCCCGGTGGGAATTTGTCCAGAAAGGTAAAACGAAAGCATTTCTGGTCTCCCTCATCCTTACGCCTGTCCTCATCATTGCTTTCTCTGTGCTTCCTTCACTCTTGATGTTGCAGGAAACCGAAGAACCAACCACGATCTATGTCATCGATCAAACGGGACGTTATGCCACGGCACTGCAACAATACTTAGCTCGTAAATACCACATCAACGACACACTTGCTCGCTACCAGTTGATCTCCTTACCCTCCGATCCTGCAATACAGGATTCCATCCGGCAGGTGGTCATTCACCATATTCAGGAAAACCGCGCTGAGGGATTATTACTGATCCCTGCCAACTTTGATTCCACACTTGCAGCCGAATTCTGGTCCAAAAAAGCAGGAGACTTTCGTCTATTCGAGCGAATTTCCGGTGCCCTGGAGCAGTTCTACAAAATCTCAATTCTCCGGCACTACCAGCTTCCACCGGAAGTCGCCCAGAAGCTCGAACGCGAAATTCACCTGGCAACTCGGCAAATTACCGCTGAAGGAAAAGTGGAGAAAAAGGATTTCTTCTCTCAATTCCTGGGTGCATACCTGGGTGCGCTGCTCCTTTTCCTGCTGGTAATGACATCAGCGCAGTTGCTGGTGCGCAGCATTTTAGAAGAAAAGATGAATCGCCTCATCGAAATGCTGCTCTCTTCCACCTCTCCACTGAACCTAATGTTGGGTAAAATTATCGGGCTTGGCGGATTGAGCATTGTCCAGGCAATCGTCTGGATCACCATTGCAATTGGTATTGCCAGCGCAACGCAGTTTACGATGGCAAACGATTTGCTGCGCTCTCTTCCCATCATCGCCATTTATGTCGTGCTTGGCTATATGCTCTATGCTTCCATCCTGATCGCCCTGGGATCCTTAGCGACAACAGAACAGGAAGCCCAGAACATTACCGGTTATGCAGTGCTCTTTTTAATTCTGCCGGTCGTTTTCATTGCTCCAATTATGCAAAATCCGGATGCACTTTTGTTCCGCATTCTCTCTTATTTTCCTCTCTTTACCCCGACCTTGATGACCGTTCGATGGCACTTAACCCTGATTCCGTGGTGGGAACTCCTTTTGACCTTGCTGCTCCTGCTCCTTTCCACTATCTTCATCGGCTGGTTTGGCGCCAAGATTTTCCGTATCGCCATTCTCTCTTACGGAAAACGCATTACCCTTCCTGAGTTGTTCCGCTTTTTCCGTGCGGCGAAGGTATGAATGTATCTGTTCGAGCTAAAAATCTTTGAAAACCAGCATTGTCAGGATCGAAAGAGTGAGGAAGAAGCATACGCTGTTTGTCCTATGGTGTCATTCCCGAAGCCGGGATAGACTCAGCGCTGAAATGGATAGGGAAACAACATCAAATGGAGGCTGAGCAATATTAGTAATTGAGACCGTATCCTGCAATCAACCACACTCTGACAGTACCCCATCTTGCACGACCTGGATCGAGAGTTTACTTATACAGAGAAAGCAACCACACTCTGACAGTATCCCATCCTGCACCCCCTGCGGATGCCTCTGCTACCAGTACGCTAATCGCCTGTCTTTTTGTATTTTTGAAAGTTCAAAAAACGAAGCGGGAACTGAGAGCACGCTATGTGTCGATTCGTAGCATATATGGGTCCACCCGTACTGGCGGCAGATTTGCTGTATAAACCGCGCTATTCGCTGGTAATGGCGCAGAGTATGCACGCTGAAGAAATGTCCGTTGCAGTCAACGGTGACGGTTTTGGCATCGGGTGGTACGTTCCGGAAATCGACAACGAACCGTGCGTTTTCCGCAGCGTCAAACCGGCGTGGAGCGATATGAATTTGCGGAATCTTTCCCGGAAAATCTTTGCTTCCCTGATTTTCGCCCACGTTCGCGCAGCTTCCCCCGGCTCTCTGGTCGAAGAAGTCAATTCCCACCCCTTCTGGTATGGACAGTTGATGTTTATGCATAATGGAATGGTAGGAGATTTCCAGAAAATTCGACGTTCGCTGCTGGCAAAGCTCAATGACGAAGCTTTTTACGCTATCCAAGGAACAACTGATTCGGAACATCTCTTTGGGCTCTTTTTAAACCATCTGGAAAATCCGAAAGGGGAAGTTTCGACGGAAGAAATGGTTTATGCGCTCAATCGAGTGTTTGAAGACCTGGATGAACTGCTGCTGGAATGTGAAGTAACGCAGCACTCCTATCTCAACCTCTGCTTAACCAATGGCAACAGCATCATTGCAACTCGATATACCACTAACCCTAATGTGCAACCAGCAACGCTGTACTATATGTACGGGCGCCGCTATCACTGTACGGAGCAGGGATGCCGAATGGAACCCAGTATCGGCACACCCAATGCGATCGTGCTGGCTTCGGAACCTTTTACAGCCCGGAAAGCGGATTGGGTAAAAGTTGGTCGGAACGTTATGATGATCATCGACGAAACGATGCATATCCATTTCCAGGACATCCAACTGTCATTCGAACGATACATTCAGGATCAACCTTTCGAGTCCGGGAATCCGTGGTCCGAATTTAAGCGAGAAGTGTGATCAAATGCTGGGACTGCTGCAATGTCCGAGTTGATATTCCTTGTGCCGCTCCTGCCCCTGGTAGGAGCGATCATCAACGGCTTTTTCGGCACCTTTATCAAAAACGAAAAGATTATTGGCTGGATCGGGAGCTTAACCGTTGGCATCGCTTTCCTTCTGGTTTGCCTTATTTTCTTTGATCAACTCAGTCTCCCTCCTGAGAGTCGATCCGTAACGGTTACACTCTTTCCGTGGATCGTTGCCGGGAAGTTCGACATTTCCATTGCCTATCTGGTTGATCCTTTATCTCTGACCTTTGCCCTCTTTGTTACCGGCGTCGGCTTTCTGATCCACGTCTACTCAATCGGTTATATGCACGGTGATCGAGGCTTCTTTCGCTTTTTTGCCTATCTGAATCTGTTCATCTTTATGATGCTCAACCTGGTGCTGGCAGATAATCTGCTCCTCACGTTCCTGGGATGGGAAGGGGTGGGACTGTGTTCCTATCTGTTGATTGGGTTCTGGTACGATCAAAAGTTCTCCGGAACACGTATCGAATGGACCGTCGATGCGGCGCAAAAAGCCTTTATCGTCAACCGCATCGGCGATTTTGGAATGGTTCTGGCAATGTTCATTCTTTTTGCCCTGTTCGGTACGCTGCGCTACCTGGACGTTAACGCAGCCGCCGTAACACAGTTCCCCGACGGAAGTCTCGCCCTAAGCATTGCTGCCCTCTTGATCTTCCTTGGTTGCACAGGAAAATCGGCACAAATTCCGCTGTATGTGTGGTTGCCGGATGCTATGGCTGGTCCAACTCCCGTGTCTGCCCTCATCCACGCAGCAACAATGGTAACATCCGGGATTTTCCTGGTCGCTCGACTTTCTCCCCTGTTTGCCCTCTCCCCGGCGGCAATGGGAGTGGTAGCAGTGATCGGTATTGCCACCGCTTTTATCGCTGCCACGATCGGGCTGGTACAAAATGATATCAAAAAAGTGCTGGCATACTCGACCGTCAGTCAACTGGGTTATATGTTTGCTGCCCTTGGGGTCGGCGCTGTCACTGCGGCTGTTTTCCACGTTGTTACCCACGCCTTTTTCAAAGCGCTCCTGTTCCTGGGTGCTGGATCGGTAATCCACGCAATGCACGAAGAGCAGGATATTCAGAAAATGGGAGGACTCAAAAAATATATGCCAACAACGTACTGGACTTTTGTGGTCGCTGCACTGGCAATCTCAGGTATTCCTCCGCTCAGCGGCTTCTTCTCCAAGGATGAAATTTTATGGAACCTTTTCATCAACGGCAGCACGCTCCTGTGGCTTGTCGGCGCCATTACTGCTCTGCTCACTGCCTTCTATATGTTTCGATTGGTACATCTGACCTTCCACGGCACGCCACGCTTTGATCCAGAGAAAGTGCATCCTCACGAATCACCACCAACAATGACCATTCCACTCATTGTGCTGGCTATCCTCTCCATCGTCGGCGGATTCTTAGGAATCCCTCACGCTTTTGGCCACGCTCTGCATATCCCTCATTTCCTGGAGCAGTGGCTCCATCCCGTGCTGGTTGAAACACACAAAATCTTAGGTATTGAACCGGCAACAGAGATCCATCCTATCGAATTCGTTTTGATGGGCATTTCGGTTGTGCTTGCCCTCATCGGCATTGCTGTCGCTACCTGGTTTTACATTACCAATCAACAAATTCCGCAGCGGCTGGCAGAGCGTTTCCGCGGATTGTATCAGCTCTTGTGGAACAAGTACTATGTGGACGAGTTATACTATACCCTGATCGTGGATCCGCTCTGGTATGGCTCGACAACCCTGCTATGGAAAATAACAGATGTTGGTATCATCGACGGTACGGTAAACGGCATTGCCCGCTTAATCGGGCATTTCGGTAATCTTTTCCGGAAAATTCAGACGGGCATTGCGCAATCGTATGCGGTAATGATGGTTGCAGGCATTGTGCTGATCCTGATATGGATGCTGTTTCTCTAACAACTTTGTGCAACAACCAGCTTGAGTACACAGAGCAATGGCAGCATTGATTTTAACACTCTTTTTGCCGCTTCTTGGCGCTGGCATCATTCTGTTTATGAACAAAACGCAGCGGAAAGGAATTCAGTATACAGCGCTGGGCTTTGCCTTAGCAACCTTTGTGGTTTCTCTCTTTCTCCTTTTTGGCTTTGATCCTGCCAATGCAGACTTTCAGTACTATATCCACACAACGTGGATTGCTTCCCTGGATATCGGCTTCCGCATAGGCATTGACGGTATGTCCCTGTTGCTGGTTCTGTTGACAACTTTCATTACCCCGATTACCATCCTGTCTTCTTTTCAGGCGATCAAAGATCGGGATAAGCTGTATTATATGATGCTCCTTTTGCTGGAATTCGGAATGATTGGCGTTTTCGTGGCGCTGGACACCATTTTGTTTTACGTTTTCTGGGAAATCATTCTGATCCCAATGTATTTTATCATCGGTATCTGGGGTGGTCCCAGAAGAATTTATGCTGCCATTAAGTTCTTCCTCTACACTTTCATTGGCTCGCTGCTGATGCTGGTTGCCATCATCTGGATTGGCATCTGGGGTGGCGGTGACGCAGGATTTACAGCAGATTACTTAACCCTGCGGGAAATTGCCCCGACTGTTCCCTTAGCCATTCAACAATGGTTGTTTTTAGCCTTTGCGCTCTCCTTCGCTATCAAAGTGCCACTCTTCCCTTTCCATACGTGGCTACCGGATGCTCACGTGGAAGCACCAACGCCGGGGTCGGTGATCCTGGCAGGAATTCTCCTGAAATTGGGAACCTACGGTCTGATTCGCTACAATCTGGAGCTCTTCCCTCAAGCCTCGATCTTTTTTGCTCCTCTGCTTTCAACCTTAGCAGTAATTGGCATCATCTATGGTGCGCTGGTTGCGATGGTGCAATCAGACGTTAAAAAACTGGTAGCCTATTCCTCTGTCAGCCACTTAGGATTCATTGTGCTGGGAATTTTCTCAATGACGACTGAAGGGCTGCAAGGCGCCGTTATCCAGATGATCAATCACGGTCTTTCAACCGGTATGCTGTTCCTGTGTGTTGGCATTCTCTATGAACGGCGCCATACGCGGGAACTGGCTGAATATGGTGGTATCGTTACAGTTATGCCGAAGTTTGCTGTCCTGCTGGGTTTTGCCGTCTTTGCTTCGGCAGGATTGCCGGGACTGAATGGCTTTGTTGGCGAGTTTCTTACCATGCTGGGCGCCTACCAGTCTCCGATCCTTGGAACCTGGACCTATGTCGCTTTCGCTGCTCTGGGTGTGATTCTGGCAGCCGCCTATCTGCTGCGGATGTATAATGGTGTGATTTTTGGTCCCAATCTCAATCCCAAAAATCACGCTCTGCCCGATCTGACCAAATTGGAGCTGTGGCAATTGGTTCCCGTTACCATCTTTCTGGTCTGGATCGGCATTTATCCTTCAACGTTTCTGCAATTATCAGAAACCAATATGCGCCTTGTAAGCAGCAAAATTGAAGCTGCCCATCGGCAAATGTCGCAAGAGCATCGTGTATCTTCCACCAGCCAGATGCCACTTTCTCCTGCCAGCCTGTCTTTCCTTCTACCTCAGGAGATCAAGAATATGCATAGACAGCAGCAACGCGAACTGACAGAAGATGGGAATGGAGCAGCACAACAACAGATGTCTGACGAGGAATGGATGCAGGAATGAGCCGTGATACTGCTCTCTGGGGTGCTTTGCCGATTTACTTTATCTCTGCCTGGGCAGTTGTCAGCCTATTGGTGGATGCTTTCAGCAAGAACAGTCGGGTGAGTTTTCACTTTGCCTGGATTGGGTTACTCCTGACAGCAATGGCAGCCGTTGGAAGTTTCCCCTATGAAGGCGCTGCTTTTTCCGGAATGATTGCAACAGGACATTATGCTGCTTTTTTCGATGTGCTGTTTGCCATTGGAGGACTTTTGACCGTGCTGGCTGCCCATCCGTACCTGGAGCGTCTGCAATTTGAACTGGATGAATTTTACAGTCTCACGCTCTTTGCAATCGCCGGTATGATGCTCATTGCTCACGCCAACAATCTTCTGGTACTGTTCATTGGCATTGAAGTAATGTCCATTAGCTTTTACATCTTAGCCGGATACTTCCGAAACAAAACATTATCCGTTGAAGCAGGGATCAAATACTTCCTTCTGGGCGCCTTTATGTCCGGCTTCCTTATGTATGGAATTGCGCTGGTCTATGGTGCAACAGCTTCGCTGCATTACGGCGCTATTTTGCACGCCACTACCACCGGATCGCTTTCTTTTCCCACTTTGCTCATCATTGGAGCAACATTTCTGGTCATTGCACTCAGCTTCAAAGCGGCACTTTTCCCCTTCCATTTCTGGGCGCCGGATGTTTATCAGGGAGCACCTACCGTCGTAACGGGGTTGATGAGTACAGCGGGCAAAGCAGCAGCTTTTGCCGCTTTCCTGCCGTTAGCTTTTGTCTTCCTGCCACAACTTCAGATTAAACTGCAGCTCCTTCTGGCAATTATTGCTGCTCTGTCGATGTTGTACGGGAACATCGTTGCAATTACCCAGCAAAACATCAAGCGAATGTTAGCCTATTCCTCAATTGCGCACGCTGGCTACATCCTAATCGGCATTGTAGCAGCGTCTCCAGACGGTTTTGCTGCGGTCACTTTCTATGCCGCAGTTTACCTGTTTATGCAACTGGGCGCTTTTGTCCTTGCCTCCGTGCTGGAACAGCAATATGGCCGTCACCTGGAAATTCAGGACTACAAGGGGCTATACCAACGACATCCTTTGCTGGCAGGTTTAATGGCGGTGTTTATGTTTTCCCTTACCGGCGTACCACCCCTGGCAGGCTTTTTTGGAAAGTACTACCTCTTTGTCGCCGCTATTGAATCCGGTTTTGTCTGGCTGGCAATTCTGGGAGTTGTTGCCTCCGTGATTTCCGCTTATTTTTACCTGGGACTGGTGGTTGCGATGTTCTTCCATCCAGCATCTGAAAGTTCCGAATCCCCGATGCCCACAGGAACCGCTGGCATTACCTTAGCTATTTCGACTGTGATGACCTTTCTCTTTGGCTTCTTTCCCTCACTTCTGCTACATGTCACGCAGCAATTGTTCTAAAAGCGTTTGATGAGAATTTGCAACAACAAAATACGCCAGAGGAAAGATGCAGCCGATGGATGAATTCTACCAATATCCACACAAACCGGTTGACTACCTCCGGGATTTCCTGAAAAAACTTTCAATGTCGCCGATTACCAGCGGTGCTTTGCTGGTTTTCTGTGCTATCCTTTCCTTGATTTGGGCAAATAGCGGCTGGTCAGATTCTTACTTTGCTTTACTCACCACACATCTGACCATCGGTATTGGTGACCATGCCATTTCAAAACCACTGCTTTTCTGGATCAACGATGGTCTGATGGTCATCTTTTTCTTTGCCGTAGGACTGGAAATTAAACACGAAGTCTTAGAAGGACATCTGTCGACGTGGAAAAAAGCTTCTCTGCCGCTGATTGCTGCTGCGGGAGGAATGATTCTTCCAGCTCTTATTTTTACCGTCTTCAACTTTGGCACTGAAGCAATGCGCGGTTGGGGTATTCCAGTTGCCACTGATATTGCCTTTGCCGTTGGTATTCTGGCATTGTTAGGTAAACGCGTTCCGCCTCCGCTGCGCATCGCTCTACTGGCACTGGCGATTGCGGATGATTTAGGAGCAATCATTGTGATTGCGGTATTCTACACCGAACACCTCTCCATTGTCGCGCTCCTTCTGGGATTTGTAGGGTTGGGTATTCTCTGGGCTGGTAACCGGTTTTTGGGTATCCGCACCTTAGGATTCTACTTTCTGTTTGGAGTCCTGGTATGGGTTGCTTTTTTAAACTCCGGGGTACACCCAACAGTTGCGGGTGTGTTAGTGGCTTTCACAATCCCTCATCATCCGCCGTTACCGCTTAGAACGTTTTTCCGCGATACCCAACAACTGCTCAGTAACTTCGGCAAGGAGGAATCGCCAGAACTCCAATTTATGCTGCTGGACAAGATCAATGAGGGAAGTTTTATGGCGGAATCTACCCTGCGACGTGCAGAACGTGGTTTGTACAACTGGGTGAACTTCTTCATTATGCCCCTATTTGCCCTCTTTAATGCCGGGGTCAAAATCCCTGAAACGGGCTTTTTCTCCGAACTCACTACCCCAATTACCCTGGGCGTTATGCTGGGACTGTTCTTAGGCAAACAATTTGGTGTGCTGGGTGCATCATGGCTGGCTGCAAAAATAGGCATTGCCCAACTTCCCGAATCGCTTCGATGGCGGGAATTCTATGGAATGGCAATGCTATCAGGTATTGGCTTTACAATGTCACTGTTTATCGCCAGCTTAGCGTATGCAAACCACCTGCAATTTCTCAATGAAGCCAAAATCGGCATTTTGACTGGATCGCTGCTTTCAGCCCTGGCAGGTTTGCTCTACCTTCACAAAGTTTTACCCAAACTTCCCTCCTCATCCGAAGAAGCATCCAGCTAATATCAGACTGCAATCCTGGCTGGGTGAAAGAGACATTATTGAATTTCTTCTGGAATGGAGGGAGAAATCAAAGGAACAGTGTTACCGTTAACTGCTGCAAGCTCCGGTGTCTCCACCTTCGTAGCCGTATCTGGCAATACCTCTGCCAGCACGCCGTCCATCTGCTGGTACACATTCTCCCAGGCAAAGTATTTTTCCACGTAGCGACGCGCATTGTGGACTAATGCCGACCGCAGTTGCGGCGATTCCAAAAGCTGAATAGCATACGCTGCCAGTTCTTCATCGCTCTCGCCGACCATTGCGTGCTGCTGATGGCAAGCGCCAATGCCCTGGTTCCCCGTAGGAGTCGTAATAATCGGGCACCCCGTCGCCATTGCCAGCAACAACTTATTCTGAATCCCGGAACCTCCGGAGTGAGGATGCAAAAACACCGCAGCCTGGTAAAGGAAATCTTCAACCTTTGGAACATTCGGCAGCAATTGCACCCGATCTGAAAGATACCGATACAAAATCCGTGGGGGATAGGCTCCTACAATCCGCAACTTCACCTCCGGATGCTTTGCCCAGATCTTTGGCAAAATGTTTTGCACCAGGCGCTTGATCATTAAGACATTTGCCCACACATCCAGCTTACCAATGAAAATCAGATCTTTTCGACGCTGTTGCTCATCTCGAAACGGAATGTTGCTCACATCGACGCCATTAATCAGCAATCGATACCGAGCGTGGGGATTGAGCTTCTGCATCGCTTCAATATCGACTTTACTGACCAGGGTCACAATATCAAAGTAGTTGACAATCTCCGCCTCATACCGCCGGAGCTTTTGCACCTCCAGCCATCGACCAATATGGTGAAACAGATGTGATTTACTGTGCTGGTAAGAGCGGGTCTGATACAACGTTCGGCAATCTTCTGCCAGCAGGATCTTGGGCATTGGCAGGTGTTTCACATACTCTGCTGTCCGGATAAAAAACGCCATTGCCACATCGAAATGCTCCTGTGCCACGAGCCGATCCACTATGCGCTGCATCGCTGGATCGTAGAAACAGGCAATATCGGCGGCGGTTGGTGTTGGAATGCGAATAACCGCTTTTGTCCACGCTTTCCACGCCAGATATGGAATCCAGAAGACGCGAATACCCAATTGCTCCAGCGCCGACCGGTACTGCTCTGGAAGCTGCTTTCCTTCATACAGTGAAACTAACACGACATCGTGATGTGCCGCCAGGTGCCGTAGCAGGTAATAGCTTTTGATTTTGTCGCCCCCTACCAGAGGATAGGGAAAGCGCGGCGTCAAAAATAGAATTTTCCGACGTTTCATATCCAACTCTATCTTTCTCCAGCCAGCTCCACTCTGTCGGATCTCCAGCAGCAAATGCCCGCAAAAATTTACAAAATTGCAATATACGGATTCGATCGCAAAAGAATGCTGTCCGTCCTGTTGCTCTTGACAGGCTACACGACGATCTTGCTACTGGAGAGCCTGGTTCAAAGGAAAGCAGCAAAGAAAGTACTGAGCATTACTGGTTCGATTCCGATTCCTCGACCTTCAAGACCGGGAAACGCACCGGCTGCTCAGGAGCCGTTAATTGTGGCAGGATGATTGTTCGCTCAATTTGCGGAATAAGATCAGTCGTATCAGCGGGGAACTGGAGCGCCGTTTGATCTCGCGGAAAATCTCTGGTAGGATCAAATCCCAACAATTGATCTTCATAAATACTGCGCATCATTTTGCCCCAAATTGGAGCCGCAGCCACCCCTCCATAACCAAATTTATCGCCGAAGGTAATGCGGCGATCATCGAATCCCAGCCAGATGCCAGCAGTCAGTTGCGGCGTTGCCCCAACAAACCACGCATCGGCATAGTCGTTGGTCGTCCCCGTTTTTCCGCAGGCAGGATAAACAAAATCCTGGCGAATTCGGGCGGCTGTCCCTCCATCGACCACTTCCTCTAACATTGCCACCATCTGCCGGGCATACTTTGGTTCTATCGCTGGACGAGCGTCGATTCGGCCATTACGATCGTAAAGTACGTTGCCAAATCGGTCTTCGATCCGGGTAATAAAATAAGGCTCAACATACAAGCCTTCATTGGGGAAACACATAAAGGCACGGGTTAACTCAAATGGACGCACTTCCTCCGACCCCAGCGCAATTGACAATACAGGCTCTAAGGGGGACTCAATGCCCATTTTGCGAGCAAGCTGGATCACCTGTTCAGGGGTGGTGTAATACGCTATCAACCGTCCGGCAACAGAGTTAATCGAGTACTTCAACCCAATATGCAACGGTACTTTGCCAGTATCCTGTTCCCGTCCCTGCAACACCCACGTTTCCCCGTTTGGCAGCGGATATTCAAAAGTTGTCGCATCAATTAGAGAATCAGGTGTTAAGCCATTGTACAAGGCAGCTAAGTACACAAACGGCTTAAACGCCGATCCCGGCTGCCGCCGAATCTGGAGGGCACGATTTAAACCATATCGTTCTGTAGGCTCCAGTAGCGTCGAACCAATCAACGCCCGGATAGCACCTGTTTCATTGTCTAATACCACCACAGCTCCCTGGATACGAGTCGCTCGATGGAGCACTGAATCGACAAATCTTTTGTCCCGGAGTAATTGTGCCCGGATTTTCTTCCGTTCTGCTGGCGCCGCTGTCTGATACTGCTGCGAATTGCGAATGGCTCGCTCCAGAATTGCCTTGCGTAACTCCGGGAATCGTCGCCACCGCCACTGGCGATCAAATTGCTTTTGCAGCCATTGCAACCGCTGCTGCAAAGCCTGCCACGCATACCGCTGAATCCGATAATTCAGGGTTGTGTAAATTTTCAATCCATCCCGGTAAAGATCGTAGCCATACAAAAGCGTATCCCGACTGAGCGATCGGCGTACCATTTCCACAAATTGAGCGGCTATCGCATAAGGATCGCGGGTGACCGTTTCTCCCTCTGCTGGCTTGAGCGGTTCTGCTATCGCTTCCTCGTACATCTGCCGCGTAATATAGCCCATCGCCAGCATATTCTTCAGTACCAGATTGCGTCGTTGAATCGCTTTCTCATAGTTCACCCGGTAATCGTAGTTGTTCGGCGCTTTCAATAAGGCTACCAGATAGGCGCATTCCCCCAGGGTTAACTGACTCGGTGCCTTGTTAAAATACACCTGTGCCGCAACCTGCAAACCATAGGCACCACGTCCAAAATACACGCTGTTCGCATACAGCTCTAAAATTTCCCGTTTCGTATACCGGCGCTCGATCTGGATAGCGGTGAGCGCTTCTTTAATTTTTCGCTCCAGCGAAACTTTATGGGTAAAATACAGGTTGCGTGCTAACTGTTGTGTGATCGTCGAGGCTCCTTCTTTGATTCGCCCTGCCAGTACGTTCTTGACTGCTGCTTTCAAAACCCGCATAACGTGAATACCCCAGTGATCAAAAAATGCCCGATCCTCCGTGGCAATCAATGCCTTGATAAAGAAAGGTGGAATGCTATCATAGGGTAAATACCGGCGGCGCTTGACATAAAACTCTCCAATGACTTCGCCATCAGCACTGATGACCTGTGTGGATAGTTCTGGTTTAGGATTCTCCAGCGCTTCCAGTGATGGCAAGCCAGAACTCATCGCGGAAACAACCAGAACCACAACGCCTACAACACCCACAAGGAACAGTCCCAGAGCAATAGCTGCTCCCAGCATAACAAATCGTTTTGCCTGCTGCCACCACGTTTGAACCATTGCCACCTACCGTACCACCTTGATAATTTCTACGCGACGGAGACGTTTGCGATATAACTTCAGTGGCTCTCCCGGTTTGCGAGGAAGCTTCTCTAACTCCCCTTTACTCAGGATTTTCATCAGATGGAGTGGTACCCCGCGCCGGTAGAGCTGCTCATACACAAAATTCGCCCGCCGCAGCCCCAATTGATAATTGTACTGCTCCGAAGCGACGTCATCAGTGTGACCAACGATCAGCACCTGCCGCAGTATGCTGGTGTCCTGCAAAATGCTCCGGGCAACTCGATCTAACAAATGCTGCCACGTTTCATTGGTCGGGAAACCATTCTCATCCAGGACGTAAGGATAAGGATGGCGGTACTGATCGGTGGGAAAATGGATGCGGACAATCGTAAAATGCTGGAGCCGAACTGCCGTGTCCGCTAATTGGACGGTATCCTCTGTTGCCACAATGGTCGTTCGCTTCGGGAAATAACCCGGTGCCTCTGCCTCAATCACTACTGGCTGATCCTGAGGAACGGAAACACTGAAGTTACCCACTGTATCTGTCCGGGTCCGGGCATAGAGGGTATCCTCTACCAGGGCTGATACTCGTGCATCCGGAACTGGCTGACGATCGGGATCGACAACCCGTCCCTGAACTACTGCTTCCTTAACGGATACGGTATCTTCCTCCTCTGATTGCGCAAGCTGTGGCATCTCCACCGGCTGAACTTCGATCGTGGAAAGCGATAGCGTGTCCTGCACTTCTTCCGTTTGTGGTAGATGGGCTGTGATGATTCCCAGGCGATGCTTCACAAAGGCATAAATATCGAAATCCGCTCCCTTGCCCTGATCCGATGCGTAGTACAGTAACGAATCAGGAGAAGCGGGCGTGGACGGAAACAACTCATTGTGAATCGTATTGATCGGTTTCCCCAGATTCTCCGGACTACCAAAAACACTCACCAGAAAAGCCGAATCCTGCAATCGATGGAAGTCTCGCTGCTCCACAGCCATCCAGAATTCCGGACGGATCCGGGAACGAAACAGGTCATAGCCGCCAACATTCCGATGTCCGGTCGAAGCGAACAGCAACCACTGTCGATCAGGAGTTACAAAAGGCGTCAGTTCATCGCAATCGGTGTTAATCACCGGACCGACGGTCAGCGGTTCGCTCCATCGATCACCCAGCCATACCGAGAACCATAGCTCAGTACCGTGAATGGTATCGCCGCGATCAGAAGCGAAAAACAGTGCTTTGCCCTCAGGATCGAGGGCAGGATGTGAATCCCAATGAGGCTGCTGGTCGAACGACAGAGATTTTGCTTTTTCCCACGCTCCATCGGCAGCAATCAACACATCGGAATCAAACCGAAATGCCGCAGGAGCAACGGCAGCGTATGCAATCCAGCGCCGCTGCTTATCACCAGTCATGCTTCCATAATGACGGTATGGGAGAATGAGATTATCCACCAGGTGGAAGCGATCGTAGCGTGCTACCCAGTACTGCTGTAATTGTTGCTTGCCATTGCGTTCCACTGTAGCATAGACCGTATCAGGGGTCCAGAACCAGAGTGTCCACTCATTGGCGGGCGTATTAATGCCTGACACGGAGACAATTTCGTAGTACCAGGGTTTATCCGTCAAACCCGTATCAATGACTCGAACCTCTCCAGCTTCCGGGCGACACTGCTGAACAGGAACCGGACAGAGTGGTGGCGCTAAGATTTGCTGTTTCGATACCGGTGAGCTACAAGTCACCAGTGACAAAACGATTATGACCGCTGCTGGCAGCAGAACTTTCATTCCTGTCAGGTTATTATTCACCTTGCCCTAAGACGTACACCGAAGACCCGCTACTATTTATCCGTACAGCAACTAACTGCTCTCGCTGCAACTGCTGCAAAACTTCCTCAATCCACGATCGAGCACCATCTTCGGAACACAATGGCAAATGTCGGAGAATTTCTTCAATTGACAATCCGGAATGCTGCCGCAGCAGTTCCACAATTCGTCCGCGCCAGATGCGTCGGGGAAGTCCCTGAAATGTCGGTTCCTGTCGCCGCCGCCGATATACTGGCAAATCATTTATTCTACCGGCATTAACACACCACGGCTGTAGCGGGCAGTGATCACAGTGCGCCACCGTAGAGCGGCACACCAGGGACCCCAGATCCATCAAGGCATAGTACCACCGGCGAAGATCCCTTTCCGGCTGAATCTCTGCTGCCTTCTCCCGCAGCATCGATATTGGCATTGCTTCGTTCCGATATCGGAGTTCAAAAAACAGCCGGCTTAGGATGCGCTTGATATTGGTATCCAGAATGACATCCGGAAGACCAAAGGCAAAGACCCGAAGCGCTGCTGCCGTATACTCTCCAACGCCCGGGAACTGTAGAAGCAGGGCTCGATCACCGGGGAGCTTGCCGCCGTACTGCTCCTGCACTATCCGGGCAATGCGCCACAAGTAGACCGCTCGACGGTTATAACCCAGTCCCTGCCAGGCACGCAACACTGCTTCCAGCGGTGCAGCAGCAAGCGTTTCAAAGGAAGGAAATTGCTGCAAAAACTGCTTCAGTTTTGGTGCCACTTTGCTCACCTGCGTTTGTTGCAGCATCATCTCAGAAACCAGGACTACGTACGGCGTTGGCTGCTGGCGCCACCATAATTCCCGCCGATGCTGGTGATACCATTGCAAAACTGCCTGTTGCAACTTCGGTATTTGTGCCACGGGGAGCATCAGGACAACGTGATGATTATTGCGCCTCCTACCATAATACTGGCAGCAATCAAGCGCTGCCGAAATTGCTGCTCTCGCAAGACAATGCCACCCCAGATCACGCTGAACAAAATGCTCAACCGCTTAATAGCAATCACGTACGGCACCAGGGTAAGGGTAATCGCTGTCATCTGCGTAAAGGTCACAATTGCTCCAAGAACGCCCAGTACGACGACTACTTTCTGAATATTTTTCCAGCCGAATTCTTTCTGACGCCGGGCACGAAAGAGCACAACCGGAAGCAGCAGCACCGCAATGGCGCCGTTCGTCAGCGTTCCCCACACCAGTGGAGTTGAGCGTGCGACCCCCAGTTTATCCAGATTTCCGGTGATACTCCAGATTATCGCGATCAAGAGCATCGCTCGCGCGGCGGACTTGCGAAGCAACAACACAAAAGGTTGATACCAGTACTCACGACGTGCCGGCATATGGAGCCAGTAGGCACCCAAAACGATCGTTGCTACTCCCACCCCTCCCATCCACGACGGCGTTTCTCCCAGCAACAGTGGCGAGGTCAGCAACATAAACAAAGGCGTCAGCGTCAGCAATGGGACAACTTCCGATAGCTCACCAGAGCGTAAAGCAAACATATAAAGCACAACCACCGTTGCATTTGCCGTTGCAACGATTGCCAGCACCGGAAAAATTGTGGATTCAAAGACAAATCCATCGATACCCCACGTTATCGGAAAAAGAAAAAGGGTGCTGCCGGCGTGTAATCCCCACGCTATGAGAAGGAAATCCATCTGATCGAGCAAAAACCTCTTTGCCCACAAATCTTTGAGAGATTCCGCCAGCGCCGTAAGGAATGCCAGAACAACCCACACCTTGTTGTCTCCCCAGTCTCTTTACCAGTAATTCCTGCAGAATTGTACCACGCACAGCGTTTTCCTTCATTGAAGAGCTCTTAGCTAAAGAACTTCCAGCAGCAATGATTGAGAACTTGAAGAGCAGTTGCTGACAAACTCTCTATTACTCTGCGCATTTGTGACCAGAGGATTTTACGATTCCACCGTAGGCAAATCCAAAGTAGTTGCACTGATTTCCGCAGCCTGCTGCTTTGGTAAACACTGGTGTAACCCTGTATCGATTTTTCCAATGTGATTTACCAGCCACTCACCAATTTGGCGATAGATCCGCTGTGCTAATTCTAAGGTTGCTCCTCGGCGTTGATACTCATCTTTGAGAGATGCAAATGTTTGCACAAACTTCTGATGTGCCCGTTTGTTCTTCTCTGCCACAGCACACCGGTATTTCTCCATACACTCTTCCTCGTAGGAAAAATGCTCAGCCACGTAACGCTCCAAGAATTGAAGAATAGCATCCAGTTCAGCCTTCCCTTTACCTTCAGCCAGTGCATCCAAGAGAGCATTAACATTTGCAATCAGTTGCTGGTGTTGCTGATCGACTATCGGTTCTCCTGTCCGAAGCTGTTCACTCCATTGAATCGCCCAGATAACTTGATCATTCTCTGAAAGTTTAAAGGAATGCGCTTGGATTTGCAATGCTGTTGCCATTTCTGATAATGCTTCTGTCACTTGCAACACTTGCGTAACCTGTTGCTGCACGTGTCGTGCCTCCGCAGCAGCCGCCTCCATTTCTGCTGCGTTTTGCTGAGCAGCTTGCCGCAATCGGCTCAGCCGATTTCCGATTTCTTGAGAACTGGTTGCCAGATGTTCTACAACTGCCGCATTGCGCTCAATGATAGAGACCATTGAGCGGAAAGCCTCCCGAATGTTATGACTAATTTGTTCAATATGCTGCTGTGTCCGCTGTGCTGCTTGTGTAATAGCAGTAATGCCTGTATCGGCTGTCTCCACAACCTGTGCTATTTTTTGCTGTATTTGTTCCACTAAAGCAGCAATATCGGAAGAAGCATTTTTGCTGGATTCTGCTAATCGGTGAATTTCTAAAGCAACGACCGAAAATCCCTTGCCGGCATCGCCTGCCCGTGCCGCTTCAATAGCAGCATTAAATGCCAACAGCGTTGTTTGCTTTGCAACCTCTTCGATGACCCCTGTAATTTCCCCTATTCGTCCGGAAAATTCCATTAACTGGCGGACCTGTTGAATAATAACCTGTAAAACCTCTTCCATCTCCCCACGGCGTTCTGCAGAGCGCCCAGCTTCATCTGTTTGGTGAGATACAAATAACATACGCAATTGCTGTGGAATATCTTCGACCGCCGATTGCACATAACGCATCTGCTCCATCTGCTGTTCCACCGATCGACTCATTTCCTCTACTTCGTGCAGAATTCCTTCCAAAAGACCAACAATCTGCGAAACTGCTTTCTGCTGCTGAGCAGAGCACTCAACAGCACCTTCTGTAGCTTTTAACATTCGATCCATCACGCGCCTTGTCTCACCAGATGCCACTTGCAGCCGATCTTGCAACTGCTCCATTACATCAGCGGTCCGGCGCAACCGCATTAAAATTTGACGAATCCGGTCAGCCAGTCGTCCCAATGCAGGCTGCTCTGTTCGTTCCAGCCGACTGATATCCCCATCGGCAAGAGCATGCAATTCCTGCAAGAGTGTCTTCCATATTCCCTGTCTTTGCTGTAATTCAGACCATATTGACCGCAGCGTCTGGTGTGAAAACACTACTGACGGCTGCAAGAAGCCTTCGGAAAAGAGGGCTAAAACAGCCTGACCCAAAGCTTCGATCTCTTCTTCCAGCCGTTGCTTTTCCGAATGTGCCTGTTGTAACTGCTGTCGTAACTGCTCTTTTTGCTGCTGGAGTTGTCGAAAATACCATACAGCAACACCTACTATTATCACGCTCAGCCCTATTGCTGCAACGACGATAACTCCCATCGCCATTCCCCAATCTTGTTATTCTTGATCTATTTGTCTATAATGTAATCGGATTTTTGCTATCCGGCCATAGCTTCAAGGCGGAAGCACAACGAAAATCCCCCTATCAACATTGCCTTTTTCGTAACACTCCTTTATAATGAGCCTTTGGACTTATGATTGTGACTGATGCGCAACTGTTTCTCTAATCAATCGTCCTTAAGGATGGAGATGGGATCAAAGAAACGTAGAGGAGTCGTTATGCATCGTGCATTTGCTGAAAATCTGGAAAAGCTCAAGGCTCGACTAATCCGGATGGGAAGTATTGTCGAAGAACAGATCGAGTTTGCCTTTCGGGCACTGCTGGAGGGACGCTCGGATCTGGCGCAACTGGTATTGGAGCGCGACGACAAGGTCGATGAGTTAGATATGAAAATTGACAAGCAGTGTCAACGAATCTTTGCACTTCATCAGCCAGTGGCGAAAGATCTACGGCTACTTTTAGTTTCCCTGAAGCTGAATAACGAGCTGGAACGAATTGGAGATTTAGCCTTCAACGTTGCGCGGCATTCGCTTGCCATTCCCAATGTGGCACAGTATGCTAAGGAGTTCGGACTGGAGCGAATGACCACTGGCGTCCTGACAATGATCAAGTACAGTATGGATGCCTTCATCAATATGGATACAACCTTAGCAGAAAAGATTATTCAAACCGACTCACAAATCGATCAACTGGAAAATGAAATCACCCGCCAGATCATTGCGAAAATGAAGGAAAATTCTGATTTTATCGAACCGGGAATCCACTTTGTAGTAGTCTTACGAAACTTGGAGCGAATGGCTGACCAGGCAACCAATATCGCGGAAAATGTCATCTTTTTGGTCAACGCACAACGCACGAAAGTATCTTCGGAGAATATGGAAACGCCTATTTAGCCTACAATCAAGGAGAAAACAACTCCGATTTCACCGTTTTCCGGGAAAGAATTTCCCATCGTCCCAGCCAATGAAAAAATTGTCACGATTTGCTCATTGGTACAACGGAATCACTGCCGTATTTTTGTAATCGGATAAAGGGTACACGCGACAAAAAGAAGCGGCTGGCACAATCTTTGCCACTGTGTTTATGAGTATGTCAAACGACAAGGATGGTAACATCCAATGAGGAACTTTCAAGTTCGGTTTTATACGTCGCTATTCACCATTTTTTCGCTCCTGTTATTGCTGCTTCCAGCAGGATTTGTGATGCACTCATTGTCAACGGAAGCAGGTACCGGGCAGCAGGATACGTCAACGCGATCGCCGAACTATGTAAAACTCTCTGAATCTATCATTGCGTTCGAACAGATCGGAATCGCATCGTGGTATGGTCCCCGATTTCACGGTCGGCTCACGGCAAATGGCGAACACTACAATATGTACGGTATGACGGCTGCTCATAAGCAGTTGCCGTTTGGCTCTATTGTTAAAGTCATCAACCGGGAGAACGGGAAAGCAACGCTGGTGCGAATCAATGATCGTGGTCCGTACGTTGCTCGACGTATCATCGATCTGACGTATACCGCTGCAACCCGCTATTTAGGATTTGTTGGCATTGCTCCCGTGCAACTTCAGGGATTTCAGCCTCTGCAACCAAAGTACATTTTGCAACAAAAACCGGCACCAGGGGCAGTCTTGCTGACATTAAATGCTGACTTGGATCCCATTATTCCATTGCGGTCCGTAACGCCCATCTATACGTCTCGCAATTTCACCAAAACGATCTTCGAGTGGGATAAGCAGCGTCAGCGTTCGAAAGAAGTGTATTTGCAAATCCTGATGCCTCAAGATTCAGCTTCTTATCAGCGAACATTGCTGTGGGGCAAAAAACGCCGTTCGACTCCGATCTTCGTTTACCGTCTGGTAGTACCCCCCCGACCGCTGCAAATCGTCTCAACAGAATCAACAGCAACAGAGGCGAAACACTATGAGTAACCGTGTTCGATTGTGGTGGCTGTTTGCCGTGCTCTTGCTGGGGGGATGCACCCTACCCCCCCGCACTTCTCTCTTTCCATCACCACCAGAGCAGCAGCGCACGCCGTATGCTGTACAACTTTCTCCAGAAGCACCGCCTATGCCACCGCCCCGAGTCGACACGATCTATCTTCACGCCCAACCGGCTGCGGACGCTTATCTCCCTCGTGAAACACCATTGTACTCAGCTCCCGAATCGGAGTGGGCATTGTTAGAAGAAGCTATCCAGCTCATTGAGCAATACCAAACAGATGCTGGCTGTGATAAACTGCAAGCTTTTCTTAGCCGCTATCCGATCCAGGATTCAGCATATTACGAAGCAAAATACTACGAAGCAGAATGTATGATTCAACGCCAGCGTTTTGCTCAGGCGCTGACAGCACTGCGGAACTTAAATGCTGTCCCTCACCTGCCCTCCCAGATCCACCAAAAAGTCCTGGTACGAATCGGGCAATTGTACTGTGTTCTCAAACAACCTGCGAAAGCGGAGCAGTATTTTACGCAACTGAAGATTCTTTATCCGAACTCTCCTTTCCGTCGTCTGGCAAACTGCGACTTTCTTCGGAATCAGTAGACGTGTCTTCTTTGACCTGCTTTTCCCGACTCTGCAAATAGATCCAGCGCACCACCCAGATGACAACCAGCAGCGCAATGATGCTGGTAATCGTTTTGCCATAGATTTCCAGATACATCGCAATGGTTTGCCAGTTCTCTCCGAAGAGAGCACCGGCGTAAATCAGCAGCGCATTCCAGATCAAGGAACTAATGCTGCTCAACACTAAGGTAATATCAAATCGCAACCGCGAGACGCCGGCGAAGAAAGAGATCACTGCCCGAGTGCCGGATAAGAACCGATTCGCAACAATTAACCAATATCCATATCGCTGGAACCACCGTTCAACCTGTTCCAGCGCATCTTCCGAGATAAATCGAAAAATACGCCATTGCGTTATGTGCTTGCCCAAAAAACGCCCCACAAAGTACATAGTGAGGAAACCGGCAACGCTGCCGACCGTAGCAACGATCCAGAGAGGTAGGAAACCTAAGGTTCCTAATCCTACCAATGTACCACAGAATACCAGAAGCGTGTCACTGGGAGAAGGCGGAAAGATGTTCTCCAAAAAGGTAATGCCCAGCGCAAAGAGGAGCACCCCCTCTGGTGGGATACTCTGCAAATACGTCACCAGCGTTTCCAGCATTTGCCTATGGATTCGTCGGACGAAGGTCAATATCTGAAACCGTCGCCGTGCGAGGCAAGTGCAAGGCACATACCACTGCTTCAGCAATATCGGCTGGCTGCAACACTCGCTTCTGATCCGGTTCTGGATAGCCTGACCGCTGGAAAAACTCTGTTGCCACAGTACCCGGATAGAGATTGAGAATGCGGATGTTATGCTGCCGCACTTCCCGGTAAAGCGACTCAAAAAAGCCGCGCATTGCATACTTCGTGGCAGCGTACATTGCTAAATTCGGCACCGGATTTTTTCCCGCTAAGGACACAATGTTCACAATGTCACCTCCCCGCCTATCGAGCATCAACCGCAGCACCTTTTGCGTTAAATAGGCGGCAGCAAAAAAATTCACTTCAAACATCTCCCGTGCAATGGTAAAATCCATTTCTACAAAAGGTTGATAACGCCCAAAACCGGCATTGTTAATCAGCACATCGATGGTTCCTAAGGTTTCGTGAGCTACAGCAAACAGCGCATCGACATTTGCAGGCTGAGCAAGATCTGCCTGATAATATGCTGCCGTCCCTCCGCTTTGGTTGATTCTTGCTGCCAGCTGCTCCAGCCGATCCTTTCGGCGCGCTGTTAAAAACACCATCGCTCCTTCTGCTGCACAGCGCTCAGCAATCGCAACACCAATTCCAGCACTGGCGCCGGTCAATAGAATCTTTTTTCCTTCCAACTTTCCCATAATTCCTTTCCCCATTGTTCGTGTTTTCGCATTCTATACAAATTGCAAACTTCGCTAATGTATGACGTTTTACATCATCCGGCAGCTTTAGGCAAAAACTTACGCATTCTTCGGCGGGTTCGTGAGCACTCATTGTCCGATGCAGCACAGGCAGTTGGCATTTCAAAAGCACTGCTATCGTTAATTGAGCAAGGCAAGCGGCGGTGTTCCTTTGAGCTGCTGTACCAGCTTCTTTTGTACTATCGTTATAGCCTGGGACAATTTATCTCAGAAGCACAACACCACAATGAAGTAGAAGGTCCCTATTTCCAGCCAATGGCTCCACGACAGACGCCAATGCATCACCTGCTTTTATCTGGAGACCGAAATTATACTTCGCCAACCCTGCTATTGCTTCGCCCATTGTCTTCGCCATCGGATCTGGAACTGCTTCGCCTTGTTCTCCCTCCCCATTCCTCTTTGCCAACAGAGACCTTTTTTCACTTTGATGGACAATTCCGTGGCTACATGCTCCAGGGAAAATTGCTCATAGAATTTGCTGACGCCTCGGAGCTGGTTATTCAGCAGGAGGAAGAATTTGCGATAATTCCCCAGTACCCTTTTCGTTTCCGCAACTATACAGACACCCGATGCGAAGCTCTCCTGATTTTTCCTTATCCGTGGCTCTAAAGATGTCCACCTGACTTATCATTTTATCTATCCAGAGCTCCCAGAATTACTACGTAGCTTCTCTTTAGCCTCTGTAACCCTTAAGAGTGCGAAAAATCTTGTATATTTGTAGTTTCGTTGGAGCAAGAGAAACGGAAAGTGGAAGTGCGATGGGTAAAATACCTGAGCATTCGTATGCCGTTGTATTAGGGGCATCCAGTGGTTTTGGACGTGCTTGTGCCTTAGCATTAGCAGAAATCGGTTATCACATTGTAGGAGTCCATTTAGATCGTGCTGCAACGCTCCCGAACGCTGAAGCGACGCGTCAGGCTATAGAACAGATAGGACGACGTGCGCTGTTCTTCAATATGAACGCTGCAGAAGCAGCGAATAGAGCAACCGTAATTGACAAACTCAAGGAAGAATTCGCCAATTATCCGGGGGCAGCCGTGCGTGTGCTGGTCCACTCCTTAGCCTTTGGTTCCCTGCGCCCCCTTATTGCTGAAGATCACAATCAAATGCTACGGCAGAAGCAACTGGAAATGACCTTAGATGTGATGGCAAATTCTCTGGTTTACTGGACACAGGATATCTTCAAAGCAGGCTTATGGGGTGACTGGGGCCGCATCTTTGCGATGACCAGCGCTGGTTCAACTCGCGCCGTACCTGCCTATGGATCTGTGTCGGCAGCTAAAGCCGTTTTAGAAGCCTATATTCGCCAGTTAGCATTGGAACTGGCTCCATACAATATCACGGCAAATGCAATTCGTGCTGGGGTCAGTGATACTCCTGCTTTGCAAAAAATTCCACGTCACGAATTGCTCATCCAGAATGCCCTGATGCGGAACCCTTACCACCGCCTGACAACCCCTGAAGATGTTGGCAAAGTGGTTGCTCTCTTAGCAACCCCAGATTCTTATTGGATTAATGGCGATGTCATCGCTGCCGATGGCGGTGAGAATATCATCGATTTGACCTGGTGGCAACCCAACGAACAATAACAATAACAAAGGGAGTAAGAACCAATGAAAAAGTACTCTTTGATCCTCTGGCTTATGATCATTGGATGGTTTTCCATCAATGTTTCATTGGCTCAGAATAACGTTCCAGTACTGGAAGCAAAGCCACAACCACCGAAACCGAAAGTGAAACAAAAAGTTACAAAACCGCTGTATCGGGCAGGGCTCCACGGTGGACTACTCTCAGGATATGGTTTTTCCGGTGCTATTACACTTCCGTTCCGCCTTTCAATCCAGGGAACCTTTTTCCTGATGAAATTCTCCGATAACCTCTTCTACAGCGCTGGCGCTGAGTTTCAGTATCATTTCTCCGACCCACACACTCACAACCTGTATATGCTGTTGGGAACTGGATATTACTACAACAGCACGAATAGCGACAATACCTTGGATAATCCTCTCCGCCTGGGATTGGGATTTGGTTACCACTACTACATCAGCAAATCGTGGCTCTTTGATCTCCAGCTCAATATTACGTGGTTTACAGGCTTTGGAAGTTCCATACTGCCCTTGCCACAGGTTGGCTTCTTCTACGTTTTCGAGTAATTCGCTGGACAGAACCTGAAGTTTGCCTCTTAGGATGGGCGGGTTCTGGAAAAGTGCCGACGTCGGTGCAAGATTAAAAAGCCAAGACTGATCAACAATGTTATCCCGGTAATCCACGAACCGTACCGATAGCTGATGGGCACATATTCCAGCACGACGTTGTGTGTTCCTTCCGGGATCACAATACCACGAAAGCCATAATCTACACGGTAAATCTTTGCTGGTTGCCCATCAACCCACGCTTTCCATTCTGGATACCAGATTTCGCTCAACCAGAGCAAACCCGACTCAGCCGTCCGCACCTCGTACTCGATCCGATTATGTTCGTAGCGGCGACAATAAATGGAATGCTCCACTTCCTGTGGTAGCTTGCCACTCAAAGACACTGGCAGCTTCTCTCCCACGACTGCCTCTGTCTCAATCTGCGCTTTGCCACTCTGGAAAAACTGCGCCTGGAGGGAATCTGGCACAAAGCGAACCCGGTACAGCATCCGGGCTCTTGGCAGGTAATCGGTCCGTTCAACAAAATGAGCCTGTCGGGTCTGTGGATCGACGACCAATTCATACCGCACATTCAAAATCCGCCAGTGATCATCTCGCCGGGCAAACGGTGGCTGGCGCCGTTTGAGTACCAGCGGATTGTAGCCTTCTACCAGCATCAGACTATCCAGCGGGCCCTGATTCCGCTTCATTGCCATCACTCCACCCTCACGCATCTTGATGCGAAAGAGAGAATCCAGTGAGCGGGGGCGGAACATTGCTTTCATAGCAGGTGGCAGTGCGTACGCCTGTTCAGGATTCTGCGGTGATCGATTGAACTCTGCACCAACCCAGTACAGATCCCAGAAGGTCAGTCCAACCAGCAGCAGGCCGGCAAAGTGCCGATTCATCCGGCGCCGCAATCCCAATTCCACCACCAGCACACCAGCGATCGCCAGAAACAGTGCTACCAGCGCATATTGTCGCACAACCGGTACGTACTGCGGCGGGGTGTTCAACCACCGTGGGATCACTCCCAAAAACACCAGCATCAACACCCCCAGAACAATTGCGGCAAGAACCCGCGTTGTTCGCTGCTCTGCCTGCTGTTGCCCCTTCTTTCGGTCTTCCCACAATCCCCAAAAGGTACGGGCAGCAGCAAAAGACAGTAAGAACGGCAAAATCAGCAACATTCGGGCAGGAATGCGAAACTGTTGGAAACCTGGAAGTGCAAAGAAAATTCGGTGGACAAAGAAATACTTCCCAAAAGCAAAGGTTAGAGCAAAAAGGGCAAAGATTGCAAAGAACTGCATCTCCGGCTCCGATCGATAATGCCATAAGCCGATCAATCCCAGAAGCAGTACTGCTCCGCCCACATAGATGGTTGTCTCCCAGTAGTAAAAGTACTGATCCCGATAGACAGGAAAATCGTTTCGGGCGGGGATGGCTCTACCAAAGAAGTTCGGGATCAAGAGCGTGATAAGGCGAGCTGGAGCATAGGATCCTTCCGTTGCGAACTCATAACTAATTTCTTTCCGCTCTGCTTCCTGCCGCAACGTCCAGGTCGGCAGCAACTGAATCGCAAAAATTCCGACAGCAACAACTGTTCCCAACAGCCAGGCAACCGGAACCCGCCACTGCCATCGCTGCCGAGCCCACCAGAAAAGTGCGTAGCATCCAAGGAAGAACCACAAATAAAACGCCGTCTGGGGATGCCCTGACAAAAACGCCAACCCCGCAACCAATCCTCCTTTCACCGCCGCTGCGAACTCTCTTTGAGTCAATGCCCGGTGAAAGAACCGAAACACCAGCGGAAACCACGCCAGATGAGCAACGATCATTGGATGGAAAGCGTGGAAAACCAGCGCCGTCGAAAAACCGTAAGCCACCGCGCCCAGCAAAGATGCCCAGACACCGAAGCGGAAGGAGCGGAGCAAGAAAAACATTGTCAACTGCGCGATCAAGAAATGGGCAATAATCACGCCTTCCAGCACCACAACGGGAATTCGTCCATCCTCACCAACGCTGAGGGCAAAAATCCAGTACGGTGGATAAAAGACCCCGTTCTGCAAATCCGCCAGAAATGGCATCCCACTAAAAGTGTAAGGATTCCAATGTGGCAGCACACCGGAAGCCAGATGTCGGGCAGCAAAGTGCTGAAAAGGATAGAACTGCTCAACAAAATCTTCCCAGAAAAAGGAATTTCCTGCCAGCTGATCACCAAAAAAAACTGCCGTTAATATGACCATCACCCCGATAAACACAAGCTGGAGTTTCTGCTCGCGCACGGCTTTCGTTGCTGTTCGCTGCTTTCTCGACTGTTTCGCCATCAATGCCCTTTCTTTCCGTTACCCTCTTTTTGACCAGAGCTGGAATGTTGCAAAAATACGGTAAAATCTGGCGGTATCGGGCGAACGATATGCCAATTAAGCAGTGCCGGGAGATGGTCAGCACCTCTCCTGCACATACCCAACCTTACCCTGAGAGTTCGCTCTGTTGGAAGCACCCATCAGGAGCGCCGGCTTCCGCTGGTACGAAGTTCCCTCTCCCTCTGGGAGAGGGTTAGGGTAAGGGAATTTGCACACTGAAGTGTGCGCTCCCAGTGGATAAGAACACCTTATATGGCGTCCTACTGGGAGCGCCGACTTTAGTCGGCAAAAATGCACACTGCAGTGTGCGCTCCCGGCGCAATGGTAGGGGCGAAGCGATGCTTCGCCCAATGGGCGACCCGATGGGTCGCCCCTACGGGTGCAGCATCGTTGCAAATAGCAGGACAACCCCGCCTGCGGAATGCAAAAATTCCCAACGTGGAGAGTGCAGCATCGTTGCAAATAGCAGGACAACCCCGTGACTTGTCCTGGATAACTAGAGGGTTGTCCTATCGTGGGAATGCACGCTGAAGCGTACGCTCCCAGTAGCAGGAAACGCTGAACCGCCAGTGTTGGTCAGAAGCACTGACTGTGAGCGCCGATCAAGAACACCACCTTCCGCCAGTATAGTAACTGAAGCGCTTGCTCTCTGCGGGAAGAATTTATCCGGAACAAACTTTTCGGAACTTCACAGAACTCCCTTTTCCAGATGTCCAAACCTGCCTTCTCACGGCACCTGCGTTACCCAGAATGTATTGTTCCGGATAACCGTCCGATCTGTCGCATTCACAGTGCCATCCAGGTTGATATCGCTATCCTGATACCCTGTTTGAAATAGTTGCTGGCGAGATTTCACCCGATCCCGTGCGTTAATGATTCCATCACTCCAGGCATCGCCAGCGACCAACGCTGCCACATTCCCGATACTTTTTTGTCCCGCTGCAAACTGCTGATAGGCGCGATGGATGGCGGTTCGGAAATCATACAGCGCACTGGAGCCCACGCTCAAAGCAGTCGCTGTACTGCTCATCGCTGCAATGTGATTGCGATGACGGATCACAACGTAGTAATTACCCGCAGGCAACACCGTGGTCGGCACCAGCACCTGCGGATATCCGCTTTCATCGTATACCTGTCCATCGCTCCGTAGCAATCCGGCGGTCGTTGCAACCACGGTCTGATTAGTTGACCGAACCTCTATGAGCACCCAATCCACAACGCCTGATAGCCACGATGCTCGCTGCTCGGTGCCATTATATCCCCATCGACTGTACGGCTGCGTCGCTGGCAAATATCCGCTTTGCTCCAGCAGCGTCTGCATCGATCCAGTTGTAGCATTCAATGGACCTTCCAGGTACATTGCAACGTGTACCGCTGTCTGGCTGGTCGACCGGATCTCGAACGAAGCGGAAGTTCCCTGCACTGATGCATTGTTATGCTGCTGTACCCGGATCTTCCCAACCACTGTGGGATCATCCGGCACCTGCCACTGATAACTACCGGT
The DNA here is from genome assembly GCA_015490805.1 of Candidatus Kapaibacterium sp. GTDB lineage: Bacteria > Bacteroidota > Ignavibacteria > Kapaibacteriales > WFXC01 > WFXC01. The sequence goes on from WFXC01000017.1 coordinate 94,674, forward strand.
ATTGGTAACCGCTGTTGCTACAGTCGTCCATTGCTGCCCACCATCAGCGGAGAAAAACAGATCCACGCTGGAAATTACCCCTGTCCACGACCACGTCACAGTCGTGACACTTCCAGCGAACAGCACCGCACTACTGCTGGGATACGTCACCGTAATGCTGGCAGGACCAGGATTCAGCAACGTAAAGTTTCCGCTTTCAGCTCGAATCGCAGATGCATAGGTATCCGAAACCCGAATTCGTGCCTGTGATGCTGTTTGGGTCGGCGTCCACTGATAACTCCCTGTATTGACAATATTCGACGTAATGGTGCTCCAATTGCTCCCTCCATCCGTTGACAATTCAATCGTTACGCGGGCGATTTGTCCAATCCAGTTCCAGCGAATGGTATGCATCATCCCTGTGTACCACACCGTTCCGGTCGTTGGTGCTACAATCTCAATTTCTCGATGGGGAAGCAGAAATCCAGCGGTCACAGCCTGAGAACCAGTTGTCGAACTTCCGGAGAGTGGTTCACCAAAGGTCACCAGAAGCGTATAGCTGTTATTGGTAGCAGTCCCTGCTGCCGACGGGAAAACCGTACGCTGCAAGCTGTATTGCGCCCGCAGCGGAAGCAACCATAAACCAATCAACACTCCCAAAATCCCTACAGTTCGACGTTGCATCGTTTTTACTCCTCGATTTATCTCACTTCTGTGTTGTGTTCTGATAGAAAGCATCCGCTGTTTCTGACTCACCCTGCACCTGCCGCAACTGTTGCCGTAATATGGCGTTCTCCGCCTCCAATTCTCGCACCCGGCGGATCAACGCAGCGCTTCGCTGCTGCAGCGCCTGCGCCTTCTGCTCCAATTTCTGCACATACTCGATCAGTCCCTGGATCCCCACCAGGGCAACACCGGCAGGATCGATCGTCGAGATGTAATGCCGTGCTTCCGGATCGTTAAGGACTCCTGTATGGAAGAGGTCAAAGAACTGTTCAGCAACCGGTCCAATATGCCGTTCCAGCGTTCCTTTGTAATACCAGGCGGACACATCCAGTTGTGCGATCTTTCGCAAGATCTCCTGCTTATCCAGCACTTCGAACCGATCCTTTTTTGCCCGACTCGAACTATTGACCCACGCACCTGCCCCTGTCAAATGTGCTCCATTGCCGTTCTGATTATCCGTACCAACGTGAATCGGATAATTGCCATCCAGTCGGTTGATAACCAGATACCCATAGTTTGTGGAATCGAAGAAATACACGCGATAACTGGCATTCGTTGTCGGCTGCACATTGCGTCCGAAGATCAAGACATAATCGCCTGAAGCGCTGTTATTCTTGCCGCCAACAACCACGCTGTAGTCTCCACTGACCAGATTGGAATCCCCTCCAACAATGGCACTATAATCACCCGTAACCCGATTGAAGCGTCCTCCGCCGACAAATCCCGTAGAGCCGGAAACGCGATTTCGATACCCGCCGGCTATTGCACCATAGCTTTCAGTAACGACATTTTTATATCCTCCAAGAACAGTGCTATAGGAGCCCGAAACGGTATCGGCTTCACCACCACCGATAAATCCATAAGAAGCCGTAACGGCATTGTTGTGTCCTCCAGCGATCACACTGTAATCAGCACTAATGCGATTCCTCTTACCACCCCCGATAAAACTATAGTCAGCGGTTGATTCGATCACGTTTTGCCGACCACCGACTATAACATCACCGCGGGTATTTGCCTGAATTTCATTCTGATACCCTCCACCGATGAAGCCATAGCTATCACCGTTACTATAGGCACCGCCATTGCCGATATGATTTTCCCTGCCACCAACAATAGCGGCATAATGCGCCGTATCGATCTGGTTACTCCGCCCACCGCCGATGATACTATACTTTCCCGCAACTGTATTGGAGTACCCACCACCGATCGTTCCATAATGGGCAATCGACTCGATAACATTCGCCTCTCCTCCTCCAACGGTTGAATAGCCGGCTCCTGCGGCGTTATTGGTACCACCGCCAATAGTAGCAGCGGTTGACAGTGCAGCGTTGCCCAATCCACCACTGACAACGGCAAAGTCTGCTCCGGCTGCAACTTTGTTGTTCTTTCCACCACTGATCACACTATACGCACCTGCGGCAACCTGGTCATTCGCAGATCGATACGCCTGAAGATCCACGGCACCACGCCCCCGTGCATTGCCACCGTCGTCTCGCTGCAAGCTGGAATCAGGATTCCAGCGAAAAACGGTTTGGTTATACACTTTGATCCGCACAGGTTGTGCATTCAGCGATCCGATAAACTCCGTTCCGTTGAGCGTGTTGCCACCCAGCGACCAGAAAACGCCGCTACTGGTTACCGTCGCTGGCTGCCACTGCGATCCGCTCCACCGTAACACCTGCCCGGTATGAGGTGCTGCATTACTGATGGGTCGACCACGAAGTGCTATCACCGTCGCATTCGTGACCACCCCGCTCAAATCCCCTCCAACCGCTCCACCACTCCCGCCTGCATCCCCTGGCGCCCACCTTGCCCCATCCCACTTCAATACCTGCCCCGCCTGCGGCGCTGCTCCGCTCACCAATCGCCCACGCA
>WFXC01000018.1 GCA_015490805.1 Candidatus Kapaibacterium sp.
AGCAAGATGAGCGAATCGCCCAGGTGATGGATTATCCGGGCTGGTGGCGGATAGAATCGCAGCGAAGCGATGAGGAAAGCGATGAAATTATACCGATGGTTCCCCCTTCCGAAGAGCTGGCGCTATTTGCAATGCAGTGTGCTGGCGGTGACCTTAGCCTTTTTCGGACTTTGTACAATCACACCGACTTTGCCGAGCTGGTGTGGCTTTGGGCGCTGCGGGTTTTTTCCGGGCAAGGCGCTCTGGCAACTCGAAGCCAACGCTAATTATACCCAAAACACCAGCAATGAAATAGAGAAACAGAAAAATCACCAGAATGCTGCCTATAATTTGAAGCAGAGCATCCCAGAAGTCTTTGAGGAATTCAACAACAAATTCCATTTGCGATGGCTCGAACGATTGAACTGATATTGAAGATCATCACCGAGCCTGCCAGAAAGCAGCTCGAAGAAATAAAACGAAAGATTGCGGATCTTAGTCAGTTGTCGCTGTCTTTGTGATAATTTCACTGCTTTTGCAGCACAACAATATACTCGTATCGCATCGTGCTGCTTTTTTTGCCCTTGACATTACTTGGAGAATTTTCAGAAGGCATGCGTTTATTAGAAATAGCTCGGACGATTGTTTGGAGATGAGTGAACCCCACTGATTCAAAAAAGTCGGCTGAGATTTTGTCCGTTGGTAATTCTATCTCTTTCACCCGTCGGTTGCCGACAACGAAGCACACGTGCCCACCAGGCTTAACAGTGGCTCCAATGATTCGAATGGCGGCTAATAGGTCTTTGTAGAAAGCAAATACTTCACGGGCGCGTTTTTCATCCCGTGCTGCGATTTTTTCTAAGTTGTGGTATAGCAAAGGCGATGGGAGATCCGGGGTAATCTCGCACGCTTTACTTCCCAGCGAGGTCTTGTCAACGCGCTCTTCAATGCCCAACCATTGAAGCGCAAGTCGGGAGAATTGTCCATAAGCCACTGTTGTTCGGGAGTCACCATAAGGTGGAGAAGTAAGGACGAGATCTATGGATCCGTTTTCGAGGGGCGGATTGTGTAAAATGTTCTGTTCTTGAAGGATGACTGTGCTGGTGGAAGCAGGATAGGAGCGGTAGAAGCGAGTGAGAAGGTCGATATTTCGGAGACTTGTTGTCTGAAAGGTTTGCAGAACGTCTTGCGATGTTTCTTGTTTCTTGCGCAGCAGCTTGAACTCATTGTATTTTGTTCGAGATACTCTCCGGACGGTTTCTGCAAAGCTCACGAGGAAGAAGTTTCGGATTGCAGAATCTTCCAGATGAAAAATTGCTTGGCGGAGTCGGGATAACTCCTCGATGGTCACATCATCGAACCAGTAGCGAATGTTGCGGAAATCTATGGGAATCGGCGAAATTTTTGGGAAATGAGTTATTAGATGTCGCAGTGTTCGTGAAAGCAAGGCGCGCGGCAAAGGGGTGGTTCGCACTTTCGCGATCAAAATCGCCAAGGGGTTAATGTCATACCCAATAAAGTGGCGCTGATGGATCAGGCTTTCGACCGCAGCGACACCAGAGCCCATAAATGGATCGAGGACCCATTGCGATTTGCTCGAAAATTGGTTGAGAAGTCGGCGGACAACACGAAAATGAAACATAGCGGGATATGGATGGATGCCATAGACGCCCCTGCTGGCAGGGATGGAGCGAAAATCGAAAGCGGGTTCTCGCTTTCGCTTGTATTCGAGAAAAGCATCGGTTTCTGGATGTGACGATTTAAATAAAAATTCTTGCCTCATTTCACACCTATCCGCTGTTGCAAATCCTTTGGAAGATCGCTGAGTTTTCGGATCCACGGAGATTGAGGATGCTTTTGCTGCTTGAGTTCATCTGGTACAAACGCAATGAGATTATGACTCTGGATTTCTTGTGCTTTTTGTTCCGAAAGCTCTTGATCGATAGTAATTAGGTAGACGGTTTGGTTCGGTCCAATTTGGGGAATCTCTTGCTTCCATCGCTCACGGAGTGTACGCTTGCACGTAAGGAAGATCGCTTTGTCAGGAGTCTTAAGGGCGGTTTGAACGTCGGGAATGACTAAATCGATTCTTCGTAGCTTCTGCCGGATTTCTTTTCCTTTTGGGATTTCTGCCGGAATTCCGATGCTGCCCAGAGACTTCTGGAGTAAAAGCTCAAATGTTTTGCCTCCGCGGGCTTTTCGCATATTTCCCACACGTTTTTCAAAAAGTTGCACAGCCGATGCAAAGTCAATGAACAATGACTGATAGTGCTTAACAAAAGCGTAGATTTGATCCTCTCCAGAAAGCTTCAGTGAGGAGATTTGGTGTTTGTTTGCTTCTACCCACAGCAAAAAAAGATGCTGAATAGCTTGCTGTTCGTAATAGCGGAATAGGGAGGTTGCTTGTGCATCTAAGCTGATAAGCACGGAGGAAAGGTTTTGAGAAATCTGTTTTTCCGAGAACTGGCGTTGAGCCCAGACTTTGTCTAAGATTTCCTGGAGCGAAGGGATGCTGTCAAGGGCAGACTTGACAATTTGTTCATAGGGATGAAGCATACAACGCTGTAAAATTATTTGTATCACGAAATCCAGAAGGGAAAACACGCGGCAGGCAACTTTATTGTTGGAGTTTTGTGGAGATGGCGGGAATCGAACCCGCGTCCAGGGCAGTGAGGCAGTAGCCTCTACATGCTTAGTCGCTCTATGAAGTTTCGCGGATGCGTTCACCGAGCGACAGGTGCACATCCGCTATCGGCAGTGAAGTCTTAGGCAAGGCAGCTGCCGACCTGCCTTACCGCAGCCTGCTAAGGTCGACCCCTCGTGGAAGGTGAGCAGGCACACCCTCCAGAGAGGATGGCGCCTTTAATTAGGCAGCCATTGCGTATGTGTGCGTGTTGGCACTTCTTCTTTGCCGGGCTGAATTTACGTGCGGCACCGGCACGCACGGCATGCAGCTATCTGCCGCATGCTGCCCTGTCGAATCCATTTCATCCCCAAAGGCAGGTTTTATGACGAAAGCAAGAGAATTTTATTGCTGCCGTTTGTGCTGGGAGCACCAGTTTCGTTGGCAAGAAATGCACCCTAAAGGGTGCGTTCCCAGTAACAAGGAGCGCCGGCTTTCGTTGGCAAAATATGCACGCTGAAGCGTGCGCTTCCAGTGCAATGGTAGGGGCGAAGCAGTGCTTCACCCGGTGGGTGACCGGCCGGATCGCCGCTACTGGGAGCGCCGGCTTTAGCCGGCAAAAATGTATGCTGAAGCGTGCGTTCCCGGTGTAGGGGCGCAGCGGCGCTGCGCTCCTACGGATGCAATGAGGAGGATGATAAGGAGGAATTTGCGCATCTGCTCATTCTTCCAGCAACACCGTAGGAGCCAGCGCTGAAAGGTCCAGCCGGTGCGGGCAGGTTTCTGGCACACCGGCGATAGGACGTCCCTGCTTGATTGTAACCTCGTATTCCTGCCCGTTGCAGCGATGCCGCAGGGTGAATGCTGGCGTCCGTTCGTACAGCCAGCGGGGGGAACGGAATTGCTGGAGCAGCGGCGGTTCAGCGTGTTCGTATGCGTCCGGCACCGGATGCGGTGTGGCTGCAAATTCCTGCCGGAAATGTTCCACCAGTGCGGCAAGGAATGCTTCCACTGGTGGAGGTGTGGAAAGGTGGTCGGCAACGTTGGTGACAGAACTGCGCCGGGAGGCAACGGCGCGGGAAGCGGTGACCACAGCCGCCGGCTGGAGCGACCTGCGCAGATGATCCAGATCTGCCTGATACAGCAATGTGCCGTGGGAAAGCAAGCGGCGGTGTGTTGTAAATTGCGCATTGCCGGAAATTTTTCTGCCACCTAACAGCAGATCGCCTTTGGGCGTCTGCTGCACCGGCAGTTCCCACCGGAGGAGGAAGTCGCAGAGCGGTTGCAGAAATGGTTCGTATCGGTTGTACAGTTTCTGTTCCAGCGGGAGAATGAAACTGAAGTTGAGGTTGCCGGGGTCGTGGTACACCGCACCGCCACCGGAAATGCGGCGAAGCCACGGGATTCGGTGACGCTGGAGGTATGCCACGTTCACTTCTTCCAGTGGGTTCTGATGTCGTCCAATCAGGACGCTGGGTTCGTTTCGGTAGAAAATCAACCAGGAATCATCGGTGTGGCGGAGTAAAAATTCTTCGAGTGCCAGGTTCTGAAGCGGATGAGTAAAGGGGGAGAGAATCAGTTTCATTGCTGTGTTGACTGCGCTCTGGAAGTAGTCAACAGGCTCACCAGCCAGACGGCAAGAAGCGCAAGGATGAAGCTGCTGAACCGCTCTGGAAGAATCTCCTGCCACGGCGTTTCTGCCCAGATAATCGTTGCCAGCGATCCGGTGAGCAGTCCGGCGATGGCGCCCTGCCGCGTGATTTTTTTCCAGTAGATCATCAGGACAATCACGGGACCAAAGCTGGAGCCGAGACCGGACCAGGCGTAGGAGACAATGTTGTAGACGGTTTCCGTGGAAAAGAGTGCCAGCACAAAGGCGCCGATGGCAACAACTGCCATCACCAGGCGGTTGAGCTGGAGCAGTTTCCGTTGTGGCAGGGTGCGTCCCAGAAACTTCACATACACATCTTCGGTGAGCGAAGAGGTTGCGACCAGCAACTGGGAATCAGCAGTGGACATCATTGCAGCAGTGGCGCCGGAGATCAGGATACCGGCAAACCAGAGGGGCACCAGGGTCATCGCCATTTTCGGCATCAGAAATTCCTGATCTTCTAAGGTTCCAATGCCGAAGAGGGCAGCGCCGATGAGTCCAAGGAAGAAGGCGCCGAAGAATGCAAAGAAAGCCCAGGTGAGGGCAATTTGCCGTCCCCGTCGAATTTCTTCCGGCTGTCGAATCGCCATATAGCGCACCAGCAGGTGCGGTTGTCCCAGATAGCCGAATCCCCAGCTCAATCCCTTCATCACGGCAGCAAAAGCAGCGATACCAACCGCTCCACCGACCCAGGACAAATGGTTAGCAGGCAGCGTCGCCAGCGAACCGTTCTGGTCCAGCAAAGCGATGTAGCCAACGATGGGGAGCACCACTAAAGCGGTGAACATAATCAGTGCCTGCACAACGTCGGTCCACACCACGGCGAAAAAGCCACCCAGCAGCGTGTAGAGAACAATTACGCCGCCGCCAATCAGCATTCCCGTTTGCGCATCCAGTCCAAAGGTGGTGTGCAGGACTTTGCCAGCGGCAACGAATTGGGCAGCAACATAGAACACGAAGAAGAAAACGATAATCGCAGTGGATAGAAGCCGGATGGTGTGGGATTCGTGGTGGTCAACCTGGAAGTGGGCACTGAGCAGATCCGGAAGGGTCAAAGCGTTGTAGCGTCCCGCCAGTTCCCGGAGCGGTTGAGCGATAAAAAACCACGAGGCAACGATTCCAGCCAGGCAGCCAATGACGGTCCAGATTTCCATCATTCCGATAGCATACGCCGTGCCCGGAAGGCCAACAATTAACCAGGCAGATTCCGCACTGGCGCGTTCTGACAGCGAAATTGCCCACGGTCCCAGGCGGCGACCGCCCAACAGAAAGTCAGCGTGGGTCTTGCTTTGCCGGGCAGAGACAAAGCCCACAACCAGAATGACAGTCAGGTAAATCAATAGCCCAAGCGTTAGCGCATCCATTCTTTCCCGAAAGCTTGTTCAACTTTTTTGCAGTTCCATCCACAGTTCAGCAATTTGTACTGCGTTGGTTGCTGCCCCTTTGCGCAAATTATCAGCGACAACCCAGAGTGCGAACTGGTAGCCTTCTTCATCCTCCTGCCGAATCCGCCCAACAAATACCTCATCCCGTCCTTCAACTGCTATGGGCATTGGGTACTCCCGTGGATCTTCCATCACCACGACGCCGGGAGCTGTGCGGAGAATTTCGAGGATTTCGTCTCGCGAACTTTTGCGCCGGGTCGTGAAGTGCACCGCTTCGCCGTGTCCCCCTTTGATCGGTACGCGTACGCAGGTTACCCGGAGTGCAAAAGACGGATCATCCAGAATCTTTTTCGACTCATTGCGCATTTTGGTTTCTTCCTCTGTGTATCCCGTCGCAGGGTCGATGGGGTGAAAGATGGTGTTAAACGCGATCGGTCGATCGAAAGCGGGAGGATCTGGGGGAGCCGTGCCAGACAGCTCTGCATTGAGCTGCTGCACGCCGCTATAGCCAGCGCCCGATGGTGCCTGGTAGGTGCTCACAACAACTTCGCGCAGCCCGATGGAACGGTGGAGCGGCGCGATAGCAACCATCAGTTGGATCGTGGAGCAATTGGGATTGGCAATGATACGATCGGTCGGGCGGAGATGATCGGGATTGACCTCCGGAACGATCAGCGGGATGTTAGGCGTCATTCGCCAGGCACTGCTGTTGTCAATCACGGTGCACCCTGCTTTCACGAACCGGGGAGCAAATTCCCGGCTGACCGATCGACCGGCGGAAAAAAGCGCCAGATCCAGCGATTCCAGCGACACATCGGGCGTGAGCGGTTCTACTTCGATGGTTTTGCCCTCAAATTCCAGCACTGTGCCAGCGCTGCGGGGGGAGGCAAACAGGCGGAGGGAACGAATAGGAAATTGCCGTTCTGCCAGAACAGTCAGCATTGTGCGTCCCACCAGCCCCGTTGCGCCCACAACGGCAACGCGATATGTTTGTTGCCTGCTCATCAACGCAAATATACAAAATTTGACAGCACGGAAGTTGGGCAAGGGATGCGAAATGGCTGCGACGATTGGCTATTTCCACAACTTTTCCTATTTTCGACGCCAGCGGACGAAGATAGCAGATTGATGGCTGAAAGTCAGGACTTGTGGAAGCTGTTCGAGCAGTTGGTGCAGGAGCCTGATCTCGCTGTGCGGCGGATCAAGAGTGAAGCGTTCTGGCAACTGGTGTTGCACCAGAAGCGAAATCCCATTTGCGTCGGGAATCAGGCGCTGTTTGTCCATAGCGCTCCTGCACACGATGTGGCGGTAGTTGGCGAATGGAGCTACTGGCAGCAGCCGGTGCCGATGGAGCGGATCGAGGGAACCCAGTTGTTTTACTGCATCATCCCGTTCCCGCCACACTCCCGGTTGCAGTACAAATTGATCCGCGATGGAGAATGGATCGTTGATCCTGCTAATGCGGTTTTAGCACCCGAAGGATTCGGGGTCAACTCGGAATTTCAGATGCCGGAATATCAGCCGCCAAAGGTGTGGGAATTGCAACAGGCGGGGGCGGTGCCATCGGGACAGGTCCAGCAGGAATTTATTGACAGCCGGGACTATGGACGACGAGAATTTTTCCTGTATACTCCCGCAGGCGATTGGCATACAACAACGTTACCGGTGCTGATCGTTCACGATGGGGAAGAAGCATTGCGATTGGGACAGTTCCACCAGTTGTTGGATGTACTGATTGCCCACCGCACCATCGAGCCGTGTGTTGCCGTGTTCATTCCGCCGGGATTCCGAAATGCGGAGTACACCGATCCGCAACAGTATAGCCGCTTTTGCTTCGAGGAAGTGCTGCCTGCTGCAGAGGATCGGTGGCGCGATCGGGGAGTGCCCATTGCGCAGACACCGCCGCGGCGAATGGTGATGGGCGCTTCGCTGGCAGGGCGGCTGGCGACGGTGCAATTGCTGCTCTATCCGCAGGTGCTGGAAGGATGCATTGCCCAATCGCCTTCCTACTGGTGGCGCCAGGGCGATATTTTCCGAATGCCGATTCTGCGGAATGTGCGAGGAAAGAAAGTGGTGCTGCAAACGGGAACGATTGCCGATGCGCAGCAGTTGACCCGCCGGATGTATGAAGTGCTGCTGGGATTGAGCGCTGAAGTGATTTTGCTGGAATATGCCCAGGGGCATAGCTGGAGCAACTGGCGCTCGAATTTCGGGGATGCAATGATCGCCTGGCTGGGTAAGCCGCATCAGCAACAGGAATTGTTGGCGCGACAGCGACGAAAAGTGTCGGGGGAATAAAAAAGGAGATTGGAGGCAATGGCAGACAAACCAGCGGTTTTGTGCATCGCAGGAGCACTTTTTGGCAGGCCCTTCCTCATTCAGGCAAAGCAGTTAGGCTGGCGCGTGTATTTGATGACCGTACCGAAGCTACTTCAAGAGGCGTGGCCCCGCGATGTGCTGGATGACATTTTTGCCGTCCCGGATTTGTTCGATCGGAAGGTCGTTCGCCGGGTCGTTTGCTACCTGGGGCGGAACATTCCCTTTCAGCGGATCATCGGATTGGGTGAGTTTGATATCGAAGTTGCTGCCGATCTTCGGGAGTATCTCCGTATTCCGGGGATGGGGGAAACAACTGCCCGGTATTTCCGCGATAAGCTGGCGATGCGGATGAAGGCGGAGGAAGAAGGCATCCCCGTGCCGAAGTTTTCCCGGATTTTCTACTACCCCGATCTGGAGGAGTTTCTGGATCAAACGACGCCACCGTGGTTGTTGAAAGCCCGCTTTAGCTCCACGTCGTACCAGATCCTGAAGCTGGAATCGCAGGAGGAAGTATGGCGCAAACTCAGTGAGCTGGGGGATCATCAGAACGATTACCTGATCGAGCAATTCGTGGAAAGTGACGTGTATCACGTCGATTCCCTTATCTACAACGGTGAGGTCGTGTTTGCCGTAGCCTCACAGTATGGAAGTCCGCTGCTGGAACTTACCGCTTCCGGCGGCGTCTTTGTGACCCGGATGCTGGAGCGAGGGAGCGAGGAGGAACAACAGCTCCAGGAATTGAATCGCAAAGTCATCGAGAGCTTTGGAATGAAGCGTGGCGTGACGCATATCGAGTTTCTGCGGAGCCGGTCGGATGGACAGTTTTATTTGCTGGAAGCCGCTGCTCGCGTCGCTGGAGCACGGATCCCCGATGTGATCTGGCACGCGACCGGTATCTGTCTGTGGCACGAATGGGCAAAGATGGAGTTGTGGGATGCTGAAGGGAAACCGTACGAGCTGCCGGAATGGACACCGCACTACGGTGCCGGGATCTTTACTTTAGCACGGCAGGAGTGGCCCGATCTGTCTGCGTATAACGATCCGGAAGTTGCGTGGGTGCAGAAGAAAAAGTACTATGCAGGGCTGGTGCTTACATCGCCTGATCCACAGCGGCTCAATGAGCTCATTGCTGATTATGTCCCCCGATTCCAGAAAGATTTTTCCGCCGCGGCGCAGTATCAGTTCCGTCCGGACGTTGCGGCGGGGCTGTAAAGAAAGGATGATGTCGTGCGACTTTTCCCTGGTGAGATGTTTCCACACGGAGCGTAAGGTGTCCGGCTGGTTGAAAGGATTGCTTTTGCTGAAATAAAGATGGATCGCTGTCGGAGTCGTGGAAACTGGCGGTATGGTTGATGGAGGATGAAGCGGGAAGTGAAAAGGAGCGCAGCAATGGTGAAGCGATTTTCAATGCAGATGTTCGGATGGATCGTTGCGCTGGGAATGATGCCCGGATGGGGATGGGCGCAGTGGGAGAGTACGTGGGTTTCCGTACCACTGGAAACGTTGACAGGTAGTGTACTCTATGATGGCGCAGTCGCGGGAGATACGATCATTCTGGTTGGTGGTGCCGGAGTGGTTCTGCGAGCGGGCGGTCCAATGCAGCAGTGGACGGTGCAGCAACTTGCGGATGCACCGACATTACGATCAGTTACGGTGATCCCGCCTGAAACTGCCATTGCTATCAGTGAGGAAGGCGCAGCATATCGATCGACCGATGGCGGACAAACCTGGGAAGTGATTGGTTTCCAGTTTGGTGTTCCGCTCCGGAAAGTGCGGGCAGATGGAGAACGGGTTGCTGTGGCTGCTGCTTCAGGAAGTGTTTTTGTGTCAACAGATGGCGGAGACACGTGGGTGCAGCAAGCATTGCCCTTTGCCACCACATTGCATAGCATAGCAGTGCGCCGTTCGCTGCTGGTCGTGGTTGGGGATTCAGCAGTGGTGGGCGTTTCTTCGGATAGTGGGCTAACCTGGCAGCGGCGGCGATTGGAGGATCGCGCAGACGCTCTTCGGGATGTTGCGATCATCGATGATACTACCATTGTGGTGGTGGGCGATAGCGGGATAACGGGGTACTCGACCGATGGAGGGAATACCTGGCAGTTGACTGCATTTCCAACGGCAGATAATCTGATTGCAGTGCGATTTCCAAATGCTGGCGAGGGCTGGGCGTTAGCGCAATCTTCAGCAGATTCTGTTACCCTGTGGCGGCTTACCACCAGTAATTGGAACTGGGAGGTGATCACAGATGCTATCACGGGGAATCCCGGCTGTAGCGCTGTTCGCTGGCACAGGCTCATTGCGTCCGGACAGCACTGGATCGTTGCGGGTGGGTGTGCAGAAAGTGCGGCGGTGGTCGTCGGACTGCCGCGGCAGGGGTGGCGCTGGGCTTTCTGGGGCCAACCGTCGAAGGCAACCGTCATTGTCGGAGGACAGGTGCGGCACTGCCGACAGGTGCGGCTGGTTGTCGGCGAACCGCAGCGACCGCGGGTGCTGGAATACGACGGTGAAACCGGAGCGTGGACGACTTTTGCCTCGCTGCCCGTTATCGATTTTGCGGGACAAACGCCGGAAGGGTGGTATTTCCAGGGGGCACGGGCGGGGAAAATGGTGATGAACGGTGCTTACGGTGTCATTCAGAGTGTGGATCCGCTGCCAGTGCTCTGGGTGTCCTCTGATACCGGGCGGAGCTGGCAGGTGCAATCTATCGGTACTTTGAAGATCAACGCCGTGTTTCCTTATGGCACCAGCGGTTTTGGTGTCCTTGCCAGCGAGGATGGAGTAACGCCAACGGTGCTGCAGTACAGTGCCGATGGAGGAGCAACGTGGCAGGTGATGCTGGATGTGAGCGGGTCAGGGCAGCGGCTGGATGCAGCGCAGTTTCCAACTGAACAAATCGGCTGGGTGGCGGTTCATACGGGACAGCGGATGGAGCTGTGGAAAACCGAAAACCGCGGATCTACCTGGACACCGTACGTGCTGAATATTCTCTTTCACCACGCCGCTGCCGATACGATGCTGGATCAGCAGGTTTATGCGATGGTGGCGTATAGCCGCCTCCATCTGGATATGCTCCTTGGAGGATTGGTGGTGAAGGATGGGACATCGTTGGGATATACCGTTGGACTGTGGTCATCGACCGATGGCGGTAGTAGCTGGCAGCTTCGCTGGTGGATGGATCAGGTTGATCCGAGCTGGCAGTTGAGCAGTCGTCCACCAGTGGCAGAAATTGCCGGGCAGGATCGGCGCGTGAAGGCTGTGCTGGTCGAGTCGCCAGAAAACGGTCGGCGTTTGCTGTTTTCGGAAAATGGGCTGGCGTGGTCCGTCCATCCGTTTGCAACCAATGATCCCCGGCGCTACCACCTGATTGATTTTCGCAATGGGTGCCTCTGTAGCGTTGCGAATGGGATTGCGGTAGGAAGAGAAACCGAAATGCTATTGATGCGGTTTCCCAATGTGTCGGCGGTTGAGCAGCCGGCGAAAGAAGATATGCCCACTGTGACGCTCTTTCCCCAGCCGGCTACCCGATGGGTAGCAGTGCGTTTGCCAGTTCGCTGGCAGCAACAGGTGCTGGCAATAGACATTTTCGACCTGTACGGCAGGCGACAGTGGCACTTGGATCAATTTGTCCCGCAGGTGCCAGTCCGTTCGCTTCCAGCAGGGACCTATCATCTCCGGCTGATCTTTCCAGACCGTACCGTCACACTGCCATTCTGGATTGCTCGCTGAGTGGTGCCGGAGCGTTCCTCCAGGCAACTTTCGTCCGAAAGAGCAGGTTTTCACTGGCATACACTGGGAGCGCCGACTTCAGTCGGCAAAGCTGCACACTGAAGTGTGCGCTCCCGGCGGACTGGGAGCGCCGGCTTTAGCCGGCAAAGAAACTGCACACAGAAGTGTGCGCTCCCAGTAGATGTACCCTAAAGCGTGTGCTCCTCGCGGACCGGGAGTGCCGACTTTAGTCGGCAAAGAGTTCCCCCTTTCTCTGGGAGAGGGATAGGGTGAGGGCAATGCACGCTGAAGCGTGCGCTCCCGGCGGACTGGGAGCGCCGGCTTTAGCCGACAAAGAAACTACACACTGAAGTGTGCACTCCCAGTTAGGCGGCCAGTTGGTTTGCGCCTATGGGTATGTAGGCGATCAACTGGTTGCGCCTGCTGGGAGCGCCGACTTTAGCCGGCAAAAGATTGAAGAATGCACACTGAAGTGTGCGCTCCCGGTGCGATGGTAGGGATGAGGAATGGTGCTTCGCCCGGCGGGCAAGCACGGGGAGTTATCCCGCGGATGGGAGATGAATTTGCAGGGGCAGGCTTGTAAGCCTGCCCTCTGTTGGGAACACCAGGGTTAGCTGCTGCTGGCAGACGCTGATCCCGGTCCTTAGGATCGAACCTTTTTTATCTCTGACTGGAGACGCCTGCGGAACTTTGCTGCGGTGCAGGCAGTGATTCTGTATTTGCGGGCGGTTGCTTCGGAAATAGGGGAACTGGCGGTGATGACAAAAGATCGAGATACGGGAATGTTCAGTCGCGAGCAGAGATCCTGGTACTTTGCTAAGTCGCGTGCCTCGATCCCGCCACTTTTTGCTTCAAAACAGAAAGCGGTGTCATTGAGCAGGAGGAAACAGTCAATTTCCCGCCGTTGTTGGGATTGTTGAGGTGAGTTGCTATCAAAAGTGACTTTCAAATTGCATGCCCATATAACAGAGGAGAAACTCAGCGAGCTGGTTGTCTCGAGAATGGTGTTGATGATGAAGAGTTCTAACCATTTACCATTGAAAAAGTGTCGCGCAGCAGTGTTGTCGGCAATTTTTAGTGAGAAATTGTAGCCGTTGCGGGATGCTATACGGTAACAGTGAAATTTGCTCAGCAAACCGGCTTTGCGAAGCTCATAGCATAACTGGTAGAACGAATTGAGCTTTTTGTTTGATTCTGCGTCGCCGACTTCAAGGTAAAAATCACAATCGGGATGCAAGTTGCTTTTTGAAAGTTGCCGTTTGGTATTGTCAAGGAAAGACTGAAAGTAAGGGTACAACCTCCCAAGCCGCTTGCTGATGTTCAACAGCAGTGGATCTGGCAATGCAGTGTTTGCTTCTTCCAGTTCGATTCGTTGCGCCTTGAACCATTGAGCGAGCCGTTCCCTGGGACCTGAGGGAGTGGCCGTTTCCTCCCGCTTATTGTGATGCGGAAGGGATGGGGAAAGGACGATGTTTTGAGACGGTGGAGACTTCGCACCATCGGCGACCTGATCGCTGGAAGGCGAGGTATCTGCAGGTAGCCGATCTGTCTCAGCCGATGCTTGTTCGGCTCCTGCCTGTTTCGATCGCTGCAATGCTTCTTGCAACGTCACGATCAGTTTTTCCAGTACTGGAAGCAGTTCCAGCAAAGACTCCGTGTGCAGGATGAGCAGTTCCAGCTCCGTGGCTTTCTCAACTAATTGAGCAATGGGCGAGGCAAGAAGATCCAGCGGATCTTTGGGGAATCGTTTTGCCATTAAGTCTTCCTGTTTTTGTGGAACATCCGTTGTTTGTTTGCGTCATCGACGCCGCTCTAAAACACGCAATCGGGACAAAAAGAAGGGTAACGGTGAGCATTTTGAGAAGGTTCTTAAATGTCGAAAAGTGGTTTCCCGGCGTGGGATTCGTAGGCAGGGCAGCGGGGTGATTGACACACCCGGTTTGGGCAGTAAGCGGCTAAGGCATTCAATTTGTGAACAGGATTGCCACTGTGTCACGTTTTCTTATCGATGCCACCAATCAAATCATTGCCATCGGGCAGATCGTCGTTGCCAGTAGCATCATCGTTGCCCATCAGATCATCGATATCAGTGAAGTCATCGAGATAGTCATCCGTGCAGTCATCGATCCATTTCCTGTTGATATGCATTGTTGTGAGCTCTGCTATTTTGAAATACCCTCTTAGTACCATTGCGTCGATTGCCTGTTGGAGTAATGCTTTGAGTTCTTTCCTTTGTTCCTGATTCGTTTCCAGAAAGTCGCTGCTTGATACGTCGGACAACCCGGAGAGAATTTTGACAACCGGATGGGGAAGGCCCCCAGCGGAGTCGCGTTCCAGCATCATATCGGACATTGCTACCTTCAACTCGCTCACTAAGGGGTGTTCATGATAGAAGTCAAGGCTGTTTAAAGTTTTCAGGAACTGCTCAGGGAATACGGCTGGTGTACAGATCCGAAGGTGTGGTGATAAGCCAACCTTAGTAGCTTTGTATTCACTTTGGTGACTGAAGAAGGGCATTTTTGCTTCCCATCCCTCCTTTTGTCCATAGAGCTCGGAGTTCCACTGCGGCAGTGATCGAAGGGAGGAGACAAGCGGGGCGGAGCGGAAGCTGGGGGAAATAGTGAAACCATAGCAGGAAAGTGGGGGACCGAAGGGGTCCGCGTAGTCCCGCAGGTTGAAGAGGAAGAGCTGTTGACAGTAATTGTCCAGAAAGAGGCTGTTCGTATGTTGACCGGGAGTTTCGATCCAGAGCGGCTTGTCGTCGAAGATGAGGAAAAAGTCAATGGTATGAGTGCGCTGGAGGGAGGGACGAAGTGGATCTGGATAGCCGATCCTTAGATTGCGTACCCAGGGGATGCGAGTAGTCGAGTGTTGAAATATTTCCAGCAACTTCAAGATGTCCTCCTCGTGTGCCCGGAGAGGGGCGGAGGTGATGGATTGCAGCGTTTCCAGTAGCTCTGGAAGATCTTTGTTGCGCATCCAGAGAATGAGGGTGGTGACCATAGAGAGGGGGTTGAGGAAAGCGAATTTTACTGCGTACAGTGCTGCTGCCTGGCTGAACAGTTTCATCCATTCTCCAGCGAGAAACAGCAGCGCTTCCGTGTCTGGATTGAGCTGTATCTGGAAAGTGAAGGGGTTGCGTTCCTGATAATTCCGAAGGAGGTTGGCGGTATGGGTCAGATAGTGCAGCAATTGTCGAGTTAACTGGAAGGCGTAGGCTTGATCAAAAGTTGCTTCTCCAGTATAATCCAGCTCGCGAAACCCGGTCAGTTGGAGCATGTGGTCCTGATCAAGGTGCGGAATAGGAGCAAGAGTGAACGCAAAATGCTCCTGCCTTCGAGCAATAGCCTGCTCGGCGGCAGCGAGGAATCGCTGGAGATGTGGGTAAAATTTCCCGATAACCAGGCTGGCAGTAATCAATCGATGGTCTGGGGGTTCAATGGTCCCTCCGAGGATCTGAAGGTTTCGTTCCTCAAGCCATTGTTGGAGATCTTCCCACGAGCTTTCCGGAAGTCCGAAAGATGTCCAGGTATGAAGGCGCTCCATGATTGTTTCTGGATCGTCGGTCGGTTGGGAAGGATCGGTAAGCCACTCGATAATCCACGAGACCCGATCTTTTTCTTCTTGAAGCTCTAAGAGTTTTGTGCGTACCGCTTCGAGCAATGCCGGGTTCTTGACCAGCCGTTCTCTCAGCAGCAAATTTTCTTCCTTGAGTTCCAGAAATCTTGTGCGGATCTTTTTATTTGCCAGAATCTCTTTCAGCAGATTTTTTGCCTGTAAAAGCGCTGCCACTCTTGGGCGTATTTCTTCGATGAGTTTCTTCTGTTGATAATCGGAAATAGATGACTTTCGGAGGCGTGTTTCTATGATCGCTTTTGAAAGCAGCAGTTCATCTGATACATCCGGCAGGTGGAGGGCTGTGAGCTTTTCTGCAAGCTGCGTAAAGAACCGGCGGAACGTTGTGGGAGAATGCAAATGCGGAGCGATGAGATTTTCCGTAAAGTAGGCGATGAGCTCAAGGATTTCATACTCAGGAAATGGTTCCAGAACACACGTGGGCGGCAACCACCGTAATGCCTCTGGGCCTAACATTACTCTTTTCAAGATTTTGTTCAACTACCAATCGATTTCCGCAAATGTGACGATTCCAGCGTTTCTGGAGGGCAGCGGAAGAAGATTTGAGAAGGTTTTCTTTTAGATCGGCAAAGGAGATGGGAAGGAGAACAATTGCTACCTGCCCGAAATCTTGTAATTTTGCACAGTTTCAATAATGAGCAGGAAACCGCTGATGACGCTGGACTATCCAAATCTTCGAACCGAAAAGCCGAGGGAACAACTGGAAAAAGCGGTGGATTTGACCTTGTTCCGACATCGGATTCGGGGTAGAGTCCGAACTTTTGAAGTGGATCGGCAAAATATTGTGCACAATGCTGTTTACCTCCAATGGCTGGAAACAGGGCGGGTAGAGTACTGGCGAGCGCTGGGATTGCCCATTGATCAACAAACGTTTGTGACGAAGTATCGGTTTGTTGTCGCCCATCTGGAAATTGACTATTTGTGGGCAGCCCGGTTTGATGAAGAATACGAAGTCCTGACCCGAACGGTTTTTGTGAAAAATTCTTCGTTTGGGATGGAGCAGATTGTGCAATTGCTGGATGGAACATTGCTGGTGGTGGCAAATCTGGTGCTGGTCAACCTGAACGCTGCGACCTGGAAGCCACAGCGGATATCGGACGCATTGCGGAAACTGATTCGAGAATTTGAGGGGGAACGTGTCCGGTTTATTGAAGCAGTTACCGGATAGGCTGGAGCTGGAACCGTGGAGAATCTTACCAGAGAGCAGATCATTGCACAGAGTGTATTCCCGCGTCTGGCGGCAGATCGTTTTCGGGAAGAAGGGCAGTATCGGGAAACCATTGAGCAGTTGGTGCAAAAGGGGGTCGGCGGGTTTTGCGTTATGAGCGGTACGCCGGCACAGGTCGCCGGCGTCATTGCCGAATTGCAGCAGCAGGCGCCACGTCCTTTGCTGTTTGCTGCCGATTTTGAATGGGGTTTGCCAATGCGGCTGGAGGGAGGAACACCCTTTCCCAATGCGTATGCCTTAAGTGTTGCCAATGATGAACCGCTGACGTTTCGCGTGGCAGAATGTATTGCCCGCGAAGCGCAGGCGATCGGCATACGGTGGATTTTTGCACCCGTCACGGATGTGCTCCTTGAGCCGCAGAATGTTGTGATCGGTGTGCGTTCTTTTGGGGCAAATGTGCAAACGGTCGTTCGGCACAGTGTGCCGTTTCTCCAGGGTATTCAGCACCATCAACTGCTGGCGTGCGCGAAGCATTTTCCGGGGCACGGCGCAACCACTACGGACTCGCATCATCATCTGCCTATTGTGCGACAAACGTTACAGGAGTTGAGCAGCAATGAGTTGATGAGTTTCGCAGCGGCAGTCCAGTATGGTGTGCGGTCGGTGATGGTGGGACACGTGGCGTATCCATTGCTGGAACCCGATGAAGCAGTTGTGCCAGCATCCCTGTCATCAACAATTGTTCGCCATCTGTTGCGGGAGCAGTTGGGCTACGATCACCTAGTGGTCACCGATGCGCTGGATATGGCAGCTATTACGGAGTGGGGAACGGTGGCAGCGGCGATTGTGCGGGCAAAGCAAGCGGGAAATGATGTGCTCCTGATGCCGCCAGATCCGATGGAGGCGATAACGTTGTTACAGACAGCGGTTGAGGATGGTGTGGCGGATTTTGCCTCTTTTGAAGCGACGTTGGAGCGACTGGAAGCAGCGCGGCAGTACGTGGGATTGCAGGGAGAGGCGCCGGTGGAACCACAACTGGCGGTGGAAGAGCATCGGCGCGTTGCACTAGTCGCTGCACAACGGGCATTGCGATGGGCAGATGATCGCAAACCCGATTGCCTGCCGCTGGATCAGTGGGAAGAAATAGCCGTCCTGGCATTTGTTGACAATGATCCTGATATGGGCTACGCTACGTATGCGTTTCAATACATTCCGCAATTTTACGATCGGGAATGTCACGTAGGGTATCTGGATCACACCATTACGGATGAAGACATTGCCAAACTTCAGGATCACCTGCTAACCTCTGAAACACTGGTGTTCCTTATATTTGCAACTCATCGTGCGCAGGCTTTGCTGCAGCATCGGGAAAGAATTGCTGCGGTGATACAGGCATTTCGACAGGATCGGCCAGCCATAGCAGTGATCTTTGGAAATTCCGTAATGGGTGAGCAACTTCCCGTCGATGGCATTTTGTATACTTATTCGTTTACAGAGCCGAGCATTGTAACGGCATTAGCATCACTGTTTGAAGTAGAACAGGTAAAGTCAAACAAAACCGAGGAATCGTGATGAAAAAGCTCTTTGCGCTGAGTATTGCGCTATTGATGGCAACTGTCAGTGTGGCAATGTACGCACAGCAGAATGCACAGACGCCTGTACTGGAGCCCAAATTGACGGTTGCGGAAGTTCAGTTTGCATTGCAATTGCTCAATCGAGTCACATTGCAGGGGAACGAAGTTGAAGCATTTCTGGAGGTGCAACGCACGTTGCAGAATGCTTTACAGCAGGCGACGGATGCGAAAAAGGGTCCGCAGGACGAGGTAGGACTTAAATTGCCGTTGCCAGTAGCACAAAATCTTTTGGCTTTTATGCAGCGGGCGCAGTTGACTGGAGCAGAGGCACCGGTGTACAAGCAGATTACGGACAAAATCATCGCTTCTGCACGGGTATTAAACCAGCAGAATCAACAGCAAGGCGGGGGACAGCAAGGGGGCAAATAATGGGCGTCTGATGGCGGACGAATCGGGAAAAATCCGGCTTGTAATTGCCGATGATCATCAGGTTGTCCGCATAGGTCTTCGTTCTATTCTGGCTTTAAGCGACGATTTTACAGTAGTTGGCGAGGCTGCCTCAGGAACGGAGACGATCGAAGTGGTGCAGCAGCAGCAGCCGGATCTGGTGCTAATGGATATCATTATGCCGGAAATGTCGGGCATTGAAGCGACGAAGCGGTTGCAGAAGCAGTATCCGGAGTTGCCCATTGTAATGATGACATCGCTGGAAGATCGCTTCCATTTGCAAAAAGCGCTGAAAGCTGGCGCTCGCGGCTATTTGACCAAGGACATTGAGCCGGAGGAACTCTTTGCATGCCTGCACAAGGTGCTGGAAGGATCGAGAGTATACAGCACAACGGTGCTCCGCCTGATGAATGATCCTGAAGCACCCATTCTGGGTGAAATTGTCGATGTCAGCACCATTGAGTTGACACAGCGGGAGCAGGAAATTCTGCGGTTGCTGGCAGCAGGATTGACTTCAAAAGAGATCGCGGAACGGTTGTATATCAGTCCTCGAACCGTCGATACCCATCGAACACGGTTGATGGCAAAGTTGAACGCTCGCAACGTTGCTGATTTAGTCCGGTTTGCGCTGTTGCACTTATGCTGATATCGCCGACCATTTTCCCATCGGATATTGTTGCTGGTGTTGTTCTGCACGGACCACGGCAGTGTGCTGAAGTCCCGCAGTTTTTGACAACAGTGCTTCCGAGGTTCGCCGAGCCATCCTGGACCATAGCGGCAGTCAAGCAGGTACACGGCAGCACGGTGCTGGAAGTACCACCGCTGCCGCACTGTGCCGAAGCAGATGCGCTGGTGACAGTACAGCCGGAAATATGTCTGACCATCCGTACCGCCGATTGCGCAGCCGTGCTGTGCGCTGAGGTGCAGCGAGGTGTTGTGGCAGCGATTCACGCTGGATGGAGAGGGTTGTATCAGCAGATTGTATATCATACGCTGGAACTCCTGCGGCGTCGATTTGCGGTCGATCCTTCCCGGTGTTTATGCTACGTTTCGCCCTGCATTTCCGCTGATGTCTACGAAGTTGGAGCAGAGGTTGCCGCACTCTTTCCCGATACTGCTATCTGGCAGCCTGAGCGTCAGCGCTTTGTGCTGGATATTCGAGCGGAAGTCCAGCGGCAGTTACGGGCAGCGGGAGTGCCTGCTGCGGGTATTGAGATCAGTCCTCTTTGTACCTATCAAACGCCTGCGTGTGCTTCCTATCGCCGGGATGGCGAGCAGGCAGAGCGGATGGTTGCTTTTATCGGGCGTCGCTCTTGATGAGAAGTTATCCTGGGAGCGCCGGCTTTAGCCGGCAAGAAAATGCACACTGAAGTGTGCGTTCCCAGTGAATGGACGTTGAAGCGTTGGCTTCCAAACACGCTGAAGTGCGGGTTCCCAGAGAGCATTTTAGTAGTGCAGGAAGGATGGCGGGTATTCGTGACAATGCGGGAACAATGGAAAATGAGCGATGATGGGAAAAGTTGATCAACTGCTCCAGCAATTGTACCAGCGACGAAATCGGGGCGTGAAACTCGGACTGGAGCGAATCCAGCAATTGCTTGAGCAATTGGGGAATCCACAACATCGTTTCCCCGTTGTCCACATTGCTGGAACCAATGGCAAGGGCACGGTAGCATCCCTGATTGCTGCTATATACGCTGCTGCTGGTTACCGCACGGGACTGTTTACATCGCCACATCTTCAGCACTTCTTCGAGCGTATTCGGATCAACGGCGCTACCATTCCTGAGGATGCGTTTGCAGAAATAATCGCAGCATTGTTGCCTCTTGCAGATCGTTACGAAGCAACTTTTTTTGAAATTACCACTGCCTTAGCGTTTCAGTATTTTGCAGATCAGCAGGTGGATGTTGCTGTTATGGAGACCGGGATGGGCGGGCGGCTGGATGCCACCAATGTTGTTCTCCCTGTGTTGACGATTATTACAGCAATCGATCTGGATCATACGCGGGAATTGGGGACGACCCGCGAGGCAATTGCCAGAGAAAAGGCAGGCATTTTAAAACCGGGTATTCTTGCGTTGGTGCTGGATCGTGATCTGTTTCCGATATTTCAGGCGATTGCGCAGGAGCGTGGCGTTCCTGTGTTCCTGCTGAGTGATGCTGTGCATTATCGGGTGGTAGAGCGAGCGGTGAATGGACAGTCTTTCCATTACCACTCACCCCAGCAGTCAGAAACTTTCTGGCTGCCATTGATCGGGGAACACCAGTTGCATAATGCGGCGCTGGCGATTCGAGCGGTTGAGATGCTGCAACCGCACTTTCCAGTGACCACGTCGGCGATCCAGAAAGGGCTGGCAGAGGTTCACACACTGACGGGGTATCAGGCGCGGCTGGAAGTGTTGCGAGCGCAACCGCCGTTCATCCTCGATACAGCCCACAATCTGCAGGGAATCAGGGCAGGTGTTCGGGCGGTGCAGCACCATTTCCCGTCCGTTGATCAATGGCTGATTGCTTTTGGCGCTTTGCGAACGAAGAACTGGGAAGCGATGTTGGAGCAGTTGATGAATATTGCCCGGCAGTTTCTGCTGGCACCAATCGATGAGCCGCGGGCGCTGAGCCCTCACCAGTTGGCGCAGGAGGTTCGGGGTGTTCCGGCAATGGTGTTTCCATCTGCTGCCGAGCTGGTCGAAGTGCTGGGAGAACAGCCATTGCCGGTGCTGGTAACGGGATCTTTTTATTTCGCCGGAACGTTACTGCAAGCAGGATTGCGAGCAGCGATCAAGCCGATAGCGGATCGATCTGTGCGCCGCTGTGATATTGCTCAATAGCCAGCGTGTGGGTGCAGTGAGCTAAATCGGCGGGATCGTTCGAGGCGATCAGGATGAGGCTCTGTGGAGCGCATTGCTGAATCGCTGCCTGCAACTGCTTGCTCCCCTGATGATCTAAGGTCGCACCGGGTTCGTCAAGGCAGAGTAGCGGTGGATGATGAACAAGGGCTAACACCAGACGGAAGCGTTGCAGCATACCGGAAGAAAACGTTGCAAGGGGGCGATGGGCAACGGCCGCAATGGCGAAGTGTTCCAGCCACTTTTCGGCAGCTTCCGATTCAAAGGCAACGCCGCGGAGTCGAGCAGCCAGACGCAGATGTTCCCACGGCGTGAGCTCAGTGTAGAGATGCAGGTAGGGAGCAGCAAATCCCAGATGCGGGTGGATGCGATCAGGATACAGCTCTTTCCCATCAAGCTGGATGGAAACAGTTCCCTGGCTCGGGGCAAAAATGCCCGCGATGATCTTGAGCAACGTCGATTTGCCAGCACCATTCCGTCCGGTAATTCCCACAACGTCGCCTGTTTGCCAGCGAGCAGAAATGCCAGAGAAAATCCAGCGGTAGAAGAAGGATTTTCCGAGATTTTCTATCCGGAGCTTCATGATCTGCTTCATCGGTGTATGACGGTGAATTTTCCCCACAAAGACCGATCTTTTGCAGAAATGCGATAGAGGTAGACGCCAGCGCGCAGCGGGCGGTCGTTGAGCAACCCGTTCCATCGCGCATTCCAGTAATTGTTTGCGAAGACAACGGGCAACTGCTGAGTGCCAAGGAGTTCCAGTGCGGTGGAAAAAATTTCCAGTCGGACGGATTCCAGTATACCGGACACCCTGGGGACAGGGAAGTACAGAAAGCGGTGCTGATCGGGATCGAATGGCTGCGGGTAAGGAGTTTCCGAAATGGAGTAGGGAGCCGATGGAGAAAGCAGCGTATCCCAACAACCGATGGAGTCAGTGGGCAGGAACGAAAGATCGAGGGAGTGATCGGGAGCTACTGCCAGCCGGTATTCCACTTTGTGCTGGATGTGCGTTGCTGCTGCAACGTCAGCAGAAGCGAGCACCAGATTGAGCGTGTCAGGCGCAGGGGAGACCGATGGGAGGAAGAAGCGGAAGAATCGGAGTTCCATCGGATCGAGGGAGCCTGTCAGCATTACTGGAGTGGCGCTCACACGCTGTTGTTCAAATGGCTGCGGGGCGAAAAGGAGCCGGGAATGGGGGAGCGGAGCATCAGAACGGTTGAGACGTAAAAGGATCTCAGCAAACTGGCACCATAGGTGAGCAAGGGATTGGTATTGTTCGGACAGGGCTGCGTCCAGTGCTTCATAGAAACTCCCGCTGACGGAGCGCAGTTCCCACATACGGCGGATCAGGGAATCGCTGCTCTGCGTTGAGCAATACCAGGCAAAGGGGGCATAGGCATAGCCAGCAAGGGGATCGGTGGCATTGCTGAAGGGAAACCGGTCGGGATTCTGCAGCAGCAGGCGAGTCCAGGGGACAAAACTGGGAACATCCGGGTAGGCGAGCATTTCGACCCAGCTACTACTGAGCTCGTGGAACAGCGCTTCGTCTAAGAAGCGCCCGTAGATTCCAATCTGGATAGCGTGAAAAAATTCATGGACAGCAGTGGTTCGCAGCGCCGGTTCGGGGGGCAGAAAGTATACTGGCTCGTTGTACAACGAATCGGCACTGCTGTAGTCGTTGTCGATGATAATGAAGGTGGTAAAACGATCAGCAGCGCCGCCGGAACCGATAAACCGATCGATGGCGGTTAGCCCGTAAAGTCCCTGCGATCCCAGGTTCTGGATAAAAACGGCGTAGAATTTCCCGCTATCCAGCGGAGGAATAGGAAATCGAAGTGTGTGGATGAGAACGTTCCACGCCGAGTCGAAGGCTATGCCTACGGTATCAACAAAATCCGGAACGCCATTGTGATCCCGGTCTGGGGAGCGTACGCCGTTTGCACCAGCGGTATCGTAATGGATGGCAAAGTGTCCGCTGGGGGAAAAGGTCCGAAAGGGAAGCACAGGGCGTTGCTGAAGGGTTGTGATCCGGCACGGAACCTGTGGTGCTGTACTGCTCCAGCTGGGAGTTTGCACACACAGCAGGAGCACCAGAATAAGCCACATTGGTTTCCCTTGCCCGGCGGAAAATAAAACCATCCAATAAACTTCTTAAAGTGCCAAATTTTCAAAATTAGGAAATTTGAACAAATTGGCATTGGATGACGATGGGACGGGGGATGCGCTTATCAGAAATCCGGTATTCTGTGCCGAAAAATCTCATTGCTCAGTATCCGGTAGAGCCACGAGATGCTTCGCGCCTGATGGTCGTCGATCGATCAACGGGCACGATCGAGCATCGGCAATTCACCGACATTCTCAAGTACCTGCGCAAAGGCGATTGCCTGGTGGTGAACAACACCAAAGTTTATCCGGCACGAATGTATGGCAAAAAGGAGAAAACGAACGCGCACATTGAGGTGATTATGCTGCGCGATTTGCGGCCAGAGGATAAATTGTGGGAAATTTTCGTCGAACCAGCCCGTAAGGTGCGCATTGGCAATAAAATTTACTTTGACGATTACCGGTTTTACTGTGAAATTCTGGACAACACCACGTCGCGAGGGCGAACGGTTCGATTTAATTATCAGGGAGATATCTATCAGGTGCTGGAGCGGATTGGAGAAATGCCCCTGCCCAGTTACATTACCCGCAAGCCCACCGAGCACGATAAACTAACCTATCAGACGATTTTTGCCGAGCGCCTGGGATCGGTGGTTGTGCCTTCTGCAGGACTCCATTTCACCAAAGGGTTGGTGTCGAAACTGAAGCGCAAGGGCGTGAAGATTGTTCCCATAACACTCCATCTCAGCTACAGTGCGCTGGAGTGGATCGATGTGGAGGACCTGACACGCCACAAGATGTACGCCGAATACTTTGAGATTCCAAAGGAGTCGGTGGAAGTGATCAATAAGGCATTGCAATCCCGTAAGCGTGTGATTGCCGTGGGGTGTAGCGTTGCCCGTGCACTGGAATCCAGCGTTTTAGCCAGCGGAATTGTGAAAGTCAACAAGGGCTGGACAGACAAATTTATTTATCCCCCGTACCAGTTCAAAATCATTAGCGGATTGCTGACCAATTTCCATCCTCCACGTTCAACCTCAGCGTTATTAGCAGCTGCTTTTGCAGGGAAGGAGCTGTTTTTGAAAGCGATCAAGACGGCGATCAAAGAGCGCTATCGGTTCTATGTGTATGGTGACGCAATGCTGATCCTGGGAAATCTGGAGTAGGTTGTGCCCGGCAAAAAGATCAACCGGTAGTGTGAAGGGGAGGTAAAGCAGTGGTGGCAATGCGGATGCGACTGCTACCATTGGCGGTGGGTTCAACAATGACCTGCGTCTGAAATCGCTCGCGGATGCTGTCTAAGTGAGAGATGATCCCGATGCGTTTTCCTTCTGCTTCCAGTTTTTCCAGAAGCAGCAGGAGTTGATCCAGATGTTGTTCGTCCAGGCTGCCGAAGCCTTCGTCGATAAAGAGGGTATCCATCCGGGTTCGCTGGCGTGACAGGTCGGACAGTGCCAGCGCTAAGGCGATGGAGGTCAGGAAGGTTTCGCCGCCCGAAAGGGATTTGATTGGGCGGGGTTGGTTGGCAAAGTAGCGGTCGAGAATCTGGATTTCCATTTCATTTGCCCGCTGAAGGTGATACCGCGAGGCTAAGAGTGCCAGATAACGGTTCGCTTGCTGTAGCAAAATATCCAGCGTGTACCGCTGAACAAATTTGACCAGTTCCTTGCGCCCAATAAGTTTTTCCAGTTGCTCCCATCGCTGCCGCTCTCTGCGGATCTTCCGCAGCTCTTTTTCCAGTGCCTTTGCTTTGCTTTGTTGTTCCTGCAACGTTGCAAGTTGTTGCTCCAGCTTGCCAATCGTCTGGTGAAGATTGTTTAACTGTTTTCGGACCGCTACTTTCTGTTGCTGCAAAGTTTCCAGCGATTGCGGTGGTGGTTGCTGCAGCAGTTGCTGAAGCTGCGACTGAAGCTCCTGGATCGTTGCCTGCTTGTGCTGGAGCTGGATCTGGAACGTTCGCAATTGTTCTTCTAAGGTCTCGAAAGCCTCACGGTTTGCCAGGAGGCGGTGGGCGGCGTCGAAAGAGTCTAAGCTGGCTTGCTGCAGGAGCGGCTGAAGCTGCTCGTGGAGTGCTTGCAATTGCTGTTGTATGGTTTGTTGCCGCTCCACAAGGGTTTGTAGTTGTGTTGCAGCAGCAGTATGCTGACGGCGAAGCGCTTCCAGTTGCTGCTGATGGCTCTTTTCCGCTTGCTTGAGTTGCTCAAGCTGTCGATGTGCCTGCTCCCACTCCTGCTGCGGGTGACGATCACCCCACCGTCGTCGATATTCCTGTTCGTTTTCAGTGAGTTCCTGCTTGAGTTGCGTGTATTGATGACGCTTGCGCTGTAGTGTCGCTTCCTTTTGCTCTATCTGCTTCATAATGCGATGGTATCGCTGCTCTGCCCGATCGAGCTCCTGCTGGTATTGACGCAGGCGAGAGTGGTGCTCCTGCCATTGGTCAATGATGCGCTGGAGTTGCTCGGTGGCCGTGATGGGAGTGCCTGCCAGTTCCGCTAAGCGGGCAAGGAGTGGGTGGTGTGCAGCCTGTGCTGCTGCTACTTCCGATCGCTGCTTTGTGAGTTGTTGGTGCTGCGCAGCTTTTGCTGCATACACTCCTTTGAGCTGCTCCAGTTGGTCGCGCTGGCGCTGAAGCTGCCGCTCCCGCTGTTCCAGTTGCTCTTGTGAGATTTCCATTGCTGGAGCAGCAGGGGGCGAAGAGGTAGCACCTGGATGATGCAGTGAGCCGCACACGGGACACGGCTCGCCGGGTTGCAGCGAAGAGCGAAGGCGAGCAATGAGATCATGCTCAATCTCGGTGAGATGGTGCGTTTTCCATTGCGCCAGTTGTTGCTCCTCCCGCTCGATTTTTGCCTGGAGTTCCTGCTGTTTCTGCTGCAAGCTGGTCATTTCCTGATGCAGCGCCGCAAGCTCTGCATCAATTTGTTGCAAACGCTGGCGCAAGTGCGGCTCTTCGCGCAGGGCACTGGCGAATTCGGATTGTTGCTGGAGAATTTGATGGTAGTTCGCGTGGGTATTGACCCATTGGTGAATGCGATCGATTTCCTGGCGATGGTGTGCGATTAGCTGCTGCTCTTCTTCCGCTGCTTTTTGCAACTCGCGCAGCTCCTGTTTCAGCGTTTTGCCCTGCTCTGCCAGATCCTGCAAATATCGACGTTGCTCACGGATTTTCGTTTCCAGCATCTGATGATCCTGAAGCTCTTTTTGCAGGTGTTGCAACTGTTGCTCCTGCTGCTCCCGCTGGTGGGCGATCGTTTCCAGCTTCTGTGTGGCATCGGTGATCTGGCGGGTAAGC
Source organism: Candidatus Kapaibacterium sp. (assembly GCA_015490805.1). GTDB lineage: Bacteria > Bacteroidota > Ignavibacteria > Kapaibacteriales > WFXC01 > WFXC01. Next base: position 26,749 of record WFXC01000018.1, read on the forward strand.
TCCTGAATTTGTTGCTGGTGTTCCTCAATGCTCTGGTTGATTGTATGGCGTTCGGCTGCCAGTTGGGCATACCGGTCGAATAATGCAGCATAGTCGCGGAGCTGGCGGTATTGGGGGAGTGCAGTAGCCTGTTGCTGGAGGTGCTGGTGCTGCCGCTGGAGTTCCTCCCATTGCACCTGATGCCGCTGGAGCTCTTGCTGCTGCTGCTGAATCTGTTTCCACAGCTCTATGTGCTGCTCCAGTTCCTGAAGCTGCTGCTGATATGTTGCTGCTTGAGATTGCAACGTACGGAGTTCTTTTGTGATCGACTCGATGGCTTCCGGAGTAGCCTCAGCGAAGTCCTGGAGTCGGATTGTTAATTGCTCTTCCTGCGCGCGCAGATCCTCTGCCTGCTGTTTGACAACCGCTTCAACATCGGCGTAAATCGTTGTTCCGGTCAGTTGTTGCAGCAATTCTGCTTTGTCCTTCGGCTGTGCCTGGATGAATTGCGCAAAAGCGCCCTGCATCAGGATCATAGAGCGATACATTCGCTCAAAGCTCAGACCCAGGCGCTGTTCGACGGCTTTTGGCACGCGAGAGCTACCTGTTTCCACAATCTGCTCGGTAGGCGTTAATTGTACCAGCTCCATTGCTTTGTTGCCGGATTTGCAGTTGAACTCCCACCGACAGCGGTACTGTTCTGAAGCGATGGCAAAGGTGAGTTCCACGAAACCTGAAGCGGCACCCCGCGTAATGATCAATTCACCGGGTGATTTTTTGCCGTAGCGGAAAACTTTGTCGAATAATGCTAAGGTGATGGCATCCAGAATGGTGGATTTTCCAGCGCCGGTGGGACCGACAATGGCAAAGATACCTGTTTCAGAAAGCGGTGGCTGGGTAAAGTCGATCGTTTGTGGCGGCGCTTGGAGCGAAGCAATGTTGGAAATCGTGATCTTGAGAATTTTCATTCTGCTACTGCTGATTGTTCCTGCGCACGCTGGAGGGCCTGGTGAAAATATTTGCGGAGAATTTTTTGTTGTTTTTTGTCGATGCCGCGTTCCTCGCACAGTTTTTCGAACATTGTTTCTGGCTGTAAGGCAGCAATGAGATCAAGTTGAGGGAATCGGTCAATGTGCTCGCCCGGTCGATCTGTGACCGATTGGATCTGGAGAATTTCAGCATTGCGGTCCGCGGCAGCATTCCGCAGGGTTTCGATAACATCGATCCCGACGGCTGGGGCTTCAACAAGACAGGAGATCCAGGGAGAAAGTTCCAAATCGTTGGGCAGTGCCTCCACCGCTTCCAGGAGCTGGTCGACAGTGCCGCGAAGTACTTTGAGGAGCCGGAACTGCGGTACGGTGAGGAACTCGATTTCCACGGTGTTTGAATTTTGCCAGTTGCCAAAGATGACACCGTGCGGCACAGCGACCTCGTCAAAACTGAGCGGGATCGGAGCACCGCTGTACACGATCTCGGTCGCGCCTGCAACGTGCTGGTAGCGGTGAATGTGTCCAAGTGCGACATAGTCGAAGGTGTCGGGGAAAATGGCGCTGGGGACACTCCCCAGGTTCCCAATGTGGACGATTCGTTCACTTCCGGCTGTTTTTGCCGCCCGAACGAATAAATGTCCCATCGCAATCACTTTTTGACCGGGCGATTTCCGCTGAGCAGCAGTTGTTGCAATGTGCTGGTAGAACTGTTCAATGGCTTCGATAATGCGACGTTCGCGTTCTTCAACGCTGAGCCCTGCTGAGCTCTGCACGATGTCCCTTTCGCGAAGGAATGGGACAGCAGCGATCAGGAGGTCATCGGATTCAACGAAAATGTTTTCGTCTTCTGGCGTGCTGACCAGCGTTGCGTTGAGAGCGGTGAGGATCGGAGCGAAAGCCTGCAATAGCGCTGCAGAGTCGTGATTACCAGCGATCCAGACGGATCGTTCCACCGGCGTTTCCGTTGCCATTCGATGGAGGAAGGTAAAAAACAGGCGCAGGGATTCGTGGGATGGGTTGGGATGATCAAAAATGTCTCCGGCGTGCAGAAAGAGCGACACCTGATGATCGCGCAGCGTATCGATGAGCCAGTTGAGAAACCGTTGATGCTCTTCGGTGCGCGTTCGATCAAAAAACACCTGCCCCAGGTGCCAGTCAGAGGTATGTAAAAATTTCATTTTCCTGCTGTGTTCTTTTGGTCATTGAACGATTGAGCCGACCAATTCCTGTGATTTCACTACTTTTGCACCTTGTGTAACAAACGAAGCAGCAGGAATAATGGCGTGGAGTCGGACACTGGTGACGTCGGCATTGCCGTACGCAAATGGATACATTCATCTGGGACATTTAGCGGGCGCTTACCTGCCGGCGGATATGTATGTGCGATTCTTGCGACTCAACGGAGAGTCGGTGCTTTACATCTGCGGTTCGGATGAACACGGCGTGCCCATTTTGATTGCGGCGGAGAAGGAGGGCAAAACGCCGCAGGAAATTGCGGATAAGTATCACTTTGCCAATCTGGAAGCATTCCAGCGCTTTGGGATGAGCTTTGACTACTATGGGCGAACCACGGATCCCGTACACCACCGAACCGCTCAGGAGTTTTTTCTGATGCTTTACCAGAAAGGATATCTGGAGGAACGAGAAGTGGAGCAATTTTATGATCCGGAAGCGCAGATGTTCCTGCCTGACCGGTATGTGGAGGGCATTTGCCCGGTCTGTGGATATGAGCGAGCGCGGGGAGATCAATGCGATCGATGCGGGGCGTATTATGATCAACTGGAACTGAAACAGCCGGTCAGCCTGGTATCTGGAAAACCACCGATCGTAAAGAAAACACGGCATTGGTATTTCAAGCTGAGCCAGTTTCAACAGGCACTGGAGGAATATGTGGAGGCGCATTCGGACGATTGGAAAGAAAATGTTTTGCAACAGGTTCGATCGTGGCTGAAGCAGGGATTAGCAGATCGACCGGTCACGCGGGATTTGCCGTGGGGAGTGCCGGTGCCCCTGGAAAATGCTCAGGGGAAAGTGCTGTACGTATGGTTTGAGGCGGTCCTGGGGTATATCTCGGCAACGAAGCGATGGGCATCTGACAAAGCACAGCAGCCGGAAGTATGGCAGCAGTGGTGGCAGTCACCTGATACGCGCTACATTGCGTTTATCGGCAAGGATAACATCGTGTTTCATACGCTCCTGTTTCCTGCGATGTTGATGGCAGCGGAAAATTATATCCTGCCGGACAATGTGCCGGCGAATGAGTTCCTGAATCTGGAAGGGGAGAAGTTTTCCAAATCGCGGAATTGGAGCATCGATCTACGCGATTATTTGCAGGATTTCCCCGAAGACGAACACGTGGATATGCTGCGATATGCGCTGGCAGCCAATTTGCCGGAAACGCGGGATTCGGATTTTCGGTGGAAGGATTTTCAGTCCAGAGTCAACAACGAGCTGATCGCTGCTTTCGGCAATTTTGTCCATCGCACCTTGCAGTTTTTGAAAAAGAATTTTCAGAGTCGGCTGCCAGAATTCCCGGAGTGGCAGGAATTACAAACGGTGTGGAATGGGATCTGGGAGCAGCGGTCGAAGGAAATGCTGCAAACAACAGGGGAGATGCTGACGGATCCAGAAAAAGAACTGCTGCAGACGTTGCTGGATCTGGATCAGAGCATTGATTCAGCGTACCGGCATTTTCGATTTCGGGAGGCAACGGCAGCAACGCTGGATGTTGCGAAGGCAGCAAATAAATTTTTCAACGATTCAGCGCCCTGGGTATCGATCAAAAAAGATTCAGCACAGGCGGCACGAACGCTGTATGTCTGCGTTCATCTCTGCGCTGCTCTGTCCACGCTCTTTGAGCCACTGACTCCCTACAGTTGCCAGAAGTTGCGGCAATTGTTGAATCTATCGGAGCCACTGCCGTGGCAATCGGCTTTCCGTCTGTTCCTTCAGCCCGGACATTCCTGCCAGCCGCCGCAGCTTTTATTCCACAAGATAGAAGATTCCCGCATCGAGGCGCAGATTGCGAAGCTGGGGGAGGGAAGCAGCGAGGCAAAGTCGGAGGAAGTCTCCCATTCAGAAGAGGAAACAGAAAACTTGGTTTCATACGAAGAATTTTCCCGCTTGCAGCTCCGCATTGCCACGATTGTCAAAGCAGAACCCATTCCAAAATCAAAGAAGCTACTGCGATTGGAGATTGATCTGGGCACAGAACGGCGGCAAATTGTCGCAGGCATTGCTCAGCAGTATGCACCGGAGGAACTGATAGGAAAACAAATTGTGGTTGTGGCAAACCTGCAGCCAGCGAAGATTATGGGGGTTGAGTCTCAGGCGATGCTGCTGGCAGCGCATTCCGATGATGGCAAGCTGGCGTTGCTGGTGCCCGATGCCTCGATGCCGCCCGGATCACCGGTGCGGTAGCAGATGCTCCACAGGCAGAAGCTGGACACGGGAAAGCTGGCGGTTCTAAAGCGTTGCGAAGATAAGACGGGGATGAATGCTGCGGCAGCGGAAGTTTCTGAGCTTTCTACTTTGAGAAAGGGGTGGAGCATAAACTGCTTACCGGTCCGAAACCTGAAAACTCCGTAGCGACAGGGCCCACACGCTACTGCGTCCATTGAATTGTTGAGAATAAGGGAAACGAAAGAAGGGGGCATAGGAGATCGAAAATAGCGCCTGCCAGCACAAAGCAATGGTATTCCTTGTTGTGGAAAGTATCGGTGCTCTTCAGAGCAGTTAGCTACTGTTTGAGAATTTTTCCTTATTATTGTGGAGTTGAAGATATTAGACTGTGCAGTAGAAATAGGGACATAGGTATCGATGCAAGACCATCAACATCAACGGAAGGAACATTCGATGCATACGGAGCAAAGAGGAAAGCAAGGCTCTGGAGAGCACGAACACCAACAGGGAGCAAAACATCACGATCATCACGCGCATATGATTGCTCAATTTCGCCGCCGATTCTGGGTTTCTCTGATCCTAACCATTCCAATTCTGCTGCTTTCTCCAATGCTGCAGACGCTCTTTGGCATTGAGGGAATTGTGCGGTTCAATGGGGATACGTATGTTCTCTGGGGATTGGCGACGATCATTTTTCTCTACGGCGGTTTTCCCTTCCTGAAAGGATTTTACGAAGAACTTCGGAAGCGCAAACCGGGGATGATGACACTCATTGCCGTGGCGATTTCCAGTGCCTATTTCTACAGCAGTGCAGTGGTTTTTGGATTGCCGGGGAAGATGTTTTTCTGGGAACTGGCAACGTTGATCGACGTGATGTTGCTGGGACACTGGATTGAGATGCGGTCGGTAATGGGAGCTTCACGGGCACTGGAAGCGCTGGTGAAGCTGATGCCAGTGGAAGCCCATAAGAAATTGCCCGATGGTACCATCGTGGATGTCCCGGTTTCTGAAGTCCATGTGGGAGATATTCTGATTGTGAAGCCGGGAGAAAAGATTCCTGCTGATGGCGTTATCGTGGAGGGAGCAACGACTGTGGATGAATCGATGCTCACAGGAGAAAGCAAACCAGTGGCAAAAAAGGTCGGAGATGTTGTGATTGGTGGAGCTATTACGTACGAAGGTGCCATTACGATTCGGGTGGAGAAAACAGGAAAGGATTCATTCCTTGCGCAGGTGATCGAGCTTGTCCGGCAGGCACAGGCAAGTCGGTCGAAAACTCAGGATTTAGCAAATCGCGCCGCAGGGTGGTTAACGGCTATCGCGTTGCTTGGGGGAGCGGTCACGTTTATCGTGTGGATCAGTGTAGCGGAAGCACCACTGGCATTTGCAGTGGAGCGGGCTGTGACGGTGATGGTCATCGCGTGTCCGCACGCCCTTGGACTGGCTGTTCCGCTGGTGGTAGCGGTTTCTACGGCGCTGGCAGCTCGTAATGGATTTTTGCTTCGAGATCGCACCGCTTTCGAGAAAGCCAGACTGTTGACCGCCGTGGTGTTTGATAAAACAGGGACTTTAACGGAGGGGCGGTTTGGCGTGACCGATGTCGTCAGTTTGGATCCGAAAATTCCAGAGTCGGAGGTGCTACGATATGCTGCTGCTCTGGAAATCTTTTCTGAACATCCTATTGCGAAGGCCATTGTCGAAGCGGCAGAAGCACCAGCGAAAGCCGAGCAGTTCCGTGCAATTCCGGGCAAAGGGATCGAGGGCAGTGTCGATGGACGATCGGTCAAGGTCGTCAGTCCGGGATATTTGCGCGAGCACGGCATCACCTTTGCCCACGACCGTGTTACGCCATTGTTTGAAGCTGGAAAAACCGTCGTGTTTGTCATTGTCGATGGCACATTGGCTGGCGCTATTGCGCTGGCAGACATTGTTCGAGCGGAATCGAAAGAGGCAGTAGCACAGCTTCGGCAGATGGGCATCCGGAGCATTATGCTGACCGGGGATAATGCTCAGGTTGCTGCGTGGGTGGCGCGGGAGTTGGGGTTGGACGAGTACTTTGCAGAGGTGTTGCCGCACGAAAAAGCAGCAAAGATTGAGGAGTTGAAGCAGCGGGGAATGGTGGTTGCAATGGTTGGAGATGGTGTGAACGATGCGCCTGCATTAGTTGCAGCAGACGTCGGCATTGCGATTGGTGCAGGTACCGATGTTGCCATTGAATCCGCAGATATTGTGCTGGTTCGTAACGATCCGCGGGATGTGGTCCAGATCATTGAGCTGGCGCGATTGACCTATCGGAAAATGGTGCAGAATTTACTGTGGGCAACCGGATATAATGCCATAACCATTCCACTGGCAGCCGGTGTGCTGTACCGGGCAGGAATTCTGCTCAGTCCCGCCGTCGGCGCTGCTCTGATGTCGCTCAGCACCGTCATCGTTGCCCTCAACGCACGATTTCTCCGCCTGCGCCCAAAGCGGTGAGACAGCATACAGCAGGATGCATTTCTCAGATAAACCTCAAAAAGGGTGTTTGCTTACTGCGAATGCTTTTATCGCCGCCTGCTATCGCAGCACTACCATAGGCAGCACGATGGTACGAGTCCCGTCTGCGATGGTGCAGTAGTAAATCCCTGCTGCCAAGTTGCCAATATACAACATTGCTGATTGTTGCTTCGGTTGTATTTCCACCGTTCCAAGTTTCTTCCCATAGCTTGAGTAAAGCGTTATCTGAAATGGAACCGATGGACATATCGCCGAAGGAATAGCAACGTATTGCTCAGAAGCATGGACGAGGATGGTTGTAGGATGCCAATCTCCGGATTCCGAAACGCCAGTGAAATTTGTTGCACATCCGGTAACCCGTACCCAGTACTCTTCAGGAAATGCGCTGGGATCAGGATCGCTGAAGTCGTCGCTGACCAGGACAATATCTGCATAGTCAATGCGATGTTGGGGAAGGAAAAGAATCGATAGCGTCGATTGTTGATTGGGTGCTAAGGCTATGGGCAGAGGAAGATCGGAGAAGAAAAAGGCATCTGGATCGGAGGCGTTGACGATCAACACTGTATCAATCTGCATCTCTGATGTCGAAATGTTGCGCATCCAGATCTGACCAACTTCATTGGAGACTATGCCAATTGGAGCACACTGGAATGAGTATCCCTGCGCCAGTAGATTCGACTGATATGCCTGTCCCTGCAACTTGCTCTGAAGAACATCTCCACTGCGTAAATACACGCTTGCTGTTGCCGTTAAAGTATCATTTGCCGCTGTTGGTTGCAATGGTGCGTTGAATGACACCCATATCCAGACGGTGTCATTGGGTTGGAGGGTGAAATTTTCCAGTGATGTCAGAGGAATGTTATTCTGTTGATATCCGACGATGGAAAAGAAAGTCGGAGGCGAAATGAGCAGGTGATCGATGGTGACTGGCGCAGATCCAGCATTGATCAATGCAATGGGAGCAATGTTGTGACTACCAGTAGGTCTCCAACCCCAGTTGTAACTGGTAAGGAAAGGACGTCCGGCAATGCCTACGCCCCTAACCCTGAAGCTCACTATGGGCGTTCCAGGAATGTTACATCGTAGGCGAACAGGAATGGAACGTTCACCTTCAGTACTGGGGGTGAAGCAGACACCGTTGAGAAAAATCATCGATCCCGGTGGCAGGACAATGGGAAGGTCGTGAGAGAAGGAGACTGAAGCTGTGAGGGGAGAGACCTTGGAGATAATCAAGGGTGCAGATCCGGGGTTGTAAAGACGCAGCGGGGGTGCCAGGGGATCACCACTGCAACGGCTGGATCCAACGACGACAGCACCAGCATTCCAGTCTTCAACGATCAGGCGCGGCTGGACTCCTTGCCCCCGCAGTATTGCCACTGCTTGATTTCCACATTCTGTTTGGATAATGAGCGTGGCGGTTTCCCATTCACCGGGAGAGGAGCGTTCCTGCTGAGGAGCATATTGCAGTGTGACAGCCAGCGTATCGCCCGGTGGCAATGTGGTCGGAAGAGGGGGATCAGTGGTGAGGATGGTGAAGGCGGAAGTGGCATTGGAGTCGAGGATAACCCGATGGATTGTCACCGGTTTGTCCCCGGTGTTGATGCCATACCACTTCTGAGTCTTGGTCGTACCTACCAGGGTTGTGTCGAAGAAAAGGTAAGCAGAGGATCCAATGATGGAAACGGATAGGAAGGAGATGCTATCGATCACTATGTTGCCAGCACGATCAGTGACGGCAAAGACTGCTGTTGCATTTCGGGAAGAATCGATGACGTCGATGCGGAAGATGACGGATCGGATGGGTTCACCGGTATTTTCCATGGAAGCAGGATCGATGAGGACAAGACGACAATTAGAGGATCGGTCTGGTAGCAGTGTAATTTTACTGATGCCCTGATCGATTTGGCGTGGGACATCGTGGGGATTACCGAATTGGTTTTCAGTTACTTTGAAAGCGGCACTTCGGCAGGATCGAGCAAGCAGGAAAAGAGAAGGAGCAAGTGTGTCCAGCTCGTCAATTTTGTTGATCAGAGTCGCTGCTGGCCATCCGTAGGATTCCCAGGTAGCAAAGCCGTAGATATACCCTCCAAAGGGTGTCTCTCCTTCGATGCGATGGGGCCCAGGATTCACATTCAACACAGCATAATACACATTAGTACCTGGAATCCGCTGGCTAAGAAATGACGGAACCCTTTGCCACACATATTGTCCATCTAACTTGATGGTTTTGAGCTTTTGCTGCTTCGGATCATTCGGATCACCAATTGCCAGGATGTTAAGGTAATTTTTAGTAAATGCTCGATTTGACGGTGTCTGAAATATACTGCTTTTTCCGTATTGCTCAACAGGAACAATCCAGTAGTAAAATGGATCAAAATTTTGTGAATTGTCCCAGGCGGATGAATATGAATATTGACATACCAGGACAGGCTTATCAGCTGTCCATACGGAAAATCCACGAATTGACTCCAGTTGTCCCGGTTGCCATGCGTTCAGATACTCAAAGAATTCCCCTGCGTTAGCGAGAAGGCCAGATAGCTGTCCAATGGTGTCTCCCGTTTGCTTGTCATACCACGTAACTTCCCAGGTGGTGCTGTCCTGGGATGCAACGATGCGAAAGTAGTCGCCACGATTTTCCCGCAGCAGTTCTCCGGCGATGTACTGTTTGCCCCACGCGTGCACTGGTGGTGGCATTGTCAATAGATGATCTCGGCTGGTGAATTGCGCAGCAATTGGTATAATGCTCCGGACGTGGTAGGAGATAATGCCAATTGGTTTGGTTGCGGTGATTTCTGTTCCTGTAATATCAAACAATTGTTCCTGGGATTCGCCAGTAGTCTGAAAGACAAAGGCTTCTCCTTTGTTCAAGGTGATCGTATACAATTTGTTCCAATCCCGTGGAAATTGAATTTGTTCTTTGTTGCCTTGCCAGAAAATATATCCGTTGTTCCGACCCCGAAGTCGTATCTGCACCACTGTTCCAAAATCCTTTGCCAGGATCACAAATCCTGAACCGCGGGGGTAATTCCAGCTTAGATCCTTGTAATCGTAGTGTCCCACGTGGATATATCGTTTGCCCCACGCTTCCACGGGGAGTGCCAGGTAGCCTTCTGAAGTAAACTGGTGAGCGGACATCACATAGACAGAAATCGGATCTTCAGCAGTAATGTGGATGGCTTTCAGCGACTTTCCACCTCCTTCATCCCGCATTTCTAAGGATTCGTTCAGCGGTCCGCCCTGCGATGAAATTGTTGTGATCTTCATCGCTTTAACCTCGTACGTCTTCGGTCCTATGCCAACGCCGGGAATATGAAGCGTGAATTTCGTGTCGACAAAAGAGGTCACATAGATTTCCAGCAGACGGAAGGCACCATCTCCACCACTCCCACGGTAATTCGTGTTTTCATTCTGTGGAAAGGCAATCCAGAATTCACGTCCTAAGGGTCCATTGGTGAGTAACCAGTTGGCAGATGGCTGAGATAGCAACGGAGACCACGGAAGAAGAAGCAGCATCACCAGAGATGGGAGTAATCGGTGTTTCATCATAATACTCCTGTTCGGTGAAACAAAACACGGTGTATGCTTAAGGCTGTATCGACCAGTTCAAGGCAGAAGTTGGTTGTGCTGCGCAGGATAGGCGGGATGGAGAGGACAAACCAGAGGAATTTTTGTATAAGAGGATAGCCGTGGCTGATACTTCCAGTTTCAAAGGTGATGTCAAAACTATCGATGTTCATTGCCAACTTGATCGGAAGTTATTTTTTGCAATTTACAAAAAAGAGAAGTTTTACAGTGCAGAATTTGCTGAACAAAAAGGTTTTCAGGTGAAGAGGGTATGTTCCTTCAGACGGGATTGAGGAGGAAGTAGCATTGGAGTACTGAATTGGCGCCGCGGGAAAAGAGGGGCATAAGGAGGTTGCAGGAAGGTAAGGATACCGGCAGGAGTTGCCACTTTTTGTTATTGGGGTGTATGCTTTAGGATATATGGAGAGCATACACTCTTATGCATCTTTTGCCGGCTAAAGCTGGCGTCCCCGGTTCGCTGGAAGCGCACGCTTGGGTGTGCATTGCTTTGCCGACTGAACCCGGCGCTCCCGGTCGGAGCGCACACTTTAGTGTGCATTTGATGCCGACTAAAGTCGGCGCTCCCAGCTCGTGGTGCTCCCAGTTTGCTGGGAACGCACGCTTCGGCGTGATCCTGGCGAAAATAGGCGCTTTGGCGCTTTCCGGTGCGTTTTTCAGTTGTAATGGAGTGGACATTGTACGTCGCTGAAAAGCGGTATTTTTGTGTTTTTGTGGAAGGTTGTGTGATTGAGAAAGGGTGAATGATGGAACGTTCTGTGATTGTTGCAGCGGCGCGGACACCGATTGGGGCATTTCTGGGAAGTTTGTCCTCACTGTCTGCACCGCAATTGGGGGCAGTGGTGGTTCGGGAAGTTGTGAAGCGTGCCGGTGTGCAGCCGGATCAGGTGGATGAAGTGATTATGGGGAATGTGTTAACCGCCGGTGTTGGGCAGGCGCCGGCCCGGCAGGCGGCGATCTTTGGTGGGTTGCCGACCAGTGTGCGGTGTATGACGATCAATAAAGTGTGCGGCAGTGGGCTCAAAGCAGTGATGCTGGCAGATCAGGCGATTCGGCTGGGCGATGCGGAGATTATCATTGCCGGCGGACAGGAGTCGATGTCAAACGCTCCGTATTTACTCCCAAAAGCTCGCACTGGCTACCGGCTGGGGAATGGAGAAGTGATCGATTCAATGGTCCACGATGGATTGTGGGATGTGTACAATCAGTTTCATATGGGCAATGCTGCTGAGTTGTGTGCCCGCACCTGCAATATTCCTCGCGAAGCGCAGGATGAATATGCCATTCTCAGTTATAAGCGGGCGCAGGAAGCGCAGGCAAAAGGATGGTTCAAAGAGGAAATTGTCCCGGTGGAAGTCAAACAGAAGAAAACAACGGTGATTGTTGACACAGACGAAGAGCCGGGACGGGCAAAGTTCGACAAAATTCCCCAGTTGAAACCGGTCTTTGAAAAAGAGGGGACCGTAACCGCTGCGAATGCCAGCAAGATTAACGATGGTGCTGCTGCTGTGATGGTAATGAGTGAGTCGAAGGCGCAGGAACTGGGCATTCAGCCAATGGCACGGATTATTGCGCACGAGGCGTTTGCTCAGGATCCGGAATGGTTTACCACAGCACCTGCTGGTAGCATCAAAAAAGTGCTGGACAAAGCGGGGATGAAGCTGGAGGATATCGACCTGTTTGAAATTAACGAAGCCTTTGCGGTTGTTGCATTAGCAGCGAAAGATCAACTGGGAATCCCCATTGAAAAACTCAATGTCCACGGCGGTGCTGTTGCGCTGGGGCATCCGATCGGCGCATCTGGCGCGCGGTTATTGACAACGTTGTTGTATGCGCTCAAGCAGCATAATAAGCGCTACGGTCTGGTCAGCCTCTGCATTGGCGGCGGTGAAGCAGTTGCGATGATTGTGGAACGAATTGGATAATCGTTGATGCAGAAAATTCCGGTGGTATTGATCCGGGGCGATGGGATCGGGCCGGAGATTGCGGATGCGGTCGTGCAGATTTTCGATGCCGCTGATGTGCCGATCGAGTGGATTGAAAAAGAGGCGGGATTGTCGTGCATCCCGTCGTGTCCATCCGGATTGCCCGAAGAAACGATCGAAGCAATTCGGACGTATCGCGTCGCACTGAAAGGTCCAACGACGACGCCGGTGGGACGAGGACACCGTTCGGTCAATGTTGCTCTTCGCAAAGCGCTCGATCTCTATGCCAATGTTCGCCCTGCCCGAACTTTGCCCGGCGTTCCAACCCGGTATCCGAACATTGATCTGATTGTTGTTCGGGAAAATGTCGAGGACACCTACATTGGCATTGAGTACTTCCAGACCCCCGATGTAGCGCAGGGGTTGAAATTGATTAGCCGTCCCGGATCAACGAAGATCGTTCGGTATGCCTTTGAATTAGCGCGTTCCTTGGGACGGCGTCGTGTCGTGGCGGTTCATAAGGCAAACATTCACAAGTTGACCGACGGGCTGTTTCTGGAGTGTTTCCGGGAAGTTGCCAGGGAATATCCTGACATTGAGATCGGCGATTTGATTGTGGATAACTGTAGTATGCAGTTGGTGACCCGTCCCGAACAGTTCGATGTTCTGGTGATGCCCAATCTGTATGGCGACATCATCAGTGATCTGTGTGCCGGACTGGTCGGAGGATTGGGCGTTGCGCCCGGTGGGAATATCGGGGACCACTATGCGGTGTTCGAGGCAGTCCACGGATCGGCACCGGATATTGCGGGCAAAGGGATTGCCAATCCAACTGCATTGCTGTTGTCCGGGCTCCAACTGCTGCGCCATCTGGGGCTGGCTATGCATGCGCTGGTTATAGAACGGGCTTTGCATCGAACGCTGGAAGAAGGAATCAAGACGCGCGATCTGGGCGGAACAGCAACGACCGAAGCCTTTACCGCAGCGATCATCGAACGGCTGGAAATCATTCAGTTGCCGGAGGAGGAGCAGAAAACGCATCCGATGAATCTGGGTGCCATTCCGTTGCGCTACCATCGACCGGCAGAAGTCCGATGTGTCGGCGTGGATGTGTTCCTGGAGCATCCCGGTGCAACATTCCCGGAATTACCGCAGCAGGTGGGATCCCTTCAGTTTGTGGCGTTGACAAATCGGGGAACCAGATTATCGCTGGATGAACCTGCAACGGTGCTGCTGGTCGACCACTATCGTGCCCGGTATCAAACTGCTGATGGGAGTGCCGTTGAAGATGACCATATCGTTGCGCTGCTACAGCAGTTGACGAGCAGCGGCATTCGATGGATGCACGTTGAAAAATTGTTCGAGCTGGACGGGCACAGGGGATTCAGTACGGAAGGGTGAGCGGGAGTCGGCGCATTTCCCGGTTGCTGGGCGTTTTACTTTTGAGTTTGAAGAAAAGAACGGATGGTCAAGGTCGGCGCATTCCCCGGTTGCTCGACATTCCTGAAGTACAGGAAGCGGGGAAAGTAGTGCACTACGGCGGCTGTTCTGTCGTTTACTACCTGCTGAAATTCGGGGCGTAGCTCAGCCAGGTAGAGCACTGCGTTCGGGACGCAGGAGTCGGAGGTTCGAATCCTCTCGCCCCGACAAGCGTTGGAAAATTTTCCCCGGAGTGAATGTCGAACGATTCCCATCACCTTTCTCCATTTCCTGATCGCTTTGCCGCCGCGCTGGAACGCCTGGCAGATGTGTGGAAACAGTTTCTGATAGACACTTCCAAACAACACCGGCTCAGCCCTTTGCAACTCCAGATTTTATGGGTGCTGAATCGATTGCGGCAGCCGAAAGATCGCACAGTGAGCGCTCTTGCGCGGTATTTTGGCGTTACGATGGCAACGATCAGTGATTCACTCCGGGTGCTGCGCCAGAAAGGATATGTGCAGTCGCAATTTCTTGCTGAAGACCAGCGGTTCCAGATCTTCGAGCTAACTGCCAGCGGCAGGGCACTGCTGGCACAACTGCCCAACTTCGCTGATGTGTTGTCGGAAGCCTTCGAGACAATTCCCTTTCAGGCACAGGAACAGACTTATGAGGTGTTGCTGCATATCATCGCCTCATTGCAGCAGCAAGGGGTGATACAAGTACAGCGGATGTGCTTTAGCTGCCATTTCTATCGATCACACCATCGTGGATATCCCCATTTCTGCGCCCTGTTGCAGCAGCCATTGCAAACTGCGGAGCTGCGCTTAGAGTGCCCTGACTACCAGCCCCGTTCGTAAAACCTGCTGCATTCTTTCACGACCATCATCTGGTGCGCTGTTTCTTCGCCGAAACGTGCTGAAATTGAGGCAAAATCGCAAACCGCATCTACATTCGCCATTCCTTTCCGGATTTTTTCGTAATTTTCCGTTCGATTCAAGGTCTAACAGAGCAGAAGATAGAGCAACAAGATGGATCGAGAAAATCAACGGTCGGCACTTTTGCGACTGCTGGCGCTGGCGTTGAGTGATGGAAATCTCCAGAGAGAGGAGGAGATTTTTCTGATTCAGGTAGCTGAGCGGTATGGGGTTAACCGCAATGAGCTACTCCAACTGTTTTTCCAGGATGGCAGCCAGGCAATGCAGATTCCTCATTCTGCCGAGGATCGGTTTGATCACCTGATTGATCTGGCGATGATGATGTTAATGGATCAACGGATGACAGATTCCGAACGCCGATTATTTCGACTGCTGGGCACGTATCTGGGATTTACGACGCAAACGCTGGAGCGAGTGTTGATGGTCGTTCGGGAAGAAATGCAGCAGGTGTCAGATTGGATTTCTCTCAAGCAGCAATTGCGGCAGCGGTTACCGATGCTGGTTAACTGAGGATGAAGCCACTTCCTCACCGTCTTCGGCAGCAAGTGCGGAAGTTGCATCAGCGGAAGTACCGTCAGGCGTGGCAGCAGGCATTGATCGAAGGGGCGAAATTGATCGAGGAAGCGCTGCAAAGCCGTATGAGTATTGAATTTGTCGTTGTCGATACGGCAAAGGCAGAGTCATTTGCGACGTTGCTTCAGCAGTGTCGCGCAGCAGGCATTCCAGTTTATAGCGTCCGGGAAGACGGGCTGCAACCGTTGTGCACAACTCAGCATCCGCAGGGAATTTGTGCGGTTGTTCAACAACGCCGATTGCCAGTGCAGTTGCAGAAGCCGTTTTTACTGATCGATCAGATTAGTGATCCGGGAAATTTAGGAACTATTCTCCGAACGGCTGATTGGTTCGGTATTCCTAACCTCATTGTACGTCGCGGTTCTGTCGATCCCTGGAATCCCAAAGTAGTGCGAGGATCGATGGGCGCTATTTTTCGGCTGGCGCTGGAGGAAGCAGAAGACGTGGTAGCAGCGTTTCGGCAGCGGTTGCCCGATGCGCCAGTCTTCGCGCTGATGGTGGAAGATCAGGCGGAACCATTGCCATCGGTAACAGTGCCACCACAATGGGCGTTGATAGTCGGCAGTGAAGCGCAGGGTATTGATCCCGAAATGGCAGCGAACGCAGATCGATGGATCCGAATCCCCGGACAGAATGAGCAGGCGGATTCTCTTAATGCAGCCGTTGCTGTTGGGATTGCACTCTATGCTTTTACCGTTGCCCCCAAGACCAGCGTATACAGTGCGAGTGAGCAATAAACGGAAAGGAGAGACTAATGGCGTATAAGCCGAGGTGGGAAACCCGCTGGCTGCTGCGGAAGGGGAAGCCAGCGCGGATGCCGTGGCGGAAAACCTTGACCGTGGTTCTGGATGTGCTCAGCGTTGCCATAGCGATCGCCGGCGTGTACTGGCTGTTTGCTGGCGCTGTGGGATGGGCACTTGCTGCGTGGGGAGTGGCAGCTATCGTGTTCGGGATTCGAGAAACCTTCGTGCAGGATCTGCATACGATTGTGCGCATTTATGGACCCCTGGGGCGGATGCGCTATCTGTTTGAGCGGGAGTTTCGAGATAAGTTTTTGCAGTATTTCAACGAGCGGAATATGGACGGTCGCCCCATTCCCCGAATCGTCCGGGATTACATTTATCAGAAAGCGAAAGGGTTGAAATCGGTGTCCAGCTTTGGGACAGAACTGGACATCTACGACGTGGAGAATACCGTCGGTGCGCGGTTGCTGCACCGTCATTTTGGTGTTGCATTTGAACGGCCGGATGGGTTCGCTGTAGAGATCGGCGCACATCGCCCTGAAGTGCGCACGTTTGTGGTGCGGAACGTGATCAATGTTTCCGGGATGAGTTTTGGCTCTATCAACCATCGGGCGGCGGAAGCGTTGAGTGTTGGCGCTAAGGGGGTTGCATACGTCAACACCGGCGAAGGTGGATACGGTCCACACGGTATCGCCGGCAATGATGTGGTTTTTCAGATTGGAACCGGGAAGTTCGGGGTTGGGCGCTTTGTGACGTTACCCGATGGAAGGGAGACCCGCGCACTGGACGAAGCCCTGTTGCAATCGCTGGTTCGCCAGCACGAGAACATCCGGATGATCCAGATTAAGCTCTCCCAGGGGGCAAAGCCGGGAATAGGCGGCTATTTGCCGGGTGAGAAGGTAACCGAAGAAATTGCGGAGATTCGGAAAATTCCGGTTGGGAAATCGATCCAGAGTCCACCGCAGCATTACGAATTGTGGTCAAAAACACCGGAGGAAGGGATTCGGAAGTTGCTGGAATGGATCAAGCGATTGCGGAAGCTCACGGAATTGCCCGTGGGGATTAAATTATGCGTTGGACGGCTGGAGGAAGTGGATCTGCTGATCACGGCGATGGCGCAGACCGGAGAAGGACCCGATGCTATCCAGATCGATGGAGCAGATGGAGGAACGGGCGCTGCTGCTAATTTGTTCCTAAACTACGTGGGATTCGGCGGGGCGATCGAAACCCTGTTTTATTTTCACCGGCAATTGCAGCGCCATCGGATTCGGGATCGAGTGGTGCTCAGCCTTTCGGGACGGATTTTTACCCCTGCCCACGCTGCGGTCGCTTTTGCATTTGGAGCTGATTACATCGATTCTGCTCGTGGTCCAATGTTGGCGCTGGGGTGTATCCAGTCGCTCAAATGCCATACCAATCAGTGTCCAACCGGTATTACGACCAATAATCCGTGGCGAATGCGAGGACTGGACATTCCAGAAAAGTCCGTGCGCGTGCGCAATTACCTGATGGGGTATCATCAGGATATGATGGAAATCACCAGAGCAATGGGGCACACAGATCCGCGGGATATTACCCCCGATGACTTACGAATGTTTAACTTCCGCTCCCTGTTCGCTTTCCCGGATGGCGACGATCCGTGGGGAGTATTCCCATTGCCGGTGGTAGAAAAGCTACCGCAGTAAGCAGCAGCAGATTTCATCCAGCAGGTTTCATACGAAAAACTGGTCGGTCGCTTCCGCAGCCTGCGGCAGGCTCAATCCGTGGTCGGTGGAGTAAGGCAGCGTTGTGACAATGCAGCGGAGCGATGGTTCATCGTAGAAAGCCGCCGGCGCGGTGAGCCAGTAAGCAGGAACTGGTACCAGCAGTTCGGGAAGGCGCCAGCCCTGCTTTTGCTCCTTCCACGTGACTGCTTGATCCAGATAGCATTCGGGTAAGACATCGATGGAAATCATTCCCCGCCGGGTGCTGAAGAGTTTGCGAAGGTCCTTATCGGAGAGTTCGATTGTGTAACAGCCCAGGATTTGCTGGACTTCCTGAAGTGCCGCTTTCCCGCTGTCAAACTGCTCGTGCCACCGGGGCGTGTGGTGGATGATGTGTTCGTAGAGTTGTTCGGTGGCGATGGCGAGGTCCCGGTCGGTGGGGATGTCAGGGAGTTGCCGGAGTAACTCGGCACTGTAGGCTAAGATTTCTTTGCCATAAATGTGCTGCGATCCTTTGTCCACTGTGGTGTAAATGTGCACCGGTGCTGCTGACTGTTCCCCACGCCGGTTGACCCGTCCCATTCGCTGTACCATCGCATCCAGCGGTGCCAGTTCTGTAAGGAGGATGTCGTAGGAAATATCCAGACTGACTTCCACAATTTGTGTCGTCACGGCGATCGTTCCGGGAGCAGGATGACTGATTGCATCTTCTTTCCGGCGTCGATCCCTGAAGGCGAATCGGGAGTGGAGAAGCATCACCCGATCCCAGCCGTGTGTTTCCCGGAGTTGATCGTACAGGTTCTGTGCTGTTTGAACCGTGTTGGCAACGATGAGAACAGTTTTGTTCTGCCTGGCATATTCCATTGCCAGCGGTAATCCTTCTTCGATAGGGGAGCCTTCAAAGCGAAGTTGATGGCGAGACCGTTTCCACAGCGGGAATTCCGCTTCGATGAGCGTTCCAGAGGGGAATAGCTCCATCAAGGAAGTGGGCAGGGTTGCGCTGGCAAAAGCAACTTTCTTCGGGGGCTCCTGTTCAAAAGCGGCGGCTAAAAGTCCCAGCGTGTATGGTTCGTAAGCGTGGATTTCATCCAGAATCACGGTTGCTGAGCGTGCCAGCGTCCGGCGTTCCTCCCAGTGACGACCGTGTAGATGACCCAGTAAGTACTGGTCTAAGGTTGCAACGGTGATGGGTTTGGCAAAGACGGAGCCGAAAAGCTGTTTTTCCAGTGGCGGTTCTTCCTCTGATAGCAGGTGAATCAAGAAGTTCGAGCGTCCGTGGACTAAACTTACCGCTTCGTCCCCGTAGATTGCTTGCAGGCGGCGGTACATTGCATTGGCAGTTGCCTGCGTTGGGAGAAGGTAGAGAATGCGAGTGGCATTGCCTGCCCAGAGCAGCAGTGCTTCCGTTTTGCCGGTTCCCGTTGGCGCCCGAAGCCAGAGCGTATCAGTTGTCTGCTGCGCTGCCTGTTGCTGAAAGTTGCGAAGCGTGAACGATCGGGTGAAGTGTTCAATGTGCTGCCTGCCGTAGTGGAGGAATAATCCTGAAATCTCCAGGATACCTGCTGAAGCCAGCCAATCGGCAAGGTGGAGTACCGCTTTGACAGCGGCAAACTCCATCGGTGGCAGCGATTGCAGCTTTTGCCGGACGGTAACATTGGCGAGATTGTTGTCCAGCAATTCCTTGAATGAAAGCTGTTGCAGAAGTTGCTGGACCTGAGCGATAAGCCGGGAAGGATCTGGTAGTCCCTGAACACCGTAATGTTTCAGGTATTCCCACAACGCTGCGATCAAGTTCTGAAGATGTTCAGTCAGCGAGGGAGCCTGTTCGCAATCTTTGTACAGCGTTGGCTGGAGTGGCGAGTGGTGGCTCAGGACCGCAGCGCTGGCTAAAAGATCGTTGTGCAAATTCCATCCGTTTGCTTGATTCATCGATTGTTCCGCAATGAGCACAAAGGGGAAAGAAACGAGTGCGTGCGGAAAACTTTTCTTCGTTTTGCCGGTGATGTACGCCTGGAAATCCTCATTGGCTTTGCCAATGTCGTGCAGGGCACACGCCAGCAGAGCTTTGGCTCGTAGCCGGTCGGAAAGGTTGAGGCGGTCACAGAGGTGTTTGCCCAGGGTGAGAACCTCGATCGAGTGCTGCCACAGGGAGACATCAGGTTTGGCTAAGATACGCAGCGCTGGCGCTGAGAGATATCGGGAGGCAAGAGCGTGTGCTGGTGCATTCTCTGGATGAGATCCCGTTGGCGGCGTTTCCGATGACTGTGGTGTCAATTGTACCATTGTCCCTTTCAATTGAGCCAGGTGAAACTACGATTTTGCCATTGCAGTGCCGGCATATTTGCAATGTGAATTTTGTAGTGCAGCGGCAGAAAACTAAAGGGTTGCAGATGCTCCGGATTGCGGTAGTTCTTCTTGTCGATAGAGAATCGTTTCGGCAGCACTTCTACCGAAGGCGCTTCCATCTGAATTCCCGGTTCAAGGATAGGGCGGAAAGATTGCTGGCGGAAATCTCCCGGAATAATAGTGCCGAAGAAAACCGGATCACCGGGAGCAACGATTTGAAGTTGTAAAGAATCGATGAGGAGCAACTCATCTTCGCGCCCAAGGGAAAGCGGATAGGCAGGGTCCTGAAAAGCGCGATACAGTTGCGCTAACAGGGATTCAGGACCGCCGTAGAACAGGGTGTACTGGACAAAGAACAACAGTTCCCGAAGGTATGGAGAACGCAGCATTTTGTTGCTCTTGATCTTGAGCAGCGTCCATAAATCGCGTGCTCTGCCCGGCTCATTATGGATCCAGACAGCGGTGCGCAGGGAACGCAAAGGGGAATCCGGTGCCCAGAGCTGGAAATCACTCAGTCCCAGCGCAGCGGCTGCAATGCCGATCAATGTTGTGGGTGGCGGCAGCAGCAGCGAGCGCTGGTAGTTGTGATCCAGCGGGCGCCGGAAGGAGGCAACCGGTGCCCGCACATCGACGATTAAAACAGATTCCATCCCGTTTGCAGGTCTTGTTTCGCTGCTTCAATTGCTTCGTGGACCGTGTAGATGCTTCCGTAGCGGGAAAGCTGCTCTCGAATTTCTCCTTCGTTGGCGAAGATGCCGGGATCAATGCCGAAAATTGTGGTGGTTCGGTACGATTGGAACTTCTCCAGCGCATTGTGAAGCGGTGCAAGATCCAGCCAGAACTGTCCGGAATCGTGCTGCGCCGATAGGGCTTCCAGAAAGACCGGGTGTTTGACCGTAAGGCGGCTATAAGCAAAGAATTTCGGAGAAAGATCGCTGAGGATTCGCGCCGTCCGTCCACCGCCCCACAGGAGTTTCAGGGCTTCTAAAAGATCGGCAACCCGCTGCTTGCGCTGCGCTGGGTCTAACTGCTGGTCCTGATTCTCTTTGTGTTCCAGTTTTGGGAACACCCCAACGCGATCCAGTTCCACCAGAATGGTGCCCTTGAAAAGGTTGCTGTAGATCTCGGTCTCGAACATATTGCCACCAGCTTCCATTTTCTGCCCAAATTTCTCAAAAGAGCGTGTCCCCAGATCCCGATCGCCGTGGAAGGGGAAAAGTCCAACAGCAGCAGAGACGCGGACGGGAGAAGTGCGGCGATTCCCGCCGGAAGGATCCAGGTAGCCGAAGAGATCTTCATCCACGAACTCCCACGGACGCACCGGTGGCGTCACTTCCTGCCCGCTGACTTCAGCAAAGGGTTCGGAAAGCTGGTAGCCCAGCTCTTCCAGTCGATCCCGGAGCATCCGACGCAACGCCTGTCCGGAGATGTAAGGAAGGGTTGTGCCGTCCGGCAGCGTCACTTTTTTGGCGACCATCACGTTTCCTTCCGTGTGGGCAGCATTGACGTTGCCGGCAGAGACTTTTGTTAAGTACCCGATTGCGATTGCTTTTCCCATTGCTTACTCCTCCGTTGTTGGTTGTTTTTCACCCTTGTATAGAAAGGCGTTCATTGCGTAGATTGAAAGCAGGGTCTTGATCCGGATCCACGGGACGTTGTCAATCCGCTGCGAGCGATCCAGATTCAACAGCGCTTCGGGAATGGTAATGTTCAATCGAAACTGGATGTCGTTGAGCACCTGCAAAAATGTTTCAGGATTTTTGGCATTCCGCAAAGCGTAGAGAATGCCCATTTCGCTGTGCTCTGCAGCCGCTCTGCCCAAGGAATGACCAAAACCTGCCAGGATTTTTTGAAGTTGCTCGCTCATCTTGAAGATCTCCTTTATGTAGAAACTGAACACGTCGGTTGTCTTCGGTGCTAAGGGTTTGGGGGAGGTTTCTTTGGCGCGAATGTCAAAGAGAAATTCTTCCACAAAGGGGAGTGGATCATTGAACTCCAGAATTGCCCAGGCAATTTTATCGCGCCAGATGGTTTCCTGTTTGCCCTGATATACTGCTTTGAATTGACTGAAAACCCAGCGGAGCGTCCGTGCTGGCGTTTGGGGATCAAATTGCTGAACAATGCGCAG
Source organism: Candidatus Kapaibacterium sp. (assembly GCA_015490805.1). Taxonomy (GTDB): domain Bacteria; phylum Bacteroidota; class Ignavibacteria; order Kapaibacteriales; family WFXC01; genus WFXC01. The sequence continues at coordinate 48,975 of WFXC01000018.1, forward strand.
AAATCCCCGGTACAGGTGGTAGAGAATGTGGAGTTTGGTGATTTCCTGGAGCTTTTGCATCTGGAAAGCCTGACCCGGCTTGCCGCTGACTGCATAGAGCGTCATTGGGCGCGGAGCGGTAGGATGATCTTCGAGAGTGACCCCCAGAATTGCTGCCAGTAGCTGTTGTCCTTCCGGTGAAAGATGGTCGGAGTCGCGAACGTGGTAGAACAGCTCCAGCAGCAACCCCCATAGCGTTTCGTGCGGATAGGGCCCGGCAAAGGCGACGGGGACGTTCCCTCCGCTCTGCCCCTGAAGGCGAAGGGGGCTCAGAACGTTTTGATGAAAGGCAGCCAGCGTTTCCAGATCGGTGTGGAACAGGAAAAAGTGGAGCGCTTCCCGACCAACTGAGCGCCACAACAGTCCCAGCAGTGCTGCCAGACCTGCTAAGGCGCAACGAGGGCACAATTTGAAACTGCGCCACGAACTGCGCTTGCCTTTGGCACTGTGGCTGTGGCCTAAGGGGTAGAAATTGCTGAATTTATCCGGGGCGATCAGAAAAGGGAACATCCACATTTTGGCGTCTGTCGTGGGTGCAAGCTGCCCACACAGATCGCACGGTTCCACCCGCGAGCGGAGTTTGAGATCCAGCTCAAAGACTGGCGGCTGCGTGGGATATGCTTTGCCGTCGACCTTGACCTTCTTCCCTGGTTTTCCCGCAACGCTGATGAAGGTATTTGCCGGAAAAATCCAGTTGACTTTGTCGTATTCCTCCAGTTGCCGGGTCTCAGGATTGTAGTATGTCCCTTTCTTGCCCGTGGGAGCAACTAATTTCCTGACTAAGGTTTGCAGGACGTGGGATACTGGCAATGTACCGGTGCCGAACAACTGGTGCAGTACGACGATACCGTTGTCGATCCAGAAGTTCCCCGTTGGATTTTGCAGGTCGATATGGATGTTAATTTGCTTCATTTGTATCCGCTGCTGTTACGCTACGGGCAAAACTACGAAAACTCTGGTAGTTGAAGTGGTAGAAGCAAGAATTTGAGAAGGTTCTTTTTGGAGAATCGATTCATAGCGCTTCGACTGTGTGGTCCCGGTGCGTTGATCGCTGAAGGTGCGATCCAAATGGGAGCTGAAGTTAGCCGTCACAAAGCAGTTGCGTTGCTAAAGTGAGACGTTTGCGGATAAGCTATCCGAACACTGGATCGTTTCAGTGCGAGTGGACGCCGAGACTTTTGCAATAAAGGGACAATGCAGAAACAGATAGAAGCTGACGATGGGAATACTGGAAGCGATTTTGCTGGGAATTTTGCAGGGGCTCACAGAATTTCTGCCCATTAGCAGTACGGCACATTTGACGATTGCGGGACACCTGCTCGGATTGATCAATATGGAGCAGCCGCAGCAGTGGACTGCCTTTCTGGCAGTCGTGCAGATGGGGACGCTGGCTGCCGTGTTAGTGTACTTTGCTCAGGACATTGCTGGAATTACCAGTGATTTTCTGAAACAGGCAGTGATTCGCCGGCAGTCGTTTGCTCACTGGACGCTCAATGCCCGGCTGGGATGGTGGATTATCGTTGGTTCAATTCCCATTGGGGTCATTGGGCTGGCGGCGAAAAAACTTATCGAGGGACACCTGACAAAGGATCCAGTGGTGATCGGCAGCGCGCTGATTGGACTGGCAGTGGTTTTATGGATTGCTGAGAAGCTCGCTCGATTTACAAAGGATCTGGCACAAATTCGGGCAAAGGAAGCACTGACAGTCGGTGTTGCCCAGGTGTTTGCCTTGATTCCGGGCGCTTCTCGGTCTGGAACGACCATCACTGGAGGGCTGCTGGTGGGATTGAAGCGGGATGTTGCTGCTCGATTTTCTTTCCTGTTGAGCATTCCTGCGGTGTTTGCCAGCGGCGTTCTGGAATTCTGGCAGTTAGTCGATCAAGTGCCGACCGATCAATTGTTCAATGTAGCAGTGGCAACAGCAGCAGCAGCGCTGAGCGGATATGCTGCCATTGCTTTTCTGCTCTCGTATCTGCGAACGCATACCACAATGGTTTTTGTGGTCTATCGTATTGTGCTGGGAGCGTTGGTCATTGGATTGTTGAGCTAATGCAGCGATGGTGGTTGATCCTGTTCTGCTGTATGGTTGCCTGCCAGCCGAAATCCCGTTCCCTGGTCCTGCCGCTCCCGCAGCCAATGCCGGTAGATTCAGAGGTGACCGTTGAAGCAGCTCTCCCTGATTCGGTTCAGCAGCCAGTTATCACGCATCTGGCAGAGGTGAAGACGACGAAAGGAACGTTCACGATTGGACTCTATGGCTACGATGCTCCTCGTACCGTGTACAACTTTGTCCGATTGGCGAACCAGGGATTTTATGATAGACAGCATATCCATCGTATTGCAAAGGGTTTTGTTATTCAGTTTGGTGATCCGAAAAGTCGCTATCGGAGTCGGCAGGAACAGTGGGGCAGCGGCGGGCGGAGTATCTGGCGGGTGCCGTTTGAGGATGAATTGAATCCGGCGACTCCCAGCTATCGACAAGGATACCGTCGGGGATGCGTGGCGATGGCGAATCGTCGAATCCCGAATACCAATACCAGTCAGGTTTTTATCTGCCTCCGGGATTTGCCCGATTTGCCACGCAAGTTTACGATTTTCGGTAGAGTGGTGGAGGGAATGGAGGTGGTCGATTCCATCGCTGCTGTTCCGATCGTCCCGGTGCTGGATTCCACCGATGGTCGTCCTCAGCATCCGATCCGCATCCTGCGGATCCGTGCCAGTAAGGTGCCGGATCAGAAGGATTTTCGATTTCCCAAATGGGTGTATCGGAAGCCACTGTAGGGGAGGGTGAGGATGAGGATGAACAACCCTCTGGGTTAACCGGGACATGTGTCGATAGTCTGCCCTGCTATTTTCAGATTTGTACCGGCAAAAGCCGGCGCTCCCAATTTGCCGGGAGCGCACGCTCTTAGGCGTGCATTCTTTGTCGACGAAAGTCGGCGCTCCCAGTAGGGTGCCGGCGAAAGCCAGCACCTCTGGAAAGGCGATCCCAGTTCGCTGGGAGCGCACGCTTCAGCGTGCTTTCTCTGCCAACTGAAGTCGGCGCTCCCGGTAGGACGCCAACGAAAGTCGGCGTTCCCAATCGGTGTCCTGGATAGTAGTGAGGCACGCCCGGCGTTCTCAGGTGCTTCAAGCATGTGTATCCGCTCGCCCCGCGGGAACGCTCCTTCAAGGCGCTTTCCCTTAGTGCTGGAAATGGCGGATGCCAGTGAAGACCATCGCCAGATTGTGGCGATTGGCTGCTTCGATGACTTCAGGGTCGCGGACCGAGCCACCCGGCTGGATGATTGCCGTTGCACCCGCTTCTGCTGCTTTTTCGATGGAGTCCGGAAAGGGGAAAAAGGCGTCGGAGGCGAGAATGGTGCCCTGAAGGTCAATGTCCTGATTCTTCGCTTTCAGTACGGCACACCGCAGTGCATCGATTCGGGACATCTGTCCGGCACCGATTGCCGCTGTGCGATCGGTGAATGTGAATACGATGGCATTGGAACGAATATGCTTTACGACTTTCCAGCCGAATTCCAGAGCAGTCCATTCCGCATCGGTTGGTTGCCGATGGGTCACAACCTGGAGTTGATCCGGATTCCAGCTTAGCACATCGCGAGTCTGGACCAGATATCCAGCGAGAATTGCGCGTATGTCCCGATGCTGTGTCAGCAGTTGCCGGGCATGTTGTGGATCCCACTGGATAAGCCGCCGATTTTTTTTGCGCTTGAGAATCTCCAGTGCGGTATCGTCGAAAGCAGGAGCAAGAATGACTTCCAGGAAAATTTCGTTCAGTGCATCTGCCAGCAGCGGATCAACGGGGCGATTGCAGATGACAATGCCACCAAAAGCCGAAGTGCGGTCTGTTGCCAGCGCTTTTCGGTATGCTGCTTCAATCGTCGGAGCAGAGGCAACACCGCACGGATTGGTGTGCTTAATAATTGCCGCTGTTGGCTGGTCAAATTCTAAGATCAGCCGAACGGCTGCATCCATATCCAGAAGGTTGTTGTAGGAGAGCGCTTTGCCGTGGAGTTTCTGGAAGTACGTCAAATCGGGATCGGTGTACAACGCTGCCTGTTGGTGGGGATTTTCCCCATACCGAAGCGAGATTTTGTTCGGAATGCTGAGTACAAAGTGTGGCGGCAGATCCGCTTGATCAGTGAGATATTGCGCAATGAGCGCATCGTAGGCAGCAGTAGTGGCAAATGCTGTGGCAGCCAGTTGTTGCCGCAATGCCCGGGAAATGCCGCCAGTTGATCGCAGTTCCTCGATGATGCGATCGTATTGATCAGGCGAGCTGACAGGAACAACCCACGGAAAATTCTTTGCCGCCGCTCGAAGGAGCGCTGGGCCCCCAATGTCGATGAGCGCTAAGGATTGCTCGATTGCAAGTTGCTGTTCAACTGCCTGGTGGAAGGGATAGAAGTTGACCACGACCATATCAAACAAAGGGATATCGCGTTCTTCCAGTTGTTTCCGATGCTCCGATCGATTTCGGTCTGCCAGGATCCCAGCGTGAATTTTCGGATGGAGCGTTTTGACTCGCCCATCTAACAGTTCCGTGAAGCCGGTAAGATGCTCCAGCGGCTCCGCTGGAATGTGCGCCTGCTGGAGATATGCAAATGTTCCACCACTGGCGTACAGTTTGACACCAAGGTTGTGAAGCTGCTGTGCAAAAGGCTGAAGATTGGTTTTGTCATACACGCTCAAGAGCGCAGTGCGGATTGGTAAGGGCGTATCCATTGATCCTTCCGTTCTTGTCTCACGAGACGCAGCAACGCGAAAACTGCTGGTTGTAGCACTCCGGAATGCTCCTGGTAGCAACGTTCAACGCGATGTCCCGACTATGTCTGTTGAGCGAATGTTGCGCGTCAATCAGTTAAATGTCCATCGAGGCACCGATATCCATCAAAATGAGGTTTTTGCCTTTGCTCTGGAAGACACTCCGTGCGTGTTCTTTATCGATCTGAATCAGAGGAAAAGTGTCATAATGAACACCCAGCACATTGGTGCACTGGAGCAAGTCTGCCGCAATGGCAGCATCTTCCGCACCCATCGTGAAGCAGTCTCCAATCGGGAGGATCGCCAGGTCGAAAGTGTACAATTTCCCATACAGCTCCATATCCGCCATTAGCGCTGTGTCGCCAGCATAGTAAATGGTCTTCCCCTCAGACTGCAGGATAAAGCCGCCAGGTTGCCCGCCATAGGTGCCATCGGCAAAGCTGCTGGAGTGTACAGCGTTGGTATACTTCACCGTACCAAAGTCAAATTTCCATTGCCCGCCGTGATTCATCGGTTGGCCATTGCTCAGTCCCTTGTTGGCATAGTAGGTAATGATCTCGAAGTTTGACACCAGTTGTGCCCCGGTACGCTGGGCAATGCGTTCGACGTCTGCCACGTGGTCCTGATGCGCGTGCGAAATGAGAATGTAATCCGCCGGGATGCTGTCGACGTCAATGTGCGATGCCAGCGCATTGGGGGTAATGAAGGGATCGAAAAGCAGGTGTTTTCCTGCCGCTTCAATGCCGAAGCATGCGTGTCCATAATACGTCAGTTTCATCTGGACAGCTCCTTTTTTACTCAAACAAATTCCGAACCGTTGCCACTTTTATCTGAATGTCCACCGTATCGCGAACTGCTGGGTCAATCAGAAATTGCAGTCGACGCACGTAGAAGTTGTTTTTATGACGAGCGTACCACTGTTTCAGAGTGCTCAGGCGCTGCTGCAAAAGCTCTTTACTCACGCCGGGCTTAGCAGGCAATACAACTTTGAGGAACAATTGACGATTGTATCGCAGTTGGTGAAGCAGATTTTTCAGCAATTTTTCGCCATCCGGCGTAAGTTCCGCAGAGTTTGGGGCAAAGATATTTGCTTTTTGTAGCAGCAGATCCGGCTTGAGGCGGAGTACGGTAAAGGTGCGAGGCACTTCTTCGAAAGTTTCTGCCGGTACCAGTTGAATCGTGTCGCGTGTACGGAGGATCGTATAGTGAGTGAACTCGATTTGATAGGAAGAGCCAGATCGCAGCAGCGCCTGAAAGGAGCCATCCTGTTTGACCGTTCCTTTAACAACCAGCCGCGGGTTGGCGCCTGTGGTATAAATGCGGTAGAAGATGTTTCCAACCGCCTCGCCGGAGAGCGAATCTTTGACCGAACCTACGAGGAGGACATTGACCTGCGCAGTGAGAGGAACAATTGAGATCAGCAACAGCAGTAAAAATCGCATTGACGTTACCGGTTTGTTCGACAATTTACCGAGATCGGTTTAGAAAACGTTGAATACCAGACTGGCAATCGTCCGTCATCCGGGTTAAAGCGTTCATACTGACTGCATATTGCAGCCCGGCTTCCAGCGACATTCCGTGGAGCGCCTGCAGCATTTGCTTGGTAAGCCGCAGCGCTGAGGCACTATTCCGGGCAATTTTCTGTGCCAGTTCTGTGGTAAAGCGGTCGAGCTGGTCGTCGGGGACAACGTAACTGACTAACCCCATCCGGTGGGCTTCTTCTGCTGAAATGCGTTCAGCCGTCAGAAGCAGTCGTCGGGCAGTGGTATCGCCAACTTTGCGCAGCAGATAGACCATAACGATAGCAGCAATAAATCCAATGCTGACTTCAGAGTAGCCAAAAATGGCTTTTTCCCGCCCTGCTACGACAATGTCGCAAACGGTAGCCAATCCGCAACCACCAGCGATCGCTGGTCCGTGGACTTTCGCAATGACCGGTTTGGGGAAGGTGAAGATTTTGTAGAAAACAGTTTGCAGCAGAGCAGAGTCTTCCATATTTTCCAGAATAGAAAACTGTGCCAGTTGTTGCAGATATGCCAGATCGGCACCTGCGCAGAAAGCAGGACCATTACCTTCCAGAATGACAGCCCGGATGTCGGAGCGCTCATTTACGGTATCTAAAGTGCTTGCTAATTGCCGAAGTAAATCCGGACTCAACGCATTGCGCTTTTCCGGGCGATTGAGCGTAATCGTTGCGATGGGAGCAGAGAAAGCAAGTTCGACCAGACTCATTTTACTGCCTATCTTTGATTGCTGCTGTAATCCAAATTACAAAATTACGAATTTGCTGTTCAATGGTGCTGTGCTAACGAAAAAAAAGTAGGAAGGAAAGAAAGGCACAGATACAATGGTAGAAAACAAAAACCAGAGATAAGGACCACGTCCTTATCTCTGGCAAACGCTGTGTGTGTGTGCCCCTTGCTCCTTCAGCTTTCAAGTACCTCCTGCTTGAGAGTGGCCTGTTGTCCAGTAAGGACAGAGCCGAAGGAGCAAAGCTTTTTATTCTGCTCGCGACGGTTCTGCTGGCGCTTCTGACTGCTCAGTTTGTGCCTGCTGTTGCAGCCGCTTGTTCCGCCAGTACCGACGCTCGGCTTTGATTTCTTCCGGTGTCTTGGGACCTTTCGGCGGAATCTTCAGTACCTGTCCGGGGTAAATCAAATCCGGGTTGCGAATCTGATCATCATTTGCCAGCCAGATTTTGGGCCACAAAAACGGATCGTTGTAAATCGTGGGTTTCCCGGCAATGTTCCACAAACAGTCGCGATCCCGTGCCCAGGTGCCAACTACATAGGTGCGGATTTTCTTCTTCTTGTATAGCGCTTTGATTTTGCTGCCCAGGGCAGCTAATCGGTTGTAGAATTCCGGCAGAAGCGAGATTTTCATCCCTCGCAGTGCCCACAATTCATCTTCCAGCTTTTCGACTTCGGAACGCCGGTCAGCTAATTCATCGTCGCTGTATCGCTGATATTCACGAACTTTGCCTTCCAGCACGCCCAGTCGCTGGCGAAATTGCTCGACCTGTTCGGGGGTAGCGCCAATGAGTTGATAGAGTTGTTCTTCACAATCGCTCAGTTTCGCTTTTAAATCCGCCAGTTGCTTCTGGAGACCATCGTACTCCTGATTCTGCTCTTTCAATCGCGATTCTAAGTCGTTAACCACCATCTGGTAATGGTGGATCACGGTGTCAGCTTCTGCGGCAGTCAGTGTTTGCAGCGGCTTTTTCAGAAGCTCCGATTTCGGCAGTGTCACACCCTGGGAACATCCAATAGCTGCAATGGCAAGAAAACTCAGAACGGCGATAACTCCACGCATTTTTATTCTCCAGGCTTTTGTTTTACTGCTCTTGTCGAGGAACTAAAGGCTTGACTTCGGGCCACACATTGGGCCACTGTGCCAGCTTGCTTTTGACAAACTCCAGCCGCTTTTGGCAATCGTCTACAGTGCTCTGTCGCTTGTGAATTTCGGAACGCAACTGGGCAATGTCGATTTTCTTCTTCTGAATTTCATCCCTCAACATTGCCTCTTTGCGCTTGAGATCCTGAATTTGCGCCAACTGCTCTTCGGAAATTTTGCTGGTGCATCCTGCAGCACCGAAACCGAGGCTGACTACAAGCAGTAATCCACCAAAGAGGATTCCTATCCGTTTCACGATTCGCCCCTGTCTTTGTTCGACAATTTCAGTCTTACAAATATACGAACATTTTGCTTTACTTTTGCAAATTGGTTAAGAGCAAAGGTCGGCTGGGTAGTAAAGATCAAAAATAACAAGAATGCCGGTAGTTAATACAGTCCTGTCGGAGAGATATAAGCGTGATTGCGGGAAGTTTATGATTTGCGGTGAAACAGCAAACAAATTAAATATTCGATCAAACCAGCAGAGTAAGAATTTAGATTGGAAGGATGATTTGCGGCAGGACAACGTACTTTATGTTTACTCTGGTAGCAGCAGTGTAGTTAAGTTTGCAGTTCTGTTTAGGATGGGAGCGTGAGAAAATGATGTTATTGAAAAAGTAAGCGGAACAATAGAGTTCGAAGATGCGCTATCGAACAGTTGCCATCGTGGAAGATGACCAGCATATGGCGCGGTATCTACAGGGAATTCTGGAACCGCAGTATTTTTGTTGGTGGTTTGATTCGGGTGAAGCGCTCCTGGAGTTTCTCCAGCACCATTCACCGCCAGACGTTATTTTAAGCGATTACTTAATGCCGAAGATGGATGGGCTGGAATTGTTTCAGGAGTTAAAAACCCAGCACACTGAGCCTTCTCCATTTGTGCTGATTACCGCTTTTCTGGATCGTTCTGTTCAACAGCAGGCATATCAGGCAGGTGTTTTCGATTTGGTCACCAAGCCGGTCGCGGCAGAAGAATTGCGATACCGAATTAGAAAAGCAGTGCTGTTTGCCGAATATCGATCGCATTACTACCAGTATGTGGAACAACAGCGACAGCAGTTTGCTGTGCCGTTGCATTTTTCAGAGCGTGTAGAAGCAGCCGATGCACAGCAGGTGCTCCGATTATCAGTCAATCCGCTTCAGCATTTTTGTATTGTCGGAGAACCGGGAGTCGGGAAACGCTATGTTGCGTTGTATCTGCATTATCGAAGTCACCAAGATGTCCAGGCTCTGCTGCCTGTAGTGGAATTTACCCCATCGGATTTTCCCTCGTTGGAAGCATTGCAGCGTATACTGATCGGACAAGTAGAGCGGTTTGAAAAGCAGGAAATGTTGATCCCCGGCGTTCTCTTAAGGCTGGGGGGAGGAACGATTATTTTGCACCATTTTGATCAATTGCAGCCAGATATACAGAAGCAGGTGTTGACTATTTTGCAACAAAAGCAGGTTGCTGTGCCTGGGCAGACAACCTCTTATCCCTTAGGGGTTCAAATGATATTGTTAGCCGATGATCCGGACTTCTCCGTGCCGGAAGCGCTGCAATCAACGGTGGTGCAATTCCGACTCAAGCCTTTGCGAACATTTGTTGAGCACATAGGGACACTGGCTGAACAGCTTTTGCAGCAAGGCCATCCTAAGAAGACTATATCTTTGGAGGCGCAGGAAAAGCTTCAGCAGCATCCGTGGTATGGTAATTGGGAAGAGCTCGTGCACGCCGTTGGCAAAGCAGCAGCGGCTGCTGGGGAGCGGCAGCAGTTGTTATTGGAAGATTTCCTGCTGGCGAAAACGGACATTGCTGACCACGCAATCGCTGGCAATGTATTTCAGGTACCAGCGGGGATTTCAATTGAGGAACTCCGGTATCGTTACATTAACTTTGTCAAAGAACGCTTTGCGCATCTGACCCGACAGCAAATAGCGGATATGCTGGGCATTAGCCGTAAAACCTTGTGGATGGTTGAAAAAGCGCAGAAGCAGAGTCGTCAACAGTCAGGGGAAGAGAAGCAATGAGTTTGGCATCGGTCTATCAACCGCAACAGGTCGAGCACAAATGGTATCAGTGGTGGATTGAGCGAAAGTTGTTCCACGCGGATCCTTCCAGTTCCAAACCCGCTTACAGCGTGCTGATGCCGCCGCCCAATGTGACGGGGATGCTAACAATGGGGCACGTCTTGAACAACACCATTCAGGATATTTATGTCCGGTGGCATCGAATGAAAGGCTATGAAGTGTGCTGGTTTCCGGGTATTGATCACGCTGGAATCGCAACGCAATCGAAAGTGGAGCAACAATTAGCGAAGGAGGGATTAACCCGGTATGACCTGGGACGAGAGAAGTTCCTGGAACGCGTGTGGCAGTGGAAAGAGCAGTATGGTGGCATTATCCTGCAGCAACTGCGGGCGCTGGGTGTGTCGCCTGATTGGGATCGAACCATTTTTACTCTGGATCCCGGACCTTCCAAAGCTGTGGAAGAAGTGTTTATTCGGCTGTTTGATGAAGGACTGATTTATCGCGGCAAGCGGATTATTAACTGGTCCCCAAAATTGCAGTCGGCAATTTCTGATGAAGAAGTGATCTATCGCGAAGTCAAGGATACATTGTACGTGCTCAAGTATTATCTGGAAGATGGCAGTGGCTATATTCCGGTGGCGACCGTGCGTCCGGAGACAATCTTTGCCGACGTCGCTGTTGCGGTCCATCCGGAAGATCCTCGCTATCAGCATCTGGTAGGGAAAAAAGTGCGGATTCCGTTAACCGATCGATATGTGCCGGTTATTACCGATGAAGCCGTTGATCGGGAATTTGGTACGGGCGCGCTCAAGGTGACACCTGCTCACGATCCGCTGGACTTTGAAATTGGGCAGCGACATCATCTGCCAATGCCCAGTGTGATCGATCAGCGAGGCTATTTGACGGATCTTGCTGGCCCCTTTGCCGGAATGGAGCGGTTTGAAGCTCGCAGAGCAGTTGCTGAAGCCCTGCGGCAGCAAAATCTGATTGTAGAGGAGAGAGAATATGTTCACAATGTCGGGTTTTCTGAACGAGGCGGCGAGCCGATCGAGCCACTGCTCAGTGATCAATGGTTTGTCAAAATGAAGCCGCTGGCGGAAAAAGCACTTCGAGTTGTACTGGAAGGTAAGATTCGATTTTTCCCGAATTTCTGGGTAAAAACCTATGAACAGTGGATGCGCAATATTCGGGATTGGTGCATTTCCCGGCAGTTGTGGTGGGGACACCGAATTCCTGTTTATTATGCCCCTGATGGACGCTATACGGCAGCGCACTCAGAGGCGGAAGCCCGGCAGAAATTAGGGCTTGGCGAAGAGGTCCCGCTCCAGCAGGATCCTGATGTGCTGGATACCTGGTTCTCTTCGTGGCTCTGGCCCCTCACCACAATGGGGTGGCTGGCGGATGGCAAAACCGAGGATACTCCGGAGTTGCGAAAATTTTTGCCAACAAATTTACTGGTGACAGGACCGGATATCATTTTCTTCTGGGTTGCCCGGATGATTATGGCAACATTGAAATTCAAAAACACCATTCCTTTCCGGGATGTCTATTTTACCAGCTTGCTGCGGGATGATAAAGGGCGAAAACTATCGAAATCGCTGGGAAATTCACCCGATCCGCTGAAGATTATTGAAAAGTATGGTGCCGATGCCGTGCGGTTTACCGTGATTTTCGTTGCGCCCATTGGACAGGATATCCGTTTAAAAGTAGATATTCGCTCGCAGGATATTCCCACAATGGAGATCGGGCGGAATTTTGCCAATAAGCTGTGGAATGCGACGCGATTGCTTCTTATGAAGCGGGATGAGCTGGATGAGAGTTTGGTGCCGGCAGCCATCACCAAACTTCCAGAAGAACATGCACTGCAATGGATTTTATCCCGGTTACATCGGACAATTCGTGAAAGTAGTCGGGCACTGGAAGCGTATCGACTTCACGAGTATGCCCGAATTCTGTACGATTTTGTCTGGAAAGAGTTTTGCGATTGGTATCTGGAAATTTTCAAGGTACTGCTGGCAAAAGCGGATGAAGAGCAGGCGCGTATGCTCGTGACCGTTTCCCTTACGATCAGCGACACCATTATGAAGCTGCTCCATCCGGTAATGCCGTTTCTGACCGAAGAGTTATGGCATCGGCTGGATGAACATCGAGCTGAGCAGAGCATTTGCGTTGAGCCATTTCCCACTGTTCAGGAGGAGTTCATCCAGGATACGGTCGAGGAGGAATTTGGAACGGTACAGCGCATTGTTGAAGAAATTCGCAGCATCCGGGGACAGTTCGGTATTGCCCCGTCGCAAAAAGTACCGGTGATGATCAAAGCGCCGGAGGAGACCCTGGCGTTGTTTCAGCATTATGCGGCAATCATTACGCAGTTAGCAAATGCTTCGCCATTGGAGATTCAGCGTGATCTTCAGAAACCGGCAGGTTCCGTTGGAGGGGTCATTGGCGATGTTGAGTTTTTTGTCTCTCTGCAGGACTCCATCGATCTGGCGAAGGAATTACGGCGAATGGAAAAGGAAATAAAGCGTCTGGAGGGACTGAAGGCAACGGTAGAGCGAAAGTTGAATAACCCGGCGTTTGTGCAAAAAGCGCCGGAAGCAGTGGTCCAGCGTGAGCGGGAAAAATTACAGAGTGTGACGCAACAACTGGAGCGGTTACGCCACTTCTACGCAGATTTAGAGGGGATGCAATCTCAGGCAGAAACGTCGCTGGATAAGGAATAAAAGGTGCTGGGATGAGTTTGGCAGTTTGTACAATCGTGCGGGATGAAGAACCCTTGATTGAAGGGTATATCCACGCAGCACAGAAATTTGCACAGGAGCTGGTGGTGGTGGATACCGGATCGCGGGATTTGACTGTGGAACGGGCAGAGAAGCTGGGAGTAAAGGTATCTCACTTTGCGTGGAATAATAACTTTGCTGATGCTCGGAATTTTTCAATTCAGCAGGCAACGCAGCCGTGGATTCTGGTAATGGATCCCGATGAATATTTGCCGGAAGATTCGGTTGCGGGCTTAGAACGATTGCTGCAAAAGGGACACCACGCCTATCAGGTGATTGTGCGTAACCGGTATCCAATTCCAATGATGACGCTATCACTGGATGTTCCAGCACTTCGACTCTTTCGCCGAAGTAAGGAGATCTTTTTTGAAGGGCGAGTGCACGAGGATATTCGACAATCCCTGTTTCGGCTGACCTATGAGCCGGCGATTTCAGATCTGGTGATTATCCATCGTGGCTATGAGATGACAGATTTTTACCGCATCTTTCGTAATCAACGCTTGTTTGAAGCAGCACACCACGCTTATCCAACCGATGTCTGGATCCAGTTCCATCTTGCCCTTGGATATTCCCTGAGCGGAGATCTGGAAAAAGCGATCAAATTGGTGCAGTTACTGCTCAGTATTCCGGACGAGCAAATACCCAGCCGCACCCGTGCTTATTTGTTGTCTCTTGCTGCTTACTGGGCGCTGGAGCTTGGCAATATTGATGTTGCTCGGCGTGATGCTATTCGTGCTTCCCATGCCCTGGGCGGGGATAATGTTGTGTCGGAATACGTTCTGGGACTTGCAGAGCAGCGAGAAGGGAATTTGAAAAATGCCCTGGAACATTTTCACAACATTGAAAAATTACAGTTTACGGCTAAGGAAGTTGACATCAAGATCGATGCGCTCTACAAGCAAATCGCTGCCCTGTATTTCAAGATGGGCAATTTTGCTCGATCCCTCCAGTATGTCGAATTAGCACGTCGGGAGTATCCTTCCTACGAAGTATTAACGCTGGGTGGACTGGCAGCGGAAAAGCTGGGACAGTTTTCCGTTGCGCTGCGGCTGTACCGGGAGGCACAACGGTACACGGATGATCCCGGCGCTTTGCGGCAGCGAATTGAATATTGCGAGCGGAAAGCTTCGTTGTAAGTGGAAAAGCAAAAGGAATGCAAAGATATGAGTCAGCGAGCGGTATTCATTGTTGAACCTCTGCGAACCCCAGTAGGGAAGTATGGAGGGGCGCTTGCCAGTGTCCGTCCCGATGACTTATTAGCTCTGGTGCTGGAAGCAGTGGTGGAACGGACCCGGATTGATCCAGCGGCGGTAGATGATGTTATTGTGGGATGTGCCAATCAAGCGGGAGAAGACAATCGGAACATTGCCCGGATGTCTCTGCTATTAGCGGGTTTCCCGGACTCAGTCCCCGGCGTTACGGTCAACCGCCTGTGCGCTTCCTCGTTGGAGGCAGTTATTCAAGGAGCGCGGGCGATTCGCAGCGGTGAGGCAGATCTGGTTATTGTTGGCGGCGTTGAGTCGATGAGTCGAGCGCCGTATGTGTTGCCGAAATCCACAGGACCGAAGCATCCGTATGGCAATCTGATTGCCTATGATACAGCACTGGGCTGGCGCTTTCCGAATCCTCGAATGGAAAAGCTCTTCCCGCTGGAGTCGATGGGAGAGACAGCAGAGAATTTGGTAGAGCGGTATGGTATTTCGCGCGAAGAGCAGGATGCCTATGCACTGGAATCCCATCGCCGGGCTGTCGCTGCTCAACAAGCTGGAATTTTTGATGAGGAAATCATTCCGGTTCCCGTTCCACAACGCAAAGGAGATCCGGTGTTTGTTGACAGGGACGAAGGACCCCGTCCCGATACTTCGCTGGAAAAGCTGGCAAAGTTGCCGCCAGCTTTCCGAAAAAATGGAACTGTCACGGCTGGAAATGCTTCCTCTATGAATGATGGGGCAGCGGTGATGATACTGGCTTCAGAAGAAGCAGTCAGGCAGTGGCAGTTGCAACCGCTGGCTCGTTATATCAGCTCTGGAGCTGCTGGAGTGAATCCACGATTTATGGGATTGGGACCGGTATATGCGCTGCCGAAAGCGCTGAAACGGGCAGGATTGCAGCTGGAGGATCTGGATCTGGTCGAGTTGAACGAAGCCTTTGCTGCTCAGGTCCTTGCGTGCTTGCGAGAAATGCCGATCCCACGGGACAAACTCAATATTTATGGCGGTGCTATTGCCATCGGACATCCCCTTGGAATGAGCGGTGCCCGGATTTTGACAACGCTGGTGCGTGCACTGCACCGCAAGCATTTGCGGTATGGTGCCGCAACACTCTGTATTGGTGTCGGACAAGGACTGGCAGTTGTTGTGGAAAATGTTGCTGCTTAGGGAAGGATTTTGGAGAAGTCCTTGGATAATCCGGAATTTTTTACGAAATTGCAATTTTGAAAGATGTGAGAGCAATAAAGAAAACTTTTGTTAAACACAAATGGGAGAACTCTTCTATGAGTGCCAAAGCCCGAAGTGATGAGAAGCGAATAGTGGATACGGGATTTGTTCACGTAGTTGTCTTTGCCCTCATTTTTATTGTGAGTGCGCTGTTGTTGCAGAAATATGTAGTGCCAAAAATTGTGGAGGGCTTTGTTTTATCCCAGTTCCAGCCTGAAGGAAAAGAACTGGTAGATTTTCAGGGGGTAAAGGCAACGCCGACGCGGGTTGGTTTGCAATACATCGGGGAAGAGGTACGCAAGGCTTATATAGATCGGGAATACATTTTTGATTTTACACCGGCGGAGCGGAAGGCAGACGTCCACGGCTATACTAAGAAACCGGCAACAGGATTTTTGGGGGCTATTGGATTGGGAGGAGAATGGTTAGTGAAAGCCCCGCCTTTGGGGGATCATCCTATATATCTGGAACCCTATGGCTTTGTCATCTTTTCCTTAGATTTTGGCTTTTTGATCGCAGTCTTCCTTACCTTGATTCTACCTTCTTCCATCGGGTATATGGCGCGCAAAGTAGAGCGGGAGATTATCAATACGAAAGCAAAGGTACGATTGCAGACAGGTTTTTCCAACGATGTGATCGATTTGCTCACTCTTCCCGATGAAGAGTTGCTCAAGGTATGGGAAGAGCAACCGAGTCGGGTTCGAGACGCCTTCCGGATTGTGTGGGAACGGACAATGCCGGAAGAGGCAAAAGAACAAAAGCGATTCTTTGTGGCTTTTGATCAAGGGTTTGAAGAAGGGCAAGAGAATATTGTAGTATTTCGTAACCAAATTTTGTATGGGCGAATCAAAGAACATTTTTCTTCGTATGTTGTACAGGAGATTGTGGATACGAAGAAAGCACGGATGTGGCAAAAGAACCATCTGCGGGTAGGAGCAGCGATTAAGCTATATATGTCGCATTATTTCAGCGAAGAGTATTCAAATGCAGTAACTGGAATGGCGTACGGAGGAGCGGCTTTGCTGATTATTGCCGTTGGAATTCGGGGATTGAAGTTTATTCCCGCAGTGCGTCCCTCACTGATTTTCTTTGCTATCTTGCTGGAGTTTACGATGTTGTCTTTGTTGGCAATAACTCTTATCTTCACGCTGGAAGAGGAACGGGCAGATAAGATGCTGAAGAAGCTGGAAGATGCCAGTAAATCTCAGTTGGATGCGCTGGAAGCGGTGGCGCGGGATATTCATAAAATGGCGGTGGCATTGGAGGCTGGCACTCGGGAATTGATTCAGCGTCGGGTTGAAGAAGCAATTTCCGAATATCTTGCCAGTGAAGATCATTTGCAGCGGGCAGTCGCCCAGGCAATTCGGGAGAAAATTGTTGTTTCGCTGCGGCAATCGACAGTGACAGAATAGAGATAGGAGTAGTTGAATGGCAGATTTTCAATTGCCCGACGATCCCGTCGTGCGGGAATTGTTACCGGAGTTCATTGATGATTGGATTCGGCAACTGGATGAGGATTTTCCTTCCATTTTTGCTGCTAAGGATGCCGCAGCGATGCGCCGGTTCGGGCATACCATCAAAGGGTCGTGTTTCCAGTTTGGGTTGCCGCATATTGCTGAACTGGGTATTCGACTGATGCACTTAGCAGAGGAGCAGCAATGGGAGCAAATTGAGCCGATGCGCGATCAGATTCGGGAAGAGTTTGTGAAAGTAAAAGAAGCGCTGGGTTCCCAGGGGTAACTGCTTTTTGACCCATTTGGTGATACTGGCTCCCTGTGCGGTGCAGGGAAGACCTGTGAAATGATGGAGGAGAGCAAAGGATGGTGAAGAAAGGATTGCTCGCTTTGGGAGCAGCATTGCTCCTTGTGGGAATGACCATTGCAGCGAATGCGCAGGTTCGCGTTGCTGTGCTTCCTTTCCAGAATCTACACGGATTGGTGGACTACAACGAATTGTGTTATACCCTCGCCGATTCGCTGGCGAAGGCATTGCAGCAGGAGCAGAATCAACGCTTTGTGGTGATTCACCCGGATACGGTGGATCTGGCGGTGTTAGAGGTGAACTTGAATCCAGACAATCCGCAGTTTCTCAGCGATCGGTGGATCGTTGCTGCAAAGCTGGGAGCCGATAAGGTAATCACAGGGACGCTAAATGTTCGATATGGCAAGGTTTTTATCAATGTGTATGTCTACGATATGAAAACCAAAAAGGCAGAGTTTCAACAGCGGAATCTGTACCGGTCGCAAAAACAATATCTGGAGTTAGTCGGGCGTATAGTGCCGAAGTTGGTGAAATATTTCAACCAGTGATGGCAAATGGAGGATGTGTATGTCCTGGTAGGGTGGGTGGTCAAACCCCACGGTGTGGAGGGGCGCCTTGTTGTGGAATTATTCCCTGAGTTTGCGACCGTAGAATCTATCGAAGCAGGGACAGAAGTCTATCTGGGGTATTCCCAGCGTTTTGCTTTGCCCTACACCTTGCAATTTGCTGTTGCGCGGGGAAAACGCCGGCTTTTAGTCCAGCTCGAGCAGATTACCAGCCGGGAAGAAGTGTACCAGTTTCAGGAAATGGGGTTATTTGCTCCCCGTTCTGCGCTCCGTTTTGAACGGGATACGGCGGCAGCTGCAGAACATCCCATTGTGGGATATGAGGTGTGGGAAGAAGGAGCACCACAGCCATTCGGTACGGTCGTGGATGTGTGGGAAATGCCCGCCCACGAAGTGCTCGTAGTACGGCACCAGGAGGCTGATTACCCGATTCCCTGGGTAGAAGAATTTGTCACTGCTGTGGATCACCAACGAAGAAAAATCACCGTTCGTCTTATGGAGGGATTGAGTGACATAGCGATGCCATTGCGGCACACGGATGAGCAAGAAATGGATGAGAATTGATGTGATCACTGCTGTTCCGCAGATCATTACACCCGTTTTGCAGACCAGCATTTTGAAAAAGGCACAGGAGCGAGGGGTGGTAGAAATTGTCGTCCATAATCTGCACGATTATGGACTGGGCAGATATCGCCAGATTGATGATGTGCCGTTCGGCGGCGGAGCGGGGATGGTCATTCGATGTGAGCCGGTCTTTGCCTGTATTGAACAACTCCGGGCAGAACGCCGGTACGATGAGGTCATTTATATGACGCCAGATGGAGAACGGTTGACGCAGAGCATTGCACAGGAACTTTCGCTCAAGCGCAATCTGATCATTCTGGCAGGACATTACAAAGGGATTGATCAGCGGATTCGAGATGCCCTGATTACGCGGGAGATTTCCATCGGGGATTACGTCCTGAGTGGGGGTGAATTGCCCGCATTGGTGCTCATTGATGCGATCGTGCGACTCCTTCCCGGTGCGCTGGGAGATGCAGAGTCTGCATTAACCGATTCCTTCCAGGCTGGGTTGCTGGACCCGCCAATTTATACCCGTCCAGCAGAATTCCGGGGAATGAAAGTGCCGGAAGTATTGTTAAGTGGTGATCATAGAGCGATTGAAGCGTGGCGGCTGGAGCAGGCGATCAAAAAAACAGCAGAACGACGACCGGATTTGTTGGAAGAAACGGAGCTGAAGCAATGGCAGCAGGATTAGCAGTGGTTCTGATGAGTGGCGGTATGGATTCGGCAGTGTGTGCCGCCATAGCCAGAGAGGAAGGCTACGACATTGCCGCGTTGCACCTGAATTACGGACAGCGGACTGAGCGTAAAGAGTTGGAGGCTTTCCACGCCCTGGCGGATTTCTATCAGGCAGTTCAACGGCTGGTGGTCTCTGTTGAGCATCTGGCAAAAATCGGAGGAAGTAGCCTGGTCGATGAGCAAATGGCAATCCCGGAGCCTCAATTGAATACTGATCGGATTCCAAATACATACGTGCCGTTCCGGAATGCTCATATCTTAGCCATTGCAACCAGTTGGGCGGAAGTGCTGGGTGCAAACGTCATTTTTTATGGTGCTGTCCAGGAGGACAGCAGTGGCTATCCGGATTGTCGGCAGGAGTTTATCGAAGCATATCAGCGGGTCATTGATGTAGGCACAAAACCGGAGACTGCCATTGTCCTGAAAGCACCGTTGCTCCACCGTTCGAAAGCGGAGATTGTGCAGTTAGGAGCTTCTCTTGGCGTTCCTTTTCACCTTACCTGGAGTTGCTATCAGTCGGAAGACCATGCCTGTGGTGTCTGTGAATCCTGCGCTTTGCGCCTGCGAGGGTTTCAGCTGGCAGGGATTGAAGATCCAATCCCCTACATTCGTAAACCGTGGTACGCCGGGAGTGTCGCTGAACAGTCATAAATATTGCCGCTGGCTGAGCTACCTCCTGCTGATCAGCCTGTTGAGTGGCGCACTGGCGCAGCGTCCAACGGTGGCACTGGTATTAAGCGGGGGAGGAGCACGCGGACTGGCACAAATTGGCGTTTTGAAGGTTTTTGAGCGATATCAGATCCCAATCGATGTCATTGCTGGTACCAGCATCGGAGCAGTTATCGGTGGTTTGTATGCTGCTGGTTATTCCGCTGAAGAGTTGGATAGTTTGATGCGATCGATCCACTGGAAAGAGTTGTTTGCGCTGCAGCGTGAGCGGGAGCGAACAAATCAATTTCTGGATCAACGGTATGCCGAAGATCGCAGTATTCTCCAGCTTCGATTCCGCAACTGGCAACCGGTGCTGCCTCAGGCGATTTCGGAGGGATACCGGATTGCTACCCTGTTTCAGCAGTTCGTATGGAATGCACCGTACCACGCCCGGAATTTCGACAGTCTCCGTATTCCTTTCCGGGCAGTTGCAACAGATTTGGTCTCAGGACAGGCGGTGATTCTGCGGCGGGGAGATCTGGCACGAGTGCTGCGTGCCAGTGCCACGATCCCTATCCAATATACCCCCGTTGCCATTGATTCGCTCCTGCTGGTGGATGGAGGATTGGTGGCGAATATCCCTATTGCTGCCGTGCAGGAGTTTACGCCGGATATCGTGATTGTTGTCAATACAACGTCGCCACTGTTGCCACCTGAAAAGCTCACAACTCCCTGGGCGATCGCTGATCAGGTGGTTTCCGTTGCAATGCGACAACATCTCCAAGCACATATTCGGCAAGCAGATGTTGTGATCACGCCAGATCTAGGTGATCACTCCTTTACCGATTTCACCCACCTGGAGCGCTTGATTGCGCTGGGGGAAGAAGCAGCAGAATCCCAGATTCCGGAGCTTTTGACATTGCTACAACGCAGAAAAATATCCGGCGGCATAGCAGGAAAGCGGCAGTTGCATAATGCCCGGAGCGATACCCTGAGCATTCGATCGATTGAGTGGCTGACCACTTTGCCAATCCCTCCGGAATTGGATTCCATTGTGTGCACATTTCAGGGAATGTCGTTGAATCCGCAAACTCGCAAAGCGATGATCGAAAGGACGGCACGGTGGTTCCGACGCCATAACTTCGCATTTGGAGCTTTGCACTGGGTTGCCTTTGATACGATTCGTCAAACGCTATGGATCGACTATACCCGTGGGGTGATCGACACCATTCTCATCACGGGTTATCAGGAAATTCCACAGCAGCAGATTCGCCAGTTTTTGTCATTTCGAGAGGGACAGCCGTTTCGCACCGATGCAGCCATTCAAGGGTGGAAGCAATTGATGAATTCAGGCTTGTTTGCCGATGCAGCAATTCGTGCAGAGGAAAGCAGCTATGGAAAAGTTCGGGTGGTTGTGTCAGTGAAGGAACGGGCAACCACTGTGCTGCGCATTGGAGGGCGAATCGATAATGAACGGCATTCGCAGGTCTTCGCTGAGTTGTCCGAAGAGAATGCTTTTCATAGAGCGCATCAACTAGCGTTATGGGTTGGAGGAGGACAACGGAATTTGACAGCGGAGCTGCGCTTTCGATTTTCCCAGCTTATTCTTCCGACGCTCTCGCTCCAGGCTCGCGTTTTTTATCAATGGTGGCACTACTTCCGATATCGTGAGCGATTGGTTGACAATCGATGGGAGCATTCCCGCATTGGTGCAGAGCAGTTTTTTCGCTATGGCATTCGGCTCCAGGGATATCGCCGGATTCAACACGATGGATTGCTTCTGGGAGAGCTGCGATTTGAGTTTTTAAAGCAACGGTTTGAGGAAGATCAGCAGCAGCAAACGCTTCCTTATCGTCCTCTGCTGACAGCAACGGTGGGATTGTTGTATGATTCCCGCAATAATGTAGATTTCCCGGATAGCGGGCGGAAAATTCAGCTCAGCTTTGAATCGCCTTTGCTTTTGTTCCCCAACGGGTACCACTTTTCTAAAGCCCTTTTTGCCTATCAGCAATGGGTGCCAATTGCCGCAACGCAGAAGATTGCTTATGGCTTTTTCGCTGGCTTTGGCGACCGGACGCTCCCTCGCGCCGAATACTTTCGGCTGGGCGGGGAACGAACATTTCCCGGATTGTATGAGGCTCAGTGGGTGGGAACACAGACTTTGCAGGCACATTTCCAGTGGCGGTATCAGTTGCCCATACGAATTTTGTTTGATACGTATCTTGAAATGCGGGCAGCCGTTGCCGGGATGTGGAATCAACCATCCGCTATTCAATTACGCAGCTTGCGATATGCTGTTGGAGTTTCACTGATGATTGCAACCCCGATCGGTCCTGCCAGCTTAACGGTAGGACGAGGCATTGCCTATAGAGATCGAGCGTATTGGACACCTGTGCGAGTGTTTTTTCAGATCGGAAAGGAATTGTAATGCGCACGAAAATCCAGCAAATCCAGAAGCGGAACGGTGAAATTGTGCCGTTCGATCAGCGGCGAATTGAACGGGCAATCGCGAAAGCTTTGCAAGCAGCGGGCAAGAAAGGAGTTTCGGAACGTTCGAAAGTCCTTGCCCGAATGGTCGTTCAGAAACTGGCGGAAACAGTCACTGATGGAATCCCGACGGTTGAGCAGGTACAGGATGTGGTCGAACAGGTACTACAGCAGGCCGGGTTGAGCGATGTTGCGACACTGTATCATCAGTATCGCCAGCAGCGGGCACTGATTCGGAAAGAAAAGTGTCGGGTACTCCGTAAATCTGAACTGGATGAGATCGACAAACGATTTGATCTTAATGCCTTGCAAATTCTGGCGACTCGCTATTTGCACAAAGATGAAACGGGTGCTATCATTGAAACTCCCCGGCAACTGTTTGAACGGGTGGCACTTCACGCTGTCCTGCCTTCCGTGATCTTTGATCCTGCTCTGCGCCGAAAGAAACCCGGCCATCCTTTTCGCATTGAACGTCGGCAGTTGCATAAGTGGGAAGGAAAGGCTGGGATTGGGAATTTTGCGTTGAATCGCTATCATTTGCAAGGACTGTATCGGGTCTATCAACGGCATAATGCGGCGGGATGGTTGCGCTATTCGCTGGAGGAAATTCTGGAACTGCTGGCAAAAGGACACCTGGATCATTATGCGGAAGAAGTGCAGACATATTTCGATTTGATGACGCAAAAAAAGTTTCTTCCCAATACGCCAGTGCTGGCAAATTTCGGCACATCGATGGGACAGGGGATGGCGTGCTTTGTGCTGGCAATTGAAGATAGCCTGCGGGCAATTATGGAGACTTTGAAACAGGCAGCGTTGATTTTTCAAAGTGGAGGAGGATGTGGCTATAACTTCTCTGCACTGCGTCCGAAGGGGGATATTGTCCGCTCTACCGGTGGACAGAGCTCCGGTCCGGTCTCCTTTATGCGCCTGTTCGATACAATGACGGATGTTATTAAGCAGGGAGGAATTCGGCGCGGGGCGAATATGGGCATTCTCAATCTGGATCACCCGGATATTGAGGAATTTATCGCTGTTAAGCAACAGCCAGATGTGCTGACTAACTTTAATCTCAGCGTGCTTATTCCTGAACACTTCTGGCAGGCATACAAAGAGAAAGCTTTGTTTTCTTTGATCAATCCTCGAACGGGCAAGCCGGTGCGATCAATGCCCGCGCGGGATTTGCTGCAAAAAGTGGTAGCAGCAGCGTGGAAGAGTGCAGAGCCAGGGGTGTTGTTTGCTGACAACATCAATCGCTACAACCCGCTGTTAGAGGTGCTGGGTCCCATTATGGCAACCAATCCGTGTGGAGAAGTGCTACTGTATCCCAACGAATCCTGTGACCTGGGATCGGTGAATCTCTGGCAGTTTGTGCACAATGGACAGATACAGTGGGAAGCTTTAGAACAGACGGTTCGAACAGCGACGCGGTTTCTGGAAAATGTACTGGAAATCAATGCATATCCCAATCACCGAATTGAGCGGCAAACGCTCCTGGCACGCAAAATTGGTCTGGGCATTATGGGATTAGCTGAAGCATTGTACGAGCTGGACGTTCCCTACAATAGCGGTGAGGGCATCGAATATATTGCTCACTGGGCAGAAACTATCAACTACTTTTCCAAGCTGGAATCTATTCAACTGGCACGGGAGCGAGGCAGTTTCCCGCTGTTTGCAAAAAGCCGATTCACCGAAGATTTTTTGCCCATTGCAGGGTATCAGCAGCCAGCGCTCTGGCACTACGACTGGAATGAAGTGGTAAGGCAGATTCACCGGTATGGTATTCGGAACACGTACACAACGGTCGTGGCACCAACAGGATCGATCAGTATGATTGCGGGTACTTCATCGGGCATTGAGCCGGTCTATCGCCTGGTGTATGAAAAGCGGGTATCCATCGGGAATTTCTATTATGTCGATCCCGTTTTTGAGCGGAAAATGGAAGAACTGGGGGTATGGTCAGAAACCTTTCTTCGCACCGTTGCGGTCAATGGTGGCAGCATTCGAAACTTCCCGAATATTCCACCCGAAATTCGCCGCGTTTTTGTGACTGCCTATGATATTTCGCCGGAAGATCACGTCTATGCGCTGGCAGCCGTGCAGCGGTGGGTGGATTCGTCCGTTTCCAAAACGGTGAATTTTCCTGAAGAAGCCACGAAGGCAGAAATGCAAAAAGTGTTTTTGTTAGCACACCAGTTGGGCTGTAAGGGGCTAACTGTTTACCGCAGCGGGTCTCGACACGATGTGTATGTTCCCGCAGTACCTAAAGCTGGCAAGCAGTGGAAGGTATATCGGGAGCAAAAGGCGCGCGGGCAGTCGCTCTACGCGCAGGAAGGAGATCCACCGTCAGAGGAAGTCAGTGACCACGGAGAGCCTCGCTGCCCGGTTTGTGGTTCGCCCCTGATCAAGCGAGAAGGGTGCTGGCAATGCCCCACCTGTGGATGGATGGCTTGCCAGGTGTAGGTTCGACTCTTTGTGATTCCAGAGACCAGCAGGATTGTTTAAGACTGCCAGTACTCCGGATGGGCGCGGAACCATTCGATCGTACGACGCAGACCTTCCTCAATATCTACTTTGGGTGTCCATCCCAGGCTCCTCCGCAGTTTGCGGTATGAGCAGACGCTTCGCTCTACTTCGCCGGGGATCGGGTCTGCGTAAATCGGTTCTCCTTCGAATTGCATTAAGTGTTTAAGAAGCTGGAAAAGCGTGTTGATGCTCAGCTCAAAGGCTGTGGAACAGTTAAAAATTCCGTAAGCGTCATCGCGCAAGCCAATGAGATTTGCCTGCACGGCGTCGGCAACGTAGAGGAAGTCCCGACTCTGCGTTCCGTCGCCATAAATGACAGGCGATTCGCCGCGCAACATTTTGGAGATAAAAATCGCAATGACGCCCGCTTCCCCTTTGGGGTTCTGACGCGGACCGTACACGTTTGTGTACCGTAAGCTTACGTGCGGAATCTCCCGAACAAGGCGGTAGTAGACCAGAAATTTTTCACCCCACAGTTTTGAGACGCCATAAGGGGATAGAGGACGTTTGGAATGCCGTTCATCCGCCGGGAAAAAGTGTTGTTGTCCGTAAATAGCACCACCGCTGGATGCGAAGATGATTTTTTTAACTCCTGTTTTCCGCGCCGCTTCGAACAGATTCAGGGAACCTATAATGTTCGTTTGAATGTCGGATTCTGGATGTTCCAGCGAATGTCGCACATTGGTTTGGGCAGCGTGATGGTTGAGTACGTCGAATTTTTCTTCGGCAAAGACGTCTGCAATTGCTGGATCAGCAATATCCATTTCGACGATCTTCGCTAAGGGATGCACGTTCTCCCGGCGTCCCGTTGAAAAATTGTCAATGACAACGACCTCGTGTCCTTCTTCAATGTAGGCGTCGACAATATGCGAGCCAATAAACCCCGCGCCTCCTGTGACCGCAATTTTCATTTGTTGCTTCCCTCTGCATTTGTTGTGTTACTTGACCGTGGATCGGAGAAAAGAACTGCAAATATCGGGAAATTTTTGCAAACACGGAAAGCTGGGGGGAATGAAAGAGGGGATAAAAGGGGGCTACTATCGGGAGCGACAACGAGGGCAGAGACAAAAAGGGGAAGGATAGTCCGGTAGAAAGGTTGCGAGTAGTTTTCACAAATTAGCGGAACAATTCTTTGATCATTCCCCAGGTCCGGCGAAAGGAGCTAACCGTGTGTGTAACGGTAATGGTTTCGCTATAGAGTGGCGGTAAATTTGCTGTCCGCACCGCTTTGAGGCGGTATTGGTAGATATTCGCCTGCGTTTTGGGGTGCGGCGTTGCTTTTTGAAAAGCGTCAGTGTCGACGAAGCGATAAGTTGCAGCGAAGCCTTTAGCCGGTAGTTCGCCGATCTTGTAAAATTCTTCCTCTTTTGCTCGCTTCCGCTCGATTTCAAAGCGTATAATATGAGTCTCATCCAGCGTTCGCCACTCCAGCACAATTTGATCATCCTCAGATTGAGCGGTGAAAAACGCCAAGGATAGAATTTCGGCTGACAGCCAGACGACTGCTACCAGCGCCAGGGATAGACCGATGAGCAGTTGTCGTTTCATCATACTGCGAATTTACGAAATTTTTTGCGTTTACCATACAAAAGAAACCCTCTTCTGCCCCTTTCGGTTACAGCAGAAGAGGGTGCTGCGGAGGGCATGGGCTTTGTCAGTCCATAATTTTTCGGAGAAATGCCGGTTTATCCATCGTTCCTGTTTTGGGAACAGGGTCTGGCTGATTGGTGTTTTGAGCAGAACGGCGGATATAAGCAGGCGTATCGTATCGCTTAAGTTGATCGCTGCCTCGTGGTGGCGTCGGGAGCGTTTGCGGTGGGGGAGAGGAAACAGAAGTTGCCGGGGCAGGGGTTGGGTTGAGATTCACTGTCTGCGTAGAGGCTTGTCCGGAAGTTCGCCGCTGCTGTTCCTGCTGGGCAGAGAATCCGGTGGCGATCACCGTGATCGTAATTGACGGATTTTCCTGGAGGGACTCATCAAAGACGACCCCGTGGATGAGATTGACTTCTTCGCCAGCAGATTCTTCAATGAAGCTGATAGCATCGCTAACTTCCTGCATCGTGAGTGAAGGATCGGCGGTAATATTGATGAGCAATCCGCGAGCACCTTCAATGGAAATTCCGTCTAACAGAGGCGAAGCGATGGCGGATTGCGCCGCTTCCAGTGCTCGATTTTCACCTGTTGCAGTGCCGATGCCCATTAAAGCATCGCCGGTATTTGCCATAATTGTGCGCACGTCAGCAAAGTCCACGTTAATGTAACCAACACCGGAGATAATATCGGCAATGCCACGCGTTGCATTGTAGAGAACTTCGTCAACCTTGAGAAAAGCTTCCATAAGTGGGGTGTGCGGATCGATGATTTCCAGCAGTCGCTGATTGGGGATCACGATGAGGGCATCCACGTGCTGCCGCATTTCCGCAATTCCCGCTTCAGCAATTTTCATCCGTTGTTTCGCTTCCCACGCAAAGGGCTTGGTCACAATGCCGACAACTAATGCTTGCAGTTCACGAGCAACCTGAGCGATCAACGGTGCTGCACCGGTACCCGTTCCACCACCCATCCCGGCAGTGACGAACACCATATCACTGCCGTCGAGCAGTTCCCGGATTTCATCCAGACTCTCCTGCGCCGCTTTTCGCCCAATATCGGGATTGGCGCCGGCACCCAAGCCTTTGGTCAGCTCTTTTCCCAATTGCACCTTGATGGGTGCTAGACTGCGTTCCAGCGCCTGTAAGTCGGTATTCGCCACGATGTACTCCACCCCTTGTAGTTCGCGACGGATCATATTATCAACGGCATTTCCGCCGCCCCCGCCAACACCCACTACGCGAATACAAGCGCCCGGCGTCGAAGTTGTCACATAGTCAATCACGGTTCGCTCCTTTCCATTTATTACCACATCCTTTTGTTCTCACAATTCTTGCAGGAACCTGCGAACTTTTTCCAGAACCGTCTTGGGAAATGAGCTGGATATCCGGCTGTAAGATGGGGAGTCGGTGACCGACGGATGTTCCAGTGCATACAGCAGCAGCCCAATTCCCGTTGCATATTGCGGCGCATACACTTCCTGCGCTAATCCTGAAGGATTGATATGCTGAGGAAATCCAATGCGCACCGGCATACCGGTGATCTTTGCTGCCAGTTCCTCCAGGCCCGGAATGAGTGCACCGCCACCGGTGAAAACAATACCGGCTGAAAGGTGTTCTGCGTAGGAAGATTGGACCAGAGCCGCCATAACAAACTCGACAATTTCCTCCATCCGTGGCTGGATAATTTCTGTCAGCAGCGACCGGGAAAGTTCCAGCGGGGCACGTCCTCCAATTCCCGGTAGCAAGATCGTCTCATCCTCCGTAAGAGTATCCCGGAACGTGTGTCCATATTCCCGTTTCAGTTGTTCAGCCTGTTGCGATAAGATGCCGAAAGCGCGGCGGATGTCGTCGGTAACTTGATTACCACCGATGCCGATGACGTCCGCATACCGGAGTACCTGAGATTCAAATACGGCAATGTCGGTCGTTCCACCCCCAATGTCTATGAGAGCCACCCCTACTTCCATTTCTTCAGGGGTTAGGACTGCTTTAGCGCTGGCAATGGGTTCAAGGACCAGATCAGCAACCTCAAAACCAGCGCGCCTGACACAGCGATGAATGTTTTCGACAGCGGTAATCAGAGCCGTTACCAACTGAATCTTTGCCTCCATCCGAATGCCACTCATTCCGACAGGGTCGATGATTCCATCCTGCCCATCGATGATGTATTCCTGAGGAATAAGGTGCAAAATGCGCCGATCGCTGGATAAGGGAATACGTTGCGCTTCTGATAACAGGCGATGCAGATCCTCCTCGGTAATTTCGTGGTCCGGATTGGCAATTGAAATCAACGAAGTCGTTTGGATGGTTTCGATATGATCGCCCGCAATGCCAGCAATGACTTCATCCACCTGGATACCAGCCTGTTGTTGAGCCGCTTCCATAGCACTTTGAATTGCCTGTACGGTTTTCTGGATATTGACCACAACGCCACGGTGAAGCCCCTGGCTATCAGCTTGCCCAACGCCGACGATTGTTGGTGCGCCCTGTTCGACAACAGCGATGAGCGCACAGATTTTGGTTGTACCAATATCTAACGCGGCTAATATTGTGCCGTCGGCATAGCCGCTCTGGCCTGGAGATTGCTGGCGTTGTGCCATCGGTGCGCCCTTTTTTTGGATGTTATAACTCTCTGTTTCCACCGAAAATCTATCAATTGCGTATGTGCAAAAAACCGTTGTCCTGCTGGTGTCTGGAGCAATTGCTCTGCTTTGTACCATTGCTGCGGTAACTGCTGAGGATCGAAGAGCAAAACCGTCGTCGTGGGGATGGTCGTAGCAACGCCATAATGGTCATCACGCAGCATAATTTCGGAAATTCGTTGTGAAAGGGCTGGAAATTGAACCAATGATTGCGCAAGGGTACGAGCGGCGGAGAAGGAATGAACGTGCAGAATCGGCAAACTCAGAGGCGTGCGGAAGGAACGATAGGGAACAAGGGTATCGGGGAGTAAAAGTTTTGGCACGGAATTTCTTACTACTACAAACGCTACAGGGCGTTTTTCGGCAACGTGAATGGTCAGTGTCTGATAACTTCGATGTAGCGAAACGTGTTGAACAAAAGGATGACGGAGCAATGAAGAAGCGATCGTTGCGAAATTTCCCGAGCTATGTGCACGGGCTATCGCGGAATCCGAAAGAAGAGCCTGCAACTCCGCAGGGTCGAGAAGCTGGCAACCGGTAATCTGAATTTTCGTGATGGGCATACGGGCTTTCCACAGAACAGTGGAAGCGCCGATGCCTGCCAGCACAATGCCAGTAACGACGATCCATAGAGACCGTGTCGGTAAAAGATGCTGCATGCCTTACCGTCTCGCTCCTGTAGGGACACGATGGAAGTACTCCCCGGAAGGAGCTTCCGTCTGTCCCTACTGTTTCTCTTCCGTCTTTTTTGAAACTTCTTCGGTTGCAACTGCTTTATGCTGCTGCGGACATAAAGCAGGCAAGCGTCAATCGAAATGTAAATTTACGACAAAATTTTGAAATGCACAACACCTGTGCGGAAATCGATAAAATTTTTCGAGAAAAAAGGTACATAAAAGGCAGACAATGGTGCATTTTGTAGAAGCAATGAAACAGTTTCTCCAGTACTGTGGCGTAGAGCGTGGATGCTCGGATCATACGTTGCAGGTTTATAGTCACGCATTGTCTCAACTCTATGATTTTTTGGTTGAAGAGACACAGCAACGAAAGATCCCGTTGCAGCATATTTCCCTTGCTCTCCTTCGCCTCTTTGTAGGTTATCTCTATGATCAGGGACTTTCGTTGCGCAGCATAGGGACAAAAATTGCTGCTGTCCGTTCCTTTTTTAAGTACTGTGTGCAGCAGGGATGGCTGGAGCAGAATCCCGCACAGCTTCTTGCAATTCCGAAAACGGAGCAGCGGCTGCCGGGATTCCTTCGAGAAGAAGAAATCAATGCTATTTTAGCCAGGCTCGAAAAGGAGGCAATCGAAATCCGGGATCCGATCAAGATTCGTAATTGGGCGATCTTTGAGTTACTCTATGCTACGGGAATGCGGGTGGGAGAGCTCCTGCGGTTAACCATTGTCGACGTGAACCTGGCGCTGCGGGTGGTGCGCATTGTTGGTAAGGGAGGCAAAGAGCGTCTTGTGCCTATGGGAGAGCAGGCACGACGGGCGGTGATGTATTATCTGGAAATTCGAGATATCCTGTTTAAACCCAAAACAGACATATTTTTTGTTTCTAAATCTGGCAAACCACTCTCTTACTCGGATATCTACCGGCTGGTTCGACGGGTGCTGGAGGAAGGAAATATCGAAGCACCACGCAAAAGCCCACACCTACTCCGGCATACGTTTGCAACCCACCTGCTGGATCGAGGGGCGGATCTGCGAGCAGTCGGAGAATTTCTGGGACATCGGTCATTGCGGACCACGCAGGTTTATACGCACGTCAGCATTGAGCATTTGAAGCGATCCTATCGTGATGCACATCCACGAGCATAATGATAATGGAACAGGTGCGGATCGGTGTTGCTGGTGTTGGGCATCTGGGGCGGATCCACGCGCGGCTGTGGAAACAGCAGCCCGCTGCCCGACTCGTCGGAGTATACGACATTGATCAGGAGCGGGCTGCTGAAATTGCAGCAGCGTTAGCGGTAAAAGCATTTCCCAGTTTCTCAGCCTTACTCCAGCAGGTGGATGCGGTTGCTATCGTGACACCGACAACAACACACTACACCTTAGCAAAGGAAGCGATGGAGCAGGGAAAGCATTGTTTTATTGAAAAGCCTATTACATCCACGTATGCGCAGGCACAGGAGCTGGCGGCGCTGGCTGTACAGCAACGTGTTGTGTTACAGGTGGGGCACATTGAGCGGTTTAATCCTGCGTTGCAGGTGCTGAAGCAGTACGAGCTGCATCCTGTGTTTATTGAAGCACATCGGCTGGCGCCGTTCAAGCCGCGATCACTGGACGTTTCCGTTGTGTTTGACTTGATGATCCACGATCTGGATATCGTCCTCTGGCTGCTGAATCAGTATCCAAAAGACGTTATTGCAAATGGAGTTGCCGTTCTCACCCCATATACCGACATTGCCAATGTCCGGCTCACTTTTGACCGAACGGTCGTCAATCTTACTGCCTCGCGATTATCCCGCAAAGTGCTACGCAAAATGCGGATCTTTCAGGAGGGAGCATATTTTTCCGTAGATTTTGCGGATCAGCAGGTTGAAGTTTATCGCCTGATGCCAAAGCAGGAGGTTTCACCGCACCATTTAGCGAGGATTCTGGGATCGATCGAGGAGGGAGTGGAGGAACGAACGATTGTTTACGAACGTCCAGAGACACCCCAGGGGAATCCGTTACTGCTGGAACAACAGGTGTTCCTGGAGTCTATTCTGCAGGGGCGTCCCCCGGCTGTTTCAGCAGAAGAAGCAGCAGAGGCTTTGCGATTGGCGGAGGATATTGAACGGGCGATTTTAGAACGATCTATCTGAAACGTCTAAGGAATGTAAAACAGTGGTCGTGGTACGGAGCTCCACGGAAACGGGGAGCCCGCAAGGATCAGAATGATCATTATGCCACTCCACAGCAAAACGGTTTTCCGCTTCTGTTCGACTTGCTCCTGCCGCTGAACTTTCATTCGCTGGAAATGCGCCAGAGCCACCATAATGAGCATCAGCACCGGGTGTTCCAGAAACCAGAATCGTAAGGAAGTTGTTCGCATTGCTAAGCCCGGATTGGCAAAGGCATGGGAAACCGGAGCACTGAAAAAGGCATAGAGCAGCACTCCCAGGGCTAATTGAAAAGTTGCAATGAGAGCGATCCAGCGAATGATCCGAACATCGGTATTGCTCCACTCTGTGCTGGAGCGGAACCGAAAGGAACGATACAAAGCAATGACCAGCAATCCTAAGAGAATCCATCGAAGCCAAGCGTGAAAAAAGAGGAGAATTTCATACATTGCTCTACCTGCTGGTTATTGAGACTGCTCATACTGTTTTGGATCAAACCAGACGAACTTATACAATCGTCGATCCATTGAGTTGTTCCGGTAGTCCCGAACGTAAGGCTGAACGAATCGATAATCTTCATCATAGAAAATCAGCAGCATTGGCGCATCATTGATAGCGATCTGCTCCGCTTGCAAGTACAGCTTCATTCGTTCCTGTTTATCTAAGGTTTGCAGCGCTTGTTCAAAGATCCGGTCGAACTCCGGATTTTGATAACGCGTTGAATTGATAGGACTAATGCCCCCATCGGGGGGAACTAACTTCCCGTACAACAGATTCAGAAAATTTTCAGGGTCTGGATAGTCAGCGATCCACCCCAGGCGAAAGAATGGAGCTTTCCCGGCATCGATTTCTTCCAGATGTCGAGCCCATTCCACCTGCTTGAGGTGCACAGTGATACCTAAATTTTCCTGAAGCATTGACTGGATCGCTTCAGCAATCTGCACATTGCGCCCACCGCCACTGTTGAGTTGCAGGGTAATTTCGGGAAATCCTTTGCCGCCGGGGTAGCCAGCTTCTGCCAGCAGTTGCTGCGCTTTTTCTGGATCGAAGCGATACCCGCGGATTCGCTCTGCTGGATAGTCTGGCATCGAGGGAGGCACTAACCCATAATGTGCTGGTCCCGCCGCCTGTCCGTGCAGAACGTATCGGATGATGCGTTCCCGATCGACTGCATAGCAGAATGCCTGCCGAACCCGCTTGTCTTTGAAGATATCGCTGGTGGTTAGCATTCCGTAGTACTGCGTGGAAAGGGCGGGCACGCGAAAGAGCTGGTATTTTTTGTATTCTCCCTTCGCCTGTTTGTTTTCATCGATAATGTCCGGGAAGAATTCCGAAGGAATGCGGTAGCATTCTTCTAAGTTTCCCTGTCGGAATTCCAGCAATTGGGTTTTGTTATCTTTGATGAAGCTGAAGACAATTGCATCCAGGAATGGAAGCTGGTTTCCTGCTGAGTCTCGCATCCAGTAGTTCGGATTGCGTCGCAAACGAAGCTCCTGATCAGGTTTCCAGTATTCAAAGATGAAGGGACCACTTCCGACCGGATTTTTGAAAAAATCCTGTTTATAGAACTCCACGGCTTCCTTCGGGTAGATGTAGCAAAAACTGAGAGCCACGTAGTATTCAAACGGAGCGAAGGGTTTCAGTAGGCGGATCTGGAATGTGGAATCGTTCAATGCTTTGAATCCTTCGATGCGAGAAACCGTCAAAGGGACATTCTCTGTTGCTGCTTTTTTCGTGGCTTCATAGTAGGCATCAGCGCCCAGCACTTTGCCGCGGAAGTAGTCGAATCCAATCGTTCCACTGCGGAAGTCGCACAGACGGTGAAAGCAGTATTCAACATCGAAGGCGGTGAGGCGCCGACCTTTCCCGTTGGGGAAACACGGGTTATCATGGAAGTACACATCCGTTCGAAGATGATAGGTGTAGGTGAGCCCATCTTCGGAAACCTCCCATCGCTTTGCCAGCGCCGGCTGGAGCTGGAGATTTTCATCGATGTATAGCAATCCGTCGTAGATTTGCTCAGCGATGTGGGCGGATGTCGCGTCGTTGATCCGAACAGGGTCTAAGGAACGGAGTTCACCGGTTTCGTTGACGCGAAAAGTGCCACCATAGAATTTTCCATCGGCGGCAGGACGGAATGCTGCGGTTGTTGCTTCCTCTTGCGAACAGCCTACGATGAACAGGAAAGCTCCAGCGCAGAGAACGAGCGGAATAATGAGTTTTAGCGTCGCCTCTCTTGTCTGTTGCTTTGCCAATCCCGCGAGCATTGGATGTTTCCCGTTGTTGTCGTCTATTCGATTCTCAAAGTCCTGCTTTTTGGTAGAAACAATCCCTACCAGACAAGTTGATATCGCTTATCCGCTGCGGCGTGGCTTTCTGAAAAGCAGCCGTCCGTCAGCAAGGGATAGTTTTACACACCGGCTTTTGTTTCTTCTCTTCAGAAACCGCAAAGATACGAAACTCTGACCAGTAGGTCGGAAACCGGAAAGCAGGAAGCGTCGCTACACCTTCCGGACTTTTTGTATTTTTGAAGTTTCGTGCACACGTGCAACGTAGTAGGTCGGGATCTAATGAAAGGAAAGGCGATGAAAAAAACACGGTTTTTTGCGATCCATCAGCGTCTGGGTGCTAAAATCGTCGATTTTGCAGGCTTTGCTATGCCTGTACAGTACCCAAAGGGGATCATCCACGAGCATCTGGCAGTGCGGCAATCGGTTGGGCTTTTTGATGTTTCGCATATGGGTGAGTTTGAAATCCGGGGTGCCGATGCTGAGGCTTTTTTGCAATACGTGACTATTAACGATGTGAAAAAGCTGTATGAAGGTCGGGCGCAGTATTCGGCAATGTGCAAACCAGATGGCGGTTTGATCGATGACCTGCTGGTTTACCATCTGGGCGATCGGTATATGATGGTGGTGAATGCGGCAAATATTCAAAAGGACTATGAATGGCTGCAAGCACATCGCCAGTCCTTTGATGTGGAAATTGAGGATTTAAGCGATGCAATCAACCTGCTGGCGGTGCAGGGACCAAATTCGCTGAAAACGCTGCAAAAAATTGCATCGGTGGATCTGGAGCCGGTTAAGTATTACCACTGGGTGTGGGGAGAAGTGGCAGGTGTGGAAATGATCATTTCCCGCACAGGATATACTGGCGAGCTGGGATTTGAGCTGTATTTCCGCGGCGATGAAACAGTAGCGGAAAAGGTATGGAATGCCATTATGGAAGCGGGAGAAGAGTTCGGAATTGAGCCAGCCGGATTGGGCGCTCGCGATACGCTGCGTCTGGAA
This sequence comes from Candidatus Kapaibacterium sp., assembly GCA_015490805.1. Taxonomy (GTDB): domain Bacteria; phylum Bacteroidota; class Ignavibacteria; order Kapaibacteriales; family WFXC01; genus WFXC01. The sequence continues at coordinate 84,050 of WFXC01000018.1, forward strand.
AAAGGATACTGTCTGTATGGCAATGACATTGACGAAACAACTAATCCACTGGAAGCAGGGCTGGGATGGATCACAAAGCTCAAAAAAGGGGATTTCATTGGACGAGAGACTTTGCTGAAAGTGAAAGAGGAAGGGATTCGACGCCGATTAGTCGGGTTTGTGACCGGTTCTGAACGCTATATTCCTCGCCACGGTTATGAGATCGCTGCTAATGGTGAGGTTGTCGGCACGGTTACCAGTGGCAATATCTCACCAATTCGCAAGGAGGGCATCGGGATGGGATATGTGCCGGTGGAATACAGTACAGAAGGAACCGAATTGAAAGTACGTCGTGGCAAGCGAGAGTTTCCGGTACGGATTCATTCCCTTCCCTTTGTGTAAGAATGGCAATCCAGATGACCGGATAGATGCTAACCGCTGGAACCGCACAGGGCGAAGGTTGAACAGGGGGATGTAGTACGAATGAAAGTAACCGTATTGGGAGCTGCCGGCAGTCGATGTGGGGTTTATAGTGCAACCTGCTTGCAGGTTGGTACCCATTTGCTGATCGATGCCGGACACCTGGGCGCGCTACCCGTTGAGCAGTGGCAATCCATAGAAGTCGTTTTGTTAACCCACGCTCATTTTGATCATATTGCAGATCTCCCATTCCTGCTCGGCTGTACGTGGCAGCAGCGGCAAGTGCCACTTCGGATCTATGGACATCCTGCCACCCTGCAGGCAGTGCAGCAGCATTTGTTCAATGACACGATCTGGACGGATTTTCGCAACTTGCGCTTGCCGAACGGACAGGATCCAGTCGTGCAGTTCGAAGCTGTTGAAGCCGGCCAACTCTTCCGCATTGGTTCGTATTATGTCATTCCCTTTCGCAGCAATCACCCGGTGCCAACCCTTGGATATGTGGTAAAGCAGGGCGATCGCGGGTTTGCCTTTACTTCTGATACCGGACCGAATCCTCAGGTGTGGGAGATGCTGAATGCAGATGCGCAGATCAAAGCGGTGATAACGGAAGTTTCATTGCCCAATCGCCTGTCTGCTGAAGCAGCAGCGGTGGGACATTATACCCCGCAGTTGCTGCGAGAAGATCTCCGCATTGTGCGCCGCACTGATGTAACCATATACGCATCGCATTGGAAGCCCGAGTTTGAAGTGGAGGTGTTGCGCGATATTGAAACTGATCTGCCGACCGTTGTTGTCCTTCGCGGTGGTGAACAATTGAAGTTTTAGGCTTGCTCTTCACAATCTATTCCTGCAGATCAATCCGCCGCGGTAGCACGTCGTTGGCGTTTTAGGGGGATTGCGGTGAACGAGTTGATAGGCGTAAGTCGATCGTTTCGACCGAATCAGGCAGTGTTGGGGTAAAGAAAGAAGGAGGATGCGGGTGCAGCGGGTGTAATTCCTTCACCGTCCAGCGTTCGGTCATCCCATTTGCATAATGAACCGTTACCGATTGCGGGTGATACTGCTGAGTGAGGGCAAACTCTACTCGTTGAATAGCACCTGTTCCTTCGGGGAATGTAGCGTGCAGCATCCATCGGATGGTCGGATTTTCCGAAGAATGCGCACGGAACAGGCGCAACTGCTCCGGATGGCGCGTGGTATCCAAGAGAAGGGCGAGGATCGGGGTATTCAGCCGGGGCGTTGCTTGCGCAATGATTACCTTGTTTTGCTCCGGCCGGTAGAGCCAGAGCGTTTCCCCATCGCTGTAGATCCTGATGCCGTTCAGGTACATTCGAAACCGATAGGGATGCTGGTAATACAGCGTCAGTTTTTGCCCCGTTTGCGATTGAAGAACCAGCTTCGTTTCCGGAGTGCGGAAGAATTGTTGCTGGAGGTGATGCCAGATCGCTGGCGCTGTTTGCCCTACAGCAGTTGAGATCAGGAGGCTGAAAAGCAGAATTTGGAGAACTGGTTTCCGTCTGTGCACCATCGAGTAGATATGCTCCGCAGCTTTTCAAACAAAATGCTATAGGCAATGAGACGGCTAACGATCGTGACAATTCTGTCGAATGCTGGAGAACAGCCAGAAGAATTTCTGGAACGGTTGCAGGAATTTATGCAGGACTTTGTACAGTCAGATCCCGCTCTGATGGATGCACTGGTCGGCTATGCACAGCACATTGAAGAGGTGGAAAACCGCTATGCGGTGAAATATCTGGTTGCACTGGAGCAGGCGCCGATCTTTGAAGATGCGTGCTTGCGTGCCGGCTTTGATTTTTTGCCCGCCACTGAAGAGTTTACCGAAGATGAAGCACAGTTGTACGAGTGGATCTATGTGGATTCGCAGTAGAAGTTTTGCGGTTACTCCTTGAGCAATTCCTTGGGAATGGTGAAGGGCGTAACAGAACGGCGGGTGATTTTTTCCTGGATGGGATTGAAGGTGCGAACGTTGAAACGCTGCACAATGAAGGAAGCGAAGACAGAAGAAAAGAGCAAAGGGAGGATCAGGTCGTAGTTGCCGCTGATTTCAAAGAGGATAATTCCACCTGCTAAGGGAATCTGGAAGGTGCCTGCCAGAACGGCAGCAGCGCAGACCAGGGCGTAGAATCCGGGCTGGGTTTCTGGAAGCACCAACTGGATGATGGAGCCGAGACAGAAGCCAAAAAGAGCACCAGTTTTGAGCGCAGGCGCCATCGTTCCACCAGCACCGCCGCTGCCCAGGGTAATGGCATTGGAGATGGGCTTTGCCAGCACAGACAGCGCTGCGATCCAGAGAATTCCTTTGCCAGAGATTGCCTGATTGATCGGTTCGTAGGTTGTTTCCAGCATTGTGGGGAGGAAGACCACCAGGATTCCTGCGAGCAAGCCTCCGATCGCCGGTCGCCATACGAAGGGAATGGGCAGCAGAAGTCGATAAATGGCACGAAAAACTTTGCGATAGGCTACAAGAAAATACAGCGCAACAAATCCGCTGAGCATCCCGGCGATTGCCAGCAGAATATATTCAGGAAAGTCAGGAATGCCCAGATCAGGACTGATGAGAAGCGGATTATTCCCAACAAAGAGGCGAGTAGTTGCTGTTGCTAAGACCGAGGCAACGACCAGCGGAACGAAGGAGCGGATTTCCACTTCGCCCATAATGGCTTCGAGCGCAAACACGATGCCGCCCAGCGGGGCATTAAAGATTGCACTGATAGCAGCGGCTGTTCCCGATCCACAGAGAATGCGCAGTTGTTCCGGGGAAAGTTGAAAAATTTGTCCCAGCGTTGATCCAATCGATGCACCCAGCAACACGGAGGGACCTTCCCGTCCAGCACCGCCACCGGAGCCAATAGAGAGGGCAGCAGTAAGAATTGCCCGCAAGGAATGGCGCCAGTGAAGTTTTCCATCAGAAAACGCCAGTGCGCGTGCAACGGTGAGCAAACCAACGCCACCGACACCCCGGAATACCGTCTGGTTCAACATCCCAACTGCTAACCCGCCTAAAGCCGGGATGAGAGGGAAAACCAGCAACCGGACGGGGGCAATTGTCTCTGCTGCTAAAAAGACCGTGTGGAAAAGTTGCTCTGCCAGCTCTAAGACGCGGTGGAATACAACGGTAAATAGACCGATCAGAACACCAGTAATCGAAGCGATCAGTAGCAGTGCGTAGTCGGTGTGCCGATAATTTTTGATCTGTCCAATGATAACAATCGTTGGCTGCGCATATTTCCGGAGTTGTGCATACCAGTGCAAAAGCGTAAGGCGGAGAATACGATACCAGCGCCACAGGAGGGCTGCAACTTTCCCGGATTTTCGTTGCTGTCGCCTTGTCAATTGCCGATCGTGTTCAACATCCGGTTGTTCCGTATCCGGTTGCTCGATGTTCTGTTGCATCAGTGCATCGTGTTGCCGTTATGTCTGGATAACTCCGACATTCCATTCAGGTAACCGCGGTTGATAGCTGGCACATTGGATGCCGCGGGAAATCACATTGCGAGTGGTTGTTGGATCGATAATTCCATCAACCCAGAGCCGGGCTGCCGCATAGAGCGGCAGGGTTTGTTCCTCATATCGCTGCTTGATTTCCTGAAGCAGTTGCTCTTTCGCTTCTTCGCTCAATTGTTTTCCCTGTCGTTTCAGTGATCGTTCCTGAATGGTGAGCAGCGTTTGCGCTGCTTGCTCTCCACCCATCACCCCAATGCGGGCGGTGGGATAAGCAAAGATGAGCCGGGGATCATAAGCACGTCCACACATCGCGTAATTCCCGGCGCCGTAGCTATTGCCGACGATAAACGTAAACTTTGGCACAACCGAATTTGCAACAGCATTGACCATCTTGGCACCATCTTTGATGATTCCGCCCTGTTCAGCTTTCGTGCCAACCATAAAGCCAGTTACATCTTGCAGGAAGACCAGCGGGATGCCTTTCTGGTTGCAGTTGAGAATGAACCGCGTGGCTTTGTCTGCACTGTCGCTGTAGATGACGCCACCGACCTGAATTTCGCCCGTGCCACTTCGGACAATGTTCCGGTTGTTCGCAACAATGCCCACACTCCAGCCGTCGATGCGGCCATAGCCACAGATGATCGTTTTGCCGTACTCTGCTTTGTACTCTTCGAATTCGGAATTGTCCAGCAGTCGGGCTAACAACTGGTAGGTGTCATAGGGTCTGGTGCGATCTTCCGGGATAATGCCCCAGATTTCGTCTGGATCGAATTGCGGTGGTTGCGGCGTTGTCCGATCGAACAGCGGCTTTGGTCCTTTTTGCGGTGAAAGTTTGTTCATAATCGACCGAATCACTGCAATAGCTTCCTGATCACTCTCCACTTTGTAATCGACCACACCACTAATCGAGGCGTGCATCGTTGCACCACCCAGGGCTTCAATGTCGGCTTGTTCCCCGATAGCTGCTGCGACTAAAGCTGGACCGGCTAAAAACACGTAACCAGTTTTATTGACGATTAGTGCTTCGTCACTCATAATGGGCAGGTAGGCACCGCCAGCAACGCACGGTCCCATAATCGCGGCAATTTGAGGAATGCCCATTGCCGACATCTTTGCATTGTTGCGGAAAATGCGTCCGAAATGCTCCTTATCGGGAAAAATTTCATCCTGCATTGGCAGGAATACGCCAGCAGAGTCGACCAAATAGATGATCGGCAGGTGGTTCTCCATTGCAATTTCCTGCGCTCGAAGATTCTTTTTGCAGGTCATTGGAAACCAGGCACCTGCTTTGACCGTCGCATCGTTCGCAACGACAATGCAGTCGCGTCCGGAAACTTTGCCGATTACCACCACGACTCCCGCCGATGGAGCACCGCCGTACTCCTGGTACATTCCGTGGGCAGCAAACAAGCCAATTTCAAGGTATCCGGTGTTGGGATCCAGCAGCGCTTCGATCCGCTCTCGCGCGGTCATTTTCCCCTGCTGATGGAGTTTTTCGATGGCTTTCCTGCCGCCACCCCGGAGGATCTGTGCTGCTTTGCCCTGAAGAATCCGCCAGTTTTCCTTGTTGCGATCATAGTTGCGTTCGAATTCAAGGGTGTGTGGAATGTCGGATCCGATAATTTTTGGCATTCTTGACCGTTTCCCTTCTGCTTGTAGAATAAAGAACTGCAAAATTACAACACAGAACGCAGATGGAGTCTAAGGATACACCAGAGTCCGGGCAAGAACAAAGTCAGTCGGGAACAAAAGAAGCACAGCTCGGCACCCTCTTTCTGGTTGCTATGCCGATCGGCAATCGAGACGATATTACCATTCGAGCCCTGAAAGTGCTGAAAGCAGTGGATGTTATCGTTTGCGAAGATCCCAAAGAGACGGCGCCCATCTTGCTTCATCACGGCATTTCCAAGCCGCTGGAGGTGCTCAATGAGCATAATGAGTTGAGGAAGACGGAAGAGGTGCTGGGGTACCTGCGGAAAGCAAAGAAAGTAGCGCTGGTGTCTGATGCTGGAACGCCCGTTGTTGCTGATCCGGGATTTGAATTGGTGCAGCGAGCGCGCCAGTTGGGTGCTGAGGTTGTGCCGGTGCCGGGACCGTCAGCGATTATGACAGCCGTAATGATGTGCGGCCTTCCCGTGAATCAATTTCTCTATGCGGGATTTCTGAGCCGGATTCCTGATATTCGGAAGTCACAATTGGAAGAATTAGCGCAGGAACCGCGAACGGTGGTGATTTTAGAAACACCCTATCGACTGTTGCCACTGCTCCGAACGGCTGCGGAAGTAATTCCTGATCGTCCGGCGTACGTGGGATGTAATTTGACGATGCCCTCAGAAACCCATCACTATGGCACAGTCAAAGAGTTGCTGGCAAAATTTGAACAGTTGCGTTTCAAGGGAGAATTTGTTTTTTGTTTTGCTGGCTTGCCACAACACGATCTTCCAGACGCTGAATCGCGCAAGCCGCAACAGCGATCGCACAAAGGGCGGAAACGGTCGAAGGGACGAAGAGGGAAACGCCGTCGGTGACGGGAGAGTGCAATCTTGCTGACCGGGCAGTTGTCCGGACAAAAGGATGCAGGAAATCGTAAGCGGGATTCTACTGCTGCGATGGTATCAGTAGAAACCAATTTGAGGGTTGTTCGTTCTTTGCGTTTTTGCAAAAAGGGACGTTGGTGGGCAAAAAGGGAACGGAATGCAGGAACGGTTTAAGAAACGGGCATTGAGCATCATTTTTTCGATTGTGATCATTAATCTCATCGGATTCGGCATCATTATCCCGCTCTTGCCTTTTTATGCAGAGCGGTTGGGTGCATCGGAGGTAGAAATTGGATTTCTCTTTGCGTCCTTTTCGATTGCTCAGCTTCTGGCATCGCCATTCTTAGGAGCATTAGCAGACCGCTTTGGACGGCGTCCGATGCTGGTGATGAGCCTGTTAGGGACGACCGCAGGGTTTGTGCTGCTGGCAGTGGCGAACTCTTTGTGGCTGCTGTTTCTTTCCCGGATTATCGATGGATTATCAGGAGGAAACGTGACCATTGCACGGGCGTATGTTGCTGATGTTCTGGAAGAGCACGAGCGGGCAAAAGGATATGGGATGCTGGGTGCTGCTTTTGGCATAGGATTCATTGCCGGTCCTCTGTTGGGAGGGCTTCTGGTGCCGCTGGATTTGTCCGCTCCTGCGTGGGCAGCTGCTGCCTTGGCATTTATTGCGATGGTAGCAACGGCAGGCTGGCTGCCGGAAACGGTGCAACGGCATCGGGAGATGCGGCAGGCGACCGTCTGGCAGCAGCTTAAGGAACTGGGACGGTTTCCGGGAATGCGGGCATTCCTGGTAGCGGATTTCCTGATGTGGGCAGCCGTCTCTGTGTATCAGACCACTTTTGCATTGTTTGTTTTTCGACGTTTTGGATTATCTGCTGATCAGGTTAGCTATGCCATCGCATTTCTGGGTGTCGTCGGCGTGCTGACGCAGGGAGGGCTGGTACGAGTCGTCGTTCCACGGCTGGGAGAACATCGATCCCTGTGGATTGGACTACTCCTGATGGGAACGGGATTAGCCGTTGCCACCGTGATGCCCTCACCACTCCTGTTCTTAGCAGTGCTGGTGCCGTCCTCTATCGGCAGCGGAATGGCAACACCTGCGATGCTGAGCTTGCTGAGCGCGCAGGTGCCGACAGAGTATCAGGGACGATTGCAAGGGGTAACGGGGTCGGTGGAAAGTCTTTCCCGCATCGTTGGTCCTATCTGGGGGAATGGACTCCTCCGGTTCTCGCTGTACGCTTCCTATCTCTCCGCCGCTGCTGTCATCATTCTCCTGGGTCTCTGGGTCGCTTACTTTCTGCCATCGAAGGTCAGCAGTACTGTCCGGTAGGCATCAGGGGGCGATTCTGGATCACGTGAGTTGAGAACAAGGTACACGCTGAAGTGTGCGCTCCTCCGGCTGGGAGCGTCGATTTCAGTCGGCAATGTTGCGAATGTGTAGGGGCGACTGGCCGGTCGCCCCTACGGGTGCGGGTGCAATGTAAGGGCGCAGCGACGATGCGTCCCTGCGGGATGGGCAGACGCACGGATCTGTCCATACTGGGAGCGCCGACTTCAGTCGGCAAAAAATGCATCCTAAAGGATGCGTTCCCAGTAAATGCACACTGAAGTGCGCGCTCCGACTGGGAGCGCCGGCTTTAGCCGGCAAAGATGCACCCTGCGGGGTGCACTCCCAATGAACTGGAACCGTTGTACTTGGAGGTACTTGGAGCGCCGACTTTAGTTGGCAAAAACGCCAATGGTAGGGTAGGCGGCTGCTGGATTATCCTGGACAACCCGGAGGGGTGTCCTGCCACAGGAAGTTCACGCTGAAGGGAACACTTCTATGAAAGAGTGTGACGTTGCTGCGCTCTGAGCAATTCCCAACAGGGATTTTCTTTTTCCAGATGTTTGAGAAAAAAGGGAACCTTCTTAACCGGAGAAAAAGAACAGGAGGAAGGGGAGACTGTTCGTTGCAGTGCGTGCGTTGGGAGTTTGTGTCACAGTAAACAGCGGTCGCGATGAAGCAGCGCTTTTTCTTCGCACTTTTCGGTCTTGCCCTCCTGTTCTGGAGTTGTCGAAGTTTTCAGCCGCCTCCAGTTTCGTTTACCGCTATGCCATCGATGGTTCTGGAAGGAGATACCGTCACCCTCAGCTGGGTGGTTGCTGATGCGGACAGCGCTCGCCTGGAAGGGCAGCGGGTGCCGCTGATTGGAAGAAAGCAGGTCGTGCCAAAAAGCGGCAGGCATTACACGCTGTGGGTGTATCGGGGAGATTCTGCATATCCTTTTGTGGCAATCGTACACGTGCTGGCACGGAGCAAGACAGTGCCACGCGGGACGCCCGCACAGGAGTATCGAAGCACGCAGCCGTCGGTGTACCTGCGAGGAATTGTCAATGCCCAGAGTGTGAAGCCGAAGGATCAGCCGAGACTCGAAATTTCGCTGATTGATGCTCAGGATCGTGCCGATTCGGTGATCCTGTACTGTACCGTTCGGGATCGCTATGGCAATTACGTTGCGAATTTAGCGCCACCGTACAATGACAGTCTTCGACCTTTCTGGCGATCTGTCGTTGAATCCATCGATGGGAAGCCCTATCCTGTTACGGACTTTTCTGTGCGGGAGATCCGGCAAAATATTGCACCACCGTTCGTAACAGCATTTGTGCTGGACTATAGTGGCTCGATGAGTGGCGATATTGGCTTTGTGGAGCAGGCATTTCGAGAAGCCCTCCGCTATGTGCGTCCCGGTAAGGATGCAGTGACCGTTGTTCAGTTTGATCACCGAGTGTATCACTCCGTTCCGCCGACGATGGATCTGGCGGAAATGCAATCGCTCATTCCATTTGGTCTGCTCGCAGGAGGAACGGCATACATTGATGCGGCATCGGTTGGCATAGATGCTGTCGCGAACGTGCCGAAACGGAAGGTGATCATTTTGTTTACCGATGGATTCGATAATGCTTCCTTCTGGAGTACGCCGCTGGATGTAGTCTTGAAAGCCCGGCGGCTCAATGCCAAGCTATTTGTAATTGGCTTCGAACGCCCATTCGGTGCGCCTCAGCGGCGATTGCTGGAAGTGATGGCAGCAGTAACCGGGGGAAAAGCCTATTTTCCACGGAGTATTGCTGAACTGGAGTCCATTTTCCGGGAAATCTACCTGATGTTGCAAGTGTACTACCGCATCGCATACCCGCGTCCGCAGGTTGCAACGCCAGTTCGACTTGTCAATGTAACATTTAAATTTCCGGGGCTGGATGCCGTACTTTCTGCACAGCGTTCGTACTACGCTTCGGCAAAACCGGCACAGCAACAGCTTCAGCAGGATCGGTGGCAAGAAAATCGTTCGATCGTTGTGGCGTGGTTTGAGTATGGAAAGTCAACGATTCGGGCACAGGATACAGCTCGATTGCGGGAGTTAGCGGCATTTTTACGGCAGAATCCAGACAAGAAAGTGCGAATCATCGGGCATACTGATACCAGCGGCGATGCGGTGGTGAATAAGCGGCTTTCGCTGCGGCGGGCAAAGGCGGTTGCGCAAATGCTCCGGCAGCTGGGAGTGCCGAAGCGGCAGATTGCGGAAGTTATTGGAAAGGGAGAGGAGGAGCCATTGTATCCACAGGAAGAGAATGAGTATCAACGGCAGGAAAATCGCCGGGTTGAAATTCAAATTGTTCGAAGTTAAGGAGGAAAAAAGACCGGACAGGAGCGACTTCTACTCCTGTCCGGTTTCACTTTACCAGTTCATATTTTCCAGAAATTCTTTGTTATTCCGGGTTCCTTTGAGCCGATCAAGGAGAAATTCAATCGCTTCTGGTGGCGATAGTTCACTCAGCACTTTACGGAGAATCCAGATACGGTTGAGGTCCTCGGGAGGAATAAGCAGCTCTTCACGCCGGGTTCCTGAACGATTAACATCGATAGCGGGGAAGATGCGCCGTTCTGCCAGCCGACGATCCAGCACCAGCTCCATATTTCCCGTTCCTTTGAACTCTTCGAAGATGACTTCGTCCATTCGGCTACCGGTATCAATCAGAGCGGTAGCGATGATCGTGAGTGATCCTCCTTCTTCAACTTTGCGGGCGGAGCCGAAAAACCGCTTGGGCTTATGCAATGCGTACGCATCAATACCTCCGGAGAGAACTTTCCCGGAATGGGGCACAACGGCATTATGAGCCCGTGCCAGGCGAGTGATGGAATCCAGTAAGATCACAACGTCGTGCTTTGCTTCCACCAGCCGCTTGGCTTTTTCAATGACCATATCAGCAACCTGCACGTGCCGCTCTGGTGGTTCATCGAAGGTAGAAGAAATCACTTCTGCCTGCACCGAACGTTTCATATCCGTTACTTCTTCCGGGCGTTCATCGATCAGCAAGACAATGGGGATAATCTCAGGATGATTGCGCGTGATGCTGTTGGCGATTTTCTGGAGCAGAATCGTTTTCCCGGATTTCGGCGGTGAAACAATCAACCCCCGCTGTCCCTTGCCGATGGGGCAGAGCATATCGATGATGCGCATATCGTATTCGCCGGGAACGGTTTCCAGTTGGATGCGCTCGGTGGGATAGAACGGCGTCAGGTTGTCAAACAGAATCCGATCTTTGATGACCGAAGGATCGACGTGATTGACTTTTTCGATTTTTAGAAGCGCAAAGAACCGTTCTCCATCTTTCGGTGGACGCACCTGTCCCCGAACTGTATCACCTGTACGCAGCCCGAATCGCTTAATTTGTGACGGTGATACGTAGATGTCATCCGGGGAAGGCAGGTAGTTGTAGTCGGGAGATCGGAGAAAACCGTAGCCATCGGGGAGAACCTCCAGAACGCCTTCAGCGATAATTGCTCCTTCGGCATCTCCTTTGCCGTCTTGTCTGGGAGCATCTTTTGTGCTTTGTTGATGTTGATGGTAGGCTTCGATGATCTTAAAGATCAGATCTTGTTTCCGGATGCCTGCATAGTTCTGGATTCCCAGTTCTTTGGCAATTTCCACTAATTCAGCTACCTTCTTCTTTTTGAGTTCCTTGACATCTAAGTCGACTGTGAGAATGTCCTTTTTCGTGAGTGTTGCCATACGTGAAACGTGATTTTATGAAACTTCACTTTTATTGTCGCGCTTACTCTTTATGCGTTCGCAGGGAAATGCAGATAGAGTGCGTAAGGAAGGTTTATATTACACCCTTAACAAGACAGCTAAACGCACAGTAAGCGAAAAAATTGTACCAAATAGCAAAAAGGAAAAGCGCCCATTTCGCATTACCGGGAAACGTAAGGGCGCTTTTCCCTGAGCCGGCTGGAGGTTATTACCGCCGGAGAGCGGTGATTTCGGTGAGAAACTGATCGCTAACGGTGACCACGCGAGCCGCAGCCTGGAATGCGCGCTGGGTTGCGATCATATCTGTGAATTCCTCTGTCAGATCGACGTTCGATTCTTCTAAAGCGCCGCTGGCAATGGCGGTTCCAGGGAAGATTTCTACTGCTGTTCCAATTTTTGCCAGACCACTGTTGGGCGTAACGCTGTAGAAGTTGTTCCCTTCTTTTAGCAACCCTTCAGGATTGTTGAACTGGGCAATAACGATCTGACCCAGAAGCTCCGACTGCCCATTGCTAAAGGCACCAATGATTTTTCCCGTTTGATCAATGGTGATTTTTTCTAATTCGCCGGATGAATAACCATCCTGACTGGTTACAGAAACCGTGCTTTGGGCAGCAAACTGGGTAATGCCCCCCAATAAATCCGTTGGCTCTGCCAGAATTACTGTGATGTCTTTTGGCGTTGTGTCATCGAAGGCAGTAACCGGTGTTCCGTTAATAGCTGACAAGGTCGCATTGAGATCAGCGGCCGTTAGTGTGAAATTCAACGGAGAGCTGAGCGTTCCATCACCATTGAACGTGATCGTCTGCGTTGTTGCTGAGGCACCACCCACGGTGATCGGGATGGGGTTGGCGGTGTCGCCGTCAATAAAAACTTCCAGGGTAAACTGGTTGATCGTTGCGGATTTCGTAAACTGCAATCGCAGTACGTGTTCTGCACCCTGGTTGTCGTAAATGGTCACAGTAGGATTCACCGTGTCACCAGCAGCAAGCGAAGCGTTCAGATTTCCTGCTAATTTGATCTCTTGCGTCTGCCGTGGTGCCGATTTGAATGTTGGCGGAACCTTGATGTTGGTCAGTGTCCGATCCAGAACGTTCACGCCATTGGAGTCTTTAACGACCAACCCATTGCTGTCTTTCTTGAGATTGTATCCCTGCACGTACGCTCCCGTCGAGCTATCAACCAGGAAACCATCTCGGTCGAAGGAAAAAGCTCCCGCGCGGGTAAACAATTGTTTCCCGTTGCGTTCGACAACGAAGAAACCGGGACCCTGAAGTGCTAAGTCTGTTGGGCGGTTTGTAACTTTAATCGAGCCCTGGGCAAAATCTACCTTGACACTTCCCAGACGGACACCCAGCCCAATCTGGAGGGGATCAATACCGCCAATACCGCCGGCGGTAATGATGTTCGGCGCACTCCCCAGTCGGAAGGTTTGATTAAACTGTTCGATGAAATTTGCCCGGCTGGCTTTGTAACCAATGGTATTGACGTTTGCAATGTTGTTGGCAATTACATCAAATCGCTGCTGGTGTGCTTTGAGCGATGATGTACCGGCTGTGAGAGAACGAATCAATGGCATCGGGAGACCCTCATTTTATGAAACATTTCCCTGCTTCCGTGTCAATAAATGGGGCATTGATTCAGCAGGGGGAACACTCCTCAGTCGATCGGAGTGTTCCAGGAGGGTCCCCCACCCCGATGGTGGGTCCAACCCTCGCAGGAGACACTCGCACTCACAATCCCTGTGAATCAATGCATCCCTGCATTGCTATTTGTCAAAAAAGACCGCCGCGTCAATGTTTGTTACTATCCGCTCTGTCAATTGTTGCTGGTCTAATGCTGTAATCACAGTCTTGTTTTCGACACTTACAACAAAAGCTTTACGACCAATTACAATCAGGGCATTTCGTGCCCCTTTGGTTGCCGCCAGCTCTATACCCTTGATCAGCGATTGAAATTCGGTAGGGGAGGGATACAATGCCCGACTGCGGAGTCGCTCTAAAGCGTGAGCAGAAAATCGCAACTGTTTCTGTGCACGCTGTAGAACCTTCGCAAAGGGTTCTGGGGAACCAAGCTCTTTGGGCGCACGCGACGGCTTCGGTGCCGTCGAAGATGTTCTGGGGAGAAATGGAACCTGTATGCCGTTGACTTCGGGCATTGTGCGCTACCGGTTCATCCGTGAACACTGCTTCATCCTTCGTTCGCTCGTACTTATCGGCGATTTGCTTCAGGACTTAAACACTCCCTGCTAAGAGGGTAGCATCACTCATTGGAATGGCGCTGTTCTTTTCCGGTTATTTTGCCATAGAGCCCTTTTGTCGAGGAAGAAACTGTTGCTGGAGAAGAGGAAAGTGTATTCCAGAGCAGTCAGGGAAAGGAAAGCTGAATACAAGAGCTGAGGTTCGGATAGTGGTAAAATAAAAATGCCCCCCGGTGTCACCACTCACCGGAGGGCACTCCCCTTCTCACCTTTCGCCCTGAAAGGAGGACTTTTTATGTTCTTCAAAGAACCGTTCGTTGTTTAATCCAAATGCAAATATACGAAATTTCGCGCAACCTGTCAAGGGTTTGCTGCAAATTGCCGGGAATTTGTGACCGGAACGACCGGCGGTCGACCAACACTGTAGTATTCGAATTGCTGTTGTCGCATTGTGTCCAGATCAAATACATTGCGCCCGTCGAAGATGATCGGCGCTTTGAGACGGTGCCGGATTTCGGCAAAGTCCGGGAAGCGAAACTCATTCCACTCTGTGGCAATGATGAGCGCGTCGGCATTGTCCAGCGTCTGGTACATCGTTGTTCCGTACTCGATGCGATCCTGGTATCGCTTCCGGGTGTTCTCCATTGCTTCGGGATCATAGACGCGCAGTTGTGCCCCTGCTGCCAGGAGCCGGTCGATAACTTTAAATGCCGGTGCTTCTCGAACATCATCCGTATTAGGTTTAAAGGCTAAACCCCAGAGGGCAAAGAGGCGACCGTGGAGATTTTCTCCAAATCGTTCAAAGATTTTGGATACAAATCGCTCGATCTGAAGCTGGTTGACATTCTCTGCCGCTTCGATGATCTGGAGCGGTACGCCGACTTCTGCTGCGGAGCGGAGAATGGCTTTGAGATCCTTGGGAAAGCAACTGCCGCCATAGCCCAAACCGGGGAAGAGAAAGCGCTTGCCGATTCGAGGATCCGCTCCCAGTGCCAGGCGAACCAAATCCACATTCGCACCGACTTTTTCACAGAATGCTGCAATGTCATTCATAAACGAGATTTTGGTTGCTAAAAAGGCGTTGGCAGCGTATTTGGTGATCTCGGCGCTCAGTTCATCCATCACAAAAATTGGATTGCCGCTCCGCGTAAAGGGTTTGTACAGTTGTCGCATTACCTCTGCTGCTGCTGGGTTGGAGGTTCCAACAACGACGCGATCTGGTTTCATAAAGTCTTCTACGGCAAATCCTTCGCGCAGAAATTCCGGATTACTCACAACAGTGACGTTTGCTTCCGGGTAGATGCCAAGGATAGTGTCCCGCACTTTGAAAGCCGTTCCCACCGGAACGGTACTTTTGTTCACGACAATTTTGTGATCCCGGATTTGGTTCGCTTTTAAGAACGTTCCTATCTGGCGAGCAACCTGGAGGACGTAGCTCAGATCGGCAGATCCATCTTCATCAGGTGGCGTTGGAAGGCAGAGCATAATAATTTCTGCCCACGGCAGCACGGATTCCAGTTGCGTTGTAAATTGAATGCGTTGTTCCCGGAGGTTTCGCTCCAGCAGGACGTCCAATCCCGGTTCGTAAATCGGTACAATTCCTTGCTGCAACTTCGCAACTTTTTCTTCATCGACATCAACGCACACAACTTCATTGCCGATTTCAGCAAAACAGACACCCGTGACTAACCCAACATAGCCCGTTCCAACTACCGCAATTTTGTAAGCCATCCGCCTGCTTGTTCGTCGTGGAACAAAAAGACAGCAATAGACAGTAGAACGATCGGAATATTTTGTCGACGATGCCGAAATTTCAGCAACCAGTGGCAGCAGATCTGCCCACGGATGATCCACGAAATTTGTCTTTTGAAGTCAATGAAATTTTTTATTCGATTCAGGGCGAAGGAACCCGTGCTGGTTTACCCTGTGTCTTTGTTCGCTTGCACGGGTGCTCCCTGCGGTGTAAATGGTGCGATACGCAGTATGCAGTGGATCGCCGGCTTCCGGCTCAGAAAATGACCGGTGCGGAGATTCTGCACGCAGTTGCGCAGCATAAGGTGAAATTTGTGGAGTTTACGGGAGGCGAACCCCTGGAGCAGATCAATGTGTTCCCATTGATGGAGCTCCTCTGCGACCTGGGCTATACCGTTGCGGTGGAGACTGGTGGGCATATTGATATTCAGCTATGTGATCCACGGGTCATCCGAATTGTGGATGTGAAATGTCCATCATCGAAAATGGCGCCGCTGAACTATTATCCTAACCTGGAGGCATTGCGCGAACAGGATGAGGTGAAATTTGTCATTGGCAATCGGGAAGATTTTGAATGGGCGCTGGAGATCGTAGAGAAATATCAGTTGCTTGAGCGGACCGCAGCAGTGCTGTTTTCTCCCGTGTGGCAGTGGCTGGAACCCCGGCAGTTAGCAGAGTGGATTCTGGAAACACACTTACCCATCCGGCTTCAGTTGCAGATTCACAAGTACATCTGGGGACCGGATGTCCGGGGCGTTTGAGCTATCCGTGTTGAGAAGATGCTGGCTGCGTACCTGATTTTTTCCATATATTCATTCGACGGCACCACCATTGCACCTGCTGGTAGTCTTCGGGAGTATGGATGTTAAAGAATGGGGAGGGGAAAGTGTTTCGAGCAAAAGCTGCGCAGTCAACAAATGCGTGGGGTAGGGATTCCAGTGCCTGAAAGACGCTGCGAATGCCCTGCTGGAACAGAGCTTTAAGTTGCGGATAGGTTGAGCGATTCCAGAGTGCTACTAAGGGATAGCGAGAATCGCAGGTTGCGGTGCATAGGATCGGAGCTGTTTGCTGATGACGCCAGAGGTGGCGGTAAATCGCTGGATATAGAAATGGCATATCCACCGGGAATACAGCGATCCAGGAGTGCGGTATCTGCTCGAAAGCGGTGAGAATGCCGGCTAAGGGACCTTCGGAGGGAAAGCGATCCAGCAGCCGGCGTACTCGCGGATCACGAACGGAGAAAAGCAGACTGCTAATGATCCATACGTGTGGGGTAAGCTGGCGAGCGAGAGAAACAGCGTGATCCAGGAGGCGAAAGTGGCAGAAAGGCGCCGTTGCCTTTGGCGCGCCAAACCGCCGACTGAATCCTCCTGCCAGGACAACTGCTGCAAAGGGATGTTGAGATACAGCTCTATGGTTGGACTGTGATGGCAACGTCCTGAACGGTTCCGCTTGCTGTGCTCAGGCGCAAAAAGTAGGTTCCCGGTGGAAGGTTAAATTGCAAAGGAACACCGTGCAGCCCGCTGTTGAATTCAGAGCGAAGTAGGCGATGCACCTGGCGCCCGTCGATCGAAAAGATCGATAGCTCGATGGGTTCTGGATGTGCAAGTGAGAACTGGACAGTAACCGTTCCACGGTTCGGATTCGGTGAAACGTTGAGAATCGCCGTTGAGGTCGGGAAATCTGCCTCTGGAACATTGACCAGCCCCGGAATGGTAATGGTCAGCAACGTTCCATCAAAGTTGGTTCCGTATTGTTTCAAAGGTTCTGTTGCTGGTCCTTGTATCACCTGCCCCTCAGCAGTGAATCGCGAACCGTGGCAGCTACAGTTGATAAATCCTTGCTGGGCGTCATAGGGAGAAACGCAACAACCGGCGTGGGTACAACGAGCAGATACGGCAGCGAATTGATCATTGCTAAGCCGGGTCACCACAATTTTACTCTGTCCTGCACATTGATCAGCGCTTGGCAAACCATCAATTTCCAGAATCACAGAACCGAAAACCGTCTGCAATTCCGGGTAGTCCGCAACGGAAATAGTGATTTCCCCGAGAATGCGATTCTTTGAGTCCCGGAACAGACGCAGGGGCAGGGCGGAGGCGATACCAGCGCTGGTAACTAACGTGGCGGAAACCAGCCATTGCAAAAACTCACGACGGGTCGTCATTGCTTATCCTTCTTTGTGAACAACATCTTGTAAAATTTTTTCCAGTTTCTCAAGGTCCAGATTTTCGTAGTAGTCTTCGTTAATGGCGATCATAGGAGCCCCACCGCAGGCGCCCATGCACTCTACTTCTTCCAGCGAGACCAATCCATCGGGAGTTCGCTCCAGGTGGTCGATGTTGTATTTCTTGCGCAGGTAGTCCCACAGATCATACGCTCCTCGGAGCATACAGGAGACATTGGTGCACACCTGGATATGGTATTTCCCCATCGGTTTCTTGAAGTACATCGTGTAGAATCGTACCACACCCTGGACGTGAGCATAGGGAAGGTTCAGAAGCTCAGCGACGTATTTCATTACATCCGTTGAAATCCAGCCAAATTTTTTTTGTGCCATCCAGAGCACCGGCATCAGGGCAGCTTTTGGGTGTGGATAGCGCGCTTTGATCGCCTCAATTTGCTGCAGCTCTTCTTCAGAAAAAGCAATGGATTCTGCTGCGTGCTGCTCCGACATTGCGAAAACCCTTTTTATGGAACGATCGTCGAACTACAAATATCGGGAGAAATGGGGAAATAGGGAATGGAAGGAAAGAATGTTGCTTATAAAGTTTGATACAGAAAGTTACCAGCTTTCTTGCTGGAATCGCTCTGCCTGCCGGCGAGCTGCTTCGGCAAAATCTGTCGATAACGAAGCATACAGGATCGATCGGCTCACGGTGAAGAGCGCCGGACGATTCTGGTTGGCTTCGCGTAATTGCGCCATATCGCCGCCCTGGGCACCGATACCGGGGACAAGAAAGAAATGGGAAGGATAGGCGGATCGGAGAGAGCGGAATATCTCCGGATAGGTTGCTCCGACGACGTAGCCAATGTGTTCGTGGCTTGCCAGCGTTGCTGTTTTTTCCACGATGCGTTCGAACAATGGACGATCGCCACACGGTGCTAAGAGAAAGTCGCTGGCGCCGGGGTTCGATGTGACCGCTAACAGGAACACCAGACTGTTGGAAAATCGCAGGAACGGCTGAATGCTATCACTTCCCAGCAGCGGATTTACCGTAACGGCGTCAAAGGGGAAAACGTCGAGGTATGCTGAGGCATAACTTGCAGCGGTGTGGGGAACGTCGGATCGCTTAACGTCGGCGATCAGGATCGGGCGTTGATCTTCGGAAGCGGTTACTTCGTATATGGTGCGCAAGAGATGTTCCAGCGTATGGAGGCCACTGCTTCCCATCTGTTCAAAGAAGGCGAGATTAAATTTGTACGCACAACTATAGGGAAGTGTTGCATCAAAAATTTCCAGCAGGAAGTAGGCAACGTTCCGATGGACACCTTTCGGTAGCCGTCCTGGAAGGGGATCCAGTCCAACGCACAGGCGCGTTTGCTTCGTTTGCTGAATGTGTAACAGGCGCTGATATACCGTCATACAATGTGCCCTTAGTACTTCCGCTCCATTGGCTGGTATTTGGTAATGCGCACGGGCTTGTATTTGATCTCTGGTGCTTGATTCTCGCGGTAGTACAACAGCGTATGTTTGAGCCAGTTGTCGTCGTCCCGCTTGGGATAATCTTCCCGATAGTGCGCGCCGCGAGATTCTGTGCGATTTAAGGCACCATAGACCACGGCTTCAGCGGTGTCTAAGAGATTTCGCAGTTCCAGCGCTTCGATCAAATCCGTGTTGAACTGTTTACCTTTGTCGTCAATCGCAACCTTCGAATATCGCTCCCGAAGTTCCGAGAGGATCGATGCCATTTTTTGTAGGGATTCTTCAGTTCGAAACACGCCAGCATATTCCATCATTGCTTTCTGGAGATCGCTGCGAATGTGTGCAACGCGCTCACCGTTTTGTGAAGAGAGCAGCCACTGGATTTGGGATTCGGTCCATTCGGCTGCGTCCTTTGGCAGCGGGATAAATTCTGCACCGCTATTGAGAAATTCCATAATGGCTTTACCAGCCCGGCGACCGAACACAATCAGATCCAGCAACGAGTTGGTCCCCAGCCGATTGGCGCCGTGGACGCTAACACAGGCAGCTTCGCCCGCTGCGTAGAATCCGGGAATGGGAGTATTGTTTTCATCGATGACCACCCTGCCATCGTTATCGGTAGGAATGCCTCCCATTGCGTAATGGCAGGTTGGCTGAACCGGAATCCATTCTTTGACCGGGTCAACGCCCAGGTAGGTTCGAGCAAAGCCAGTAATTTCCGGGAGCTTTTTGTTGATCACTTCTTCCGGTAAATGGGTGAGATCCAATCCGATATAGGAACTCCCATCGGGAGCGGGGATACCGCGTCCTTCCCGAATTTCCATCAGCATTGCACGACTGACCATATCCCGCGGTGCCAGATCTTTCACGGTTGGTGCATAGCGTTCCATAAATCGTTCGCCCAGGCGATTCCGCAGAATTCCGCCCTCACCACGGGCAGCCTCTGAAACCAGAATGCCTAATTTGTACAACCCTGTTGGGTGGAACTGCACAAATTCCATATCCTCCAGCGGGATGCCACGTCGGTAAGTAATGGCAAATCCATCACCGGTACCGGCGTGGGCATTAGAGGTCACCTGGTAAATCCGTCCATATCCACCGGTTGCAAACAGGACCGCTTTGGCGTGGAAAACGTGGATTTCCTGTGTCATCAGATCTATCGCAACAACGCCAACAACCGCTCCCTGATTCAGCAGAAGATCGGTCACGAAGAATTCAGAGAAAAACCGGACATTGTTTTTGATCGCATTTTCGTACAGCGTGTGAAGCATAACGTGACCGGTGCGATCGGCAGAATAGCAGGCACGTTTCACGGGAATACGGCGGGAGTTAGGATCAGAAGGATTTTCCGGGCGCGTGTGCCCTCCGAAGTTTCGTTGAGCGATTTTTCCATCGTTACGCCGGGAAAAAGGCATTCCCATATGTTCCAGTTCGATGATAGCGCGGATTGCATCCTGACACATAATTTCGATCGCATCCTGATCGCCCAGATAGTCGGAGCCTTTGACCGTATCAAAGGCGTGCCATTCCCAGGAGTCCTCTTCTTCATTTGCTAATGCTGCACTGACACCGCCTTGCGCTGCGCCTGTGTGGGAACGGAGCGGATGCACTTTGGATAGTACTGCACAGGTGTATGGCGGCTTGATCTCAACTGCTGCCCGTAATCCTGCTCCACCCGAACCAACAATGACCACGTCGTATTGATGTACCATCGTTCCCATTTCCTTCTTCCCCTTACGGTTTGTTCATCCACGATTCGACAGAGAGAACAGTATCAAATCCCAGGTATACAAAGTAGGCACCGAGGAGAAAAAGCACAATTGCTGATAAGGTATATACCGCTTTAGGAAGTTTGAAGTCCCGGATGATATTCCAGATTCCCTGCAATCCGTGATAAAAACCCAGCAAGACGAATCCCAGATACAGGAACACGTAAATCGGATTTTGAAGCCGTGCAACGGTAGCGTCGAATGTATGCCCGCTGGATTCCGTCCAGTGCACCATCAAATAATGTCCCAGAGCAAAGACCAGCAAAAAAACACCGGTAATGCGTTGCAAGTACCACGATAGTGCCCGCTGTGTCGACCGTTGTGCCATTATTTCCTGTCCTCCTCTATCCGACAAGTTGTTGTACCCATTGCCATAATGTTAGAGAATCTAACTCTGATACTTCGAAAGGATTACCAAAAATGAGGTACGCCATAAAGATCATTAGCAGCAAACTAATAGCATAGATTGCTCGGAGCATAATTTTGTGGTACCGTGAAGCACCAGCAAAGTCAACTAAAACGATGCGAAGCCCATTGAATGAATGAAAAACAACCAGCGAAAACAGAGCCCACTCGAAAAATTTGAAGATTGGACTCAAAAACGTTGCTGCTGTTGCGTTGTATGCTGCTTCGCCTTGTGTTAGGGTCCGAAGGGTGGAGATATGGAGAAATAAGTAGACCGTTAATCCAATGCCGGTGATTCGGTGAAGTAACCATGCCCACTCACCAGCGTGTGGTTTGTACGATCGGAGGTTAAAAAACCATCGGGATACCGAGGAACCTTTCTGCTGGTATGCCATCCCGCTGCCCTTCTGTTGATTGCCAGAACTCAATTGAAAATTCAAAAATAGTGAAAATGGCGGAGTTAGGGAGTCGATAAAAAAGCTGCCGTTGGGTATGCTGTACGGCAGCAACAGATTATTGCGCAGGAGCGGGAACAGCCCCTGGCGAGTGGATAATGAAGCTGTCAGAAAAGGTGAAGAACCAGAACGCCACTGGGCGGATAGGTGAATCGACCATAAGGGGTGCGGACAAAGATGTGCAGACGCAATGGCTGCGGGTGCTCTGAATCGAGGTGGAGCATTTGCAGCGCCAGCTTGCAGTCGATGACTTCTCCAACAACGGCTGCGAACCCATCAACGGTCAGCGGTAAGGTCGCTGAATGAATGATGATTTCGGAGCGAGAGAACAGCAGTTCTACCGGATGGGGAGCTACGAAGGCAAGCGCCAGCGATTCCTGTTCTTGCAGCGGGTGTGCGGTCTCACAGCGGAGGTAGAGAAATTGTCCATCGGTACCGTACCGGAGGCGGCGGAACAGATCCTGACCGTGGTGCATCACACCACCGGAAAGCGGCGCATCGTACAGCCCGGCATAGTCCCATTGAGAAGCGGTCCGGTAGCTACCGGTGATTTCCGGCGTAATGAACTGTTTGGATACACTCACAGTGGGTGCAGAAATTGTAGGTTCAATGGGAGTAGCCAGTACTTCCGGTGCTGGCTGCTGGATGAGGTGATAGATGCGTTGTAGATTCCAGCGAAAGAGTTCATCGAAAATGGGATCGTTGGCGGAAGAATGTTCTTCTCCATACCACCAGAACCAGTCCGAACCTTCAGCAATGGCGAGGTGTTCACGAGCCTGCTGCCATACCGATGGGAGAAGCGCTTGCTTTTGTTCCATCAGAGACTGGCGCGCGTGGAATAGAAGGTCCCAGGCAGTGTTGTCTTCGGGCGAGCCGATCCAGATCCGGAAATCGGCGTTAATCCACGATCCTGCTGCAATGGTTGTTAATTGGCGATCAGATGGTTCGATTGCAAGGGTATCGAACAGCACGGTCTGGAGATCTTCAGCAGCTTCAAGAGCATCGCACAGTGTATGGACAAAGTCGTAGCCATTATTGGGATAGTACTCCCAGCAGTTTTCGCCGTCCAGGATGACGGGCACGACAGCCCGCTCCAATACTGTTTCGCCGAAGCGCTCAATAAGCGCGTTACGAATTGATCGGAGCCGGCTAAGGAAATCGTTGACCGCATCCTGCGCATTCCAGCGACTGTATACAAAGCCGATTAGATCTGAGAGAATGTGATCCCGGAAGAAAATGGTGATTTCGCCATCCGGTCCCTGAAAACGGTACGGAAAATACGCTGCCAGCGGATCTGGATTCGGAAGGGAACGCTCCAGAATCTGTGCATCGGTAGCGCACCATTGAAAACCGAGACGCTGGAAGAGGTGAAGTACTTCCACACTCACTGCTCCTTCGGGGGGCCAGGTCCCAATAGGAGCTTTGCCAAAAAGCGCTATAAACGACTCCCTGGCAGATTGCACTTGCCATTCGGCATCTTCGGGAAAGCGAAAAGGATGCGAAGGAAGAACAAGATTCGGCGTACTTTCCCGCGCTACTGTGGCGTCACAGAGCAGCGGGAGAATTGGATGGTAGAAAGCAGAAACGGAAAAGGCAATGTTGGGCTGCTGAGCAAGTTCTTGCCACTTTGGAAGGATCGTCTGGAGATACTCCTGATGGAATGCCAGGAGTGAGTGCTTTTCTTCTTCCGTGAATGCTTCTCCCTTTGACAACAGCGATTGGATCAACGAAAAGCGATTGGTTAATGGAATGCTCCAGGTTAGATTGTACCATACCTGCAGGTCGCGCCAATCCTGATCCGTATATGTTTCCAGTGCTGTTTCTCGAGCCTGATACAGCGTTCGATACCGTTCGTGTGGCAGAATCATCTGTTCCGCATTGCAGAGGAAAAAGTGGGCTAAGATAGCAGATTTTTGATCGGCGGTGAGTTCCGTCGCCGGTATTTGCGAAAGTTGCTGCACATCGTCCGTAATGCCCTGGGCGTATTCCTGAAGCTGTTTCGGAAGAGAGGGAGTGATGTTGAATGTTACCGCAACATTCGGGTGCTCAGCAAACCATTCTGGAATCGTGCGGTAATCTTTGACTCCGTGCAGGCGAACCCATGGTAAGCGAAAGCGATTGTTCTGGCGATAATACGGCTGGTGAAAGTGCCAGAGAAAAGCGATTCGGAGCGGTCGCATACTACCGGGGTTCTCCGTTGATCAACCCACATCGGCGGAAAATGGTATCGATATACTGAAGAGCGCGTTCTGGAGTGAAGAGGCGTTCCAGTTGCTCTGGCGGAAGATATCGGGTGATTTCTGGATCATTGCGCAGCAGTTCCAGCAGTGGAATTTTTTCATCCCAGCATCGCAGCGCGTGCTTCTGTACCAGTGCGTAAGCATGTTCCCGTGAGAGTCCTCGATCCACTAATGCTAACAGGACGGATTGAGAATAAATCAGCCCGTGGGTTAATTCTAAATTGCGCTGCATATTGTCCGGATGGACGACAAGCTGCCGCACCAGATTGATGGTCAGGTGCAGCATATAGTACAGGGCAATGGTGGAGTCGGGAAAAATAATTCTTTCAACGCTACTGTGGGAAATGTCCCGCTCGTGCCATAATGCAACATTTTCCATCGCTGCCTGGACGTTGCTCCGCAGTATTCGCGCCAGTCCGCAAAGGCGTTCGCAAATGATCGGGTTTTTCTTGTGCGGCATTGCGGAACTTCCTTTTTGCCCTCTGGCAAAAAATTCCTCTGCTTCCAGTACTTCGGTCCGCTGAAGGTGGCGAATTTCTAAGGCGATTGATTCCAGCAAAGTACCAATCAGTGCAAGGGTCGAGAGATAGAAAGCGTGATGGTCGCGATCGATAATTTGCGTTGACACCGGTGCTGGTTTCAATCCTAATTTCTCACACACGTATGCTTCCACTTCTGGTGGGAGGTGCTGGTAGGTTCCCACGGCACCGCTGATCTGTCCGTACGACACTTCTTCAATAGCCTGTTTGAGCCGTCGAATGTTTCGCTGGCATTGCATATACCACCGTGCCATTTTGAGTCCGAAGGTAATGGGTTCAGCGTGTACGCCGTGGGTGCGGCCAATGCAGAGGAGATCCTTGTATGCTACTGCCTTTTCTGCCAGAACCGTTGCCAGTTGCTCCAGTTTCTCCAGAAGCAGATGTCCGGCACGACGGAGCTGGACGGCAAAGGCGGTGTCAATGACGTCGCTGGAAGTCAATCCTCGATGGATGTATCGTCCGGCTGGGCCCACGTTTTCAGCGACATTGGTCACAAAGGCAATGACATCGTGATGTACAGTACGCTCTATTTCTGCAATCCGCTGGAGATCGAAGCGGGCTTTGGCTTTGATTTCAGCAACTGCTTCCGCCGGGATTAATCCTAAGTGTGCCTGGGCTTCGCACGCCAGAATTTCGATGTCAAGCCAGATTTGAAATTTCGTTTCATCAGACCATATCGCAGCAATTTCGGGCAATGTGTAGCGCTCAATCATTGCTTCATCGGGATTTTTGAGACTGACCGGGGACAAAATCTTGACCATACCGAGGAACAAAGGTTGCAGGATCGGTAAATCGTTGCTCTTCCCAGTACGCCAGTGCCCGGTGAGCAATGAACCGGACATCGAGGCGATTGAAGAGACTCACTGTTTTCGCCGCCGGGCAGAGGGGAGCTCCGGGACCCACAACTATGAAGTCTGGCGTATCATACCGTTGCTGTGCTTCTGCACTATCGAGCAGTTCGAGCGATCCAATGGATGGAGCGGGAGCAAAGCGAAATTCCTGAGCATACACTTTGTTGCGATGAGAGGGAAGAAGCACAACGATCGGGGTTTCGGGAAACCATCGGGTTAACTCCTGAGCAGCGAAGGCAATTGCTTCGGCGGTGGGAACGGCAATCAGCACCGGAGGTGAGGTGAGGCAGAATCCTTTCGCAAATGCAGCGCCAATACGGAGTCCTGTGAAAGAGCCAGGACCAGCGGATACGGCGACGGCATCTACCTGTTCCGGGGCTATGCCAATGTCGCGCAGCGCACGATAGGCAATTTCCGCTAAGAAACGATCGTGCAGGTAGCGCCCGTCAAACTGGGCAGCATACTGGATCTGTGTTCCCGAAACGGCAACACCGCAGGCATCACCGGAAGTTTCAATGGCTAACAATATTGGTTGCTGGCGTTCAGCCATAGAAATGCTCAGGTTCTCTGCAACGAAAAACGCAAAGATAGGGAAAGCGACGGGAAGGAAGGGCGAACGTACAGGAAGAGAAAAGGAAAGTATGGTGCGACTGTCAAGAGCGACGGGAAGCAAAAGAACAGGAAGAGATGAGCGTCTCGGAAGAAAGACTTTGAGCGCAAGGCTGTAGAAGACGACGGAAAAGTAGTGCGGGAAATGAGAATTGTAGAGCTGCACCTAACACACTTTCGGAATCACACGGAAACGGTTCTTACTCTGGAACCGGGAGTCAACTTACTTGTAGGCGAAAATGGGCAGGGAAAGACCTCGATTCTGGAGGCAATCTTTTTTGCAGCCTTTGCCCGTTCGTTTGTTCCGGGACGTGAACAGATCGTTGTCCAGCGAGGACAGGAGCAAGCAGAGGTCGAGGTACACGCTGAGCGGGATAATCAGTTGCCCTATTGGGTGCGGATTGAGATTCCCATCCGGGGACGGAAAAAGATCACAGCGAACGGTGAAAACATTACCCAGACGTACGAAATTATCGGCTCACTCCCGCTGGTTGTGCTGGCACCGGATCATCGCTCGATCACCATTGGTGGACCCGCCCATCGGCGGCGTTTCCTGAATACGTTACTGTCCCAGAGTCACCGGCGGTATCTTAAAACGTTGTGGATGTACCATCAGGTGCTCAAGCAGCGCAATGCCCTGTTAGCAGCGCATCGGCAGATGCCGATTGGGGGGATCGACGCGCAACTGGAACCGTGGAATGAACAGTTGATTCAGTATGCAGCAGAGTTGACGTGGTGGCGCTATCAGTTTGTTCAGGATTTTGTTCCGCTGGTTCACCACTACTATTCGCTGCTGGGTGACACTGCAGAGCAGATCACCGTTCGGTATTGGTCGGATCTTTTTCAGTCTGCCGAGCTTCCCGCTGCGCTTGATGTAGAGACGGTGAAAACGGTTGCGGCAGAGCGGCTGGAGCGTCTGGCAGAGAACGAACGGCGGCAGGGAAGAACGCTGCTGGGTCCTCAGCGGGATGACCTGATCTTTGAAATCAATGGATTGCCGTTCCGGCAGGGAGCATCACAGGGACAGCATAAATCCCTGCTGATTAGCCTGAAATTTGCGGAGTGGCATTACCTGGATACCCGGTTCGGTGAGCATCCGATCGCGCTATTCGATGACATTTTCAGCGAGCTGGACGAACATCGTATCCGGCGAGTTCTGGAATTGCTGGTGCCGCAAACGCAGTTGCTGATTACAACAACCGACCGGCGAATACAGGAACTGCTACCGGCAAAGGCGCAATATGCGATCTATCACGTGCAAAATGGGAAAGTAGCGTTACAAACGGTGGTGTCGTAGAATGTTTCATCGCGATCCACTTCCGCTTCGCCAGATTCTGGAGGAAGTACTTCGGGATTCGCCTCTGGCGAAGAAACTGGCGTACGCCGATGTGCCGCGATTGTGGCGCGAGGTAGTCGGCCCACCACTGGATCGGTATACGATCCCGGTTGAGGTGCGGGATGGCTGCTTGATTGTCCACGTCACTTCTCCGGTATGGCGAATGGAATTGGAGTTGCGGAAAGCACAGCTTCTGGAACAAATGAACCATCGATTGAGTACGCCTCTGAAGGATTTGCGAATCCTTCTGGCACCGCCTCCGGAGCAGGAGAGCGTGCACGGTAAAAAATAGAAAATCGTCTATACCACAGCAGCAGCCTTACTTTACCGAGGGCGCAGGTTTTCGATAACAAACACAAAGGAAGTAGTGGCTTATGGAACAGACGAAACCGGTAGTAGCAGAGCAGCAGGGGAACGGCGAGTATACAGAGAAGCATATCAAGGTGCTGGAAGGGCTGGAAGCAGTCCGTCGGCGTCCAGCAATGTACATTGGCGATATTGGAGAGCGAGGTCTCCATCACCTAATTTACGAAGTGGTTGATAATGCTATTGATGAAGCTGTTGCTGGATACTGCCGTAACATCGTTGTGACTTTGCACGCTGACGGTTCGTGCTCTGTAGAGGATGACGGACGGGGAATTCCAACGGGTATTCATCCGGAAAAGAAAATTTCGACCTTAGAGCTGGTAATGTGCACGCTGCACGCCGGTGGGAAGTTTGACAAAAGTGCTTATAAAGTTTCGGGTGGGTTGCACGGCGTCGGTGTTTCCTGTGTGAATGCCCTTTCCGAGGAAATGGAAGTTATCGTTCAGCGGGAGGGCAAGGTTTTTCGGCAGCGGTATCAGCGGGGCAAACCGGTAACACCGGTGGAGGTGATCGGGAAAACAAAAAAGACCGGGACGTACGTGCGGTTTAAGCCGGATCCAGAAATTTTCCCAAAGACGACCTTTCACTTTGATCGCGTTGCCAGCCGTCTTCGCGAGCTGGCATTTTTAAATCCAGAGGTCACGATCTGGCTCAAAGATGAGCGGGAAGGGATTGAGGAAAAGTATCGATTTCCGGGTGGATTGCGCGATTTTGTCAAATACATTGACGAAGGGAAGACCCGGCTGACCAAACCGATTTATTTGCAGGGCAGTGGAACGGCAGCGGATGGAACAGAGGTTCTGGTGGAAGTCTGTTTTGAGTATACGCATACGTACAATGAGACGCTGCTGTCGTATGTGAACAACATCAACACGGTCGAAGGAGGAACGCACGTGACCGGTTTCCGGTCAGCATTAACACGGACGCTGAACAGCTATGCGACCAAAAACAACCTGATCAAAAACAAAAAGGTGAACCTTATTGGTGAAGATTTCCGGGAGGGATTGACGGCGGTTATTTCCGTGAAAGTTGCCAATCCCCAGTTTGAGGGACAGACAAAAACGAAGCTGGGCAACAATGACGTGGAAGGAATTGTCCGCTCAGTGGTGAACGATGCGCTGGCAGAATATCTGGAGCAAAATCCATCGGTTGCAAAACGAATCATTGATAAAGCCATCACGGCAGCGGAAGCACGGATTGCGGCGCAGAAATCGCGGGAGTTAGTGCGGCGCAAAAATGCGCTGGATTCCCTCTCTCTGCCCGGCAAATTAGCCGATTGCAGTCTCAATGATCCGGAGTCGACGGAGCTGTTCCTGGTCGAAGGAGATTCAGCCGGTGGGTCAGCGAAGCAGGCGCGGGACCGCCGGTTTCAGGCAATTCTTCCGCTGAAGGGGAAAATTTTAAATGTGCAGAAGTCGCGGATTAACAAAGTGCTGGAGAATGATGAGATCCGTGCCATTTTCGCAGCAATCGGCACGGGCTTTGGTGAGGATTTCGATCTGAGCAAATGTCGGTACGGCAAGATTATTTTGATGGCAGATGCGGATGTGGATGGGGCGCATATTCGGACGTTGCTGCTGACCCTCTTTTTCCGCTATATGTACGATCTGGTGGAATCCGGACGGGTTTACATTGCACAGCCGCCGCTGTATCGCATCAAGAAAGGGAACAAAGAGTATTATGCCTACAGCGATCAGGAGCGGGATCGAATCCTTCAGGAGTTGAAAGGCAGTAGTGATGGGGAAACAGATCTGGTAAAGAGTGCTGAAAAAAAGGGCATCACGGTCTCGCGATTCAAGGGATTGGGTGAGATGAATCCCGAACAGCTCTGGGAAACGACGATGAATCCCGAAACCCGGACACTTTTGCAGGTGACCATTGAAAATGCGGCTTCGGCGGCAAAGTTGTTTGAAACCCTGATGGGCACGCAGGTGGAGCCGCGGCGCGAGTTTATCGAACGGAATGCACTGTACGTGCGCAATCTGGACGTGTAGTCTGGAGGGAGATGGTGCGAACTGTCGGTTTGATTGTGTTCACCGCCGGAGTTCTTGGTATCGTCGTCTATTTGTTGCTCCATCGATTTGTCTTCGCACCACCAGTTGATCCGTATGTTGAGGATCCGGTAACTGGCAAGCGGCAGCAGATCCAGGTATTGATTCTCAACGGATGTGGCATTCCCGGTGTTGCCCGCCGGGCGCTTCGATACTTGCGGCTTCGGAATTTCGATGTTGTCGATATCGGGAATTATGACCGCTTCGATGTCGATCGATCCTTTGTCATCGATTGTCTGGGCGTGCCGGAAGCAGCACGGAAAGTCGCCGTGGCGCTGGGCATTCCCGATAGTGCCGTTGTACAACGGATTGATTCTTCGCTGTTTGTGCATTGTGCGGTTGTGTTGGGAAAGGATGTTGAACAGTTGCGTTTTTATCGTGATGCAAAGTGAGTTTTCTTCAATGCCATCGTGGAAAAAAGTGCTTGCGTTCGTGCAGTTTCTATGGGAAGAGAAAGCCGAGGATGTTGTGGTAATCGCGCTGGAGGACGATGATCGGGCTATTGCCGATTTCTTTATCGTTGCCTCGGTGACTTCCGATACCCACGCACGGGCGCTGACCGAATCGCTGGCGCGATTTGCACGCACGGCACGGTACGGACGTGCCCGGATTGAGGAGTCAAAGAATGCAGCGTGGACCGTCTTGGATTTCGGTGATGTGGTTGTCCATCTGTTTCTGCCGAAAATTCGTGCTTTCTATCGCATAGAGCGCATTTATGAGCACGCTCCATTTTTCTATCTTAAAGACCAGTCAGAGTTACACCCAATGACCTTGCAGGAAGTTCTGCGCCTACCATCCCTCAGCATTGAACCAACGGCAATGGCATAAGGAAAAAGGCACTTTGCTTTCCCCTCTAAGGCGACGGAGCAAGGGGGAAGGTGCACGCGAAAGCGTGTGTTCCCCGGAGCGGAAAGTACCAACACCAGGAGCACCCCACCGGGAACGCCGGCTTTCGTCGGCAACGTTGCGAATGTGTAGGGGCGACGGGCCGGTCGCCCCTACGGGTGCGGGTGCAATGTAAGGGCGCAGCGACGATGCGTCCCTGCGGGATGGACAGACGCGCGGGTCTGTCCCTACTGGGAGCGCCGACTTCAGTCGGCAAAGAAGTTCCCTCTTCCTGCGGGAGAAGGTCAGGGTGAGGGCAATGCACGCTAAAGCGTGTGCTCCCAGCTAACCAGAAGCACTTCACTGGGAGCACCGGCTTTAGCCGGCAAAAAAAATGCATCCTAAGGGATACGCTCCCAGACCCGCTGAAGGACGCGCTCCCGGTGCAGCGATTGTTTGGTCGTTTCCAGAATTTTTTGTAATTTGCACGCCGAATAGCAAGCCGGATGATGCCATATCGGCGATGCATGCAGGAGTAGCAGGAGATAAGGAACTCACCCGCCGTGCGGCGGCAAGGCTGTGCGGCAAGGCTGTGCGGCAAGGCTGTGCGGCAAGGCTGTGCGGCAAGGCTGTGCGGCAAGGCTGTGCGGCAAGGCTGTGCGGCAAGGCTGTGCGATATTATCATCCCATCAGAGACTAACCGGTCGAGATCCTCCAGATTCTTTACACTGTGTGACGCACAGAAGGCGCAGCAGAGATCCACCATCGCGGTGGGGTGATCTCTTTGTCAGGAAGACTTCAACAAGAACACGTAAAAACACCAAAAACAATTTAAACCTAAAACCAAAACAAACACAATGACAAACAACAGAAGTTGAACAAAAACAGAGGTGATGCAATGAAACGAAACACTTCCATTCTCAGACTTTTGTTCCTGATGAGTTTCGGTTTTGCAGTGATGATGGGAACGCAGCAGGTGTTTGCCCAGATAACGGAGCCTTGTCTTCCCGACTGTCAGAGTGATCAGTGGACACCGCCTTATCCGGATCCTCCATTAAAAATGCGCGTAACTTTATCTTGTGGTGAGGTTGTAGAGGTAAGATTCCGCTATCGCAAGGCATGTGGTTGGTGGAATGATCTATATCTGGAGGGTATAACGTTTGTTGGTGGATATACAGCGGCAACCCGGTGTGGATTAACGTTGACTTTGAAGCAGATGCTCGAAGAAGCGACAAGGAAGGTTTTGCGGAAATTTCATCCGCAGGCTTGGGATGATCCGCAAGAGGGTGAGTGTATAGATCGATGGCGAGTGATGTACGGGGCGTGTTGGCAGCCTGACTTTCCAATTAACGCCGGGATTCCATCGATGACTGCGCCGTCAAATACGCCACCGTGGTATGATCCTCAGGCAACCTCTGGATCGCTGTGTGGCCCTGCGAGTATCAGATCTGCTGTTTGGATTATTATGAGATTTGCAAGAGGAACGGTAACTATATAGTTACCAAATATGATTCGGAGCCGGAAGAGTGCGTGCTGGATCCATCGCAAGATCCTAACTGCGAGCCGGTGTGCGATTAGCAGAGAAACTGTCTTAATGACACCAGCGGTGCTGGCAGCAGCCAGCACCGCTTTTTGGAATTTCTGAAGTTCAACAAAAGCAGGAAGAAGAAAATGATGAAACTGATAGGAAAGTACTGGCTGCTGGGAGTTCTCAGTCTGTGGACAGTGGCAGGGAGGGCGCAGTATCCGGTGAAATGGGAAGTTCATACGGTGAACTGGAGTCCGGGGTATTGCTATTATGATGAGACCTTCAAGCGGGATAGCCTGTATGTGAACAATCGGCTGATAGAGATCGGGGTCGATCTGGAAGCACTGGACAGCCGGCGGTATATTATGGCGTTTTATGATTGCCCGTCGGTAGTGATCACGACGGACTACGGGAAGAGCTGGAAGCGGATTTTTGATTTCGGGGAGGATGATCGGGTGGGGAATGTGGAGATGCACGTTGTGGATGTGGAATGGGTAACGCCGCAAGTGCTGTATATTTTGATTGATAGCGTGGAGGTTTTTGGGGATCGAACCAGTACAGTATTGCTGCGGAGTCGGGATGGAGGGGAGAGTTTTGAGGCGATACCGATATGGACACGGGCGCAGACGCAGCAGTCCGGATGGGAGTTGGTGCCCATTGACATTAGCTTTGCCGATTCACTCAATGGGATTATGGGGTGTCATAGTAGTGGACGGGAGGAAGGAGAGCGACCAGTGTTGTTATACACAACGGATGGGGGAGATAGCTGGGATACAGTCGATGCAGTACGGGACATTCTGTTAATGCCTAAATCTACCAGTGTTATAGCCTGGAATGACAGCGATTGTCTCAAAGCGTTTGCACCGGGACATTGGGTGGTGTTTACGTGGGACTCCGTGTTTCAGACCACTAATTGGGGAGAGACCTGGGAACGGGTAAACTGGCAGGAGCAGATTCCGAGGTGTCAACAACCGGGATGTTCGTTTGAAGAGGTGGACTTTGTGACAAAGACGACCTGGTTTTTGAGTCTGCGGGTGAGGGGAAAAAATCCCGTGGAGTTATCGGATCTTGTAATTCGAACTACCGATGGTGGACGGACATTCGAGACGGTGCTGGATACACTACCACCCGGCGATCCGCGAGGCTATGAACATCCGTTTATTGGAATGTTGCGAAGTATCTGTTTTGCCGATACGTTGTATGGATTTGCAATGGGGTTTGAGGGGAAGATCTGGAAGACGACCGATGGGGGCAGAAGCTGGGAACTGGAGGATAATGATTTGCTGGAACCGCCAGTGTATCCAACGATGCGGCGGATTGATGAGTGCGTGTGTAAGGCACGGGATACGGTGATAGCGCTGGCGCAATACCGGTGGTTGCGGTATAACCGGCAGGGAATTCTGCCAATGCCCGTATGGGCATCGTTTGAAGATCCACCGTATCCCTATCAGAGAATCACAGAACGTCCCTACGTGTTGCGGTGGCATCCGGTGGAAGGGGCAACGTGGTATCAGCTTCGATTGGTGCAGGTGCAGTGGGGAGGAATAAGGATACTGGACATCCCGATTGATACGGTGTTGAGCGATACTTTGATCGTACTGGATTTACCGAACGGGACGCTGTATTTTGCCTACATTCGTGCGGGCAATGAGGATGTGGTCAGCAACTGGCGGGAAACCAGATTTGCTGTCCTGATCGGATATACGGGAGTTGGAGAGGAGAAGGAGATCGGAGGCCGATGGCGACGGACGCTGGTGGTGCCGAATCCGGGGGATGGAACGA
The DNA here is from genome assembly GCA_015490805.1 of Candidatus Kapaibacterium sp. Lineage (GTDB taxonomy): Bacteria > Bacteroidota > Ignavibacteria > Kapaibacteriales > WFXC01 > WFXC01. The sequence goes on from WFXC01000018.1 coordinate 117,886, forward strand.
TCCAGTTTCGGGTTCCGTGGTCCGGGGAATGGACGGTGGCGTTGATCGGGCAGTTAGGAGAGCGGATCGAGGAGCGGTCGCTTGGGAGGCGACAGGCGTGGGAGACGGTAACGATCGACTTTTCACACCAGCCGTCGGGGTTTTACCTGCTGTACTGCCGCAGCGACCGTGGCTGGTGGGTGGAACCGGTGGTGATTGTTAAGTGAGGAAGGAGGCGAGAGGATGAAGATAAAGAAACAGGTTATGGCGGTATGGGTTGTTGTAGGGTTATGGGCAACGGCGGGATTGGGGCAGCAGTTGTGGTGGCTGGGAACGTTAGGTGGCAGTGGGACACAATTAGAAGAGGGGAAGGCAACGGGGGTGTCCGATGATGGTCAGGTTGTGGTCGGGTATGCGAAAGCAGCCGATGGGCAGGTGCGGGCGTTTCGGTGGACGAAGGCAGGCGGGATGGAGGAGCTTGCGGGAGATGGTGGCAGCGAGAGTCGAGCGTATGGAGTCAGCAGTGATGGCAGGGTCGTAGTGGGGGCGGTGCGAGGGAGTGATGGCAGGTGGCAGGCAGTGCGGTGGGAAGTGGGCAAAGGGATGGTGGTATTGAAGCGGGGAGAAGCGGAGATCGAAGGGGAGGCGCTGGGGATAACGCCGGATGGTCGAGTGATTGTAGGGTGGTGGCATAATGGAGGCGGAGAGGTGCGAGCATTTCGGTGGAGTGAGGGAAAGGGTTTTGAGGATCTGGGCAGGTTTTCCGATGGGGATACGGCGGTAGCAACGAATGTGAGTGAGGATGGGCAGGTAGTGGTAGGGTGGGGGAATCGAGAAGGGGAAGAAGGGGAGCGGTATCATCGGGCATTTCGATGGACGGAAGGAGGTGGGATGGAAGATCTTGGGGAAGTAGGAGGAGGATGGAGTCGGGCATATGGGGTCAGTGGGGATGGGAGGATCGTGGTAGGGGCGGCAGCGAACCAGTATCGGATGGTGGTAGCATTCTGGTGGCGAGAGGGGACGATGTCGGTGTTGACTGATCCGCGGCAGGTGTATATGCAGTCGGCGGTAGCGAGGGATATATCGGCAGATGGCGGAGTTGTGGTGGGGGAGACGGTGCCGGCAGGAGGTTTTTGGTGGACAAAGAGGAGTGGACGGGTAGAGTTTTTGCAGGGGCGGTTTGGGGAATTGGTATCGGATGGGTCGGTATTAGCAGCGGCGGTGGGGGTATCGCGGGATGGGCGGTATATAGTGGGGAGCGGGTATACGGTGGAGCGAGGGCGGATTGAACCGTTTCTGCTGGATACGGAAGGGACGGTGGGAGTGGTAGAAGAAGGGGAGAAGGATGGGGAGAGGATCAAGGTAGAGCAGGGAGCAGGCGGGATACGGGTTCGGATGGAGGGAGTAAGGGGGCGAGTGCGGGTGAGGGTGTATGATTACAGCGGGCGGCAGGTGTGGGAGAGGGAAGCGGAAGGGAGTGGAGAAGTGGTGATAGAGTGGGATGGGGAAGATGGCAGAGGGGTAGAAGTGAGTCGAGGGATTTATTTCTGGGTAATAGAGTGTGGAGAAGAGCGGATGGTAGTGCCGGTTGTGTGGCGGTAGGAAGACAAATTGAGAGAAAGGGAGCAGCATTGGTTGCTGCTCCCTTTGCTCCGATGGGAGTTACCGAAGCAGGGTGAAAAGCTGGCTGAGGGCCTGATTGTTGGTTACATATTGTGGTAACTTCGTAAGGGCAGAGGGGGCGAAAGAAAAACCACACTGAAGAGAGCCGTCAGACGCATAGTTTCAATTTCTCATTTGTTTCACAACTGCTCGGCCTTGCCCCAAAGTGCGGAACTGTTTTTTACAATCCGGGGAGTTCGGGATTGGTTACAACCAGAGAATATCGCCAGATGCAATGGTGGAGGAGTAAAGGGTGATGCCTGAAATGAGTGCGAACTTTTATCGAGGCGAGTGCCAGAGGAACGGCTGACAGAGGCGCTGAGTTGATGAAGAGGTGCAGAACCAGTAGATTCCAGAACTGAGGAGTGGAAGTGACAGGATAAGCGTTGTACGACCGGGAGGAAGGGTGCCCTCAGCAATCTTTTCTCCTCGCGCATTGTAAATGCTCCAGGAGGGGAAAGAAGCCGGTAATTGAACCAGCAGCTCGTTACCGTGCTGTTTGAGCTGCATTGTCGCGGGTCTGGAAGTGAAAACGCCAGTCAGCGGTGTTCTGAGAAGAAAGTACTGAAGCGTTCCCGGCAGAATCTCGCGTTCAAACTGGCTGTGTACGGAATCGATAACGGTGTGAGTAAACCCATCGAAGAGGAGAAAATTATTCTCGGAATCAGGAGGAATGACAATCGTTGCTGTAACGGGGTCTGAACAGTGATTGAACAGCAGAAGAAAACGGGCGGTGTCAGTGTATCGAATGGTCCAATCCAGACAGTCCACCTGTTCCCTGGGTGCTACTTGGATAGCGATAGTTGTATCGGGTGGTGCATACAGTGCAGGAAGCAACTGTTCCAGCGTATCAAGCAGTACTGGAAAGGATTGCCACCACGGCAGCAAATCAAGAGGAATGCCGGTTGGGTAGTGCGGATCTTTGTAATACCCGATACCACCGGCGCCTGCGAGCAGGCTGCGCCAGAGGGCAGTTCGAAAGTCTGCATATCGGCGGTAGTAGTTCAGTTGCGCCAGAAAGGGGATCGTTTGTTGATCTTCCAGAAACTGGAGCATCCACCACCGGGTCGGTTCGGTCGATAGCCGGGCATCGGTAAATGCGGCAGCGTCGTGGATGTTCCCATTATAGCGAGAAAAGTACGTACCGCTGAGATCGACAATGCTGTTGAACATTCGGGCAATGCCGGCGTGTCCCTGAAGTGCATAGACCGGGCACCAGGGACCACCGACAAGATCGTGTTCCAGCGATCGGATAAAGGCAACGATGCGCTGCACCATCTCCCGCTCGTCGTAGTCTTCATTGTCCCAGTAATAGAAAATCAGGTGGTTGCGGAGAGAATCGGTCAGAATCCGGGTTAGTTCCTGGCGGAGCGTTGCCGTATCGCCATAGTAGCGACGATCAGGGGTATTGTTGCTGACAAATCGGGTGATGTTGAAACCAACGAACAAACCACTCTGTGCTGCTTTTCGGAATTGTTGGTAGTTCCACGCCCAGATGTACGTGTTGAATCCCTGTTCCCGGTACAGCTTCCAGTCACGTGTCGGATGAGTGGAGTAAATCGCTATCGGAAACAGCGGTTTCCACCCGGTTGCAGTGCGGTGGCGCATTTTGCCCCGGCAGTCGACTTTGACATTGATGCCGTCGAAGGCAATCTTTTCTGCTGGAGGAGAACGAAATCGCACGCCGGGACCAAAGTACAACTGGTCAATCCACACAAAGCCATCATTTTCTGGACCATCGAAACGATCAATGTAGATCGTGACATACGCTGCTTCCTCAGGTGGCTCAAGCACGAGTGCGATTTCCTGCCAGGTGTCAGAGCGGGTCAGGGCGAAAGTTGAAGCGTGAGCCAGATGCAATGGTTGAGAAACGGTGTCCATATAGGCACAGACCATCAGAACAACGGAAAATGGTTTTGCTGACCGTGCCATAGCGGAGAACGTGTAGTACCGGCGTTGAAATACGGAACGCTGGAGGGGGATTTTGTAGATCAGGAGTCGGGAAAGGGTATCGGGTTGATAGGGAAGAACCACCGCGCCTGAGCCATCGTTTTGAAAACTGGTTGTGCTGTCCCGGAAAGCAACACCCAGAAGGCGAACTTCGGAAGTGCCAGTGATACTGGAGTCGCGGATCAGATTTTGATATGCCTGCTGCATTGGCTGCAACCGACAGGGAGGTTGAGCGATCGCAGCGGAGATAAAAACGATTGCTATTCCGAAGGTTGTCCAGCTCCGCACGGCTCTTTCCTCCATTGATCTCCAGCAAATTTACAAAGGAATCGGTAACTGCACGCTACCCCTGAACGAGAAATCAGAGATGGTGTTTTCACTGCGCGTGGCACGACACCACAAGATGTTGGTGGGATTTTGACAGAGCCGTTACTCGTCAAAAACGAACACCGACTCCGGATAGAACCGCACTTTGTTGTTGAGAATTTTTTTTGTCAGCCACTGATCCAGCCACTGGTTCTTTTCCTCCAGGGATGAGGGTGTCTTGAGAATTTCCAGCGGGAAGTTGAGGTTCAAGGCTCTACCGGTGATGAGGTGGCGTGTGATGCCTGTGGGAAGGCAACAGTCGCTCTGGACAATGGTGACAATTTCATCGGGGGTAAAGGTTGGAAAGACGATGACAATGGTTTGAGGACGCTGATGCTCGATAATTTGTTCCAGCTCTTCGGAAGCCAGCCGGTGAATAGGATGGTATTCTGCGTACAGAGCGACCAATTCCCGGAGCCGATTTGCTAAGGTGAGCAAATTGCCATCAGTTTCAATCCCGATAATGCGGCGGTCGGGAAAGCTACAGTAGCAGGCAATGGCGCGGCGCTCCAGCAGCTCCAGCGCCTCTTCCAGTGATAGCTGGCGAATGGGAAAGCGTGATGTCAGTTGCTGGTAGAAGCGGTTAGGCTGGGCATTGCTCAGGAGATGGTGCCACGAACCCAGATAGACGCCGTTGCGGTAATCCACGATTTGTGCCACAATGTACTGGTAGCCTAATTGTCGGAGAGCTGTCGTGCGGGTGGCGCCGTCCAGCACCATCACCTTCGTTTCCGGGTTATCTGGCTGTAGTGGCGTTACCACCGGAGGATTTCGCAGGACAAAGTTGATTTGCAACTGCTGTCGCAAACGCTCTACCCGTGCTGGCTCAATTTCTTCGTGCAATACCAGGCTGGAAATGGGAAAGATTTTCAATTTGAGCAAGTCCGTTGTTAAGTGATTGCGCATTGCTGTGCCTTTTTGTCCTACGTCTTGCCAGCCAATCTGGAATTACGGAACAGCAATTTACGCCAATTTAGCGAATCACAAAGAGCAATGCACGCCGCAGAACGTTCGGTCCACGGAGCAGCACAAAATACTGTCCTGGGGGTAGCGAATGGATCGGAAGTCGCAGCGCAGGAAGCGGCGATGGGATGGTTTGCTGGAATACGACAGCTCCAGCGAGGTTGAAAAGGCGGATGGTTAAGGGATAGTGGGAAGGGTGTGGCGGAAGCGTGAGTCGGGCGTCAGTGCCAAGTGTCATTACAGGTGCGGAGCTGGTGGGATGGGGGAGCGCGATGGTGGTTAAGGTAACGCTGATGTGGAATGGGGGAGTCTGCACAGAGCCGCAGGCGTTTTCAACGATGCAGAAGTATTCGCCTTCATCGAATCGTTGGATCGGTGCAAATCGCAGGATGTTGGTGTCCAGCGAACGGAATGGTTGGCCGTTTTTGAACCAGTGATACCGCAGTGGAGAGGATCCACGAGCTGAAATGCGCAGTATCAGCGTATCGTTTTCTGTGACCGTTGTATCGCCGGGGAAGTGCTGGAGCATCGGTGGTTCCAGGACCTGAATCGTTGCGGGAGGGGATTGCGTCTGACCGCAGTCGTTTTCAACGGAGCAAGTATAGATACCGGAGTCAGTAGAGTCCAGATTTTCCAGGTATAAACGAGGGAGAGTTTGCTGCGCAAGGGGTTCGCCGTTGCGGGACCACTGGTAGCGAAGGGGTGCTGTTCCTTCTGCCCTAACTTCCAGCACAATAGTTTCCCCGGCACAGAGGCTGGCGGATTGCGGTGCCTGCGTAATCACCGGCGGCACATTCACAATCAAAGCAGCGTTTTTGGAATATGCTGTTTTCCCGCCCGGCTGCGCAGTGATTTGCACGTTGTAATTGGTCGCAGCATCTGAGGGATCCACGTTGAAAATGGTAAGGGTGGGTGTGGTCACGCCCTGATATTTCCCGCCGTCCGAGAGAGCGACAGCGCCGCGGCGCCATTGATACTGCAGAATGGTGCTATCTTCTGTAGGATGCGCTTTGACCTGAAAGGTGGCAATGTTGCCCTTGCAGAGCACCTGATCCTGCGGATGCTCTGTAATTGCAATGCCGGGGACAATGACGGTCAGGGAAACAGCACGGCTGGTGTCGCTGCCACACTCCCCAGAGACGACGCAGTAGTAATTGTTGCTCACGTCCGTTGGGTGAACGGCCGTGATCGTCAGCGTTGGAGTTGTGCTGCCAGCGATGCGAGCACCATCCTGGAGAGGAATTCCATCCCGATACCATTGGTACGACCGGGCAAAGGTGTCAGCAACGACGGTGAACGTCGCTGGCTTGGCGACGCGAGTTTCAACCGAAACTGGCTGCTGGAGTATCTGTGGTGGTGCAACAACGGTTAGCGTTGCGGGAGCTGTGATCACTGTATCGCAGGGATGGAGGATCAGGAGACGGTATCGTTCGCCGCTCTGATCGAAATCGACAGCCGGTAGCCGGAGGGTGTCCGACGTCGCACCCGGCAAAGTAATCCATTGGTCATCGTCTGGTAACTGGAGCTGCCATTGATACGCTGGAAGCGGATCGGCAAGAACGATGGGAATGAAAATAACCGTATCACCGGCGCAAACTGTGGTGTCCGATGGAGGTGAGAGAAGCCGGGGTGGCGTATAAACGTGGAGCAGTGCAGATGCTGAGGTATCTGCACCGCACTGGTTGTAGGCGATGGTGCGAATGAGGATTCCGTTCCAGTCTGCCGGGACACTGTCGATGGAAAGTTGTAGCGTGTCAGAGTCGGGAATTGGGAACCAGGTTTTCCCGGTATCGGTGCTGTATTCCCACTGCAGTACCGGTGATGGGAATCCATCGACTGCAACAGAAAATGTAATGGGATTGCCAGGGCAGACCGATTGATCTATCGGAGCGTGGACGATAGACGGAGGAGTGTAGACCAGAAGTCGGAAAGAAGTAGAGGTATCAGCGCCGCAGGTGTTGGTAGCCCGTAATCGGTACAGGCGGTTGTGCCAATGAGGCTGCAATGGAAGCGTTAGAGTTGTTTCGTTGGTTGCTGCTACCTGCCAGGTGTCCCCATCGTCCGTGCTGTATTCCCAGGTTAAAGACGGCGGTGGCGTGCCGGTCACAGAAGCTGCTACCAGCACGGTTTCGCCGGTGCAGCCGGCGACAGTGTCCGAAGACAGAGAGAGCGTAATGGCTGGTGGCTGATACACTGTCAACAGTGCCGGTTGCGAGATGATCGTATCACCACAGTCGTTCCAGATGCGGACGCGGTATTGCCGCTGGTCGTACGCTGGGGGGACATTGGCAAGAAGGAGGAGGGAGTCCCGACCATTGGGCAGCGGAATCCATTGACCGTGATTATCGGAGCGATATTCCCACTGGAAGCGAGGCTGCGTACCGGTAGCGTGGACGATGAATCGAGCTGTATCACCGGCACAGACGGTTTGTGGAAGTGGATGTGCCTGAATTGCGACGGGATGAATAAGAAACAATCGAGCAGTCGCAGAGTAAGCAGTGCCGCACTGGTTCTCTATCCGGGCACGATAGTACAGGCTATCCTGTGCCGCCTGAACGTTCGGTATGCGAAGTGTTGGTGTTGTTTCGCCTAAGATAGCGCCCCAGTATAATCCGTTATTGCTGACTTCCCATTGGATGGTGGGAAGCGGAGCGCCAGTTACTGTCACCGTGAAGATGGCGGTGTCACCGGGGCAGACAAAGGCAGTTTGAGGCTGGTTGACAATAACCGGGGCGCTTCCGACAAAACGGAGAGCCGAGGAATCGTGCTGGGGATCGCTTCCCAGAGTGGTGAGGAGAAATCGTATTGATCGTCCTGCCATCGAATACGGGACGTTCCAGAGGAATATTCCCGTTTCAGCATTGATGGTGTCAACAGAGACAACGGATCGTTCAGGGGAAAGCTGGACAACTGCAACTTCCACCGCATTGGCGTTCAGGACATTCCACCGGACAGTATCAATACTGCTGGTACAGACAGTGTCCGGGATTATCGGTGCTGTCAGGGTCAATGTCACAGCACCGGGCAACACCTCCCACGAACCATTGGCAGTGACGTCGTCGCTTCGGTACCACGGCGCAGCAGGTCGGCGGCGCTGGACAATCGATGTTGCTGGTAACCACGCAGATTGCATATCGGCAACGCTGATGCCGCGACGTAGGTTTGTGATTCTGACGCTTCCCAATCGGAACAGCGTATCAGGAACGAGAAATATTTTTTGCGTGAATTCGGATTGTGATGTCGTTTGAGGTGCTGCAAGGTGCAGGGTTACCGTGTCACCGGAACGATCGGCAGAAAGCTGGTAATAGTCTTCGATTTGAGCGCTGGCTGGGTCTTCAAAGAAAATACTGCTGTTTGCGGTTAAAATGGTTGTGTCGAGACGAAAACGGAGAAAGGCAGTGTCAAGGTAGAAGACCGTACCGCCGGTTCGGCGGATGAAGATATCAGCGGTGTACTGTGTTGCTACAACCTGCTGATTGCGCAACTGGAGCGTAAAGAACGGTCCTAAGGGGACAGATGGAATGGCAGAGGCTGTGTAGTTGATCTGGACGATCGTTTGCGATTGGGGGTCGTAGGTGTAGAGGACCGTTTTCAACGGATGCGATGTTCGCCATTGTGGAGCAAAGCTGCCAGTAAATTGGGTAAAGCCCGTCAGGCGAATCGTCCCCAGTTTTGTGCCATTGCCACTATTGCTGATCTGTACCGTGTTCGTTGTTCGAGGGCGGGCGGAAAGAAAGGTGATGTCGATAGCGATGATCCACGGCAGATTGGGCAGCGTGGTGTACACGTACGTGCTGGGGGAGTAGAGAGCGGGTAGAGCAGAAGTAAAGCTCAGTTGTGGAGATCCGAATTTGGTGCTGTCGATGTTCAGATATAGGGTGCAATCTGTCAAATAGAGTGGCTGCGAACCGGTTCGCTTCAGGTAAACTTCTGCTGTCCAGACGGTATCCTGAAGTTGAACATTTTGCAGGGAGAGAATGCCCGTTTGCGCCAGACCAATCTGGAGAAGGAACAGAAAAACGATACCGGATTGCAGAAAGCAGCGACTCATTGCGACTCCTGCGTTGGAACGGGTGTCCGACCAAATCGAAGATCTAACTCTTTCAACGGGAATTCCAGCACTGTGGGGCGTCCGTGCGGACAGACGTACGGAGCGGAGCACTGGTAAAGGTCTGCGATGAGTTGTTCAACTTCCTCATCGGAGAGTGCATCGCCGGATTTGATTGCTGCTTTACAGGCAAAGGAAGCAGCCAGTTGCTCGCGTTGATCGGGATATTCCAGCACAGCGTGTTCTTTATAGTAGTGCAGCATATCCAGCAGGGCCTGTTTCTCCCGGTTGCCGGGAATGTCCTGCGGCACACTGAGCAGCTCAATGGTGTGGTCATCGACAAAGGTGATCTGGAAACCCAGTTTCTCTAAGGCAGGCTGGAGTTCTTTGATCAGTGCAAGGTCTGAAGCAGGAAGTTCGATACGGAGCGGGAAGAGCAGCTTTTGCGCATACTGAAATTCCCGGTTCATTGCCCGCAACGCTTTTTCGTAAAGAATTCGTTCGTGTGCGGCGTGCTGGTCAATCAGGGCAAATCCTTCGGCGGTTTCCACCACGATGTACTTGTTATGCAGTTGGAGATAGCGGCGGGGAGAAGAACGCTGTAGCGGTGGAGATGCGGCTGCCCCTGACGCTGGAGGTGGAGAAAAAGGGGCGAAAGAAGCCTGGGAAGCAGGACGGGCTGAGCCAGTCGTGCGTTGCGGAGGTTGCTTAGCAGAGGGAATGGAAGCGGTAGCAGGATGTGGTCGGATCACTTCGCCGGTGATGCGATTGATGAGCAGTTCTTCCGCTGGTTTCTGCGGTGACTGGATGCGGAGCTTCTCAAATGGTGCTTTGGGATCGAATCCTACTCTGGGAGTAAGGTCTGCACTGGCTAACGCTTCTGCTACCGCTGTTCGTACCACGGCGTAGACTGTTCGTTCTTCCTCAAACTTCACTTCGTGTTTCTGCGGATGGACATTGACATCCACCTGTTCAGGATCCAGATGGAGAAAAAGCACGAAGACGGGATAGCGAGCTTCTTCCAGCAGGTGTTCGTATGCGCTGTATACCGCGTGTTGCAGTTGTCGGCTGATAATTGGTCGCTGGTTGAGAAACAGAAATTGTTCACTTCGCGACTTCTTCGCAAAGTCGGGTTGCCCGATGGAACCTGTCACCCGGATTCCGTGATCTTCCCAATCTACTGCAATCATCGATTCGGCGTATTCGGCACCGAAAAGAGCAGCGATGCGGTCCAGCAGTGAGCCGGGAGGGAGGTCAAAGACCAGAGAATCATCGTCGTAGAAGACAAAGCGGATATCGGGATAGCCTAAGGCAAACTTTCGCATTGTTTCCGAAATCATCCGGAATTCTGTCAGATCCGATTTGAGGAATTTCCGCCGGGCAGGTACGTTGTAGAACAGGTTCTTCACGATGACCTGTGTCCCTTCATCGCACTGGTATGGCTCCAGTTGGGGTTCAGTATTCGGTGTCGAGAGCAAGCGCCAGCCGGTTGAGGCACCACGGCGGCGAGAACGGATTTCCAGTTGCGCAACGGAAGCGATGGAGGCTAAGGCTTCGCCTCGAAAGCCGAGTGTAAGAATGCGGTGCAGATCTTCAGCAGAATGAATTTTACTGGTGGCGTGGCGCTTGATTGCCAGTGGAAGGTCTTCTTTTGCAATGCCTTTACCGTTGTCTACCACGTGGATCAACGTTTTTCCAGCTTTCCGCACCACAACCGAAATGGTGCTTGCCTCGGCATCGATTGCATTTTCCACGAGTTCCTTGACCACCGATTCGGGACGTTGCACAACTTCCCCGGCGGCGATCTGGTTTGCGATAAATTCGGGTAGTACCTGGATTTCGTTTCCTGTGTCCATTGAGTTGTTTTTCTTTTCGCTGCTTACTTCCAATCCTAAGTTGACGACGGTTTCCGCGTTCTGGTGTCCACCACTTTAGCAAGCTCGTCCCTCAGAGCGCAAGGATGATTTCCCGTTTTGGGGGATGCACGCTTCGGAATGTCTGGGAGCGCTCCCTTCAGGGCACATCTTTGCCGACTAAAGTCGGCGCTCCCAGTAGGAGCGCGCGTTTCAGCGTGCATTCTTTGCCGACTGAAGTCGGCGCTCCCGGTAGGATGTCATACAAGGTGTTCTCAGCCACTGGAAGTACACGCTTCAGAGTGCCTGGGAGCGCACACTTCAGTGTGCATCCTTGTACCTTCTGCTGACGAAAGTCGGTGCTCCCGGTGCCAGCGAAAGCCAGCGTTCCTCGAAGGTCAACACAGGCTTTCGCGGATTTTCTACCGATAGCTCATAGCGTTGCGCAGAGCAGTCCGAATGAGTTCTTCAACGGAGGGAGAGCGATCAAGCAGTTCTGCTGAAGCTACTTTGACCGCTTTTTCTGCTATGGTTTTGCTGTAGCCCAGAGCAATCAACGCTTCCACGGCTTCTCGGCGTGCCTGGAGCGCCACCCCATCTTCACTGATTGCTGGCTGAATGTCCCGCAGCTTATCCCGAAGTTCAACGACCAGTCGTTCCGCCGTCTTTTTTCCAATCCCCGGCAGCTTCTGCAGGAGTGCAACATTTGCGTTGTCCACGGCACTTTTGAGTTCGCCCGGACTGATCGCGGAGAGAATACCGAGTGCCAATTTGGGACCAATGCCGCTGATACCGATCAGCAGGCGGAAGACCCGACGCTCTTCTTCGGATAAAAATCCGTAAAGTTCCATCGCGTCTTCGCGGACGACAAAGTGCGTGTACAGTCGCACTTCGCTACCCGTGTCTCCCAGTTGATCGATTGTAGAGAGCGGGGCAAAGAGATAGTACCCAATCCCATTGCAGTCAATGACAACACCGGTCGGTGTCTTGGCTACCAGCGTACCACGGATTTGAACAATCATTGAAATCCTTTGGTTGTCAGAAGATTAATTGCGAACCTCAGACGAGTATATTTTGCTTTTTGGGTCATCGTTGGTGAAAAAGCAGAATACAATTCAACTGCACCCTGGTACTCCACGAGAAAAGAAAGTAGTGCGTCCTTAAAAAGCGAAAATGGGTGTTTGTAAAACAATCCAGGTGGTAAACGATGAATTATTACTTTAGTGTTCGGATTCCAGGAACGATTGACAGCGTACGTCCGACAGTAGAGGCGTTACTAAAAGAGGAAGGCTTCGGGATTCTGACCGAAATCGATGTGAAAGAGACGCTCAAAAAGAAGCTGGACGTTGATTTTCCGGGTTATGTCATTCTGGGCGCTTGCAATCCGCCGTTTGCTTATCAGGCACTGCAACGGGAGGAGAAAATCGGGCTGATGTTGCCGTGTAATGTTATTTTGCAGCAAAAGAATGGAGAGGTTGAGGTGAGTGCGATCGATCCGATTGCGTCGATGGCAGCAGTAGACAATCCTGGATTACAGGAAGTTGCAAAACAGGTTCGAGAAAAGTTACAGACAGTGATAAATCGTTTGTCGGAGCAGTATCCTGCGACGACGTAGGGATAGTGTGAATGTCCCTGTTAGTACCGATTGCCTCTGGTACTGAAGAGGCAGAAGCGGTCGTAACTATTGACATTTTGCGGCGTGCCAATCTGGAAGTCCTGGTTGCAGGCTTAACCAGTCCAGTGGTGTGTTCCCGAAAAGTGCAGATAGTCCCTGATACCACTGCTGATCGCATTGCTGAGGATACCCTTTTTGATGCGATAGTATTGCCCGGCGGAGCGGAAGGGACGAAGCAGTTGATGCACAGCGCGTGGCTTCGACAGTTGCTTCAACATCATCATCAACAACAGCGCTGGATTGCCGCCATTTGTGCCGCTCCCCTGATCCTTCACGTAACCCACATTTTACAGCCGGGGCAAATGGTGACAGGGCATCCCACGATTAAAGAGCATCTGGTGGAGCGGTACGTGTACCTCAATCAGCCGGTGGTGGTTGATGGGAAGATTATCACCAGTCAGGGAATGGGAACAGCGGTGGATTTTGCATTGAGCATTGTGTCGCAGCTTCAGTCACCAGCGCTTGCCCAGGAAATTGCAGACCGAATTTGCTATCAGTGGGATTCACGAAGGTGAGGACGGCGCAATGCTAAGAAAATGGATCGCTGGATTCGTACTGGGCATATGCCTTTCGACCGGATGGGCGCAACTGGATTCAACCGGTATTCGACTGCTGGATTCTGCACTCCAGTTCTATGGACTGACCCATCAGGATCTCTGGCTGGCGTGGGATGCCGTAGCGGATGATTCCCATCGCTTAGCAGTCGTGAAACAGGTCTTTGAGCAGCCATTGTCTGTTTTCAAAGTGTTAGACCGGTACCAGCAGGCAGCGCAGTACAGTGTGGACCGTTTGTTGATCCGTGCTCAGCGCGATCTGGAATGTGATCCCTATCGGGCACAATCCCTGGCATTGCGTTATACCACGCGGCAAATGGACTCTGCTGTCGGTTTTTCAATCGATGAGCGGTTCTCGCTTCCTGAAGCGGCAGTGCTTCGGCAAATTCTCCCGTTGTTGATGACCGCTACAGCATCAGTGCATCAGGTGCGTGCTGAATGGAATCCTGATTCGTTGCAGTATGTCCTGACCTACCTGGATTCGCTGTTGTTACCTTCGGAGGAAGCAGCCGATTTGAATCTGTATGAGCTGAAAGCGGAAGAGTATCGGTGGAATCGAATTAGCAAGAAATTTTTCCGGCTGGCATCGATTCAGATGATCCGTTCGCTGGTCCATCGCTCTATTGATTGCTTGGCGTACGTGCTGGCGCTTCCGATTTTGAACAACCACGTTTCGGAGCATTACCGCGATATTCAGCCTGTGGAAATTCCAACGCCGATGGGAACGATTGCAATTGGCGGCTACGGAGATGATGTGTATCGCAAGCCATACGCTGTGATTATCGATTTCGGTGGTAATGATCGCTATCTGTTCCCATCGCTGACGAAGGAAGAAAAATTTCAGCAGCCGGTGCAGTGCATCATTGACCTGGCGGGGAATGATGTGTACGTTGGCGGGGATTATGCGTGGGCGTCTTCGGTGTTTGGAATGAGCTTTTTGATCGATGCAGCGGGCAATGATGTCTATGTCGGTGAGAATTTTACTCAGGGATCTGGGGTTTTTGGAGTTGGCGTGTTGGTGGATAAAGCAGGGCACGACCGGTATATTGCCCGAAGTTGTGCGCAGGGCAGCGGTGCATTTGGGATCGGCGTTCTGTGGGATTCCACTGGCAATGATCTCTATCAGTGTGCGGCGCAGGGACAGGGATTTGGATTCACGCACGGCGTGGGACTTCTGGTCGACTTTGCGGGCAACGATCTGTACACAACCACCAGCCCGTTTCAGGATTTTCTTCGGTATGATCAGCATTTCCTGTCCTTTACGCAGGGAGCGGCACTGGGCTATCGTCCCATAGCTTCTGGTGGAATCGGTCTGGTACTGGAATTTGCCGGTAATGACGTGTACACCAGCGACATCTACGGACAGGGAACAGCGTATTGGTTCGGCATTGGAGCAATCTGCGACCAGAAGGGAGATGATCGGTACGTTTCATACCAGTACGCTCAGGGCGCGGGTGTGCACTTTGCCCACGGTGTACTCTGGGATCGGCAGGGTAATGATCATTATGCCTCCCACGGCGTTTCTCAAGGATGTGGGCACGATGTGGCGCTGGGAGTGTTGCTGGATGAAGCAGGGGATGATGATTACACCGTGGAAAGCCTGTCGCTGGGTGGCGGCAATGCGGATGCCATCTCCATTTTACTGGATTACCTTGGGGATGACACTTACATCGCGCGGCAGGAGTGGAATATGCTGGGCTATTCGGATTACCGTCGCCGCTATGGAATGCTGGGACTCTTTATCGACGGGCAGGGATGGGATCGGTATGGTGAAACCATTGTGCGAAATAATGTGGCAACGCTGAAATCAACCTTCGGCAGTTTTTATGATGCAGAGGTTGTGGAAAAGCCGGAGCAGAAGCGGACGGAACCACCGCTGACTCCACCGGATTCTTTGAAAGAACCGCTGGCAAATTCGCTGGACAGTTTGTTTATCCAGGCTTCTGCAGCGCCGCAGAAGTATCAGTACAATGTGAAACCGGCTCGCGAGAAAATCATTGCAATGGGGCGAGCAGCGCTGCCATTTTTAGCAAAAAAGCTGGGGACAGAATCAGCACGTGAGCGGCACGCGCTGGTGTATATTCTACGCAAACTGTACGATCGGGATACCGCAGCCATTACGCAACTGGTTGTTGATTCGCTCCAGTCGAAAAATCCTCGCGTTCTGGGAATGGTTGCAATTATCGCAGGGGAAAAGAAAATTCGAGCAGCGTTGCCCTTTTTAACACCGCTGCTGCACCATTCTCAGTGGCGTCGCCGGCAACTGGCAGCGTACGTCATTGGGCTGATTGGAAATTCTACGTATGCAGATACCCTTCGGCTGGTCTGGCAAACAGAGCAGCACCCATTTGTGCAGATGCGGTTAGCCACTGCTATTGCCCGCTTGCAGCCGCCGTGGCTCTGGGACTGGATCGTTGAACCCTTGCAGCGTAGTCGATGGGTCGTTGGGCCCAATACCGTCGAGACGCTGCGCCGCTACGGCGATTCACTTTCGTGGACGACCTTTTATCGGATTGTTCAACAGCTACAAGATACTCCAGAAGCGCTGGCAATGTGGATGTGGATTCTGCCAAAAGTACGTTTCGCATCGACCGATACGTCGCTTATCCAGCGCTGGATTGCTTCGCTGTCGCTCCAGCAGCAGCGGCAACTGGTAGCGCAATTCTGGCGGCAGCCGCAACATCGATGGGCAGATCAAATTCGCCGGGCACTCCGTAAAGCAAAGCCATTGCAGGCGTTGCTCCACCGATGGGAAGCGGTTCATCGGCTTTCTTCCGTTCAGAAACAGTGAAGGATCGACGCCGTCTGGAAAAAATGTGTTGCGCTGGTTGACAGTCTCCCACTGGAAGCGCGATCGGCACTTGCGATGCACCGGTCAAGTTGCCTGGGATTTGCCGGATTAATCCCCCTCCAGCAAAAGGTGATGAGCAGGCAGGAAGTTGAACCCTAAGAGCTACGCTGGAGCTTCTGGCGGAGTTCTTCGATCTTTTGTTCATACGCTGCTGCTTTTTCCGGATACTGTTGTTGCAGTTTCTGGTAGGTCTGGATCGCTTCTGCAAATCTGCCCTGTTGTACTAAGATCTGAGCCATTGTTTCGGTTGCAATCGGTGGCACGTCGCTGGAGCGCTCTGGTGAAGGAGAGGGTGGTTCTTCCGACGCAGGCATAGATGGTGACGGTGGTTCCTCCTGACGGATTTGATTCAGCTTTCGCGCTAAGGTTTCCAGTGGCGTAAGGATCGGCGCAATTTCCTGATCCGTCACCATTTCCGGCATAGTTTCCAGTGAGGAAGGCGGCGTCAGAGGAGAGTGGAAAGAAAGCTCCGATGGAAAAGGAGGTGGCGCCGGCACTGTGTGCTCTGTGCTATGGAGGGGGAGCGAGGGAGATTCCACCATTCCCAGGCTGCTGAATTCCAAGCCCGGTATCAGCCGGATGTAGCGGGAGTTGTAGCGCCGCAGTTTTTCATCCGGATCTCCGGGATGTTCCGTGATGAGCTGAAAGGGCCCGGGAAGGAGTTGTCCACTGTCTGTTGCTTCGGTTGTCGATGGATGTTCCGTTTCCTGCCTGGCAGTTGATTCGGAAAGGACTTCGGTTTCCGTATCTGGTCCATTTGCTGCTACCGGTGGCGTAGATGTGTCTGTGTCAGTTATTTCCTCCGCGCCCAGAAGCTCCGGGATGAGCGAAAGATCGTTTATTTCTGCGGAAGAAGGCGATGCAATGCCGTGTGCCGCTGGAAGATCTTCCGTCGTTGCTTCTGATGCGGCAAGATCCTCAGCAACGTGTTTCCTGTCGTCCAGCGTCAGCGGAGCGGGTTCCGATTCTGATTCGGTTATTTCTGGTGAAGTGATCGTTGCCGGTGGCGATTCAGTGTGTGATGTTCCAGCGTCGGCGTCGCTGGTTTCCAGCGGGACAGTAGCTTCAGAAACTGCAAGTGCTTCGGACGGCTGTGACGTTTCCGGTTCCGGTGAAGTATCGCCCGGTTGCGCAGGAATTTCAGAAGATAGCGTTTCTTGTGGTGAAGGTTCTTCCGTCGATGCAGTGTCAACAGCCGTTTCTTCCAGCGAAGCTGCAGGTGTGGTCAGCAGCAAGGAAGATTCGGCTGATGATGCTTCGCTTTCTACTGGTAGGGGTGGCTCCGATGCACCTAGTTCTGTTTCTCTACCTGCTTCGAGTGATGCTGTGCTTGCTGCTGTCGTCGTATCCATCCCTGCATCGTCCGCCTGCGCTGTTCCCACCGCCTGGGATTCGACCGGAGTTGTCGAGAATGGTTCGGAAATGTCCGGAGGTGCTTCGCTGATGATTTCTTCTTTGGGTAGTGCTTCTTCTGTTGCTTCTTCTGGTTCTGAAAGTTGTTGCGTTGCGCTTTCTGGTTCGCTGGATGCTTCTTCGGTAGATGTCGGCGCAGGAGTGGGTTCGGCAAAGGACTCGATCGTTGCTTCTTCAGCCTGAGCGTGGTCGGCAAGTCGGGCAACGAGGATTTCCTGATAGAGACTGAGCACCTGCGGATCGCGGGGAAATCGCTGGCGCGCGGCATCCGCGATAGCGGCTGCTTCCTCTAACCGATGTTGCTCTTTGTAAAATTGTGCAAGCACGACATACGCAGTAACATACTCCGGATAAATCTGAAGACCTTCCTTCAGAAGCTGAATCGCTTCGTCCCGGGAGCCGGCGTCCCATAGTTGCCGGGCGTCCTGAAGAAACAGAGCTGAAACCGTTGCCATTTTTTCCTGTGTTTTTCTGTTTCCGCCGTTGCAAATCTACGAATTTTGCTGCAAGGAATGGTAGGTGACGGCAAAGGCGCGCGCTTTTTCCGGATCAATGGGTGCAGCCGTAGATCCGCCGACCTTGATTGCGGTACCGACAATGCAGCCATCGAAGAATGGGGCGAGGGTCTGAAGCAGCTCTGGCGTGGCTCCACTCCCAACAATGAGCGGGATCTGTGGAAGGTGTGTTTTAAGCTGTCGAAACAGGGCAGCGTCTGGAGCGGTGCCGGTTGCTGGCCCGGTGAGGATTAACGCATCAGCTTTGCCACGTTCAACCATCTCTTCCGCTACGGTGAGGAGCGGGCGATCTCGCAGCGGGGCAGCGTGCTTCACATTGAGATCTGCCCACAGGGCGACCGTACTATTCAACTGCTGGCGGTAGCGGATCGTGAGATGCGCCTTGCCCTGTAAAATGCCCTGATCGGTGATAGCAGCACCGGTATGGACATTGATACGGATGAAGTCGGCGCCGGTGATGTGCGCAACTGCCAGTGCTTCAGCCGTGGCATTGCGAAGTATATTGATGCCCAGAAGCAAGTGGGGAAATTGAGACCGAATTGCATCGGCAATGACTGCCATCGCAGCAGTGATATGTGGGGGAACGGTATCGGGATGGAATGGAGCGTCTCCGAAGTTTTCCAGCAGCACGCCATTGAAATGTGCCGCTTCCAGTATGGCAGCTTGCTCCAGCGCATATCGTCGCAACTCTTTCATCGTGTGAGTGTTCCCTGGTTCGCCCGGTAAAGCTGGCAGATGGATCATCCCGATCAGCGGTCTGGATTGGAAAAGGGTGTCTGTGTTCATCGCAGGTCAAGGTTGTTGCTATACGCTTCGTTGTCCGCTGGTGACGACCTAAGATTGCACTTCGGGTACAAATTGCTCAACCCATCGGATGAGATAGGCTTTGGCAATGCGTTCGCCGGGACGAATTCGACGAAAGGTTTGCCATAGCCGGAGGAGGCGAGTTTTATAGACCGGCAGAGCAAACAGTTTGCAGTGCAGGGCATAGTACAACAGGCGAATAAAGGAGCGAATGATCCGTGGATGGAGTTGTTTGAACCGGCGCTGCCGCAGGCGCTCGACTAAGTAGGTGAGTTGATCCAGTTTCTGGAAACGGTAGTAGATTTGCGCTCTGGTGCGATACGCGCTCATCAGATTGATAATGTCGCCGGTTTCCTGCTCAATCGTATGAATCCGGTCCAGCATCGTCTGATAAGAAAGTGGAAGGTGAGATTGTCCAAGCGCAAACTGCACTTCCAGCACAGCGGCTAAGCTCTGGTAAAAGCGGTGTTCGTTGTTTGTTGCCCATCGAGCCAATTGCTGGATCAGGGATGGGATGCGTTGATCATTGCCCAGAGCAAAGTACACCCGCAACAGATGGGCGGCAAAGTAAGGAAACTGTGGCGAATCGGAAGAAAGGACCGATAGCGCTTGTTCCAAGATGGTCGCTGCTTTTTCTAATTGGTCGTTTGCGATAGCATCCATCGCCGTTTCTAACTGGTAACCGGGAGAATGATGAAGAAAATCCAGAAAGGAAAGCTGGAAAGCGCTGTCCAGGTAGTTCAACTGTCGCTGTTGCGCATCAATCTGTTCCAGAAATTCCTGATTGGAACTGATCAGCGCGTAAGATTTTTGGAGTGTGAGTTTGAAATGCTGGAGCACAGGGGCGAAAGATTGCAGCAGGGGGAGTTGTTCAAAAAACTGGAGCTGCTCCTGGCACTGCTGGAATGTTTGAGCAGAGGGATGGAGTCGTAGTTCCAGAACGCACTGTCCAAGAAAACCCCATAGCCAGTGGAGCAGCGCTTTTGCAAAGACATTGTGCGCAGGGTCAAAAAATTCAGGAGGATGGGAGATGCCACCCCCAGCGATCGTGCTCAAATAAATGCCCAGATAAAGTTGATACGCTTCATTGACCAGAAGCTCTGAAGTTTGTGGAGGATGCTCTCGCTGAAGCTTGCGGAAAAATTGCTGGAGCAGTTTCCAGGCTTCTTGTGGTTGTCCCTTGCGTTCCAGATGACGAGCACGGTAGTAGAGGATTTCTGTAGGACTCAAAAGGTCTGAGGCAAGGTCCGAGGAGCTACCTTCTGTGTGTTCTGCCTGGAGGAACTGTGAGAAAGCCTGAACTAATTCTTTGTAGATGTGGTAGTACGATTGATACCGCTTCCGAAATTGCGGTTCGTGTGGCAGAATACGGTAGATGCTCGCAACTGCCTGCCGGTGAGAGTACGGCTTGCGCTTGCGCACCTGCTCTGCAATGTATGCAGCAATCTGGGCTTTCTTCGTGCCCGATGGCAATGTAGCGAGAAAGCGATCGACATCCTCAGAGGAAGCGGCAGCGAAAAGTTCGTACAGCGAACGCTTCATTCCATCGACCTTTTATCTGTGCTCCTGCTGCATCCTGCCAGTCTGCGCCTGTGCCGATTTTGCAGATCATCGGATGAATTCAACAAATCGATCTAAAATGCTTAAGCAAACATACAAATTTCCCGCTAAAATTGCAATAAGTTAAAAACAACAAAGCGGGGAAAGCGATGCGACAGTGGTGGAAAAACGGCGTTGTGATCTTGTGTTTCCTCAGCGTTGCAAGCGCTGTTGCTCAGCTATCACCTTTCACAGTGATTCCTTTTCAAGGGGTGTTAACGACCAATGGTGGGGTGGTTGTGCCCGATGGGAATTATCAACTTACGTTCCGACTCTATCCTGCCGCCAGCGGCGGTAGTGCCGTGTGGAATGAAACACAAACCGTCAGTGTGTCCAATGGATCGTTCAGTGTGTTGCTGGGCAGTCAAAACAGTTTTGGTAATTTGCGGTTTGATCGGCGGTATTACCTGGGGATCAGCATAGGAGGAGGCAGTGAGTTAGAGCCGAGGATACCGATAGGAGCGGTAGCGTATAGCATACGGTCTCGATGGGTAGAGGAGGTCACCAGCGGGAACATAGGGAGCGTGGTAG
>WFXC01000019.1 GCA_015490805.1 Candidatus Kapaibacterium sp.
AAATGCAGCATGCCCCAAATGCAGCATGCCCCAAATGCAGCATGCCCCAAATGCAGCATGCCCCAAATGCAGCATGCCCCAAATGCAGCATGCCCCAAATGCAGCATGCCCCGTTCCGGCACGTCCGTGTTGCGTATCCTCGCATCATCAGTGCTCCGGTTTCAGCACGCGCCAAATGTACCAATTTCTCCGGAAACAACCAAACAGTGAGCAGAAGTGAGAAGGAACTTTCAGATGGTGTGGCGGGGGCGCAGGTTGCAGCGGGCATCCACCGGGAACGCACGCTTCAGCGTGCATTGCCCGCCATCCACGCACCCCGTAGGGGCGACCCATTGGATCGCCCATCGGTCGAAGCAGTGCTTCGCCCCTACACATTTGCAACGGTGCCGGCTAAAGCCGGCGCTCCCAGTTCAGCGCAATCCGGCGGGTCGCCATCACTCGCACCCGTAGGGACGATCGGCCGGTCGCCCCCTACGCATTTACACCAGTGTCTCCTTTTATCTTTTGCCGACGAAAGCCGCCGCTCCCAGTCGGTGTCTTCAACCATCACCACAATAGCCCATTCGTAGGGGCGGACCTGCGTGTCCGCCCGCTTTCTGTACCCGCAGGAACACACGACAGTCCACTGAGCACAGTACCGCTTTGCCCCTACACGTCCACTGGAAACACACCCTTCAGGGTGCATTTCTTGCCGACTAAAGTCGGCGCTCCCAGTTCAGCGCTTCCACTTACCGGGAGTCACACTTTAAGTGTGCATTCGTTGCCGACTGAAGTCGGCGCTCCCAGTCGGTGTTTTCAACCATTTCCACAACATTTCACCCGTAGGGGCAACCCGATGCGGTCACCTATTAGGCACAATGTCGCTGTCCTCCTTCCCGCCTGCCGGGGCAGTGATGATGTTCGTATGGTACGAATGGAAAATTCCGTAACTTTGCGGCTTTGTAAGGCAAATCTGGGGAGATGATGGACATTCAGCAATCGCCGGAAGAAGTAGCTCGAACCGAACCCTTAGAGCAGAAGAAAAAGCGGATGCGGCGAATCCTTCAGAAGTTGAAAAAAGCGTATCCAGATGCGAAAATTGCCCTGCGCTACCGCAATCCGCTGGAACTGCTCATCGCAACGATCCTCTCGGCGCAATGTACTGATGAACGGGTGAACCAGGTAACCGAAACACTTTTTGAAAAATACCGCACGGCGCAGGATTACGCCACCGCAAATCGGGAAGAACTGGAACAGCTCATTTATCCCACTGGCTATTACCGCGCCAAAGCAAAAAACATTCAACAATGCTGTCAACAACTGGTCGACCGCTATGGCGGCGAAGTCCCACTGTCAATGGAAGCGCTGGTGCAACTGCCCGGTGTCGGACGCAAGACTGCGAACGTCGTGCTCGGCGAATACGGGAAACCGGAAGGGATCGTGGTCGATACCCACGTAGCCCGCATCGTGCAACGCCTGGGCTTTGTCGCAACAAAAAATCGAGAGAAAATCGAGCGGGAACTGATGGAAATCGTGCCGCGCAAAGACTGGGTCATTTTCACCCACCTGCTGATCGCTCATGGACGCACGGTGTGCACCGCCCGAAAACCCCGATGTGAGGAGTGTGTCATCCGCTCCGAATGTCCTTCCGCCCCGCTTTTTCTGTCGCAATTACAACCGCGCACAAAAGGATCCTCAACCAAAAGGAGCAAATAATGAGATGGGTTTTTGCTTTTGCATTCGTCTTTGGCAGTATTCTCTGGACGGGATGTTCCCAGGCAACAGCAACGGTCAAAAATTCCGCTGATACCACGACTGCTGCGAAATCATCCCCCTACCGCCAACTCCTGCAGGAAGCGAAAACCGACAGCGGCGTTATTCACGTGCACAAAGTCAAGGACAAAATCTACTTTGAACTTCCCCTTGCTGTGCTCAACAAAGATTTTCTCTGGGTCACCCGCATTGCCCAAACGCCACAAATCGGGTATGGTGGGGAAAAAGCCAATACGCAGGTCGTACGGTGGGAGCGCTTCCAGAACAACATTCTTCTTCGGGTCATCAGTTACTCCAACGTTGCAGCCGATTCCCTGCCAATTGCCCAGGCGGTGCAGGCATCCAATTTCCCCGTTATTCTCTACAAATTCCCCATCAAGGCGTGGAATTCCGACTCATCCGCTGTGGTGATCAACGTAACACCGCTATTCACAACCGATGTCCCTTCGCTGGGGCTTCCTAAGCGCATTCGACAGCGGATCAAAGTACGAATGCTGGATCCCAAGCGGTCAATGATCCAGTATGTCCGCAGCTTTCCGCGCAACGTAGAAGTTGAAAACCTGCTGACCTACAAAGCCAGTGCACCGCCGCAGCATACGGAAGTGCAGGCAGTCAGTGTCGTTATGCACCACTCCATCGTGCTGCTTCCTGAAAAAAAGATGCGTCCCCGGATTGCCGACGCCCGGATCGGTTTTTTCTGGCTGACCCAGTATGACTATGGCAAACCGCAGGAAGGGATTGAACCAACCCGGTACATTCTCCGGTGGCGCCTGGAACCAAAAGACACTGCGGCATTTCGACGCGGGGAGCTCGTTGAACCGGTGAAACCGATCACCTTCTACATCGACCCGGCAACGCCGAAAAAGTGGCGGCCATATATCAAGAAAGGCGTGGAAATGTGGAATGTCGCTTTTGAAGCAGCGGGGTTTAAAAACGCCATCCAGTGTCTGGATCCTCCAGACTCTACCGAAGATCCGGAGTGGGATCCAGAAGACGTCCGGTATTCGGTCATCCGCTACTACCCTTCTCGAATCCAGAACGCCTACGGACCCAATGTGCACGATCCTCGAACGGGCGAAATTCTGGAAGCTGATATCGGATGGTTTCACAACATCCTTCGGCTCCTGCGAAACTGGTATTTCGTGCAGGCAGTTGCCGATCCTCGAAGTCACAAATTACCGCTACCCGACAGCCTGATGGGTGAATTGATCGCCTACGTTGCTGCCCACGAAGTTGGACACAGCCTGGGACTCCAGCACAATATGAAAGCGTCCAGCTCTTATCCCGTGGACTCTCTTCGCTCGCCAACTTTCACGCACAAGTATGGAATTTCCGCTTCCATTATGGATTATGCCCGTGCGAACTACGTTGCGCAGCCGGGGGATTCCGTCTACTTTTTATCCAGGATTGGTCCGTACGACATCTTCGCCATCCGCTGGGGCTACCGCCCAATTCTCGATGCAAGTACGCCGGAAGAGGAAAAACCTATTCTGAACCGATGGCTTCAGGCACAGGATACCAATGCAATGCTGCGATTTGGTCCCAGCCAGTGGCCCGTTGTCGATCCCACGGCGCAAATGGAAGACTTAGGCGATGATCCTGTTAAAGCTACCCGGTACGGGCTGCAAAACCTGAAGCGTATCTTTTCCTATCTTTACCAGGCGCCCGCAGATACCGGACAGTCCTATGCAGCGTTGCGGGAACTGTATCATCAGGTGCTTTGGCAATGGTACCGTGAAATGGGACACGTTACCAATCTGGTGGGCGGTGTAGAGATCACCCGACGTGCTTATGGACAACAGGGCAGCGTCTACCATCCCTTGCCCCGATGGCGGCAACAAGAAGCAGTTGCATTCTTGGCGCAAACCGCTTTCCGCAATGTGGACTTCCTGCTCCCCGATACTCTTCTGGCATACATCTCTGCGGCGGGCGCAACGGAACGCGTGATGCAATACCAGCAGCGGCTATTGGACAATTTGTTGCAACCGCAGCGGCTGCTCCGAATGGCAGAGTACGAAATCCGATCACCTCAAACAGCATATTCCGTTCTCGACTTCTTTTATGACCTTCGCGATTCCCTCTTTGCCGAGTTACGTCGATCTCCCATCCAGATTGATCCATTCCGGCGTCAACTTCAGCGCCACTTTGTGGAGAAACTCCAGACGTTCTGGAATCCGCCCGCTACACCGCCACCTTCAACCCGCCGATTCCACGCCGCTACAGGTTCTGCGGATCTCTCCAATTCTGACATTCCTGCCTATGCGCACCTGGTGCTCCAGGAACTCTACCAGCAACTCCAGAGGCTCCGTATCCGTCGGATTCGGGATGATGCTACCCGCGCCCATCTGCTGGCGCTCCGCCAGCGGTTAAAAGAATTACTGGAAGCGCGGTGAATGCCCGATGTTTTTACCGTTTCAACGCCAGATTCGCACCTGATACTGCCACGTTCCGACCTGAATCCAGTACAGTCCACTGGCAAAAGATCGGGCATCGATACGCATCTGCGTCTGGTGAGGATACATCGTCCCGCGAAATACTGATCGTCCACGAATGTCGACGATGTTCACCGGGCGCTGTACAGAGGCAGCGGGAGCGGCAATGACAATCTGCTCGGTCAAGGGATCATACTGAGCCTCCAGTGCTTTGGGACTTGGGCTGGAAACGCCCGTTACTCTGCCGTACAGCTCAATGTTCAGCATCATATCTGCATCTTCGTGTTCCAGATTATGGCAGTGAAACAAATAGATCCCGGTGTATCGCGGCTCAAACTTCACCAGCACTTTTACTGTTTCCCGCGGGCGCACTAACACGGTATCTTTCCAGCCGTGATCGGTGGGAAACAGTGGCTGCTGCTGCCCGTTCCGAATACGCTGAAATACCTGAAATTGCACGTTATGAACATGCATCGGATGGCTCATGTTCGAGTTGTTGACAAATTCCCAGATTTCTAGTTCGTTCAGTGGGACTCGCTCGTCGATCCTTGTCAGGTTATACTGAATCCCGTTGATCCGGGGCTGCATCATAAACATCGTCAGGTTAAAAGTCCGCGTCCGTCGCGCTTTCTGGGGATCATATCGATCAATTGTGCTGAGCGTACTGGGCAACGACCCGTTGCTCTGCTGCGTTCCGGTGATATTCAGCTCCAGCACTTCCATAGGGCGTCCCTGGTCACTCATCGGTGGTTCGCCAATATCGAAGGCTTTGGTAACCATGCGCACTGTAGAATTCAATGGACGCTGGGTAAAATTAACCATAATTTCTGCCCGCTCACCGGGTGCTAAAAAGAGCTCAGAAACTTCGATCGGCTGCTCCAATAATCCCCCATCGGTTGCAATCAGGTGGAAGGAAATAGCTGGCTCGAATGCGATCAGATAGATTCGCGCATTCGAGGCATTGAGAAGCCGGAAACGGTACCAGGTACGGTTCACATTAAACGTTGCATTGGGTGTCCCATTGACTAATACCGCATCGCCCATATAGCCTGTCATAATGTCGCGCATCGTTGGATTATAGGAGAAAGCCTGACGATCGCTATTGGGACGCCGATCCTGAAGTGCCAGTGGAATGTCGAAATCGCCGTGTGGCAATCCCAAGTTTTCTTCCTCATCATCGTGGATAATGAAAAATCCTCCGATTCCACGATAGGTTTGTTCCCCAGTCAGATGGAGAGTGTGGGAATGATAAAAATACGTCCCCGCTCGCTGGACGATGCGAAAGTCATAGTCATATGCCTGCCCTCTTTGAATCTGATGCATTGGATGCCCATCCATTGTCCAGGGCACAATCAATCCGTGCCAGTGAATGATATGATCCTGCGGCAAATCATTCTGCAATTGTATCTGGATCCGATCACCTGTTCGGGCAACAATGGTTGGGGAAGGATACACCCCATTCAAAGTAAATGCGCGGGTTTGATAATTGTCCCATACGTCAACTTGGGTTTCATACGCTCGCAACGTCGAGGAATTCAACACAGGAGGAAACCGAAGTGTCTGCCTTGCCAGCGGTATGCGTCCCAAACTTTGGAAAGGTTTCTGCAACGCAGCGCCTGCCAATACTGCTGTCGAAATCCGTAAAAAATCTCGTCGATCCATAACGGGACTTTCTCCTTTGTTTAACATCCTACCACTAAGGATTTACAATTCTATAAACTCTGTTGGCAGCAAAACGTAACAAAATCACGAATAGAAAACACCAGAGTACCGCCTCTGTACAGTCCCTTCTTAGAAATTCTGGTCTCGACAGCATTCCATTGGGAGTGCCGATTTCGCCAGCAAAGATGCACACTGAGGTGTGTGCTCCTAGTGAACGCGTCGGGGCACAAAGCATTGCTTCACCCAATGAGCTGTCATTTGTTCCTACGGGTGTAGAGAGTGGGTAACCACGCCGGGTCGCCCTTACGGGTTCAATGGGAATTTTAGGGACAGATCCCGCACCTATCCTCTGCTGAAAGCACCGGTTTTAGCCAGCAAATTCGAAGCATGGATGTCGAAGTGTGGACTTCCAACAATAAAGTCCTCCAAAGCAGAGCCTCCGCCGATGTCTATATCGCTGCTTCGTACATCCGGTAGGTTTTATATCGCCGTGCCTGCAACGTTTTCTCAAGTGCTAAATTCATCGGCGCGTTATTTTCCAGCACCCACGAAGCTTCCGCTTTTGTATATCCCTTCTCCACTCCCCTGCGAGCAATCTCATAATACAGCACCGCATCGATTCCTTTGCCTTGAAACTCTGGCAGCAACCCTAAGATCAGGATACGCACCATCGTGATGTGCTTCTTTTTGGTCAGCAAATGCCAGATACCGGGCAATAAATGTCCGGAACGATTGTAGATCAACGCTTCATTGATGTTCGGCAAAGCAATAACGCATCCACACAGTTTGCCTTTTGATTCGGCAATGAGCACCAGATCGGGATCAGCAATCTGTTTCAGATCTTTGGCTAGGGCGTGGAATTCTGCCTCGGTCAGTTTGACGAACCCCCAATTCGGCTCCCACGCACGATTGTAAACGTGCTCGATCAATGCTACATCCTGCCAGAACTGCTTTTTATTCCGGAAATTCATTGGACGAACGGTAACCTGGTACCGCTGGCGAATAATCTGCTGATACCGCTCCAGTCGATCATTGAACACACGGTCTTTTTCCAGCAAGTATGCGTACAAATCCATCACCTTTGTCAACCCGGCTGCTTCCAGCAGTTTCCCGTAATACGGTGGATTGTAGGGCATCAATACAACGGGTGGAGAAGAAAAATCTTCTACCAGCAATCCGCACGTGTCATTCATTGAAGGATTCACCGGTCCCCGGATACGATCTTTTCCTTTTTGCCTGAGCCAGTTTTTTGCTGCTTCCACCAGCGCCT
Organism: Candidatus Kapaibacterium sp.; assembly: GCA_015490805.1. Classification (GTDB taxonomy): domain Bacteria; phylum Bacteroidota; class Ignavibacteria; order Kapaibacteriales; family WFXC01; genus WFXC01. The sequence goes on from WFXC01000019.1 coordinate 7,117, forward strand.
GAGCAACCTCTGGATCATCAATAGACTCAAAGAACCCGAAAAATCCAACATTGTCATTGTGAATCTGGTTGTGCAATTCATTGGTAATAGCAGCGATCCGTCCAACAACCTGTCCATTCCGTTCTGCAAAGTATAATTGAATCTCGGCGTGTTCATAAAATGGATTGCGTTTGGTATCCAGCAATTTTTTCTGCTCTATCAGCAATGGAGGAACCCATAGCGGATCATTCGCATAGAACTGCCATTGTGCCTTGATAAACTTTGTCACGTCGCGCGGTATCTGCAGAGTCCGAATTGATATTTCCATCTGCCTGCCTCCAACAATCTTACCCACGGCTGGGCTGGAATTCTGATCGTTTGCCCGGAATACGTCCTTTGGGTTCTGGTAAGTATTCCACCGTTGGTTGCCGCCGCATCGGCTGTGGATAGAGCGCCATTAAATGCAGAATTTCATCTGGCATTTCAGTAGAAACGTTGAGCCCTATCTGTTGCGCTGCCTCTGGTGTAATCGGATAGTCGTGCGTCCATCGCCCATCCGTCAGCATTGTCGCAACTTCCCGGGCTTTGTCCTTTGGCATTTTTGACTCTAACAACTCTACGATGAGCGACTGAATTTGTCGTAGTGCCTTCTCCCCCATATCAGCCAGGATCAACGTTTGATCATCGATTTCAGCAACGGGCTTCTCTTGCATCACCTTCAGCAAAGAAGGCGCTGGATATTGCCCCAATTGTGGATCTAACGGTCCCAAAACAGCATTTGGCGTCATCACAATCTCATCTGCTGCCAAAGCAATCAACGTCCCTCCCGACATTGCATAATGCGGCACGAATACCGTCACTTTCCCCGGATGTCGTTTTAACGCACGAGCAATCTGAGAAGCTGCCAACACCAGTCCGCCCGGCGTGTGAAGGATCAAATCGATCGGCATATCAGCACCGGTCAACTGAATGGCACGGAGTACCTCTTCAGAGTCGTTAATGTCGATGAATCGAAATACCGGGAATCCCAGCAAATTCATTGTTTCCTGACGATGAACAAGGAGGATCACCCGCGAATTCCGTTTTTGCTCAATCCGGGCAATCATTCGCTGCCGCATCGACTCCAGCAACCGCTGTTGGAATACTGGTTGAAGTGAAGCGATAATCAGAAATAACCAGAACAGGTCCAAAAGCCCCATTGTTGTCTGTATCCATCGTTTTGTGACACTTCTTTCAATTTATACCCGATACAAATTGCGGATTGGCACATATTCATCCGGATATAGCGGTCGGTAGAGTAATCTCTTTTTTGCCATCCGGGCAATAGCCAGTCCAGCAACGAACCCTCCGATATGCGCCCACCACGCAACTCCCCCACCGGTATCCGGGAGCAATAAGGAAAAAGTTCCTGAGAAAAACTGCCCAATAAACCATATACCCAAATAGAAATAGGCAGGAAGCTCGAAGAAGAAGGGCCAGAAGAAGACCGGCACAACCGCAATAATGCGTGCATGCGGGAACAGTACAAAATATGCGCCCAGCACACCGGAAATTGCCCCAGAAGCTCCAACGGCTGGAATCGTCGATGTTGGATTAAATACAATATGCAGAACAGAAGCTGCGATCCCTGTTGTTAGGTAAAAAAGCAGATATCGTCCGGCACCAAACCGATCTTCTACATTATCTCCAAAAATCCACAGATACCACATATTCCCAATAATGTGTGCCCATCCCCCGTGCAGAAACATATTAGTAATCAAGGTCAACAAAATCTCTGGATGCTCTAACCAAAGACCGGAAGTAAAACGCCAGGGGACCACCCCAAAAGTCCGAATAAAAAGCTCTAATTGCTGCGGTGTCAGCGAAATCTCGTATAAAAAAACCAGAGAGTTCAGCAAAATTAGCGTCCACGTTACAAATGGCGTCTTCCGACGTGGCACTGTATCTTGTACTGGAAACATTCCTTTTGTTCTACCGTCTTCGTCTTACTTTTCCATTTATGAAAGCGCAATTTACGAAAACTGCGACATATAGAATAGAAACAGACAGTGAGGATGCTATGCGCATTTACAACTCGATCTTAGAACTGATTGGCAAAACGCCACTGGTCCGACTGAACCGCGTTAGCAACGGCATTGATGCTACCATTTTGGCAAAATTAGAAAGCCGCAATCCTGGTGGTTCCGTCAAAGACCGCATCGGCTTGCAAATGATCGAAGCGGCGGAAAAAGCTGGAATTCTGAAACCAGGTAGCGTCATCGTAGAGCCAACCAGTGGGAACACGGGAATTGGGTTAGCTTTAGCCGCAGTCCTCAAAGGCTATCGTTGCGTTTTTGTGATGACAGAAAAAGCCTCTATCGAGCGACGTCGCTACTTACAGGCGCTGGGCGCTGACATCGTACTTACCTCTTCGGCTGCCAAGCCCAGCTCGCCGGAGTATTACGTCAATGTGGCAAAACGCTTAGCAAAAGAGATTCCGAATGCCGTTATTCTCAACCAGTACGATAATCCAGCGAATCCTGAAGCACACTACCGAACCACCGGTCCTGAAATCTGGGAAGATACCGATGGAAAAATCACCCATTTTGTCGCTGGCATCGGCACAGGCGGAACTTTAACCGGAACTGGCCGATTTCTTAAAGAGCAAAATCCCAATATTCAAATCATTGGCGTTGAACCTGTGGGATCAGTGATGAAACAATTCAAGGAAACCGGACGCCTGCCAGAAGCTTTACCCTATCTGGTTGAAGGCGTGGGACAGGAGTGTATTCCGCAGGTATTGGATCTCTCCCTGGTTGACGACATCTTGCAAATCCCGGATCGAGATGCTTTTTTGATGGCGCGCCGTTTAGCCCGACAAGAAGGAATTTTCACCGGTGGATCCTCCGGGATGAATGTTGTCGCTGCACTGCAGGTTGCACGTACTCTGCCTGAAGATGCTGTCGTGGTGACTATCATTGCCGATACTGGTGAACGGTACCTGACAAAAGTGCATTCAGACGAATGGCTGAAAGCACACCATATTGTCGACCCTGAGCGTCTCACCCTGCGGATCCTGCTGGATGACAAAGAGCAACAGCAACTGCCACTGCTGATTGCGGTCACGCCAGATCAGAGTGTACAGGCTGCCTTAGAAACAATGACTCGATACGACATTTCTGAAATGCCAGTGTTAGCCAACGACCAGGTAGTCGGTAAACTCCGGGATAATCGCCTTATTGCGCTGGTTATCGAAGATCGCCAATACTTAGACAAACCCGTCAGCGAAGTAATGGAAGAACCAATGCCAACCTTAGATGTACACGCGCCCTTAACGCAGGCATTCGCAACGCTGCGAGACCAACCTTCTCTGGTCGTCACTGAATACCACCGACCCATCGCTGTTGTCACCAGACACGATATTCTGCCGTACCTTGCAGAAAAGAGCGCGTGATACTGATGAGGCGTGATACTGATGAGGACTGTCCAGAAATCATCTGTTCTGTCCGTAACACTCTATGCTACTAAACACCAGCACCACACTCCGAATCGTCATTGTTCCCTGTGAACGGAACGTTGGGCATTGGAAAAACAAAGGTGGCACAGTAGATGCGGCAACTGAATTTCTGGATGCTCACTTTTGCCTGGGTGTGCCTGCCATTTTTGCTGCGAGCACAATTGCAACCAATGGTGCTGTTTCCCGGCAATGCTTCGATGGAGCGTTCCGAGCCATCGAAAGCAAGTTTTTCCAGCATTCTGAGCGTACCAGCATCGCCGCGGATTGCTTTTGATTCCACTCACAACCGGGGCTTCCAGCTACTGGCAATGACACCAAATCCTATTTATCAAGAAACCCGACTTACATTCCAGTTTGAAATCTTCACCCGTCATCCGCTTCGCCTGCAACTGCTGGATCTTGCAGGTAGACGGCTGATCAACGAACACTGGCAATTTGCCCAAAACGGGAAGTACGAAGTATCAATCCCGCTGCCACTATTAGCAGCGGGACGCTATCTGCTTATTCTGGATGCTGTTGGACGTCCTTTAACGATTCCGCTCATTGTATTGCGATGAACCACCATATCCCATTGGAGCTGATGGCTCGTACTGAGGAAATCTCCCGTCGTACCATCCGTTTATTGGAAAGGCGCGAACAAAGTGCAGGAACACGATGGGATACATCTGGCAGCGTCTGCTGCGCTTAGCAAAAGTATGGGTTGCCGACACCCTTCCGTTTAGCAGTACCCAATGGACTGAAGCAGAGGAAGAAGAATTGCGGCGGATTATTGAGGAACTGGAACGCGAACAACAACAGCAGAAACGGCAAACGAATAATACCACTTCTATTCCGCCACAGGTACAATGGGCGTATCAAACCTTAGGTATTACTCCATCAGCGACTATTCGGGAAATTAAATACGCTTATCGTCAGAAGATCAAACAGTTCCATCCGGATCGATTCCGGCATTTATCCCCGGAGCAGCAACAATATGCACAGCAAAAAGCTCGTGAAATCAACAGAGCTTATACAATTTTACGGCAAGAGCGTCATTTTTAAACATAGGAGACAACAATGCGAAACGCTCTTCTTCGAGACATCGGACTCCTCCTTAGCAGTGCCATTTTAACTGCTATTCTGTACCAAGTGAGCTTTGGCACTATCCCGTGGATCCGACCACCGGAATCCGAAATGATCGCGCCTGATTCACTGCTTTTTAGTACATCAGAGGAATCAGCATTAACTTCAACATCTGACAACTCGATCCTCACCGTCACCTATGATCAGGTATTAAAGTTGCTTGAGGATCCCGATGTACTATTCATCGACGCCCGCCCACCAGAAGAATATGCACAAGGGCATATTGACAACGCTATCAATATCTACGCTCTGGAATTTGAAGAACACATCCCTGATATTCTGACCTGGGATCGCGATAAACGCATTGTGGTCTATTGCAGCGGTGGCGCCTGCGAACTCAGCCACGATCTGGCACAGGATCTAAAAAACTTTGGTTTTACTCACGTTTTTGTTTACACCGGCGGCTGGGAGGAGTGGAGTCAGAAACACCATGAGTGAGCAACCGCTGCAGAAATTTACCGAAGGACTCCAGCACTTGCAGTTCCAGATCATCCAGCAACAGTTCGGCATTATTGGCAAGTCCCGGCAATTTTTGCGGGCACTGGAACGTGCCATCAAAGTTGCTCCTACCGATCTATCAGTTCTCCTGCGAGGAGAATCCGGGACAGGCAAAGAAGTATTCGCCCGCCTGATCCATTCTTTGAGCAACCGCAAAGATTATCCGCTCATCACTGTTAACTGCGCCGCTATTCCCGATACCCTCCTGGAAGCAGAGCTGTTTGGGTACGAAAAAGGCGCTTTTACAGATGCCCACGAACGGCACCGCGGCTTTTTTGAAGTTGCCGATCACGGCACCATTTTCCTGGACGAAATCGCCGAGATGTCGCCCAAGATTCAGGCGAAACTGCTTCGAGTTCTGGAAAGTGGCGAATTCAATCGGCTGGGATCCACAGAAACGATTCGGGTAGACGTACGCGTCCTGTCTGCTACCAATCGCCCGCTGGAAATGGCAGTGCAAACAGGAGAATTTCGGCAGGATCTATTCTATCGCCTGAACACTGTTCAGATTTATTTGCCACCGTTGCGAGAACGAAAGGAAGACATTCCCCTCTTAGCAGAGTATTTCGCCCGGCGAATCGCGCAGCATCTGGAGATCCCTTTTGAAGGCTTTACAGATGAGGCACTGCAATTGCTGATGCGGCTGCCGTGGTACGGCAACATTCGAGAATTGCGCAACGTCATCGAAACGGTGATGACTATCGAACGCCCCTCCATTATTACACCAGCAACGTTGCAACCCCACTTACCCAAGGTTCTGGGTGCTCCTGGCGAACGCTCTCTCCCGGCGACAGGATCGGTTCAGAATGAATTTGCCCTCCAGCAGCAACTTGCCGCTATTCAACAAGACCTGCAGGAGATTAAAGAACTGCTCCAGCACAATAGAGCAGCGCCCCGATCGCTCCCGGTTCCTGCCACTGACCACGTTTCCCTCCCATCGTTAAATTTGCAGGAGCTGGAGAAAATCGCTATTCGTCAGGCGTTAGAAGCCACCCACTGGAATAAACGGAAAGCAGCTCAACTGCTGGGCATCAGCCCTCGCACGCTTTACCGCAAACTTGCTGCATACGGGTTAGAATAACGGCGGCGGAGTGTTCAACAAATGCTGAAAAATGCTGCCCCGGCAATTCGCAGATTTCAGCGTGCTAAAATGACGCTTTTCTCGCACCTACAGCAATGGTGGCGCCATCTCAATGCTATTTTTCTCCGCGCCGAGCGCCATCATCTCTTTCTTCTGGCATCCGGCATTTCGTATGACGCTTTTCTGTTTTCCCTGCCGACACTGCTGGTTATGGTGCTCTTAGTCGGACTTTTTACGGATGCCCACTCCATTGTACAAACACTTGCAGATCTTTTGCAGCAGGTATTTCCACCGGAGCAGTGGTCCCAATCCTTCGTCACCGAAACGACGCAGCAATTGCAATGGATTCTGGACAAAGCCTTAGCACTGGGATGGATCTCCATTCCTGCTGTTTTCTGGCTGGGATCCACGCTGTTTGGTTCTATTCGCACTGCTCTGAACGCCATCTTTGAATTAAAAGAGCCGGGATTTTTCCTGAAATACAAACTCAAAGATATCGGTATTCTGCTCTTTTTCACTCTGTTGGTAATGCTCGTGGGAATTTTCAACACCAGTACAACTGTTCTGGAAATTTTCCTGTCAACGTATTTTCCAAAAATTTCGACGCTGTGGCTGTGGGCGCGCAATCTTCTCTCGCTGTGTATTACCGCCGTCTTCTTCTATTTTCTGTATCTCCTCCCTCCGCACGGCACTCTCCCCTCCTACGTGGTACGTTTCAGCACTATTCTCAGTACGATTTTGTGGGAAAGTGCAAAATACCTGTTCGCCTGGTATATCAGCAATATTTCCTCGTACGGAACAATTTACGGAACGTACGCGGTTATCGTCGTATCAGCACTGTGGATGTATTACACCTGGATGATTTTTCTCCTCTCCGCGGAAATTGCACGATATTTCTACGAATCTCGTCTCACACGTGCAGCAGCAAGTACAATCAATCCAGCCTCCGACGATGAAACGTGATATTTCAGAATTCAATATGCAGGAGTTGTTGGAGCGTTATAAATTGCAATCGAAAATTATCGAACTGTTAAAAGCAGCTCACCAGGAACTGAAACAGGAAAATTATCCGCGCTCGTTCATCCACCTTTTTTCCGCGCGTCGATACGCGCGCAAAATGCTCCAGGCGCAACTATTCCTCCCCGACGAAGCTCACATTCCAACGCTCATTCAGGAGCAAATGCAATCGCTGGCGGAAGCGAAAGTGCTGCGCAACTAATTAATTCTCGGCGCGGACAACATTTTGCAAAACACCCAACCGCTCAATTCGGAGCTCTACAGTATCGCCCGGCTGCAACCAGCGGGGTGGATCGAACACTTTGCTGCCGTTGAGCTCCAGCAAACATCCTGTGCCAACGGTTCCTGAGCCGACCACTTCGCCGGGGTGAACAGTAACGCCGTAGCTGATGCGCTCTAAAATTTGCGCAAATGTCCAGCTCATATCTTTGAGATTGCCCTGCGAAATTCGCTCTCCGTTAAGATAGGCTTCCATTTGCAAATCGTACTGGGCACCGGCTGGGGTTTCAATCCGGCGATCTTCCAGTTCCTCCTTTGTCACCAGATACGGACCCAGCGATGTTGCGAAATCTTTTCCCTTGGCAGGTCCCAGATTCAATTTCATTTCCTCCATTTGCAGGGATCGGGCACTCCAGTCGTTCATAATCATAAACCCCACAATGTAGTCATCTGCCTGTTCAGCCGGAATATTCCTGCCTGTTTTACCAATCACCGCCGCACATTCCAGTTCAAAATCCAGGCGTTCCAGATGGCGCGACTGCACCCATACCGGTCCTGGTCCTGTCACTGCCAGATGGTTGGTGAAGTAGAAAACGGGAAACTGATCAAATTCCGGAATCATTGGGAGTCCCCGGTTTCGGCGGGCAGTTTCAACGTGCTGCCGGAACGCATACCCATCGCGCATTGATACAGGTCGTGGCAGCGGTGCCAGTAATTGCACCTCCGCTGAGCCAAAAAGCGCCGGTTTGCTCAAATTGCCATACTCTTTCTGGAGCCATTCAAAAAGCTGTGCCAGTGCCTCCCATCCAGCCGCTCCCAACTGCAAAAACGAAAGCAAATCCGACGGCAAGGCTTCCAGTGGAGCATCAAAATGAGCTTTCGCCTTCTGATAGCATTCGGCAACATCCGCAATCCATTGATCTGCAACTACAACGCCAAACCGTTGTGCTGCTCCCACTGCATACGTTACAAGCTTCATCTCAGATCCCTTAAGTTGTTGGCACCGATGTCGTTTGCTGCGTTTTAGAGTGAGCAAAAACGAGTGGTACTACCGATTCGTGCTTCGGTTGCCGCAACTGGCGAACGTGCCGGAATGAAAGCCAGGCAAAATAGCCATAGCCAAAAGCAAAAAGAAGCTGGAAAGGCACCGCTGCAAATTCCCACCAGAAGGCGGAGATACCAGCACCGGCAAGGAGATAGAGCGCCAATGCCGCCTCGATCCAGGTTGTCCAATGCACCGTTCGGGGGATATACCGCCACCGCCGTCGCCAATCATCATACGTCCGTTCAATTCCATACTTGGGCGTTCGGACAAAAGCAGAACGGCGATTGAGCAATGCCTCAATCACGGCTTTTGCATTGTTCACCGACAATCCCATCGTTCCCGCCAGATACAGCGGGAACAACCAGAGCCGCTGCTGCCATTCTTCTTTATCCTCTGCAACCGTGTACTGACTACAGGCAAAAGCGGCGAAAGTGCTCAGGGCAGCAAAGATAAAAACGGCAAAGAAGGTAAAGACCGGATCGTATACAGGGAAAGCTTTTTTCAACATTACGATTGGGAAACACAGCACTGCGATCAACGGCAACAGCACATACACCACATTGGCACTGAGATGCATCATCGCCTGCCACTTAACCTTCCACGGCAGCGACGCTCGCAGCACCTGCGGGATCAACTTCCGGGCTACTTCAATGGATCCTTTCGCCCAGCGGAACTGTTGCGCTTTGAACGATTGCACGTCTACTGGCAACTCGGCTGGCGTCGTGATATGCGGCAGGAAGAGGCATCGCCATCTCCGCATTTGCACTCGATAGCTGAGATCCAGATCTTCCGCCAGCGTGCTCCCATCCCAGTTGCCGGCATCGATGATCGCTTTTTTCCGCCACACCCCTGCTGTCCCGTTGAACGTCAGGAAAAAGCCTGCCCGGCTGCGCACCAGTTGCTCGATGCCAAAATGATAGTCCAGAATCAGTGACTGGATGCGGGTCAACAAAGAATAGTCAGCGTTGAGATGGGTCCACCGCGTTTGCACCATTGCAAGGCGTTCATCCAGTTGAAAATAAGGAAGCGTTCGGAGCAGGAAATCGGGATGTGGAACGAAATCCGCATCAAAAATCGCAATAAATTCTCCACGAGCTTTTGCCAATCCCTCTTTGAGTGCCCCTGCTTTAAAACCATCTCGATGGGCTCGGTGATAATACACGATGTTGACCCCTCTCTGCTGATACTCTCGAACCAGCCGGCGGGCTATCAGACGCGTATCATCCGTTGAATCATCCAGCACCTGAATTTCCAGCTTCTCACGAGGATATCGGAGCTGGCAGACATTCCGAATCAACCGTTCGACAACATAGATTTCATTGTAAATCGGCAACTGCACCGTGACAGTCGGATATTCTTTCAGTGGCGGCGGTTCCGGCTCCGTTCGATGCCGCAGGCGATAGTACAAATACGCCAGATAGGCGCCGTGGAAGCCGTATAGCGACAATGCAAAGAGAACAGAACCATAAACCACCAACAACAGTTCCTGCATCGCTACTCCTTACTGTTATGAACACCTCGTGCTGGAGGGTATGCTACCGATGGACAGATCAGCAAATGTCTCAACACTGAGTGCCGCCAGTACTGGACAGCAAAACGGAAAGCCAGAAAAGAAAACTGCTACTGCAACAACCTGCGTCTTCTGACGCCACACCGCACTACCAATGGGAAATAACCGCCAGCAGAATATCCTCTGCAATGGCTGCCAGCGCTTCTTGCGCCACCTGATCCCGCGCTTGAGCACCTCCTGCCACCGGGTAAACACGGTACTGCGTGAAGGTCTTTTTCCATATCTGCTTCTTCCGCACCCGATCCCAATATTCTGCTTCCACCACCACAGTAACTTTTCGGTCCTGTTCCTGCTCGCCTGTCTGCACGGTAAGCACTTCATCCCGAACTGCTCGAATGACCGTGGACAGGGTGGCATCTGCATTCTGCTGTACCAGCGTAAAGCTTCCATCATTTTCAAATTGCCGAATCAATTCCTGTGTCAAAAACGTCGCATATTCTGGATTCCCAAAGCCACTCTGATCATCCACTGTTTGAATATGCAATGTTTTCAAGTGCGGGGGAATGGACCCACCCGTAAAGGAATAACAGCCCCCTGCAAACACAAAAACACTCAAAATTAGCAGTTGCGGTAGAAAAACGGGATGACATTTCGATGACAATTGTTTCATCTTTGCCTCACCCTGTACCTACTGACCACCAGATTACACTGCCCACACCAGACAACCACTTCTTTGAAGCCACATCGTCGGTCGCCTCAGAACGTACTATACAAACACTTTAGCCAGCGCTTAATTGCAGAAAAATCCGTAAATTTCGATTTCCGTAAATCAAGCAGCATAAAGAGGAAGTGAAAGTCCAGACGTATCTTACAGCTTCATTGCTACCGGAGTCTCCGGGACCGTCACCAGTGCTGGCAGTAATGATTGACGTACTGCGCGCCAGTACAACCATTTGCGCGGCGCTGGCTGCCGGAGCGGAGGCGATTATCCCTGTTGCAGAGCTGGAAGAGGCTCTCCGATTGGCACGCCAATTCGAACGATCGACCGTGTTGTTAGCAGGCGAGCGAAAAGGAGAGAAACCAGAAGGATTTGATCTCGGAAATTCGCCGCTGGAATACACCCCGGAAGTGGTCGCTGGCAAAAGGATATTTTTCACGACAACCAATGGCACACAGGTTCTCCACCGCCTCCGCTTTGCGCCATCGGTACTCGTTGCGGGATTCGTGAACGTATCTGCGACTGCCAATGCAATTGCAGCAGAAGCCAGTCAATACACCGAGCTTCACCTCTGTTGTGCGGGCACCACCGGTATGCTGGCACTCGAAGATGCGCTGGCTGCTGGCGCACTGATTGATCGCTTGCAGTCGCTGTTACCACCATTAACGCTTACCGATGCTTCTCGCGCCGTTCTCTGGCTGTACCAGTACAATGCTGATCGCCTTGCTGACATCGTACGCACCACTGACCACGCCCGTCGCCTGCAATCTCTCGGTTTTGGTAACGATATTGCCTTTGCAACACAATTGGATACCTTTGCCATTGTCCCGACAATGGATCAACACATCATCCGGCGGAGCGATAAGAACAATCAGGAAAGAGAGCGATGAGAAGTAGCACGCCGAACATTATCTCCTCCCAGCGGACAACGAAAAAATCCCCGATACGTCGGCAGCGGATACGCACCACGCCTGCCAAAAAGCCCTCACACTTACAGCAGCAAATTCAAAAACACCAGCACAAAATCATTGCCATTCTTCTGGGCACGCTCAGTCTGGCAACGTTCCTTGCAATCGTATCCTACAGTCCATACGATGCCACGTTGACAATGCTCAGCTTTCGAGACGTGTGGAAATTGCTCCTGGGTGACCCCCAGTTACAGGCTTTAATTGAAACGACCCATAACTGGCTGGGCATCGTTGGCGCAATCATTGCGGATTTCCTCATCAACCAGCTTATCGGATACAGCGCCATTGTCATTCCGGTCCTGCTGGGAATCTGGACATACTGGATCTGGAAGCAGAACATCCCGTCAAAACTGCCCTTTCACACCGGCATTACGCTCAGTGCTGCATTGCTAATTGCCACAACATTCGGTGTCCTGAATTTGGCAACCGCTGCACTATCACTGGAGTGGAGTGGATCCATTGGCGAATTCCTGGCGCACATTCTTCGATCGCTTTTTGGCATCGTCGGCGCTTTCCTGATCCTGATCGCCCTCGGCTTGCTGATTGGACTGCTGGTTGCCGGTGAACGCCTTTCCAGCCGGATACAACGTCAACTTCAGCAATTCCGCCGATGGCTTCAGGCAAATCTCTCTTCCCTCGCACGCAAAAAACCGCAAGTACCGGGCACAGCACCATCCGCACCTTCCCGGACGCCGCAGCCACCAGCTCAATCCGCAGAGCCAGAAGAAGAGCCAGCCCGCCGCATCCGGCAGAAGCTGGAGCAGGAAGTAGTAATCCAGCGCCCGGAGCAGGCTTCGAACTTCTCCGAATCTCCAGTGACTTCTTCATCAGATTCCCAAAAATCCACCGCCCGTACAACTCCGTCTCCGGACACAAAACCATCTAAAACCTCGCGTACAAAATCCTCACCTCCTCCAGCACCTTCCGCTCGTCCCCTGAAACTGGATGTCGCACCACAGAAAGCGGAAGAAACCGTTCCTGACAAAACCTTCGTTGACACGCATCCGCTGGACGAACCCATTACCTACAATCCGCCCACCATCGACCTGCTGGACCCTCCGGAGGAAATCAGCGCTGTTGATGAAGAGGAGCTCCGCCGAAATGCGGAAATTCTCAGAGAAAAACTGCGCACGTTCAAAGTAGAAATCGAAAACATCACGGTCACCCCCGGACCGGTCGTGACGCAGTATGAATTCGTCCCAGCCGCAGGGATCAAAGTCAGCCAGATCGAAAGCCTGGCGGACGACATTGCGCTGGCGCTGAAAGCCCGCGGTATCCGCATCATTGCACCTGTACCGGGCAAGGGAACGGTCGCAGTGGAAATTCCAAATCACCAGCCAGCCATTGTGCGATTCAGCGAAATTATCCGATCTCCCCAATTCAAAAATGCAAACTATCAGTTGCCCATCGCGCTGGGCAAAACCACTATTGGAGAAATCTTTGTCACGGACTTAGCCCAGATGCCCCATTTGCTCATTGCTGGCGCAACTGGATCCGGAAAAAGTGTTGGAATCAACGTGATCATCGCCTCACTGCTGTTCAAAATGCATCCCCGCTACCTCAAATTTTTGATCATCGATCCCAAAAAAGTGGAGCTCACCCCATACCGCAAACTTAAAAATCACTTCTTAGCCGTATGCCCCGACACGCCGGAGCCCATTCTCACCACACCGGAGCACGCCATTGCAGGATTGCGATCAGTTGAACTGGAAATGGAGCGTCGCTACGATCTCCTGGCAAAAGCGGGGCAGCGGAACATTCAGGACTACAATCGCAAGGTTCGGGGAAAGAAGCTGCCCGCTTCGGATGAGATCATTCATCGCGAACTCCCCTATATCGTCGTCATCATCGACGAGCTGGCAGACCTGATGATGACAGCATCCAAGGAAGTTGAAGAACCAATCACCCGTTTAGCGCAACTGGCACGAGCCGTTGGCATCCACCTGGTCGTCGCCACCCAGCGTCCGTCGGTTGATGTCATTACTGGACTTATCAAAGCGAACTTTCCCGCACGCATCGCATATCAGGTGGCAACCAAAGTCGACTCCCGAACTATTCTGGATATGAACGGAGCAGAGCAACTCATCGGTCGCGGCGATATGCTGTTGATGACCGGAAGCTCGCCGAAACCGATCCGTCTTCAGAACGCTTTTCTGTCCATCGATGAAGTCGAAGCGATTTGCGATTTCATCAGCAGTCAGCCCGGATATTCGCAGCCGTACACGCTGCCCAGTCTGGCAGAGAAGCACAAAGAGGAATTGCTGGGCGGAACGGGAGAACGGGACGAACTGTTCGAAATCGCCGCCCGGATTGTCGTCCAGCACCAGCAGGGATCAGTATCACTACTCCAGCGTCGCCTCAAAATTGGATACGCCCGCGCTGCTCGCATTATGGACCAACTGGAAGAAGCCGGCATTGTCGGTCCCTTCGAAGGGAGCAAAGCTCGCAGCGTCTACATTCAGAATGAAGAGGAACTCCAGCAGTACCTTTCCCGCTCATAATCGGCAACGCCTATTCACCGGCGCAGCCTGTCGCTCTCAGACGCACCTGCTGTAGAGCACTTTCGCTGGAAGGCGCACTCCTGTATACGTGCCAATGAAAGTCGGCGTCCCCGATTTGCTGGGAGCGTATGCTTCCGCGGCCATTCTTCTACTGACAGATCCGCTACTGACGGGGATCCAGCGCTCCCGACACAGCGCAACACATAGATTTGTCCTGACGGGTAGATAAGACTTTCCCCCTACTTCACCACCCACACCGGTACCACCTGCTCATATCGACCGCTCCGCAAACGCACGAAATGTAACCCGCTGCTTAGCCCCTCCGTTCCAAGACGTACTTCTCTCCACCCCGCTTCCTGCTGCCCTTTCGCTATCACTGTTTCCTTTCGTCCATAGCTGTCGTACAGCACCACCTCCACCGCTCCACTGAGCCCAATCCCGTACCGCA
>WFXC01000020.1 GCA_015490805.1 Candidatus Kapaibacterium sp.
AGCAAGATGAGCGAATCGCCCAGGTGATGGATTATCCGGGCTGGTGGCGGATAGAATCGCAGCGAAGCGATGAGGAAAGCGATGAAATTATACCGATGGTTCCCCCTTCCGAAGAGCTGGCGCTATTTGCAATGCAGTGTGCTGGCGGTGATCTTAGCCTTTTTCGGACTTTGTACAATCACACCGACTTTGCCGAGCTGGTGTGGCTTTGGGCCCTTCGAGTCTTTGCGCGGTAGTGGCATCGGTCAGAATCCAGATGCCGGCATCTTTGTCAGGGTTATAGAATAGATAGTAAAGAGCAACAAAGGGCAAAATAAAGGCAAAAGCAATTGCTGCGACAATGTGGATGGCTGCAAAAACATAAAACATTAGATCATAGAACCATTCCATTTTGCTGCTCCGGTTATGCGACTAATAGACGAAACGAACGATGGCGCGCGCTATTGAGCTGATATTACGGATTATCACCGAGCCAGCACGTGGCAGGTGGCTGATGGGAAATGGGAGGGATGTTGTACCGAGAGTAGGGTGTTTTAGAAAAATTCCGTTCTATGCTATGTGCGTACGTCAGCAGTGGTGGAGGTCGTAACAGAGAGCGGTAGTGGGGCAGTTTCACATATATGCATTTGTGCGATTTACGCCGTTTGGTGGATTCCGAGAGGTGGCAGTGGACTTCCATTTCTGTAGCTTGGCACATACTGTGTTATTCGGGTTTACCGGAGAATATGCAGCAACCTCCAGGAACGGTGTTCATTGGCAGCTACGACACAAACATAGATGCCATTGGGAAGAGGACGCAAGCGGTCATCTACTCCATCCCAGGCAAAGGTGTGCATTCCACCTGGAAGATGTTTCGCTGGAAACGTGTAGACGAGGTTTCCGAAGATGTCAATGATGTGAATGGTGACTTTTGCAGATCGCTGCAGTGAAAAGCGGATGTGAGTGTTATGCCGCAATGGATTGGGGGAGACGGAAACGAAATTGAACAGCATTTGTTCACCGACACCCGTTGGCTCCTGGGTATCCAGAATAAATCCTTCGATTTGACCCGTTTCGCCGTTACGTCCCCAGCCAACAATATAGCGGTTATCCGCGGAAATGCTGGCAGCCCAAAGTAGTTCTGAAGAAGGGGTAAGAAGATCGGCATACCGCTGGTTGAGATTGTAAATCGTGTCCTCAGCGAGATCCCACAACGCTGCAAAACGACTCGGAGAGGTAGCATTCCCGAGAAGATAGCGTCCATCTGCTGATACGTTGAACGCGTTGGTATACTGTTCCAGCTCAAACCGTGTTCCGGTCTGTGACGACCATACGAAGGATCGATACTTAAAAGGGAGGTGTCCGACCACAAGTCCGTTGTTGGAAACTGCTTGTGCTTCACTGTGTTCGCCTTCCATTCCAAGATCCAGCATCTCATTCGTTTCAGCGATCCAGACAAAGGCGTGGGAAAGACCATCTGAGGCTTCGGAAGTGCCGACGACAAATTGACCGTTGGGTGAGATATTCGATGCACCGCTGAAAGCTCCGCCCAGCGTGCCCAGGTAGTACACGGTGTCGGTGAGGCGATCAATAATGAAAGCGCGGTTGTACTGATTGGGTGTTGTGTATGTGAAATTGCCAACGATGTATCGACCATCGGCGGAAATGCCATTGGCTACGGTTTCGTATTCCGGGCGTGGGCTGATATTGTGTAATACGCCGGTTTCAGCGTCCCATAAGAATGCGTGGAGTTTGTCGCTGGAATCCTGGGAATAGCCAACAACGAATCGACCATCGGCGGAAATGCCCAATGCGATCGAAACTCGTCCGCCGAAGCTGCCAGGGTTCTCAAACGTTTTGCTCTCCATATCCCATCGAAATGGGTAATACTTACCATCATCTGCTTGCGAACGTCCAACAACGTATCGTCCATCAGCAGAAACATCCCGGATTTCACTTCGGACCCCGCCAAGAGTACCGATCCAGATAAGTTGCTGTGCTGCGACGGTATAGGTCAAGAGAACGCAATTGATGAGGGCGAACCACGGAAAGAGTTTGCTGGATTTCATCGGATCAACTTTCTCGTTGTAGAAACGAACGGTCGTGCAAATATACGAGAAACTTCTTTTTCAGTGAGTGGCTTCGTGTAGCGCCAATCGCCCGCAAATGCTGTATTGCAGGAAAGAGTTTGCTAATGCTATGCGTGATCGTTGCAGTGCGCATACTACACCCTGGCTCGTATTGCAGAAAAAAAATCTGCTAATGCCATCATAGCAGCACGCTGAAGAGGGTGTTGTGCAGAAAATGCACAGGAAAAGCATTGAGCTCAACACCACAAGATCAAGCAGCTCAGTATATGGAGGCGAATTTTAATGAGAGAAAATGATTTTACAAAAGGATCGTTTAAAGCGCTCTGTCTCACAAGTGTGACCGGGTATGATAACAGCTAAATTCTTGGAAGAAGCGGGAGCACAGCGAAGGAGAGCAGGTGGGGGATGAGAAAGGAAAAGAGGTCAGTGATGGTTGTGAATCTGTACTGGGTATGGCAGAACCAGATTCAATATATTGGGCGGTTGGAATAATGAAAGCGGAGGCGCAATGAAACGGCGATCGAAGAAGAAGCAGCGGATACCGAAGCAGGTGGTGGTGCCGCAAGAGCCGCAAAAGCGGCTGGAGGCATTCTGGCAGCAGATTCGGTGGGTGCAGCGTGATTGGAAAGCGTTGGGAACGAAATTTTGGATGATGCACTCTTGCGGTTCGGAGTTTGAAATGGATTTCTGGACAGAAGTTGAAGCCTGGAAAGGATTAGGGTTTAATGGGTGGATCATACATTCGCGGTTATATAAGTACCCTTATGGCTACTTTTTCCACGCGTGGATGGTTGTCGATGGGGATCAGCAGCGGATCTGGTATCCGAAGACCGGGCGAACGATTCCGTTTTCATCGCTGGACACTACGCCGTTGATTTTGTATCCTCAGCGTGACGAAGCAGAGGAAAGCCAGTCAGATACTCGCCGGGTGCAATGTCTTTATCCGAGGCAGAAAATTATCGAATGGGATGTAACGTATCCAGGAGGAGTTTTTAAGGACATATCTCAGCAGTACGGGATAATATTCGACGTTGCCTATCGCCCGATAGTGACCGACGGGGTGCAATTCTGGTGGGCGTGGACACGAAAAGAGCACCCACCGACGGAAATGGCTGATAAGTGGGATACCAGGCATTTAATGACCGACAAATATTACCTGGAAAATCTTTTCGATGAAGCGGAGCCGGA
>WFXC01000021.1 GCA_015490805.1 Candidatus Kapaibacterium sp.
CCACAGCACTGTGTCCCGAAAGCGAACATATTCTTGCAGTGGCATTGTCGTCGAATCAACTTCCCAGATCCCGATTTGATTCCATCCTCCGTACACTTTGTAATTGACGCCCACGATTGCTTCTCTGCCCACTGCGGGTTTTTCCAGATCAAAGGTTCGGGTCACAGCGTTGGAAATACCGATGGTGCGTTCAAAGACATGCAAGCCCTGGGCAAGTGCTGGGAGGGTCATCGCAAGCAGGAGTGTGTACACACACACACACACGATTTGCAGAAAATGTTTTCGCTGACATCATTTTCCAGATCCTGAAATTGTGAAACGAACTCACAGTGTGAGGCAAATATACAAAAAATTCCGGACACAGGCAAGACCATCGGAGAAGGTCCGGGAGGGTATGCTTCAGCGGGCATTCCCTGGGAACGCACCCTTTAAGGTGCATCCGTGCCGACTAAAGTCGGCACTTCCGGTTTACTGGGAGCGCACGCTTCAGCGTGCATTTACCGGGAACGCACTCCCTTAGGGTGCACTTTCTTTGCCGGCTAAGTCGGCGCTCCCAATTGTTGCCGGCGAATATCGGCGCTTCCGGCCGACACTGCCTGGTAGTCGGGTATGGGGAATTGGCTGGTGCTGGGGAAATCCCCTTAGAATGGGAGATTCGGCTTGTTCCCCCGTGGTTTGCGGTGTTCGGTGCCTCGCTGCTGCCGCGAACGCGGAGGGTTCCCACGCTGGGGACGTCCTCCTCGGTGCTGCTGCTCTGGCGGGGGCAGCAGCTCCTTGCGGCTGAGTCGGTACTTGCCGTCCTGCACCGCGATGAGCTTGACTTTGACTTTGTCCCCGACTGCCAGCACGTCGCCGACATTGTGGATGCGGCGGTAGTCGATCTGGGAAATGTGGAGCAAGCCGACCTTGTTGGGGAGAAATTCGACCAGTGCGCCCAATCCCTCGCGAATTTCCCGTACTACGCCCTCATACACTTCGCCAACTTCTGGCTTTTTGACCAGGTCCTTGATGATGGCTTCGGCTTTCTTTGCTGCTTCCTCGTTAGGCGCATAGATCAGGGCAACGCCTTCCTGCTCGATGAAGATCTCCGTTCCGGTGTCCTCCGCAATAGCACGAATCGTCGAACCACCCGGTCCGATCACCGCACCGATCATTTCGGGTGGGACAGGGACGCGCCAGATTCGGGGAGCATACGGTGAAAGCTCCGGACGTGGTGCTGCCAGTACGGCGTTCATTTTTTCCAGAATGAACAGTCGCCCTTGTCGAGCCTGTTCCAGCGCTTTGCGAATGATGTCGTATGAGATGCCCTGCACCTTAATGTCCATCTGGCACGCGGTGATCCCATCCGCTGTTCCTGCAACTTTAAAGTCCATATCGCCCAGCATATCTTCATCGCCCAGAATGTCGCTGAGTACGGCGTAGCGACCATCTTCTTCGATAATCAAACCCATCGCAATACCAGAAACAGGTTTGCGGATGGGAATTCCCGCATCCATCAGTGCTAAGGAGCCGGAGCATACCGTTGCCATTGATGAAGAGCCATTGGACATCAGGATGTCCGAAACCACCCGGATGGTATACGGAAACTCTTCCTCTGGCGGAATAACGTGTTCCAGAGCCCGTTCTGCCAGATAACCGTGCCCAATTTCTCGACGTGAGGTTGCTCCCATTCGCCGAACTTCGTTGGTACTATAGGGCGGAAAATTGTAGTGGAGCATAAAGCGCCGGGTATACGTTGGAAGTAATCCCTCAATGACCTGTTCATCGAATTTGGTACCCAGCGTTGCTGTTGCCAGACTCTGCGTTTCGCCACGTGTGAAGAGAGCAGAGCCGTGCGTTCGCGGCAACAATCCGACTTCAATGGTGATCGGTCGAATTTCGTCCAGCCGCCGCCCGTCAATCCGGATGCCTTCATCCAGAATTTTTTTGCGCATCTCCTGCCGCTCAATGTCGCTGACAACGGCGCTGATGATCCGGCTCAGGTTGAGATCCGCATACTCCGGATTCTCCGCAACGATGGGTTGCAGATGTTCTTCCACTCTCTCCTTGAGTTGCTTGCGAAATTCGGAGCGTTCGGATTTAGTCGTCGGTTTACTGAGAAATTCCTGGATCTGCGGTTTGGCAAACTGCTCAATTGCCGCTACCAGTGCTTCTGGATACGCTGGTTCGGTGAATTCTTGCTTGGGTTTCCCGGCTTTTGCCACCAGTTCTCGCTGCAATGCGTTGAGGCGGCGGATGTGGTGATGGGCAAATTCCAGAGCAGCGACAAAATCTTCTTCAGAGACTTCTGAGTAACTTCCTTCCACCATCACGATGGAATCATCGGTACCGGCGACCACCATATCGAAATCCGAGTATTCCAGTTGGCTCACCCGTGGATTGATAATCCATTCTCCTTCGACTCGCCCAACGCGAACTTCGGAAATGGGCCCATTGAACGGGATAGAGGAGAGCATTAGCGCTGCTGATGCTCCCGTTGCTGCCAGCACATCCGCATCGAATTCTTGATCGTGCGAAAATACCGTTGCGATAACCTGCGTTTCTTTCCGCCATCCTTTTGGAAACATTGGACGACAGGGACGATCAATCAGTCGGGCAGACAGGATTTCCTTGTCCGATGGTTTTGCTTCCCGTTTGAAAAATCCCCCAGGAATTTTCCCAGCCGCCCCCATTTGCTCCCGGTAATCGACAGTCAGAGGGAGAAAATCCAGATCCATTTCGTTGCCAGAAACGGCTGTGACTAAGACCATCGTCCCTCCCTGCCGTACCATTACTGCTCCGTCTGCCAGGCGGGCAAAACGACCGGTTTCGATGGAAAATTCTACTTCGTTTAATTCGCACGATACAGTGTGGACACCTGCTTCCTCCATTCTGCTCCTTCCAGATTTATTTGTTGTACCTTCTTGTTGTTTGTCAGCAGCGCATTAAAACGGGCGTCGGATGCCCAGCCGATCGCAGACATCCAGATATCGCTGGTAGTCGGTTCGGTAGAGATACCGAAGTAAGCGACGGCGCTTACCAACTAACAAAATCAATCCTCGCCGGGAATGTTTATCCTTTGGGTGACGTTTCAGATGTTCGGTAATATCAGCGATGCGTTCTGTCAAAATAGCAATTTGAACGGCTGTATCGCCGGAATTTTTGGGATCGCCACCAAATTGCTGGATCAACTCTGCTTTCCGCTCTTTGGTTACCATTGCAACATCCTTTTGAGTTCAACTTCCTTTATGAATGGTCAAGGGTTGCCTGCTGATACTGTGCGATCAACTCTTCACATTGCATCCGATCTTCGAACAGTTGCGAAAGGAACAAATCGACTGTGTCAAATTTCCGCTCCTCCCGCAAATATTGATGGAAGACCACACAAATGCGTTCGTCATACAAGTACTCGTCGAAATTTAGGAAATGCACTTCTAATCGCGGATTAGAATCGCGTGTAAACGTTGGACGGGTGCCAATATTTGCCATTCCAAATACCTGACGCCCGCGAATCTGTGCCGATACGAAGTAGACGCCATTTTTCGGCAACAGCTTTTGCGGTTCCAGCGGTTCAATATTCGCTGTCGGGAAACCCAGCAGTTGGCCACGCCCATCGCCTCGCACGACAGTTCCGCACACGAAGTACTCATATCCCAGCATTTGATTAGCTTCCGCAAGCTGCCCCTCCCGCAGCGCTTTGCGAATCCGGGTACTGCTGATTTTTTCTCCGCCTTCCATTACGGGCGGAACAGCGTCGACGGTGAAACCGTATTGTTTTCCTAATTGCTGGAGAAGCTGGACATTGCCTCGCCGTCCTTTGCCGAAAGAGTGGTCTGTGCCAACGAAGATCCGGGATACGCCGATGGCATCAACCAGAAACTGTTTGACAAATTCCTCCGCTTCCAGCGCCGCTACTGTTTTATCAAAATGTACCACCAGGGTGTACTGTACCCCGAATTTTGCCAGAAGATCCAGCCGTTCTTCGATCGTGGTGAGCAGTTGAATGGGGGGACGACGATCGCCAGCCAGCACCTGGCGCGGATGAGGATGGAAGGTTACTACCAGGTCACGACAATTGTCCTGCTGTGCCGCAATGAGCATATTCTGCAGAATCACCTGATGTCCACGATGGACACCATCGAACGTACCGACGCTTAAGACGGTATGGGGATCGCGCGGAACGTCCTGAACGCGCCAGAAGACTTTCATTCGCTGGTTACCTGTGCCTTTTTTCCAACTTGCTGAGCAAGCTCCTCGGGCGAAAGTGCCATTGCGACGCGGTACGGTCCGATCGCAGTGCGCCGCAATTGGTACAAATATCCGCCGGTGCCCATTGCGCTACCAATGTCGCGTGCCAGCGCTCGGATGTACACTCCTTTACCACACCGAACTCGCAGATGAACCAGCGGAGGAGTTATGTCCAGAATGTCAATTGCATAGATTTCCACTTCCCTCGGATCTAATTCCACCTTTTCTCCCCTGCGAACCCGGCGATAGCTTCTTTTGCCACCCTGTTTGATCGCTGAATATGCTGGTGGAACCTGAAGAATTTTTCCCACAAACCGCTGAAGTACATCTTCCAATTGTTTGCGGTCGATGTGGTCGACAACTGCGTGGATCTCCTCTGGAGCTTCACGATCGTCGGTAGCGGTTGTTGCCCCCAGCTTGATGACCGCTTCGTATTCCTTGGGTAGTTGCTGAAAAAAGGATACAAATTTCGTGGCTTTGCCGACGCAGAGGATCAGCAATCCTGTAGCTAAGGGATCCAGCGTTCCGGTATGACCAATTTTGTACGCTGGAAGAAGAGGGCGAATAAATCGGATGACGTCATAGGATGTCCAGTGCAGTGGTTTATCGATGAGAATCTCACCACCGATAGCCGGGAGCATACGGAGCCAATCCGAAAGGGATGAAGAGCGGGTCAGAATATTGAGCATTGCTTCAGGTGGATTGCTGCTCATCCGTATTTTTGCCCTCTTGCCGTTCTTGCTCCAGTTGTTTGAGCAGTCGTTGAATTCGTTCCATATGGTCCAGAGTGTCGTCCAGATAAAACTGCAAACGGGGGATCACTCGCATTCGGACTTGCGGTGCTAAGAGGCGGCGGAATTCCCTGGCGTGGTGGTTCAGATACGTGATCACCCGCTCCGGATCGCCATCAGCGCCGTAGATACTCACGTATACTTTGGCAACGCTGAGGTCCGGGGACATCCGCACGTGGGTCAACGTCACCAAACCATTGGTTACTTCAGAGGCTTTTGCTTCGACTGATCCCGCCAGAATTTCCCGCAGTAGATGTGCCACTCGTTCCGGTCGATATCCCATCGCATATCGAGATCGTTTTTATGATGTTGTTGTTTCCAGTACACGCTGGACTTCCACGATTTGTACTGCTTCGATGATGTCTCCCACCTGAATATCATTGAAACTTTCCAGCAGGATACCGCACTCGTATCCTGCTTTCACTTCGCGAACATCGTCTTTATGGCGACGCAGGGAGCGGATTTTCCCTTCGAAGATTTCGATTCCATCCCGAATAACGCGCACGGTATCATTGCGGTGGATCACACCTTCCTGGACATAGCAGCCGGCAACGGTTCCCACTTTCCGAATGCGGAAAATTTCCCGAACTTCAGCGATTCCCACCACTTCTTCTCGCTGTTCTGGCTGGAGCATCCCCTGCAGAGCTTTCTTCACATCGTCCACGCATTCATAGATCACTCGATAAATCCGGATTTCGACGCCTTCGCGTTCAGCCGCTTGCTTGGCAGCCGAGGTGGGACGAACGTGGAAGCCGATCACGATTGCGTTGGATGCGGCAGCCAGCATTACGTCCGATTCGGAGATTGCACCGATACCTTTGTGGATAACGTTGACAGCGACTTCCGGGGTGGAGAGCTTGTACAAAGCTTCGGTCAGCGCTTCCAGGGAGCCAACTACATCGGCTTTGAGTACGATGGGCAATTCTTTGACGGCGTGTTCCTGAATCAAAGAAGAAAGATTTTCCAGACTCATCTGTCGGCGGCGATGGAGCAGCTTTTCGCGTTTGAGAATTTGCCGTTGCCGGGCAATTTCCCGCGCTTTGCTTTCCGTGTCAACAACGACAAAGCTGTCTCCTGCTTCTGGCACTTCGTTGAAGCCCAGAATCTGAACAGGGGTTGCTGGTGTTGCTTCCTTGACCCGGTGACCGCGTTCATCGAGCATCGCCCGGACGCGGCCGAAGGTGGAACCGCAAACGAAGATATCGCCTTCGCGCAACGTTCCCTGCTGCACCAGAACCGTTGCGACCGGACCTTTGCCACGATCCAGTTTTGCTTCGATAACTGTTCCTCGCGCTTTTTTTCGAGGGTTCGCTTTCAGATCTTGGAGTTCTGCCACGAGCAAAATGGTTTCCAGTAATTGATCGACGCCCTGCCCGGTTTTTGCCGAGACCTCGACGCACGGCACATCACCACCCCATTCTTCGACCAGCAGTCCCTTTTCCGCCAGTTGTTGCTTAATCAAATCGGGATTGGCTTCGGGTTTGTCAATTTTATTGATCGCAACGATGATTGGAACGCCAGCAACCTGTGCGTGGCTAATTGCCTCTTCGGTTTGAGGCATCACGCGATCGTCAGCGGCAACGACCAGCACCACAACATCGGTCACCTGAGCGCCGCGTGCCCGCATTGCCGTGAATGCTTCGTGTCCCGGCGTGTCCAGAAAGGTAATGGCTTTATTCGGATCGTCTGGCAGGGTAACTTTGTAAGCACCAATGTGCTGGGTAATGCCACCAGCTTCCCCTGCTACAACGTTGGATTGTCGGATATAATCCAGTAGTGAGGTTTTTCCGTGATCCACGTGTCCCATAATGGTGACGACCGGTGGACGAGGCTGGAGATCTTCGGGGCGATCCTCTTCGTCTTCTATCAGCGCATCTTCCAGCGGCTCTTCAACAAACCGGACCTCAAATCCCATATCTTCAGCAATCAGCGAGATGATGTCCCGGTCTAACCGCTGGTTGATTGACACGATGACTCCCAATTCCATACATTTGACAATGATCTGGTTGGGCGTAACGCCCAGAACGTTGGCTAATTCAGCGACCGTGATAAACTCTGGAATTTCCACAACTTTTTCCAGTTGTTGCAACTCTTCCTGACGCTGCTGTTCTTCCTGCTTTCGTTGCTGCTTTCGGAGTTTTCGCTGGCGTCGGCGCTCTTCCAGAGCTGTTTCGCCACCGCTCATCGCTTGGAGCGTCTTTTTCAGTGTTCGCTCAACATCTGCCTGATCAACCTGCTGCTTACTCTTCTTGCGGCGCTTGCGGAAGCGAACCGGAGGCGAAGCTTCGGCTAAGGCGTCCTGGGGTGACACTTCAGGCGCTTCCAGTTTTTCAGTTTCTGGCTCGTGCTCTTCGCCTTTCGCCCGTCGTTGCCTTGCCCCCTTTTCCGTTCGCTTTTTCCGCCCTTTTCGCTGTTCCCGCTCACCAGTGTCCCACTCGTCCAGATCAATGCGTCCCAGAATGCGGAATGTTGGAATGCCACTTTCTGGCTCGTCTTCTGCCTGCTCTTCCGGCAGGGTTGTATCTTCTGCACGGACAGTTGGTTCTTCATCCCCTTCTCTGGAAGGTTCCACTGCTCCCTGCGGAGCGGTCAGGACGATATCTTCGCCGAAACCTTCAGCAGGTTGTAGTTCGATAGAGTCAGCAATGGTTAATGCTGTTTCCAGATCGGTGGTTTCGACGGATTTTGTCTCCGGTGTCTGCTCCGCTGGCGGTGCTGTCATCGCTGGTGTTTCAGCCGCCCGTGCCTCAGCGGTGCCTTCCTTTGCCTCCGCGGGTGTTTCCTGCTTTTCTGAAGGTGTGGATACTACCTGCTTGCGTTCCTCTTCTACCACCTGGGGTTTCTGTGTTTTCCCTTTCTTACGTCCTGCACGCTTTCCTTTGAGTTTGGCTTCCTTCGTAGAAGAAGTTTTTTTCTTCTTTGCCTTTGGCTCCAGCGCTTCCAGATCGATTTTGCCGATAATCTTCGGTTCTATGAGCGTTTCAGTGGCTTCTTCTGAAGGTGCAGGCTCTGTTACTGATTGCGGAGTTTCTTCCTGCTCTACAGGTGGAGAGGGTTCCGGCGGTGATGCAGTTACTGATGCTTCAGCTCTTTCCTCGGTTACCGTTTCTGCTGCCTGCGCCGCTACTGATTCCACCAGTACTTCCTCCTGAACAGTTGCCTCTTCTGCCTCCTGCCGTAAACGCTTGGCTTTTTTGAGATCCGTTTCGAAAGCCTCAGTGACCAGTGCGACCATTTCCGGCGTCAAAACCGCCGTTGCTTTCTCCTCGATCTCGTAGCCCTTTTCTTTCAAAAACCGGACAATGGCGTCTTTACCGACATTCAACTGTGCTGCTATTTTAAAGAGCCGCACTTTTTTGCTTTTGGGAGCCATACACCTGCACCACTTTGTCTGTTGAAAAAACTTTTATGTCGTTGTTGTGTCGTTTGCACTTTCTTCGCTGGATGTAGACGATAATTGAGCGCCGGAATTCTGATCTGCTGCCATTTCCGGCTGCTGAATCGGTGCTTCCTTTTCTGCTGGCACAGCGGTTTCGTCACTGGCAGTTTCCGGCGCTGGACTTTCTGTTCCCTTCGCAGCAGGTGCGTTGTCCATTTCCTCTTCCCCATTTGTTTCTACCGACAATGGCTCGGCTGTGTCCGCAGCAGGACTCTCCGCAGTCGTTGTAGGCTCTGTTTCGCCATCTTCAGATGCGGCGATAGACGTTGCTGCTGCGGCTTCTCCAGCCTCAGTTTCGGCGATGTTTTCTGCTGCCTGCGCTTCGCTCTGCGCTTGCAGTTTTTCTCGCATTGCCATAATCTCTTCCTGGGTAATCGCCTCGATGCGCTCGCGCATCTCTTCGGTTTCCTGCTCATCGAACTCGTCCAGCATAATCTGTCGAAGTTCCAGGAGGAAGCCTTTGTCCATACCGGGCAGCGCTAAGAGCATCACGGGATCGGCTGCCAGGAATTCTCGAGCCGTGGTAATGCCCAGTTTCTCCAGCTCTTCGTAGAGACCAATGCCCAATTCTTCCACGAATTCTTTCAGTTCGATATCTTCACCGATTTCCTTCACCACCTGAATTTCGTACCCAGTGAGTTGCACTGCCAATCGGATGTTCTGTCCGCCTCGTCCAATTGCCAGCGGAATCTGATCCTCGCTAACCACGACAATAGCAGTCCGGGTTTCTGGAAATACCTGTACCTCCTTGATTTTCGCTGGTGCCAGCACGCGAGCAATAAATTCTCGAGGGTCGTCCGACCACTTGATCACATCGATGTTCTCGTTATTGAGCTCTCGCACGATGGAATGGATCCGCACCCCTTTCATTCCAACACAGGCGCCAACGGGATCGATTCGCGGGTCGTGGGAATACACTGCCACTTTGCTCCGCTCTCCGGGTTCCCGAGCAATGGCTTTGATCACAATGACGCCATCATAAACTTCCGGGATTTCCAGTTCAAACAGTTTTGCCAAGAATTGGTTATCTGCTCTGGAGACGATAATCTCCGGTGCGCCGCCACCGTGGCGGCGAACTTCTTTGACCAGAACACGCACGCTTTCTCCTTTGCGATACCGCTCACCGGGAATTTGCTCTTCCCGTGGCATTCGGAGTTCTACCCCGTTGTACAGCAGCAGGACATCGCTGCGTCGTACCTGATAGACTTCTGCAAGGATAATATCGTTGAGCCGCTGCTGAAATTCCTGGTAAATATGTTCACGTTCCACTTCGCGAATTTTTGACACCAGAATTTGTTGTGCCAGATGGATCATTCGCCGCCCAAATACGTCGGCTAATTCCTGCAGGCTGATTTCCTCTACAAATTCATCGCCGACTTCGTATTCCTCGTCCATCAGGCGAGCTTCTTCTAGGGAAATTTGCGTGGTTGGATCTTCGACTTCTTCCACAATTTCCCGGATAACGTAGATTTCAATGTCTCCCTTTTCCAGATTGACCACGATGTCAAACTGCACATCCGGCCCGTACTTTTTCTTCACTAAGGTTGCAAACGTATCCCAGATGATGGCGTGCAGTTTCTCCTTGTCGATGTTGTGTGAGCGCGCCATCTCCATAAAGGCTTCAACGATCTGTTTTTTGTCTGGTCCCTTGGATTGTTTTTTCTTTGCCATATCAAACTCCGTCGTTTCGTTGTTTATACAAATTCGATTTGAATGATGCCAGATTCAATCGTCTCAAAAGCAATGGTCTCTTCTTTCCTGCTCCGCTGATCTTTCAACGTCAGCTTTGCATCATCAACGGCAACAATCTGCCCTTTGCGCTGTGTTCCGTCGATCAGCGTGAGCAGTACCGTTCGACCGACGTGTTTTCGATATTGCCACGGAAATTGCAGCGGTCGATCCACGCCCGGCGATGAAACTGTCAGCCGATAATTGCCCGGTACGGCTTCTGCTTCCAGCAGATCTAACACCGCTTGCGTGATTTCCTGACACAGGGCAATGGTGACGCCGGTTTCGTTGTCTACAAAGACCTCGATCACCGGCTCACGTCGATTGCCGCGGACCACAATTTCAATCACTTCTGCTCCTAAGGCTCGAACAATGCGATGGATGCCACTTTGAACCGCCTCCGATGACGCAATTGTCTCTTGCATATCCTGATTACTCCCAACAGTCATAAAAAATGGGCTCCCTTGGGAGCCCTTTCCATTTGCGAGGAGTGCGATCCTCGGCAAATGCGCTATAGTAAACGCTTCTGCCGGGGAGATATTGCAAACTTTTTCTTCTCAGGATTGCTGGAGAAGATGCTGATAATCTTCCTCAGTATCCACGTCGATCAAGATACCCGGATCATCGAGATCGAGCCACCGCACCTGGTCAGCATAGCGCTGGAGAAGTGAACGGGCACCCTGATCACCGGAAAGCTGGAGCAGTGCATCCCGGAAACGGGCGGGAAAAAGAACGGGATTGCCTCGCTGTCCGTGATACCGCGGAACCAGGATGCGATCGGGAAATCGGTCGTGCTGGTGCAGGATCGTTGCATACGTGCGAGGTTGCACTTTCGGCATATCGCCCAGAACAAACAGGTAGCCCGTTGCTGCATTGGAAGCTGCCCGGACCCCGTACTGAATAGAACGTGCCAACCCGTATTCGGCTTCGGGATTTTCCACCCAGCGTACCGGGAAGGAAGTGAGCAGATGATGAAAAGGGGCTATTGATTGGACGACAACGATCGTTTCACCCAGCGGCAGCGCAGCCAAGGATTCCAGTACCCAGCTTAAGATGGGCTTTTGCTGCAATGGAAGAAGCAGTTTTTGTTTCTGCTGCATCCGCCGTGCAAATCCCGCAGCGAGGACGATGGCAGACACATTGCTCATTCTTCACCCGTTTTGCCATACTTCGCCGCTACGATTTCTGCAATGATACTCACCGCAATTTCTGCTGGTGTGATGGCGCCAATCGGTAATCCAATGGGGGCAGCAATGCGAGCAAGTTCTGCTTCCGTGAATCCCTGCTGTTGAAGGCGTTGCACTCGTTTCTGGTGTGTTTTTCTGCTTCCCAGCGCTCCGATGTATCGAGCTGGCGATCGCAGGAGCCATCGCAGCGCATCATCATCGATTTTTGGATCGTGGCTGAGCACCACTGCATACGTTTCTTCCGTGATGGGCAAAGCCGGTAATACTTCCGAGGGCCACTGATGGAACAGCCGATCTGGCAGTTGCGGAAATCGCTCAGGGTTCGCAAAGACCTTCCGGGGATCGATCAGAACGGTTTCCATTCCCAGCCGGTGTCCAAAAATGATAAGATCGAACGCAGGAAAACCCGCTCCGATAATCAGCAGCATTGGCTTCGGTGGAAGTACGCCGAGAAAATATTCTTCCGATTGCTCGGCCACCGTCATCGACCGTCGCTGCTGGTATGCTTCAGCGATCGTTGTATTCAGGGATTCGGGGATGGAAACCGGCAGCGGAGCAATCCATCCACGATGGGCGCTCCAGACGCCGTCGAGCACAGGCTCTCCTTCTGTTGTTGGTAACCGAACGACCCACACGATGCCCTCACCGGACTGGAGTGCGCTGGACAATGCGTGCCAGACGCTTTGCCGTTCAGGATCCACCGCTGGATGGAGTGCAACGAGCACCCGGATAGCACCGCCACAGGACAGTCCTACATTCCAGGCTGTTTCGTCATCGACGCCGAAGTCAGCGACCACTGGTATTCCTGTACGCAACACCTGCTGGGCAATTTCCACCACAGCAGATTCGACGCAGCCACCACTGACTGCTCCTTCGATCTGAAGGTCATCGGCGATGAGCATCTGGGTGCCGACCGGCTGCGGTGCTGATCCCACCGTCCGAAGCACTGTTGCGGCAGCGAAGCGTTTGCCTGCCCGCAGCCATCGTTCAATTGTTCCCAGCAATTCCCGCATTGTGCCATCATCACGTTGTGCATTCAACAAAACTTCCGCCTTTGAAAGGACAAACCATAAAACGGGAAAAGAACCGATGCCGTGCACATCCGATGTCTGAAACGATAACGAAGCCCACCCCGCCAGCGCTTTTTACCATTGTGCTGCAAAGCCTGACCGCTGGCAACTTGATCCTGCTAACGCTGCTGGAGTTCAATTTGTTCCTTTTCCCAAAAGGTTGTAATTTTGCAAGCTCGGCGGTTGAGGTGTTAAAAGAAAGAAATTCTCTGCGATGAGTTATCCATTTCGAGAGATCGAGCAGAAGTGGCAAAAAGAGTGGGAAGCGCAGCAGTTATACCGTACTCCGGAGGTTCTGCAGGGACCGAAGTACTACGTGCTGGATATGTTTCCGTACCCCAGTGGAGCAGGGCTGCACGTTGGACATCCTGAGGGCTATACAGCAACAGATATTGTGGCACGATACAAACGGATGACGGGCTATCACGTGCTCCATCCGATGGGCTTTGATGCTTTTGGATTGCCCACGGAACGATATGCCATTGAAACCGGCATCCATCCTCGCGAAGTGACGCGCCGCAACATTCGCACTTTCCGCCGACAACTGAAAATGCTGGGCTTTTCCTACGATTGGTCACGGGAAATCATCACCAGTGAACCGGAGTATTACAAATGGACGCAGTGGATTTTTACGGTCATCTTCAACTCGTGGTACGATCCCCAGCAGCGACGCGCCCGTCCAATGAGTGAATTGCCGATCCCCGACGATTTGCAGGATCCGGAGGAAATCGAAGCGTACAAAGATCAACACCGGCTGACGTATATTGCGGAGTTGCCGGTGAATTGGTGTGTGGAGCTGGGCACGGTGCTGGCAAATGAGGAAGTGGATGAGTGGCGCGAAAAGGGGTATACCATCGTTCGCCGTCCGATGCGCCAATGGATGATGCGGATTACTGCTTATGCAGATCGTTTGCTGGAAGATCTGGAACTGGTGGATTGGCCCCCCGCTACCAAAGAGATGCAGCGGAACTGGATCGGGAAAAGTGAGGGAGCGGAAATTTTGTTTCCGGTCGCGGATGGATCGGACAAAGTAATTCGGGTATTCACGACGCGTCCCGATACCTTATTCGGTGCAACGTATGTCGTGCTGGCGCCCGAACATCCGCTGGCAACAGCCTTGCTGACCCCGGAGCATCGGGAAGAAGGGCTACGGTACATTGAGCAGGCATTGCAAAAGACAGAGCGGGAACGGCTGGAAGGGACGAAAAAGAAAACGGGGGTTTTTACCGGTAGCTATGCCATTAACCCGGCAACGAGAGAAAAAATTCCGGTCTGGATTGCTGACTATGTGCTTTATCATTATGGAACCGGTGCTATTATGGCAGTGCCCGGACACGACGAGCGCGATCACGACTTTGCCCTTGCTTTTGGTTTGCCGATTCGGCAGGTTGTGTGTCCACCGGATGGGTCTCACTGGGATATTCAAAAAGCGGCATACGTTGATCCGGGAGTCAATTGTCATTCTGCCAATGAAGAAATTTCGCTGGATGGATTGCCCACCGAAGAGGCAAAGAAACGCATTGTAGAATGGCTGGAGCAGAAAGGATATGGCAAGCGGTCTGTTCAGTATAAACTCCGCGACTGGCTCTTTTCTCGACAGCGGTATTGGGGCGAACCCATCCCGGTTCTGTTCTACGAAGACGGAACTAAACGGGCTCTGGAGCTGGACGAACTGCCGCTATTGTTGCCGGAGCTGGACGATTATCGACCAACGGAGTCCGGAGAACCGCCCTTAGCACGGGCAAAGGACTGGGTGCATATCATCGATCCCAAGACGGGGAAACCAGCACGGCGGGAAACCAATGTTATGCCTCAGTGGGCAGGGTCGTGCTGGTATTACCTGCGCTTTATCGATCCACACAATGACCACTGGTTCTGCGATCCTGCCAAAGAGCGGTACTGGATGGCGCCTCATGGCGTTGATCTGTATGTCGGCGGTGCAGAACACGCTGTGCTCCATCTGCTCTATGCTCGCTTCTGGCACAAAGTGCTCTTTGATTATGGCTATGTGACAACGCCGGAGCCGTTTTACAAACTCTTCCATCAGGGGCTTATTCTGGGCGAAGTAGAGTATACCGCTTTTGTAGATAACACCGGGCGCATTCTATCGGTCGATGCAGTCGAGGAAAATGAGCAGCGGCAGTACGTAGAGAAAGCTTCCGGGCAGGTGGTTCGTATCAAGCGCTTTGCGCCGGAAGAAGTAGAAAAGCGTGGCGATGCTTTTTACCTCCGAGAACATCCCGACGTTCGGGTAGAAGCACGGGCGTATAAGATGTCCAAAAGCCGCGGCAATGTGGTCAATCCTGACGACATCGTGCAGCAGTACGGTGCCGATGCCCTCCGCGTTTACGAAATGTTTATGGGACCGCTGGAAATGACCAAACCCTGGTCAACCAGTGGGGTTGAAGGCGTGTTCCGATTTCTCAATCGTACGTGGCGAATGCTCATTGATGAGTCCACCAATCACCTTTCCTCGGCGGTTGTGGATCGACCGATGACACGCGAAGAGGCGCAAATGCTGCACGCAACGATCAAGAAAGTTCGGGAAGACATTGAGAATCTGCGGTTTAACACCGCCATTGCGCAAATGATGATCTTTGTCAACTTCTTCCTGAAACAGGAAACCCGTCCACGGGAAGCGATGGAAAAATTCCTGCTCTGCCTTGCCCCCTTTGCCCCCCATATCACGGAGGAACTTTGGCATCGCCTGGGGCATTCCAGATCGATTCACCTGGAGCCATTTCCCGAATACGACGAAGCGTTGTTGCAGAAAGAGGAAGAAGAAATTGTGGTGCAGGTGAATGGGAAAGTGCGCGGACGGATAACCGTGCCCGTAGACATTTCGAAGGAAGCCTTAGAGGCGCAAGCCAGAGAGCTGCCAAATGTTCGGAAGTATCTGGAAGGCAAAACTGTTCGCCGGGTTGTCCACGTTCCGCATCGATTGATTAACTTCGTAGTCGGATGAAGGCAAAAACCGACGCTCCGGTAATTTTCTTTTTCGGCACGCCCGAATTTGCCGTTCCCAGCCTGGAAGCACTGCATCGGGAATTTGGCATTCGGGCAGTTGTGACAGGTCCTGATAAACCTCAGGGACGCGGATTGCGGCGCCAGCCGCCACCGGTTAAGGTGGCAGCCCAACGTTTGGGCATTGATCTCATTTTGCAGCCTGTGCGGCTGAAAGATCCAGACTTTCAACGTCACCTTGCAGCGCTCCAGCCTGACATCATCGTTGTTATTGCTTTCCGCATTTTGCCTCCATCCGTCTATACCTTAGCACGCAAAGGAGCTTTCAATGTTCATCCCAGTCTTCTGCCGGCGTATCGGGGTGCTGCGCCGGTCCACTGGGTCATCATTCGAGGGGAGAAACAGACTGGTGTGACCTCGTTTTTACTGCAGGAAACAGTCGATACCGGACCGATTGTGCTCCAGAGAGCAGTCCCTATTCCGGAGCGCTGCACTGCCGGGGAATTGCACGACCTTCTGGCGCCACTGGCTGCGGAGATTGCGGTCGAAACAACCCGCCTTCTGCTGGAAGACAGAGCACAGCCGCGACCGCAGCCGTCGGGGGAGTATCCAACAGCACCCAAGCTGCGTCCGGAAGATTGCTGGATCCAGTGGGATCGACCTGCCGAAGAGGTTTGCCAGTGGATCCGGGGATTGTCACCTATTCCGGGTGCCCGGACGCTGTGGGATGGCAAATTGCTGAAAATTTTTCAGTGTGATCCGGTAGCCAATGAGCGCCATCTGTCGCCGGCGCAGTTTTTCATCGATTCCCACACCTTTGTTGTGGGGTGCGGAAACAATACCGCTATAGCCATTGCAGAACTTCAGTTGCAGGGAAAAAAGCGCCTGAGTGTTGGAGACTTTCTCCGGGGATATCGTGGACAGCAATCGGGGCAGTTCAATGCGCCCGCTGGCTGAGTTTGTTCGCCAGACGCCCCAGTTTGTGGTTGCTCACCGGGGAGTGTCTGCCGCAGCACCGGAGAATACCATTGCCGCTTTCCAGCGCGCCATTGAGGCGAATATTCCGATGATCGAGCTGGATGTTCAGTTGAGCCGGGATCAGGAGCTGGTTGTGATTCACGATTTCTCGCTGGATCGAACGACCAATGGATCGGGAGCGGTGCACCACCACACGATGGAACAACTGGAGCAACTGGACGCCGGGAGCTGGTTTGCGCCGGAATTTGCGGGACAGCGCATTCTTCGACTGAGCGAAGCACTGGATCTTTTGCTTCCGCACTGCTATCTGAACATTGAGATCAAGCCACCAGCGATCCCCGACCATTTCCCGCTCAAAGTCCAGCGTGCCGCCGAACTGGTGCAGCAGCGGCAGGCTTTCCCTTTTGTCCTGTTTTCTTCCTTCCATTATCCTTCCCTGCAATGGCTGACAACCCACTTCCCGGAAGCGCAGACTGCACCTATTCGTTTTCCGAAGGATCGTACGGCTCCATCCCAACTGGTGCGCTGCTGTAATGCCGCTGTTTTTGTTGCCGATCTTGAAAGTATTACGGCAGACGATGTAGCGGATTTCCAGCGTCACCAGTTGTATGCGGCTTACTATACGATCAATTCGGAAGCGGCGCTGGAGCGGGCATTACAGCAGCAGGTTACCGCAATTGTGAGTGATAATGCTGTGTACATTCAGCAGCTTTTGCATCAATGGCAGCACAAGTAGGCAGAAAACCCGGAAAATCGCACAAAACAGCGGTGGTGTGGATCCCTCCGCTTGCGCTGTGGGAGCCCATCCAGCAGATACGGCGACAATACGACCGCAAGATCCATCGGTGGATGCCGCATATTACCCTGCTGTATCCCTTCGTTCCACTGCCTTTTTTCGCCTCGACGGTTCCAGCGCTGGCGCGTGCGCTGCAACAGTGTGCTCCGTTTGAAACGCATCTCCGCCAGTTCCGCTGGTTTCAGCATTCGTCAACTTCTTTTACCCTCTGGCTTCGCCCGGAGCCTGTGGAAAAGTGGAAGGAATTAGCATCGCATCTGGTGAGCGGTTTTCCCGATTACCGGGACCAGATGGCGTATTCATCGGGGTTTGTCCCTCACCTCAGCGTTGGACAGTTTTACGGCACGGAGCAGGAAGTCCGGACGTTGTGTGATCAGCTCCAGCAGCAATGGACGCCGTTGAGCACCACTGTGACTGCCCTGTTTCTGATCTACCGCGATGACCCACCTTATGATCGGTTTCGCATTGGCGCCAGAATAGCGATGGAATCGCCCGAATAGGGAATCACACCGGTGCCAGCTTGGCGGTGAAATGGCGGAGAAAACGGGGTTGTTCCAGAATACGAAAACCGCGAAGCTGTTCCCGCTGCTGGGCGACCAATGCTGCAACTTCGATGACATAGTCGATATGGCTCTGGGTATAAACTCGCCGGGGGATTGCCAGACGAACCAGTTCCATTGGAGGAGCAATGTGATTACCTGCCGCATCGGTTTTACCGAACATCAGCGATCCAATTTCCACGGTCCGGATTCCCCCTTCGAGATAAAAAGCACACACCACTGCCTGCCCCGGAAACTGTTCCGGTGGGATATGGGGCACCAGCGACCGGGCATCGATGTAGATAGCGTGCCCGCCCGGCGGTTGCACAATGGGGATGCCAGCAGCCAGCAGCTTCTCGCCTAAGTATGCAACGGAGCGAATGCGGTATTTGAGATAGTGCTCATCGAGCACTTCCAGCAAGCCCTGGGCAACCGCTTCCAGATCGCGTCCAGCCAGTCCGCCGTACGTGGGAAATCCTTCAGTGACGATGAGCACTTCCCGCGCTTGCTGTGCCCATCGCGGATCCCGAAAGGCTAAGAAACCGCCAGTGTTGGAGAGCCCGTCTTTTTTTGCACTCATTGTGCAGCCATCGGCGTAGGAAAACATTTCCCGTGCGATTTCCAGAATGCTTTTGTCCTGATAGCCCGGCTCTCGACACTTGATAAAGTAGGCGTTTTCCGCAAAGCGGCAGGCGTCTAAGAATAGAGGAATGCCATAGCGTTCAAGCGTTTCCTTGACTGCCCGGATATTTGCCATCGATACCGGTTGTCCTCCGCCTGAGTTATTCGTGACGGTCAGCATACACAGTGGAATGCGGTCTGGTCCCACCCGTTCAATCAATGCTTCCAGTGCCGCTACATCCATATTGCCTTTGAAGTCGGCAATGAGAGCTGGCTGTTTGCCCTCAGCGCAGAGGAGGTCAACAGCTTCCGCTCCAGTAAGCTCAATGTTCGCACGGGTTGTATCAAAATGCGTATTGCTGGGAATAATCCTGCCCTTGCCGCCAGCAATCGTGAACAGAATCCGTTCTGCCGCCCGCCCCTGATGGGTGGGAATGACATACGGAAAACCAGTAATATGCTGGACGACCTCCTGAAATCGGAAAAAACTTTTTGCACCTGCGTACGACTCGTCTCCCTGCATTATCCCTGCCCACTGCTGCGCGCTCATAGCACCCGTGCCACTATCGGTGAGCAGATCGATCAGTACGTCCTCAGCCGGGATTGCGAACACGTTGTAGAATGCTTTTTGCAGGATGGTTTCTCGCTCTGCACGAGTTGTAAATTTCAGCGGTTCAACACTTTTGATTCGGAATGGTTCGATGATTGTCCGCATTATGCTTCTTCAGGGTGGCGTTGTTGCAACGCTTGTTCCAGTTTGGAAAAGAGCACGTGATTTTCCAAGAAAGCGTGCTGGTGGAGGTCGAAGTAAAGATGGCGGAGCAGATCGTAGGTGCGCTGGGTTTTGCGACATTCAATCGGCGGCGGCTGGAAGTCGCGGGTCAGCGTTCGGAGCCGTTCAAATTCCGCAGCTTCCAGATCGTGCTCAGAACGGAGCGCGTCCAGAATCTGCGGAGGAATTTTCTCCAGCTCGCCTGATTGGACAAATGGAAAGACCCACTGTTCCTCGCGTTCAAGGTGGGCGCGAAATTCCCGGTCGATCCGCTGGAAAATTTCCCACAGCGAAACAAGCACGGGCAGCCGCTCCTGATGATGCTTTAGCACGGTGGGCAGGAGCTGTGCTAACTCATCTAGTGCCGCTCGAGCAAATCGGTGGTGGTTCTGCAGGATAAAATCCACCACCAGCGGCAGATCCCAGAACTGTACGTGGAGCAGGCTGCCCGGCGGTTGCAGAGCGATGGACTGAAACGTTTGCAGGAGTTGCTCTATAGCGATGCCCCGCTGTTGACACAGTTGACCAAGCGGAGAATCTCCTCTGCAACAGTAGTCAATGTGGTATTGCTCAAAAACACGGATCCATCGAGGATCCTGGCTTGCTAATTCGGCTACTGTTAATGTTTCGATTGACATTGCGATTTTACCAGTTGGCAGATATTTTCACGAAAAATGTTCGTCCCCAGCTCACTGGCCGGGGTGGTGGCGTTGTTTGCCCCCGCTGAAGTTTGACCAGCGTATCGTTGACCAGACGCACATCCAGAGCATTAGAAACACCAACGCTGAGTTGAATTTTTCCATCCCAAAAGGTTCGGGCGATGCCAAAGTCCAGTAGAGTATAAGGGTCGATAGATCCTGCTTTGACTTCATTTTTGCGAGTGTCGATGAGATAGCCCGGTGTTTTGCCTACATATCGATATTGTGCCCACGCAGTGGAGGCAATCCATGGGATCCATTGCTGGAGTATGCCTGTCACATCCGGCGAATAGCTATACGGTTCCACTTCGTCATATGCTTCTGCTCCATCATTACTTCGACCTGTAATGGCAAAGCCGAATCGGAAAAGGGTCGTCGAAGATTGAAGGCGGAGATTGATTTCGCCACCGTGTGTTCGATATTCTGCCCGGTTCCGGTACGTGATGGTATCTCCATCGGGCGTTGGCACACGCTCAATCAGATCAGTGATAGTGTTGACAAAGCCCCGGAGTTGCGCTTCAATGCTCCAGTTGCTCCACTGGAGGTTCCAGCGAAGTTGCGCTGAGAAGTGCTGTGAGCGTTCAGGTTGCAGATTTTCGTTACCAACGATTTCATACAGGAGTCGTCCTCCCCAATAAAAAGGAAAGTACAGGTACAGCTCCTTGATGGTAGGACTCCGGAAGCCTTCAGCATAGGACAAATTCAATGAGAGAGATGCCAGGGGTTGAAAGTGGACGTTAACCGTTGGAGTAAGGGGAACGGCGAAAGTCTTTGTCTGTCCAAAACGAATGGAAGGCTGTATAGTCAGCCACGGTTGGAAGGTGTACTGTCCACTGAGAAAGATTGACCCTTCGTAAACGGACTGTTTGCGATCTAAGATACGCGCTGTTTCTAAGGTTTGATAGGTTAATTCATATCCAATATGCGCTTGCAGTTGAGGAAGTAACTGACGAAATGTCAAGAAACCACGGGAAAACCACGTGGCATATTGAGTTGTATCACTTCGCTCACTCAAAAATGTGGATGCGTCTGTTTGCAAATCGACTTGATATACCTGCCGTCGACGCTGATACAATGTATAAGCAGCAACGAACTGGGAGTAAATCGAAGATGACAGGTCGCCGCTGATTGTTACGGCATTAATCCATCGACCAGTTCGGTAGAATTCATCGTATGCCGCTGTAGCTGTCGGATTCCGGGGTTCCAGAGCGTTTTGCTGGTCATCCCAGACATAAAAAGAGTTTATGGTACCGTACAAAGAGCCTACGGGAAATCCAATACTTAGCAAACCAGATAATTGCGTCCGTGGGATAAAATCATATTTTCGGATTGTCGATTGCTCTTTCAATCCCGGGAAGCGATACACCCCGGCAGCCAACGATATGGGAATCTTGCCTATGCTCCATTGCACACCTCCTGAGATTCGGTAATTGCCACGAGAATCAACCAGTGCAGATATCGAAGGGTGTAATTGCGTGGTAGGATATGGTGTTCGGGTAATAATGTTCACAGCTCCACCGATAGAATTCGATCCGTAGAACGTTGAAACTGGTCCTTTGATAACCTCAACCCGCTCTATTTGATGAAGAGCGATCTGGCTTAAGTCCAGCACCCCCTTAAGTCGCCCTTCGATCGGAATACCATTCCATAGCAGCTTGACGTGTTCGCTGCTGATGCCATCGATTTCAATACCGCTTCCCTCGACGTCATTGTAATTAATCCGTAGGGCGGGAAGGGAGAAAAGTAATTCTCGCACAGTGAATGCTGAAAGCGGCTGGAATTCCGCTTTTGAAATGACGGAGATAGGGAAAAGCGACTTCGAATAATGGGTTGGTTCATATTGGGCTGTAACTACCACGCTGTCTATGCGGTAGATTTTTTCCGGTGGCGGAGTCTGAGTCCCTGATGACAAAGACTGAGACCACGCGATTCCACTGCTACCTACGATAGTCACAATCATTATCCACAGAGTGGAGCGCATTGCAACGTTACCCTTTTTGGTTAAACTGGAAACTGCATTTTGTTAGTGAGCGTTTATAAGCAGAGTCCTCACAGCCTTGTGAGGACTCTGCCGGGATGCTGCGATTTAGTAAATGTCGTGTACTGTGTTGTATACGTTAAAGTGTCCGGTGGGAGTTCGGACCCAATCTCCGGTAATGGTCTTCTTCAGTGTAAGCGTTTTATCATCGTAGATCAGGATTGCGGTGGACTGGTGCTTCGTCCCCCATACCGAGACCCAAACTTCATCGCCAGCTTTGTTGTATTCCAGATGGACAGCCCGACCGGGAAACTCTTTGGGAATTTCAATAGTCTTAATCACTTCCAGAGAGTTTTTATCGATGACAAAAACGCTCCGTTGCAGCTTGGGATCGGGATTAAGGGGACGGTCGGCCCAAATGTGGGGGGATTTTGGATGCGTTTTGATAAAGAGGTTGCCTCCACCTTTGCCAGGTAGATGAATTTTCTTTACTACTTGCCACGGTTTAGTTCCATTACCATCCGTTGGAGTTGTAATGCAAGCAATAGTGTTGTCTCCCAGATGTCCAGTGAGCCACAGATTCCCATATTGGGGATGCTTTAGCGTTGCTCCCCGACCCGGATGGGGGCGATTTCCCGTAGGAATAATCGCACT
The DNA here is from genome assembly GCA_015490805.1 of Candidatus Kapaibacterium sp. Taxonomy (GTDB): domain Bacteria; phylum Bacteroidota; class Ignavibacteria; order Kapaibacteriales; family WFXC01; genus WFXC01. The sequence goes on from WFXC01000021.1 coordinate 22,443, forward strand.
AACGACTTTCTCTTTGGCATCAACGGCGACAATACGGTTCATAGCATTGGCAGCTACTAAGAAGTAGCGTTTTGTCAGATCCCAACCGCCGTCGTGCAAGAACTTTTCAGCATCTAACGCTGTAATATCGACGCGTCCCTTGTCCAGGTTTTTGTAGTTCACAATCCAAACGATCCCGGCTTCCTTGAGGTTCACGATCCACGACGGTTCAAAATGTGAGGCAACAATCGAAGCAACGCGGGTTTCCCGCATAAATTCGTTGTCGTCATACGTGTAGCTGCTGGTTGAAATGATCTTCAATGGTTCTAAGGTTTGTCCATCTAAAATCACCAAGTGAGGGGGCCAGTAACCACCGACAACCACATACTTATCCAGAAAATCTCCTTCCGGTCCTTTGTATTTGCTGGATTCCACCGAGCGGGCATCGTACGCAACTTTGATCTCAGCAACCTTGTCCGGTTTCTTCATCCACAGGTCGATCATCGTGACTTTTCCATCACGCCCGATGGAGTAAAAGTAGCGTCCGGTAGCAGAAGAGCGGAGAATGTGTACGGCAAAACCAGTGTTGACAATGCTGACCAGCTCTTTGGTATCGCCGTCGATGATGGCGACTTTGCCGACATCGCGGAGAATGACACCCATAAAGTTTTTCCAGTTCCGATTATGTTCTGGCTTTTTGGGGCGATCTTGCGGCTCAACATATACTTTCCATGTATCGTACATTTGCTCCATACTCATTTCTGGTGGTGCTGGTGGTTCGTTGTGGAGAAATTTGATCATCAAATTGATCTCATCTTTACTGAGTACGCCCTGACGCCCCCAATCTGGCATACCGCCTGGTTTTCCATACATAATGGTCTGGAAGAGCTGGCTGTCAGGAATAGTTGCTATGCGATCTGGTAAAAGACTGGGTCCTGTCGCTCCTTTACGTGTCGTCCCATGACATCCAGCACAAGTGTTAAAGTAAATATCCGACGCTTTTGCCATTTCTTCTTTGCTCAGTGCGTATTTGCCTTGCTCATTAAGCTCAACGAAGCCCATAATAAATAAAGCGCTGGCAGTTACTAATATCCCCAAGATAATCGCTGACCGCTGTAGAACCCGACGCATCGCTCTGATCCCTGTTTGTTTGACACAATTCACTATACGTGCTGTGCCGTTAAGCACATTACAAATTTAAGACTTTTTCATCTTTTAAGCAACAGGTAGAAAATGAAAATTCTGTCATTTTCGAGCGAAAGGTCGTATTGATGACAAAAGCAAGGGATATTCAGAGGGATAGAGAGCACGAAAATGTAGAGAGCGGGTGAAACATATTGCAGTTTTCTCCCTTCCTTGTGCCACTGGCGGCAAAATATTTAGGATGCAAGTGGAGCTGAAATTTCCCATTTCATTGCTCGTTGTAATGGCTTTTGTAGAGTCGGGCGGAAGGGCGATGCAAATTCCCTTTTTGGATTTACGAACACAATATCAGCAGCTTGCTGAGCAGCTTGAACATCGTGTTTTGCACGTCCTTCGATCGGGGCAGTATATTCTGGGTCCAGAAGTCGAAGCATTCGAAAATCGGGCTGCTCAATATCTGGGAGTTGCCGATGCTATTGCGGTGTCCAGCGGAACGGATGCGCTATTGATGGCGTTGATGGGACTGGGAGTTGGTCCCGGCGATGAAGTGCTGGTCCCGGATTTTTCGTTCGTTGCAACTGCGATGGTCGTGGCACGCGTGGGAGCGACGCCGGTTTTTGTTGATGTTGAACCTGATACGCTGACCATCGACGTTCAGCAGGCAGCCGCAAAGGTGACACAAAAAACACGAGCGATCATCCCGGTCCATCTCTATGGGCAGATGGCAGATATGGATGCAGTGCTGCAGCTTGCCCGGGAACACGATTTATGGGTCATTGAAGATGCAGCGCAGGCATTTGGGGCAGAGCACCGGTCGGGTAGGAAAGCAGGGACGCTGGGCACTATCGGATGCTTTTCTTTTTATCCCACAAAGAACCTGGGAGCAGCAGGAGAGGCAGGATTGATTGCGACGAATGATCCAGCGCTGGCAGCGCGACTTCGTATCATCCGAAACCAGGGACAGGAATATCGGTACGACAGTACAGTGATCGGAGGAAACTTCCGGATGGATGCGGTGCAGGCTGCGATATTGAATGTGAAGTTGCCGATGGCAGATCGGTGGAATCAGCAGCGGCAGCAACTTGCCCATACATATCGCCGTTTACTGGAGCAGGCAGGATTGGTAGAACACCCGCACCGTCCTATCCGGTTGTTGAATGTTCGCTATGCTGACAGCCAGGCAGTATTCCCGCACGTCTATCACCAGTTTGTGGTACTTGCCCACCGTCGAGATGCGTTGCGACAGTTCCTTGCACAGCAAGGAATCGAAACGCAGGTGTATTATCCTGTGCCTTTTCACCAGCAGCAATGTTTTTCGCAGTATCCGTCTATTGCTGATCCATTTCCAGTGGCAACGGCTGTAGCGCAACAGGTGTTAGCGTTGCCTATTTATCCGGGACTGTCCTTAGCAGCGCAGCAGGCGATTGTGCAAGCAATGAAACAGTTCTACGATGCATAGGGGATGGATAGGATTATGGATGTTTACCCTGCTGGTCAGTTGGGCACAGCAAGGACCACCCAGGGTGCAGGACAGCATCTGTTTTCGGTATCAACTTCGTCCCGGCGATTCGCTGGTATACTATGTGATTGGGAGTGATAGCATTCTTACCTATGAAACTCCTCCGTTGCAACAGCGATGGTTTCTCCGGCTGATCGTTGTCTGTGATTCGGTCGATCAACAGGGCTACTTTCATTTCCGGCAGTGGATCGACAGTGTCTACCGGCAACGGTGGTATGAAGGTAAGCCGCATTCGCTGGTTATTGATACCAGCTCCCCGTGGGAGCAGGTTGTTATCCATTTCGAGATGAACGATCAGGGATGGATTACGGAATACCGGTACAGTGATACTTTGCGTCGGATGACCAGCCCCGGCGGAATGTTTCTACCCCGCCTGTGGCGAGCGGGTGCTTACGGTTGCTGGCTCTCCCACCGAAGCTGGACAACCGAGCGGTTGATTGAGCGTGTGCCGGAAAACGCATATCCGCCGCCGGCGCGCAAGTATCGAACTGTTTTTACTGCCCGTTACCGCAAGGATTCTCTCTCGATTCCCATTGCGAAGTGCACATTTGCTTCCGTTGTCAAGCAACAAGCGGCTGTTCCAATTGATGGGCGATCAGCAATCTTGGAAGCAACGATTCACGAGTACGGTTTCCTGATTCAAGATACCCGATGGTTTGTTCCTCGGCATCTCTATGCAACGGCACAGGCAGATTTCACTCTGTGGTTTTCCAAAAAAGATAAGCTACAAGGTACGCATTTTACCCGCGTGGACTATTACCTGCACACCGCTCGGTTTGCGCCGTCTCACAAAGGACAACGCTTCAAATGAAACTGCTTTGCTGGATTGCTACTATCACCGCCTGGCTCTATGGTGCGACGATGCTCCAGCTCTACGGACAGGATACAGTGCGCTCGCCGTCAAAGCCAGTAACACCAGAAACGGTGTTAAAGCGGGCAAAGATCAAGGCGGAGAATCGTCCATTGACCATCACCATACGGGATGTTGATATTCGCCACTTCCCCATCATTGGAGTTATTGTAGAAGCACTGGACCGACAGGGGCAACCAGTGGATACGCTCCGGGCAACCGATGTGCGAATTTTTGAAAACGGCGTTGAAAAGTTGATTCTGCGGGTTGAACGCGTCCGCATCAATCAAAAAAAGCCGGTAGACTTCGTTTTTGTTCTGGATGTAACCGGTACAATGGGAGGCTACATTGAGGGGATTCGCAAGCATTTGCAACGCTTTACGGAAGTACTGCAACGACGCGGCATCGACTATCGATTGTCACTGGTGCTGTTTACTGATGTGGTCGAAAAAACCTATCCTTTTACCCGGAATGTTCAGGAATTTCTCGGCTATCTCCGGAATCTGACAGCGGCAGGGGGGCTGGATGAGAAGGAAAATGCTTTGGAGGCAATGGCAGCCGCTATCCATCTTCCCTTGCGGGATAGTGCGGAGCGGGTCATTGTCCTGATCACGGATGCGCCATATCACCAGAAAGGGGAATATGGTGCTGGTACGACCCAGTTCACCACGCAGAGTATTATTGAGTTGCTCAAACGTAAGCACATTCGGGTCTTCTGCATTACGCAGCCGAAGCTGAAGGAATACTGGCAAATTGCCAGAGAAACCCGGGGAGCAGTCTTTGACATTGAGCAGCCGTTTTATGATATTTTGAACCGGTTTTCGCAGCAACTGACTACGCTCTTTGCGATCTATTACCGAACGGACAAAGAAATTCCGCCAGATTCTATTGAGATTGGCATCTACGATCGCCGCGCCAAACGGCTGGTCAGGAAGAAAATTTCTATCATCGAGATTGGGCGGCGGCTTATCATCGAGAATTTGCTGTTTGAGACGGGCAGTGCTGCTTTGCCGGATACTGTTCCTGAGCTGGATCGCATCGCATTGTTTATGCAGCGACATCCAAACGTGAAAATCCGGGTTGAAGGGCATACCGATGCTGTTGGGAGAGCACGATTCAACTACCGACTCTCTGTTCGGCGAGCACAGGCGGTCAAAAACTATCTGGTTGCCAGAGGTGTTGACCCCAAACGGATTTTGGTGTATGGATATGGGGAATCGCAGCCGATTGCCAGCAATGAAACGGAATTTGGCAGGCGGCTGAACCGGCGGACGGAGATCGTCATCGTGAGCAAATGAACGGTGCAATCTCGATGTGGACATCCGCACGATTTGCTGCGGTTATTCGTATTGATTGTGCAAAGGGAGCAGTACAACGAAAAAGGGTTGATACAGAGCGTTGAACACAACACCGGAACCTGCGGTATTGGTTGGCATTGTGACTGCGAAGCAGCAACGCCGGAATGTTGAGGAGCATCTGCAAGAGTTAGCACTTCTGGCTGAAACAGCCGGCGCTACCGTTGTTCGCACCATCATTCAAACCCGGACCCATCCAGATCCTGCCACATTTATCGGGAAGGGAAAGGTCGAAGAACTGCGACAGTGGCTTCAGGATCACCAGGTTCATCTGGTCATTTTTGATGATGATCTTTCCCCGTCACAGGCGCGGAACTTGGAGCAGCAGTGGGAAGCCAAGGTCATTGACCGCACACAACTGATTTTGCAAATTTTCGCCCAGCACGCCCGGACGCGCGAGGCGCGCACCCAGGTGGAATTAGCACAACTGGAGTATCTCCTTCCCCGATTGACACGGATGTGGACGCACCTTTCCAAGCAGTATGGAGGCATTGGCACCAAGGGACCGGGGGAAAAACAAATTGAAATGGACCGCCGATTGTTCCGTTCTCGGATCGCCACGCTCAAGCGGAAGCTTCAGCAAATCAGCCAGCAGCGACAGCAGCAGCGGAAAGGGCGACAGCAATTCCTCCGGTTTTCTCTGGTTGGATATACGAATGCTGGAAAGTCAACCCTTGCCAATGTCCTGGCAAATGCTGGAGTCTATGCAGCAGACAAGTTGTTTGCAACCTTAGATACCATTACCCGGAAGATTGTGCTGCCCAGCGGAAAGCCAGCATTGTTATCCGATACCGTGGGGTTTATTCGTAAACTGCCGCCTTCCCTCATTGCTTCCTTCCATTCGACCTTAGCAGAAATCGTGGAATCGGACATTTTACTGCACGTCGTTGATATTTCTCATCCTGCTTATGAAGAGCACATTCAGGTGGTACTGGATACGCTTCGGCAGTTAGGCGCCGATCAAAAGCCTGTTCTGACCGTGTTCAACAAGCTGGATGTACTGGAAGATCGCCAGGTGCTTCCCTATGCACTCCAGCACTATGCACCGGCAGTTGCGGTCTCGGCTACGCGAGGCATTAACATTACCGGTTTGCTGGAAAAGATGGATGCGATGGCAGCGCGCCACCAGATTGTACTCAACCTGCACGTGCCCTATTCAGAAGCTGCCGTCATAGGGCGACTCTATGAAACGGGATCGATTCTTCAGCGGTCGGATGAAGAGCAGGGCATTCGTCTGGTCGTTCGATTACCAGCGACGCAGGCAGCACAGTTTCAGCATTATTTGCTCCCCACCTCATAGTGGCACCGGCAGTTTGTTCATACCAACACAAGGGGACGCTGTGAAGCTCCCGTGATGCCTCTTTGCAGGAGGAATGTTATTTTCGCAGGATGTGGAAAACAAATGAACGGGGTACTGCACAACAATGATCCAATCGGTTTTGATTGCGAATCGGGGCGAAATTGCCCGGCGGATCATTCGAACCTGTAAGCGGCTGGGCATCCGCTCTATTGCTATCTACTCGGATGCCGATCGTCTGTCGCTCCACGTGCGCGAAGCGGATGATGCCATTGGCATTGGGGGATATACGCCGCTGGAAAGCTATCTGGTGATTGACAAGATCCTGGAGGCTGCTGAACAAAGCAGGGCTGAAGCAATTCATCCGGGATATGGCTTCTTAGCAGAGAATCCTGCATTTGCACAGGCGGTCATTGACAGCGGACGGATTTTTATTGGTCCGAAACCGGAAACGATCCGGTTGTTAGGTGATAAGACCGCAGCTCGACAACTGGCACAGCAGCATAACATTCCGCTGTTACCGGGAACAACCGAAGCGTTAACGTCGGTCGAACAGGCGCTGGCAGTTGCGCAGGAAATAGGCTATCCAGTGCTGCTCAAAGCAGCGGCAGGAGGCGGTGGGAAGGGGATGCGCGTTGTCTATTCCGAAAAAGAGTTGCCGTCGGCATTTACTGCTGCCCAGAGTGAAGCATTTTCTGCCTTTGGTGATCGCCGCGTGTTCATCGAAAAATTTCTGGAGCGTCCACGACACATCGAAATTCAGATCATAGCAGATACGCAGGGCAACGTGTTGTACTTCCCGGAACGGGAATGTTCCATCCAGCGGCGGCATCAGAAGGTGGTGGAAGAATCGCCTTCAGCGGCGGTTACTCCGGAGCTGCGGGAAGCGATTGGTCAGGCAGCGGCGCGGCTGGCAAAAGCAGCAGAGTATCAAAATGCTGGCACCGTTGAGTTCCTGATGGATGAGCAGGGACAGTTTTACTTTATGGAAGTTAACACCCGCCTCCAGGTAGAGCACCCGGTGACGGAAATGCTGACCGGACTGGATCTGGTCGAACTCCAGATCCGAATTGCTGCTGGCGAACCTTTGCCTCTTTCACAGGATCAAATTCAGTGGAAAGGGCACGCGATCGAATGCCGTATTTGCGCCGAGGATGTTTACAATAATTTTTTCCCGGAATCCGGAATCGTTCGTTTCTTGCAGGAACCGGAAGGCGACCATATTCGCGTGGACTCAGCACTCTTTGTGGGTTATGAAGCCAGTGTGCATTTCGATTCAATGGTTGCCAAGTTGATCGTCTGGGGAGCGGATCGCTCAGAAGCTATTCACCGAATGCAGGAAGCATTGGCACGGTATCACCTGGCGGGTTTCAACACGACCATTCCGTTCTGCCAGTTCGTGATGCGCTCGACCCCTTTCCAGCAGGGTCGCTACTCCACCCATTTTGTCGAAGAACAGTGGGATGGGAAGCCCGATCCTGAGGCGTGCGAAGTGGCAGCAATGATTGCCGCTGCTGCTTTTGTGCACAAACAACAGGAACGAGCACCGGTCTTTGCAAAGGAACATCCGTGGAAATTGTCCGGTTCCTTATAGTCCCCACTTGTTCAAAACAGTGGCGATGGTGCCTTGCTCCATAGCGTGCAAAATAGCCTGATTGATCATTTCGCGGTATGGCGATTGCTGCTGGAGGGCACAGGCATATCGCTCGGTGATAACGGGTAATTTGATCAATTCCAGCGACCATTCCGGGCGTTGTTTCAGGGCATATTGGAGCACCGGATAGTCATACACCACAGCGTCAATGTCGCCACGTGCAAGCTGCGTCAACAGGGTTTCCAGAGAATTAGCCGTGACCAGTCGTGCATTGTACCGCTGAGCAAAATCGCTGCCAGAGGTTCCCTTGATACTCCCGACTTTTCTGCCTCGAAGGTCTTCTGCTCGGGTAATAGGCGTTTGCTGAAATTGCACGTACGTCATTGCTGAGGCTAAGCCGGCGACAACCGAAGAAGCGATCATCAGGGAAACGATCATCCACGTTCCTGCCAGAAACTTTCCCACCACCGATCGGGGAGCAATGTCTCCGTATCCGACAGTGGTAAAGGTGGCAATGGCAAGCCAGATCCCCTGTCCCAGTCCTGGCAGAAAACGCTCAGGAATATCCGGATTCTGCCTGCGTTCTACCAGCCAGAACAAAAAGCCAACGGCGGTAAGCATCAAGAAGAAGCTGCCCAGGGCATAGAAGATAACGGGTTGCAGCAAAGATCGCAGAAACTCTGCAAGGGAAAAGTGGCTGGGCGGCACTGCGATTGCCAGCGTGCTTTCCATAAAGGCGTGGCTGAAATCGAAGTGCTGTTCCCGTTCAGCCGTGATGCTGATTGAACCAACGGCGATATCCACCTGTTGCTGCTGGAGCAATGACAGCGCTTCGGGAACGGAGCCAGATCCAACGGTGATGGTTGGGGTCGTAATGAAAGGTTGCAGCGCTTTCCACAGCTCATACGAAATACCACGCTGCTTATCCAGCACAAAAGGGGGAGAACCACACAGGAAGACACGCAGGGTATCCGCAGCGAAGGTGGCAGTGTTAATTCCAATGAGAACGAAGACGATGCTGGCCGCCAGCACCTGTTGCAAGCGCAGTGCCAGCCACCGAACGTCGATGCTCATTCTGTCACTCCGGTCTCGCTCCGACTCCCTTCTTTACGGTAAAAGAGGATGTGTTCTTCGTGCCATTCATCTCGCGTCCCTTTAATCGGCTTTGGAATATCCCGATACAGACGGAACCCCTGCTGCTCCACCATCTGCTGAATGCGATCGAGAAAATCTGCCGGAGCTTCCCGTAATGTTGGCTTGCCAATGACCAGGATGAACCATTTGTGCGGCTTCAGTACCCGGGCGATAGCGCTAAATACCTGCTCCATATCGGTAAAGTACCGTTCCACCCGTTCCTTGACATTTTTGGGGGTAAGTCCGATTAACTTTTCCCGCAGTTCGTGAATGTCAATACCCAGAAACTGCAACTGGGGGTAATCGCTGCGGACGTAATCGCTGGCTAAGGAATACGGTGGAGAGGTCAGGACCACATCCACTGACGCATCTTCAATTCCTTCAAGGGTTCGAGCATCGACATTCGGAAGTACTCGTAGCGATCCCAGTTCGTAGGGATGGAATTCTGGATTGGTCACGAAAGTATGAATGATGCGGTAGTAATGATGAAGGGCGCGGCGAAACAGGGCAGGAGAGACCTTCGGCGGGCGCGATGCGCTGCGCGATTGCCGATTACTTGCCCACCGCAGGGCGTGAAGGAAAGCTAAGAGGGCAAGGTAGTGGATCGTGCCTTCTTCCGAGTTTTCCATTGCCCGAATGCTTTCCAGTTTGGCAGGATCGCTGACGGTTTCGAACAATTCCTGCGCGCGATCGGGAATTTGCTCTAAGGTTTCCAGCGGCAGTTTGAGCACTTCGTACTTCACCCGCGTCATCAATCGGTTAATGGGATTCAGATCCACTGCTATGGAGTCAGCGCCTAAGAAAATCGCTTCCAGATTGGTCGTCCCGCTGCCGCACAATGGGTCCAGCACGACATCGCCGCGGGAGACCTGCACTGCGTTCAAAATTCCTTTGACAATCTGAGGGTGAAGGCGCGCTCGCGATGGATATAAGTCGTGAACTGCGTAACCCGTGGAGATTTTGTTTTTCTCAAAAAGCAGATAGTGCTTCGTTGGAATTTCGTCAATGGTCTGGAAAAATGCCGATCGTTCTTTGAGCTGATACGAATCCAGCACCTGCGTTTCCAGCCACGCAAGCTCTAATTGGAAAATTTGCGTCACGGACGGTAACAGTTGGGCATGGAGGCCATCGAAAACAACGGTGTAGAACGCCGGTAGCTCTTCCAGACGCTTCATTGCTTTCCCCCTGATTGTCTTACAGCACTACCTGCAAAGTTTTATCGGTAACCCGTTGATCAGTACCCTGTTCCTGCACTACCTGCCAGAAGGCGGTTGATTCAAAAGCTGGTGCCGGGGTCTTGATTTTTTGTCCTGCGTATACCTGAGCATTATCCCGGGGAACCGCGTACCAGCCATATTGGGCACTACTGCGCTGACCGGTCCGCTCTATTCTCCGGCTGCCACCTGTGTCCATACCGGGATTCCGGCACTGCATTTGCTCCCCATTTGTCAGTTCTAAAAAGTTCTTATCGCGTCCACAGCCTTTCCCGCAGCTCACCACAATTTCTTTCGGTTAAAGTTACGAAAAATTTTGGAATTATCCAAGGTTCGCCCGGTGGTATTGGCGTGCGATGATCGTTCGGAATCCGCAGACAACATCGATGCCAGATGAGGGATGGCGAGGATAGATGGGGAAGAATTCCGCTTGATGTTCAGGCTTTCAGATTTCACTCACTTATGCGTCTTCAGCCGAACGGAACGAAAGAAAGGGTGAGAAGCTGTGAGTACAAAACCGAATCGACCCAGAAAGATCATAGCGCAGAACCGCCGGGCGCGGCACGATTACGAAATTATCGAGACATACGAAGCTGGCATTGTCCTGCAGGGAACGGAAGTCAAGGCACTTCGGGAGGGCAAAGTCAGCCTGCAGGATAGCTTCGCAATGTTCAAAGATGGAGAATTGTGGCTGGTTGGAATGTACATCGGTCCCTATTCACAGGGCAACATCAGCAATCACCCGCCGCGGCGCGATCGGAAATTGCTGCTGCACCGGCGAGAGTTGCGCAAATTGGAGCAGCGGGTCAAAGAGCGAGGGTTTACCCTGATCCCGCTCAGTGTGTACTTCTCCGGTCCGTATGTCAAAATCGAACTGGCGTTAGTCCGCGGCAAGCGGAAATATGAGAAGCGGGAAGCGATCAAAGAGCGAGATGTGCAGCGGGAATTGCGGCGAACGCTGCGACAGCGATAATGGGAGCAAGAGTTTCACAAATGATGGAAGTCGATGAGTGAGCGACGAACGTTTCCGCCAGTGGCGGAACAGATGGACATTATTCGGGAAAATGTCGAAGAAATTCTCCCCGAAGAAGAGCTGGTGCGGAAGCTGGAACGGTCCTGCGAAAAAGGGATTCCACTCAACGTTAAACTGGGGTGTGATCCCACTTCACCCGATTTACACGTTGGTCATTCCGTGGTGCTGACCAAGCTCCGGCAATTTCAGGATCTGGGGCATCAGGCGATTCTTATCATTGGCGATTTCACCGCGATGATCGGCGATCCCTCCGGGCGGTCGAAGACGCGCCCGCCGCTGTCGCTGGAAGAAGCCCGAAAGCGGGGGCAGACGTATTACGAGCAGGCGTCGATCATTCTGCGATCCGACCGCCTTCGCATTGTGTATAACTCGGAATGGCTGGGCAAAATGACTTTTGACGAAGTGATCCGGCTGACCGCTCACTACACCGTTGCCCAGATGCTGGAGCGGGAAGATTTTGCCAAACGGTACAAAGCGGGGATTCCCATCGGACTGCACGAATTCCTCTACCCGTTAGCCCAGGCGATGGACTCGGTTGCCATCCGTGCAGATGTGGAGCTGGGCGGAACGGATCAGCGGTTCAATTTGCTGGTTGGACGTACGATTCAGGAAAAATACGGACAGGAGCCACAGGTTATCCTGACAATGCCGTTGCTGGAAGGGCTGGACGGACGGGAAAAAATGTCCAAGTCGCTGGGCAATTACATTGCGCTCACGGATCCCCCGGAAGAGATGTTTGGCAAAGTGATGTCCATTCCCGATGAGCTGATTCTCAAATACTACCGCCTGGCGGTTTTTGCGCCGGCAGAGCAGGTGGCGCATCTGGAACGGCAGCTCAAAGAGCAGCGAATCAATCCACGCGATGCGAAGTTTCAGGTTGCAAAGGCATTGGTACGCCGCTACTACGGCGAAGAAGCAGCCGAAGTGGCAGCAGCGCATTTCGAGCGGGTGTTTGTCAAAAAAGCTATACCCGACGATATTCCGACGGTAACGGTAGCGCCGGGAACGACGGTGGGGTTGGTAGAACTGCTGACACAGCACCAATTAGCCGCTTCCAAAAGCGAAGCTCGCCGATTGATCCAGCAGCGGGCGGTATCCGTCGATGGCAAGAAAATCGTGGACATCCACGCCACCATCACGGTGGAGCATCCTGTGGTGATTAAAGTTGGTAAGCGACGATTTCTCAAGCTCCAGCCATCGGCATAGTTCCGTTGCTCAGCAAGTGTGGCTGGTAGGTGCGCCGGTTCTCAGTTGCCCATCCATCGGCATAGCTCAGTCGCCCAGCAAGCCGTTGATGATGCCGCCAGTGATACTAATCACCAGTCCGGCAAGCAGCGCGTCCCAGAATGTCGCAATATGGAGGGAGTCCAGCAGCGCATCGGTAAGCAACAGCATCAATGCGTTAATCACCAGCGAGAATAATCCAACGGTCAGAATCAGCAGCGGTAGCGAGAGCAACTGAACAATCGGTTTGATCAATGCGTTTATGACGCCGAAGACCAGCGCAATGAGCAGGACACTGCCAAAATCCAGATCAATGGTAAAACCATCGATCAACTTTGCTGCCAGCCAGAAACCAAAAGCGTTGGCAAAGATCCGAATTACAAATCCCCGCATTATGGCTCTCTCCTGTTATTCGTCCTTTTTTCTGCAATGTTCAGTGACAAAAATCGTCACAGGCTGTGCGCATATCCTTTTTATGCCGGTTTTTCCGTAAATTTGAATTCTTTTTGTCCTGAAACAAGAGTATGTTGAACAAAAACAACGTGGAACACGTGGAGAAATTGATGAGTGAAAAGGAAGCTGTTGTTTCACAAACGCAGACCGAAGAGCAGAACACCGTTGAAACCGCTCAGCCGACCATTCCTTCGTACAAAGCCTTTTCTCTGGAGGAGTTCTTAGAGCAGCAGGAAGAAGGAAACCTGCCGGTGCCGCTGGAAAGCGACGATGATTTTGTCAAAGCGATTGAGCAGACGCTTTCTTCCGTGCAACCGGGTGAAATTGTCAAGGGCGTGATTGTTGGCTTCGATGATGACAATGTGCTGGTCGATGTTGGCTTGAAGTCTGCGGGCATTGTCCCACGTATTGAGTTCCCTGCCGATGCAGAGTTAAAAGTTGGCGATGAAGTGGAGGTCTACGTTGAAAAGCTGGAAGATGGCGAAGGGAAACCGGTGCTTTCCCGTCGCCGGGCGGAATTCCTGAAAGTATGGCGGAAGATTAACGAAGCATATGAGAATAAACAGGTGTTGCGGGCAAAAATTTTGCGCCGGATTAAAGGCGGTTTTGTCGTCGACCTGATGGGAGTCGAGGCATTCCTCCCCGGTTCTCAGGTGGATATTCGCCCTGTTCGGGATTTTGATGCCTGGATCGGAAGGGAAATTGATGTGCAGGTGGTAAAGATCAACCACGCAACGGAAAATGTGGTGGTCAGCCGCAAAGTGTTGCTGGAAGATCAGCTCAAGGAGCAGCGGGAAGCATTGCTGAGCAAGCTGGAGCGGGGAATGATTCTGGAAGGATACGTCAAGGCGATTACCGACTTCGGAATCTTTGTCGACCTTGGCGGCGTCGATGGATTGGTGCATATCACTGACATTTCGTGGGGACGGGTCAATCATCCTTCCGAATTTGTGAAGCTGGATGAAAAGATCAAGGTCGTGGTGCTGGACTTCGACGAAGAGAAAAAACGCATTTCCCTTGGAATGAAGCAATTGACCCCGCATCCGTGGGAGAACATTGGCGATAAATATCAGCCGGGTGTGAAGGTTAAAGGAAAAGTGGTCAGTCTGACCGATTACGGCGCCTTTGTCGAAATTGAAAAAGGCATCGAGGGGCTGATCCACGTCAGCGAAATGTCCTGGACTGAACATATCAAACATCCCTCTCAGGTGGTGTCCCTGGGACAAACGGTGGAAGCGGTCGTGCTGAATATCGACAAAGAGAACCGCAAACTGTCTCTGGGCTTGAAGCAATTGCAGCCAGATCCCTGGAAGGAACTGGTCAAGAAATATCCGGTCGGATCCCGTCACAAAGGGATTGTGCGGAACATCGCCAATTTCGGTGTGTTCGTCGAGCTGGAGCCCGGTGTTGACGGCTTGATCCACATCAGCGATCTTTCGTGGACGAAAAAGATTCGCCATCCGGCGGAAGTGGTCAAGCGGGGACAGGAAATCGAAGTGGTGGTGCTTTCGGTCGATCTGGAGCAACGCCGCATCTCCCTTGGACATAAGCAATTGCAGGAGAATCCGTGGGATGAGCTGGCAGAGAAGTACAAAGTCGGAACGGAGACCGAAGGACGCATCGTCCGCATTCTGGACAAAGGCGTGATTGTAGAGTTACCCGATGGAGTAGATGGTTTCGTCCCCGCCTCGCAACTTTCCTTTGCACCCATCGACAACATCGGGAACTACTTCCGGGTCGATGAAATCATCCCGCTGGAAGTCATTGAGTTCGATAAAGATGCCCGTAAAATTGTCCTTTCCGCCGTAGAGTATCTCAAGGACAAGGACGAAGAGGTGATCAACACCTACAATGCCAATCACCCCGTGCCGGGCGCCGATGAATTCGTGGAGCAACTCCGCTACCAGCAACTCAAAGAGCAGGGACTGCTGGATCAGGAAGCACCTGCTCCGACGCTGGCAGACCATCTGGAGGAAGTGCCAACAGTGGAAGTCACAGCAGAAGTCGTGGAAACGCCAGCGCAGGAGCCAGAAGCGACAAAGCAGGAAGAGCCATCATCAGTGGAAGCACCAGCGGAGGCTTCGACAGAAGAAGAAAACACTCCTTCCGACAGCGACGATGCTTCGGAGAGCAAGGAAGCGTAATCCTGATCCTGACAAAGACAACGACGCATATACACAAAGGCAGCTCTTTCGAGCTGCCTTTTTTGTATGCTCTGGAGCCGGCGAAGTCGACACTTCCAGCTCACGGGAGCGCGAGCACGCATCTCCTGGGAGCGCATACTTCAGTGTGCAAATTTTTCCCTCACCCTTACCATCTCCCAGAGGGAGAGGGAATTTTTGCACTGGTAGGAACGATCCGACTGGTCGGCCTCACGGGCGAAGCACCACTTCACCCCTACACAGTGCATATTTTGCCGACGAAAGTCGGCGCTGCCAGTTTGCCGGGAGCGCACGCTTCAGGGTGAATTCTGTGCCGGCTAAAGCCGGCGCTCCCAGTAGGAGTACGCTCTTAGGGTGCATTTTTGCCGACGAAAGTCGGCGCTCCCCAGAGGCGCTCCCGGTGAGGTGCTCCCAGAGGGGGATTTTTACACCACGGCTCCGGGGAACAGGTACGCCGTCACCGTCGCACCGGCTGGGAGCTTCGTCCAGGGTTTGACTTTTATGTAACCGTCGGCACCGGCGATGGTGGTGAGCATATAGGATGCCTGCCGGGGCAAAGGCGTGGCAGTGATCGCATCATCTTCCCGTCGAAGGCGAACGCGGACGAAGTGGAGTCGGTCCTGCGTATTCTGCACTTCCTGCGTTAATACCGCATCGAGTGTGTCCAGGTGTGGACGGGGATGGTGTTGCCACCGACGCAACAGGGGGTACAGGTAGTGGACGAAACAGATGTAGGCAGACACGGGATTGCCGGGAAGGCCAAAAAACAATTTTTCCGATCTGGTGGCAGCGAACATTGGTTTACCCGGCTTCTGTTTGATACGCCAGAACAGCTCCTGAAATTCCAGCCGCTGTAAGGCTGTCCGGATGTGATCGTGTTCACCAACTGATACCCCGCCGGAGCTGATGACAATGTCCGCTTTAGCCACTGCTTCTTCGACGGCGGCGATGGTTGCTGCCAGGTGATCCGGCACCCGGCGCACCTGCACGACCGGTGCCCCTGCCTGCGCCGCAGCCAACTGGAGCATCAGAGAATTGGAATCCCGGATCTGCCCGAACTGCGGCTCTGCTGTTATGTCGACCAGCTCATCGCCGGAGACCAGAATGGCGACGCGAGGCGGCGCGTAAATTGCAACCTGCGTAATTCCCTGGGAGGCGATCAGTGCCAGATGCGGTGGGAGCAGGAGTTGTCCGGCGTTAATGAGCATTGCTCCCGGTGAAAATTCCGTTCCTGCTACTTTGACGTGCTGTCCTTTGCGCGGCGGCTGCTCGATGTGCAGCGCATCGCCGTCCACCGTAACATCTTCCACCGGCACGACCGTATCAGCATCGGCTGGCAGCGGTGCACCCGTGCTGATTTTCACCGCCCCACCTTCGGGAATCTCACCCTGGTACGGATGTCCGGCGGCACTTTCGCCGACGATGCGGAAAGGAGTAGCGTTGCCCAGGCGTTGATAGTCGGCAAAGCGAATTGCGTATCCATCCATTGCGCTGTTGGTGAACGGTGGCGATGGTTCGCGCGCCCGGATGGGTTCTGCCAGTATGCATCCAATTGCCTGTGTTAGCGGACGGTGTTCGATGCGCGTTGCACACGGCAGATGTGCCAGCAGAGACTCCGCTTCTGCTACCGTGATCATTCTTCCTCCGGCTTTGCTTGATGGACTGCCGCCCGCTCGTCGTGCTGCCGTGCTGCCATCATCACAAAGGCGTGGAGCACACCCGGAAACACCGCTTGCAGGGATTCCAGCACGCCGCGAGAGCTGCCCGGCAGGTTGAGGATCAGGGTGTTGCCTCGCTGTCCTGCAATGCCACGAGATAGCATTGCAAATTGCGTACGCTGCTGTCCAAAGTGCCGCATTGCTTCTGCAATGCCCGGAATTTCCCGATCCACAACGTCCGCTGTTGCTTCTGGCGTCTGATCATACGGACCCAACCCGGTGCCGCCAGCAGTGAGGATCAACTGGAGTTGCTGCTGGTCTACCCATTCCCGGAGCGTGTCACTGATCTGCTGTGGATCATCGGGAATGATCTTGAAAGCGACAATGTCAACGGGATAATCTGCCAGAAACTCGCGAATGACAGCTCCCGCTTTATCTTTCCGCTTCCCCTGAGCCGTTGAGGTTGAAATGATCAGAACACCGGTGCGAATCTTTTCGGGGAAGCGATCCAGAAAGTCGCCACTGCCCCCTGTTTTCCGCAGCAGCCGGATTTCCCGGATTTCCAGATGCTCATCGACCGGCTTCAACATATCGTACACATTGAGCAGCGCCACACTGACAGCCGTCAGCGCTTCCATTTCAACGCCGGTTTTCCAGACGCTTTTTACTTCCGCCGTTACGGTGATCGAGGCTTCGTCCGGATTCAATGCTGCCCGTGCCTCAATCCAATCCAGCGGGATCGGATGGCAGAAGACCAGCAAATCGCTCGTTTTCTTTGCCGCCGCTAAGGCACTCAGCCGGGCTGTTTCCAGCACGTTTCCTTTCGGAATGGCATCATTTTGAATTTTTTCCACTGTTTCGGGTGAAAAGAAAATCTTTCCCTGCGCTTTCGCGTAGCGCAAGGACGAAAATTTGGCACTCACATCTCTCATTGCACCGTCTCCGGTTCTTTTTTCCACCGCGTGAGCACAAGACGAACAACCCAGCCCAGAATCACAGCCAGGGTTAAGTTGTGGAAAAGGAAGGCAGAGACGCCGACCAGCACAGCAATGATCTGATCAGTGCGGCGATCCAGCAGGGTAAAGAACCACGCCATTCGTCCCGCATCAAACAGCAGCAGGGCAGCCAGGATAGGAATGGGGACGAAAAAGAGAAAAGGACGGAGCGGGGGGATAAGGGCAGTCAGGATCAGGAGGCTGCCAATGATTGCTGTTGCCATTCCAGAACGGGCACCCAGTTGGGCGTGGGCAGCGATACCGCCAGCACCGTGGCAGACGGGGAAGCCACCGCAGAGGCCAATGCCGGTGTTGAGTGCTCCGATAGAAAATGCCAAATGCCGGGGCGTTGCCCGCTGCCGGGCACGGGGCCACAACGTGCAACAGACGTCGGAAGCAGCATAAACCGCATTCCCGATGGTCAGTGGCAGTTGGGGAAGAATCAGGATCCAGAGAGCGTCGATCAGCAACTGCCACTTCGGAAAGGTCAGGGTCCACAGCGGAAGGGTTTCACTGGCTGGAACGACCGGATTTGTGCCCATCAGCAATGCAGCAGCGATGCCAGCGATAATCAGCACCGGCGCTATGGGAATCGATCGCCGAATCTGCACCATCCATAGCGCCGCTACGACCGCGGTGGTCATTCCCAGCAACAGCATTGGGGAATCGAACGGAACGCCCAGAAGAATTTCCCGATTCCACACCAGTTCCAGCGCCTTAAAACCCAGGGTCAGTCCGATACCCAGTTGAATGCCCCGGATAATAGCGATCGGAAAAATTCGCTGGAGCCATACAATCAATCCCGACAGGGAGAAAATCAGAAACAGGATGCCATAGACAACGGCAGCGGTTGCAATCAAGTCGAGCGGTGCCTGAATGGTAATCGCAATGACCGCCATCGCTTTGAGCGGCTGGATACTGACCGGAATTCGGTAGTAGGCTGCGGTAACGAGATACGCGATGCCCCACAGTACAAACAGCCGTTCCACCGGGATGTGGCAGAAATAAGCAATCGCAAAAGCAAGCGGGAGCGTTGTTCCCAGATCGCCGAAAGCACCGCTCAGATCCTCCCAGAAAGTGCGGAAGGTATACCCCGGAAGCGGTGATTTCATCCACCAATGGTTGCCATCGATTGTACAACTGGCAGCGCAAAGCGTTCCGCTTCGTAGCCGTCTCGAAACCTCCTGCCAATATGATGCAGAATAACCTGCTTGATCGCTTCATCGGTAGCGCCGGCGCGCAGGCGATCCCGCAGATTGTCAACACCCTGATCGTACAGGCAGGTTTTAAGCACGCCAACGGGTGTCAAGCGAATGCGGCTGCAACTGTGGCAGAAGGTGCGAGAGAAACCCGCAATTACGCCTACAGCGCCACGCCAGCCGGGGGCAGTAAACAATTCCGCTGTTGCATCTGCCTCCGTGGCAACCGGGTGCAGCGCTGGCACAATGTGGTGGAGATGCTGGCGTATTCGATCTGCCGTCCATTGTATCGCCGTCGCCCCCTGTTTGCCATCAAACGGCATCTGCTCGATGAAGCGGACGTGAATCGGATACTGCGCTGCCAGGGCGACGAAATCCGGCAATTCGTCGGTGTTGATCCCTTCCAGTACCACCACATTGAGTTTCAGCGGGATGTTCAGCTCCAGCGCCGTATGGAACGTTTCCATCACTTTCGCAAATCCCTGTCGCCGCGTGATGCGCTCGAACTTTTCCGGCTGGAGTGTGTCCAGGCTCAGGTTGATGCCGTCCAGAACGTCCGCCAGTTGAGGTAGAAAACGTGCAGTGAACACGCCATTGGTGGTGATGGTCAATTTCTGAAGCAGTGGCAGTTGCCGCAGTTGCAACAAAAATTGATCGATGTCCTTGCGCAGGAAGGGCTCACCACCCGTGATACGAATTTTGTCAATTCCCAGCTCGGTGAAAATGCGGCAGAGTCGAAGTAATTCCTCGTAGGTGAGCAACTCCGAGCGCGGGCGGAAATCGATGCCTTCGGCGGGCATACAGTACTGGCATCGTAAGTTGCAGCGATCGGTCACTGCCAGACGCAAATAGCGAATTGGGCGCCCATAGTTGTCAACCGGTGCTGCCATTCGGACTTCTTGATCTCATTGCTTCCCAACCGTTCCATTCTCAAACGCTTAGCCGGCGTGTGGATTGTGTGCCGAACGTACCCTGTACGTTGCAGTCCAGACCGTCGTTATCCACAAATCCACCGCTGAAGTGTGGATAACGGGATAGCGAGTGCAGAGTTCTGGTGCACTGAACTACCTTCATTGCTGGGGACCCGCACCGAGTTTAAGGAGATAGTCAAAGAGCTAAGCAGCACTGATCTGTCGTCCATTGCTGAGGACCAGCAGTAGAGGTGAAGAAATCCTGAATTGTTATTCCGCCACGTGCTCTACCATTCCTTGCCAGGCTGACGGGGGTATTTCAGACCTTGCGGGAGAGTTCCCGGAGTCGCCGCTTTTCTTTCCAGCTCAGCGATTGATATCCAGAAGCAGCGATTTTATCCAGCAGCGCATTGAGTTCCTCTTCTTCGGCTGCGGTCATTTCTTCCGGTTGATGCTTTCGCCGTAATTCCCGGTAGGAAGCGCCGTTTGGAGTCAGCGGTGACGGCTCCGCCGACGATGCGGTAAGCACGTGCAGGAGAATGCCAGCGGCGATGCCGAAGCCGTGCACGGTGATGATGTGGAGCAGCATCAGCGGCGTTGTGGCAAGCTGGAGCAGCCGGGGAACGAGGCTGAGCCCAGTGACCAGCAGCCACAATTGCCAGAGCAGCAGGGTGAACCAGCCAAAGAACGAAACCGGCTGCTGCGCTTCCCGGATCGTTTTCCACGTCAGCAGTGCCAGAATGAGTGCCAGCGGACTTTCCAGCGGAATAGGAACCGCGTAGAGCACAATTGTGTAGAGAATGCCATTGGTTAGCAGTACCAGGACCGCAAATCGCCACAGCCGGGCAGTACCCAGAGACCGTTCGAAATCAGCCGCAAACAGGTACAGCACGATACCTGTTGCTGCCATATCGAAAAAGTTGCGGATTGCCAGAGGATAGCTGAGAATGCGCCACCACTGCCCGCTGCGGACCAGTTCGGGCGCCAGTGCCAGCCACGTGGACAGGAAGCCGTGAGAGAGGACATTCACAAGATAACTCAGCCCCAGCACCAGCAGCGCAATGTGCAATGTTGAATGCGGCACCCGTATGACGGCAAAAGGATTCATTTGGACAACGCTGTCCTTTTGTTGTGCAAGGCGAAAAACGAGCAATTCGAGGGAATCTTTTCCATAAGTGGGACGGTGAGCGGAGCGGTTGAGCGATCAAGTGAACGGATTGATAGGGCGATCAAGAAGATCACCCACCTGAGGAAACGCTCCCAGAAGCGGGGCGGTAAACCTTTCGCTCATCCGGGGTGTCCAAAGGGTTTCAAGAAACGAGAACAAGATGGAGGGAGCGTTCCTGATGTCGAGTGTACTTCGTTCTCTGTGGCTGCTCTGGATAACCGTTGCTTCGCTTGCGGCTCAGCCAGTGACTCGATTTATCGATCCAGCCGTAACAGATTCGGCGATCGACCAGTGGTTGGAGCCACACCTGGTGTCTTACGATCCCTCCATACCGCATCGACAGCAACTGTTCGTTTTTCTTCCCGGTTCCTTCGGACAACCTCGCCATTACCAGCAATTGCTACGGATGGCTGCACGTCTGGGTCTTTACGTGATCGGACTGCGTTATCCGAATAGTTGGACGGTGTATTCACTGTGCAGCGAAAGTCCGGACTCCGCTTGTCATTTCAAAGTCCGATTTGAAATTGTCGAAGGTGTTGATCTGTCACCGCTGGTCGACATTACGCCTGCCAATAGCATTCACAACCGTTTGCGAGCACTGTTGCAGTATCTGGTTCAACGCTTTCCGAATGAAGGATGGGAGCAGTTTCTGGACGAAGATGGGGACATTCGATGGGAGCGAGTGCTCGTTGGTGGGCATTCGCAGGGTGGGGGACACGCAGCACTTATTGGCAAATTCTACCGGGTTGCACGAGTGCTGATGTTCGCCTGGAGCGATCTGTGGAAAGAAAACGGGCAGTGGCGGCTGGCACCGTGGGTAGATTCGCTCAATGCTACTCCATCTAATGCTTTCGTCGGTTTCGCACATGTAAAAGATGCTCTGCTTGCCAACCTTGCAGCGTGGCGCGGACTGGGGCTGGCTCAGTTCGGTCCGCCGGTGCTGGTGGATACGGTTCCGCCGCCGTACCGCCATTCGCATCAACTGCTCACGGACGTCACGCCGGCACGTTCAGGGGCATATCACGGAAGTGTTGCAACGGATTATGCAACGCCGCTGGACAGCAATGGCGTGCCGATCCTTGCTCCCGTGTGGGCGTATATGCTCCTGGGCGATGCTACGACGGTGCCCACGCCAGCAGAAAGTTCTGCCGTGTCTTCACTATCCACCGCGCGCATTGTTCGCATCGGCACTCCGTTGCCGCTCCCATCGCCCCTGCCGCCGCAGTCGGTCATCGAACTCTGGTCACCCATCGGTCAGCGATTCCTTCTGCTGCCCCGCACATCCGGAGTAGCGGCTTCCAGCGCAGTGTGGCACTGGACCGGCAAGGACTTTGCTGGCGCTCCCATTCCGCCGGGGATCTACGTTCTCCGGATTCTGACGCCCCAGCAAGCTGTTGTCCAGCAGCAGGTGATCCTCTGGCTGCCGTAGGAGTATTCTGCCGGGATGCCTGGGTGGATGTTTGAGTGTGCGCTGGAAGCGCACGCTCTTAGGCGTGCATCTACAGGGAGCGCACCTTTAGGGTGCATATTTGCCGACGGAAGTCGGCGCTTCTGGTAAGGTGCTCCCTGTTACTGGGAACGCACGCTCTTAGCATGCATCTACTGGGAGCGCACCCTTTAGGGTGCAACGATGCCGGCTAAAGCCGGCGCTCCCAGTGCATGCCGACGAAAGCCGGGGCTTCCTGCAGATGTTCTCAGAATCCGCTGCCGATGCTACACTGTCAACACGTCGCCAACACGGAGCTCGCTTCCAGCAAGAATGCGAGTGTTGATGCCCAGCTTGTAGAAATGCTCGATTTGCTCAGCACTTACAGCAGGATCCGTGTGCTGCTTGCGCCACTGGAGAAACTGCTGGCGGAAGCGGGGAAGAATGGCACCGGTGTCAGGATCGCGGGGTGGAACGCTGCACCGGCTGCAAATGTTGACGCCGGCAAAGCGGACTGAGCCGATGGCAAAGAGGCGAGGACGATCCTTCGTGGTGCCAACCAGCATATCTTCTGCCAGTGGCTCCGTAAAGCCAATTTCCAGATTCATCCGGAATCGCCGCCGAATGTTCTCAGGTGGCAACTGGAAGAGATGCGCCAGCGCTTCAATCGTTGCAGTGCCGATAATCGTCGGTCCCGGTGCGTTCGTATCATCCGGAAAGCCCTGAGGATCGTAGCGCAACTGCACGGGCTGTTGTAATACCTCGCTGAGCCATTCTGCCAGGAGCGATGCCTGGTCGGGCAGCACCGCCGTTACACTCTGGTGCGCCGGGTGCGATAACGTTACCCCGTTGCTGTCGTAGCGCGCCCGCACACGCAGGATCGCTGGATAGCGCTTGCCGTTGACGTAGCGGCCGTCCCGGTCGAAGAAAGCATATTCCCGGTCGCCAGCCAATTTGCCATTGGCAATAGTAATGCGATCGAGCGTGAGCCCGTCCAGACTCTTGATGGGGAAAATGGTGATGCGTTGTAGTGCTGGCTGTGCCATCTTAAACCCGGATCATTGCCGCTATAGCCGGATTTGCCCGTAACTGCTCCAGCTCCTCTGGCGTTGGTCGCTGGGGACGATCCCGCTCGCAATCGACGATGCACAGAAATCCCAGCGGCTCGTTGTCGGCTGCGTAAAACTGGTGCCAGGTCATCGGGGGAATTTCGACCACATCGAAGGGTTCGATAGCAGCGATGGAGTCGCCGATCAGCACCTGTCCGCTGCCGCGGAGGATTAAAACAGCGTGGGCGTGCTGATGCCGCTCCAGAGAAGAATAGCCGCCCGGCTGGATCTCAAAGTATCGAAGCTGGCAGGCCAATCCGGACAGGTTTTTGACTAACTCAAAGCGGGAAATGTCGCGAAAATGCGTTCCGCTGGTTTTATAAACTTTTTCCGGGACACCTGACCACCGAAACCGGGTAGGGTCGAACTTTTTGATCGCCATTGCTTTACGGTTGTATTGCCTTACACCGATCAGGCGCTGAGACGATGGATCGTTTCTACAAATTGCGCAATAGCACGCTGCGGCTGCGGATCCCGGAAAAGATCGCCACCGATCATAAAGACCGTGTCTCGCCCGTACTGTTCGAAAGCAGTTGCCAGCATTGTTCTTTGCAGTCCACCGGCTGGCGCCGGGAACGCCGGCGGGAAGTGGAAAAGCGGCTGGCGGAGGAAATGCGCCAATTGTTCTAAGTGCTGTGGATCCCATCGAAATCGTCCACCGCTGTAAGGAAAGATCGAAATATCCGCACCCAGCAAACGAAACATTTTACCCAGGAGGCTCGCTGGTGACCATCGCACTGCGCCGCTCAACGCTGGGTGCGCCATCAGGACCATTGCGATCTGCTGACGCAACTCTGCGAAGGTGGGTAAGCCAATGATGGCAGGAATTACCAGCGCTCCAGCGATGCCCAGGCGGGTGCAGAACTCTACCTGTCGGTAAAGCAGCGCCGGGGATGCATTCAGCGTAGGACAATACAGCACGGGACGACCCGTTCGGCTCCGGTATTCTTCCACGTATGCCTGACAGCGTTGCACCCGTTCTGCAAAGGGAGCGAACGCAAAGTCGTTCAAGCCGTGATCTTCTTTGACAATGTCAATGCCATTTTCCACAAACAGCGCCAGCCGCTGGAGCAACTCATCCGTGGTTAACCCCATCGGCTTCAGCACTGCGCAGGTCAGCGCCCGCCCGGAAATGCCCAGCAACTGCCGGATTCCCGGAATGCCAAGTCGCGGTCCGGGAAACAGCGATGCCAGGGATTGGGTGATGGTGAAATCTGCTAAGGTAACATCCGGCAGGAGTGAGGCGTTGCCAAAGAGGACGGTGATAAACTGCGCTATGGACGGAGCAACAATCGCATCGTCGTAGCGAATGCGAATAGCAAATCGGCGGTGTTCCAGTGGGGTGATTTCTTCAACCGTTCCGATAATCTGCCGGTGGATGAACGCAGAATCCACCGCCTCCGGTGGAAATTCAATCGTTTGCTCCACCGCCAGTGCCCGCGCCCGCGCTTCAATCTGATCCGCATCATCGGTGATGTGATACGTTGCGAACAGGGGCATTACTTTGCCGCCTACTGGAGCACTTTTAACACAATGGGCCGTTGCTGTGGTGCTTCGGCAATCTGGATGGCGTCGCGCAACTGCTGCCGCGCTGCCTCCGCCCGCTGACGATCGCTGGCAACGATCCACGCGATAGGTTCACCCGTTTCCACCGTTGCCCCTTCTTTTTTGAGAAACACAAACCCTGCGGCGGGATCGACGGTGTCATCGGGGTAAGTGCGTCCAATGCCCAGCGTGATCCCGGCTTCCCCTACCTTGCGGGCGTGGATCTCGGTGATGACCCCTGATTGCCACGCTTCCAGCGGTATCCGTTCAGCCGCTGCATATCGCTGTCGACTCGCTTCCAGATCGCCACCCTGAGCACGGACGATCTGGTGGAACACTTCCAGCGCTTCGCCACTTTGCCAGACACGCCGCACTCGCTGCTGCGCCGCTTCCAGTGAGGATTCCAGTCCCGCCAGCTCGACCATCGTGGCGGTTAAAAAGAGGGTCAGTTCGAACAGATCATCAGGACACTTGCCTTCCAGACACTGGAGCGCTTCTTCCACCTCTACCCAGTTCCCGACGGCATTACCCAGCGGTTGGTCCATAGCGGAGAACACCACCCGCATTGGCAGCGGTACCCGGTGAGCCACCGCCAGCATCTGGTCAGCTAATTGCTGTGCTGCTTCCATCGTGGGCATAAAAGCCCCTTTACCGACTTTCAGGTCGAGCACCAATCCGTCCAGATCTTCAATGATTTTTTTGCTCAAAATCGATGCGGTGATCAAACCAATCGATTCTACGGTTGCCGTGACATCCCGAATGTGATAGAGTGTTCGATCGACTGGAGCAATATTGGGTGTTTGCCTGGCGAAAAAGCCACCGTTTTGCCGCAGCAACGATCGATATTCTTCGGGGGAAAAAGCCAGTTGCATACCCACAATGGACTCCAGCTTATCGACCGTTCCGCCGGTATGTCCCAGCCCGCGTCCGGAGATCATCGGGACGGCGCAGCCAGCGGCGACTGCCAGCGGGAGCAGGATCAGGGAAACGGTGTCCCCAACGCCGCCGGTTGAATGCTTATCGATCACCGGGCGGTCGTGATCCAGTTGGAGCTGCATCCCTGAGCGCGCCATTGCTAAGGTCAGCGTTGCCGTTTCTTCCCCGTTCAGCTCCTGCAGATACGCTGCCATTAACCACGCCCCGATCTGTGCTTCGCTGATACGCCCTTCGGCAACGCTCTGCACGAACCATTCAATTTCTGCCGCACTCAGCGTTTCCCCGTCACGCTTTTTGCGTAAAATCTCCACGATGTTCATTGCTTACGATCCTGCCAGATCCCACAAAATCATTACGATGGAAACAATGACCCAGGCTAACAGGTTCATTCGGAAGCCCATACGAATCATTGTGGGCAGAGGAATTTTGCCCGTTCCGAAGATCAGCGCATTTGGCGGCGTTGCTACCGGCATCATAAACGCCAGGGATGCACCGATCGCAACCGCAATGACCACCAGTTGCGCATTGGCGCCGACATCCAGGCACAGGGCAATGATAATCGGAACCATCAGGGACGTAACCGCCGTGTTGGAAGTGATTTCCGTCAGGAAATTCAGCAGGAGTACCAACGAAACGATCAGCACTGGCGTGGAGAGCGTTCCGAGCGTTTGCAGAAAGAGATCCACGATGATGTGTCCGCCGCCGGAGGCAATGAGCAATTTCGACAGCGCCAGGCCACCTCCGAAGAGCAGCAGCGTTCCCCAGTCCACGCTGCGGACGGCAACGTGCCAGTCCAGCACGAAACGTCGATATTCCAGTTGGATCGGGATCAGGCAAGCGGCGACACCACCGATGATCCCGATAAGCCACGTGGAAAGCGGCTGGACGGCAGCAGAGATCACCGGTATTTCCATTCGGCGGAGGATCGGAACAACAATCCAGCCAAGGACAGTTACCGAAAAAATTGCCACCGCCCACCTCTGCTCTCTGGTAAACCGCACTTTCGCTTCTTGCAAGAGTTGAATTGCCGCCGTGTCCAGCGGTTGGTCCGGGAGCAGGCGGGCTAAAAACCACCATCCTGCGGGGAGAAGCAAAAGGGTCACCGGCAATCCGTACTGCATCCACTCCAGAAAGCTCATCGTTGCGATATGATGTTGCCGCATCAATGCCACTGCAATGCCGTTGGGTGGAGTGCCAACGATCGTTGCAATGCCGCCGATGGAAGAAGCCCAGGCGACGCCGAGGAGAAAAGCCAGCGCAATGTTCCGATGTCGGCTTTGATTTTCCAGTGGCGCAATAATTGCCAGCACCAGGGGGAGCAGCATTGCGGTAACGGCAGTATTACTGAGCCACATCGATAGTCCAGCAGCCGTCAGCATCAATCCCAGCAGCAGCGAGCGGTAGGAGCGAGCAAACAGGGGCTGTTGCAGCATCCAGCGCGCAACTGCCCGATCAATTTTCCGGTACTGCAACATTGCTGCCAGCAGAAAGCTGCCCAGAAAGAGGAAAATGATGGGGTCGGCGTACACGCCAAGCAGTGCTTTGCTCCCTAAGGGATGCACGCGCGTGTCAGCAATCTCCGATAGGTGGAGTAACGGTGCAAATACCGCTGGTAGCAATGCTGTGACCGGAAGTGGTATCGCTTCCGTTACCCACCAGATCACCATCAGCGCCAGCAGGGCAAAGACTTTCTGCACATTAGCAGCTGCCAGCGTCAGTTGCTCAGCAGGAAGTTCCGGATAATGGCGATGGAGCAGGGCTGCCAAGTGTTCTGACGGTGGAAGGAGCAGAATCAGGATAAACACAAGAATTCCAATCCAGAACGCTACTGAGCGGATTGGAAATTGCCGTTTGCTGTGTCCATTTTCCGAGGTTTTTTCGTTCATCTGCCTACTCTTACTTATCGAAGTAACTTCCGGGGATCCAGACTTTGCGTTCCGTTCCACACTTCAAAGTGCAGATATTCTCCATCCACCGAGCTGCCACTTTCTCCAATCTCTTCGCCCTGGCGCACGACCTGTCCTTCGACCACGTAAGCCTTCGACAGGTTTGCGTACACCGTCCGAATTCCGCTCCCGTGATCGATAATCACCACGGTGCCGTAGCCGGGCAGCCAGTGAACCAGGGAGACAACGCCACCGGCGGCAGCGTAAACCGGAGAGCCGCGGGGCATCCCAATGCCAATGCCGATGTTGTCCACAATGACGCCAGTCTGTGGATTGCGATAGCTACCGTACGGCTGGACGATTCGCCGACTTTTGGTGGGCCACCGAAGAGATCGGAGAATGGCGTTGGATTGTTGCGTATTTCGGTTTCGTCCACTGTAAACCTCCCGTTGTTCCTGTTCCAACTTCGCAATGATGGTTTGCAACATTCGAGCGCTCCGCTTTCGCTGCTCCAATTGCCGGGCAATCTGTGACCGGTTCCGGCGCACCTGCTGGAGTAATTGCTGCGTCACTTTCTGCATTTGTTGATAGCGTTGCTGCTGTTGCTGGTATTCTGCCAGCAGCTTCGACCATCGCTGCCACTGCTGTTCCAACTGGAGAGCGACACAATCCAGTGAATCCTGCATTTGCAGAATTCGTTTTGCCTGCTGATTTGCCAGGGCTAATAACTGCTGAGAGTATTTCCGTACCCGTGCCTCTGCCTGTAAGTGTTCCGGAAGCACTAAGAATTCCTCTGCCGACAGCGGGCGATCTCGATAGAGCCGCTGGATCACGGTCCGAAAAGCTGTGCGCAATTGCTCCAGTTTCCGTTGCAGTGTGTCATATCGCATATGCGTTGCTGCAATCGCCCACTGTAACTGCTCCATTTCCTGCTGCAACAGCTCGATGTATTGCCCCACATAGTGCAACTGTTTCTGATACAGTCCCAGTTGCGTTGTCAGATGTTGTTCTTTCTGGTGCAATGTCTGGAGTTTTCGCTGAAGTCGCTGGATGATTTTACGCGTTTTCCGTAGCTCCTGCTGCCGACGCTTGAGCTCCGGCGTTTGATCCTGTAAGGGCGTTGCACTCGTAGCGATCGCCCAGCAGCAGAGGAATGCTGACAGAGTCCAGAACCACCACCGCCGCCTTATGGTCCACCGCCTGCTTCGCATCAGAATTCGTCTGTTGCAACTCGCTGAATTCGAGCGCCTAACGCCTGTAATTTTTCCTCGATCCGCTCATACCCGCGGTCGATGTGGTAGATGCGAAGAATTTCGCTGGTGTTTTCTGCCACCAGCGCAGCTAAGATCAAAGCAGCACTGGCACGCAGATCGGTCGACATAACTTTCGCACCCATCAGCGGCGTTCCGCCATTGACAATAGCAGTGTTGTCCACGACCTGAATGTCTGCACCCAGCCGAACCAGCTCCGGTACGTGCTTGAAACGATCGTGGAAAATGGTGTCAGTGATGCGAGAGGTGCCCGGAGCCAGCGTCATAAATGCTGTCCACTGGGCTTGCATATCCGTTGGAAATCCGGGGTAAGGAGCGGTGGTGATGTCGGTTGGTCTGGGTGCATCTTCCATCGTAATGGTGATGGTGTCCGTTCCTGTTTCCAGTTGGCAACCGGCTTCCTCTAACTTTGCCAGTACGGCGGTCAGGAGGGAGGGATCGACGTCGACCAACTGCACCGTGCCACGCGTCATAGCAGCAGCAACCAGGAAAGTGCCTGCTTCAATACGATCGGGAATGGTCGTTACATCTGCTGGATGCAGCTCCGAAACGCCCTCGATTCGCAGTGTCGGCGTTCCAATTCCTTCAATGTGCGCTCCCATTGCAACTAACATTTCCGCCAGCGACTGAATTTCCGGTTCCACGGCTGCGTTCGTGATCACCGTTGTCCCTTCTGCCAGCACTGCCGCCATCAAAAGGTTGCCGGTTGCACCGACACTGGGAACGTCCAGATGGATATGTGTTCCTCGCAGCTTCGAGGCTTTTGCCACAACGTATCCCCGTTCCAGTCGAATATCAGCACCCAGTTTTTCCAGCCCCTTCAGGTGCAAATCCACCGGTCGAGGACCCCAGGCACAGCCACCGGGCAGGGAGACCCGCGCATAGCCGTAGCGGGCGAGCAGCGGACCCAGAACGTAAAACGACGCCCGCATTTTTTTGACCTGCTCATACGGCGCTTCAAAACTGGTAACGGTTCGGGAGTCGATGATGCAGGTTCCGTCCGGATGAAGCTGGCAGTCAACGCCCATCTCGCCCAGCAGTTGCGCCATTGTGCGAACATCCCGCAGATTCGGTGTGTTGGTCAACCGATAAGTGCCCGGTGCTAACAGCGTCGCCGGCATCAGTGCTAAGGATGCATTCTTAGCGCCGGAAATCCGCACCTGCCCCTGCAACCGAGCGCCCCCTTCAACAACAAATTTTTCCATTGTCCACGCCTGCTCCTTCCAACTTCCGTTCCCATAGCTGTGTTGCAAAAGTACGAAAAAAGCAGCGGACACACGTTCGTTCCAGCCGTTGATTGTTCTCCGTTTCCGCTATCATATGCTGGAGCAAGCATCCTTGGCGTGCAGCTTACGGAGTACATCGCAAAGAACCCGGAAACACAGCTTGTCGAGGGATCTTCAACGCTATGCTGAGGAGCACAGGAAACTCAGCACAGTTCTGGAATACGGATCACCACAGCTTCGGAATGTGGAAATCCACCACTGCCGCTGTTGCTGACAATACGGGTGTTGTGCGAAGTACCAGTGCCAGCACATCCGCAGTGCCGAGGCGCAGGTTGAGCAATCCATTGAGCAGCTCTATGTGTGCAAACAGCGACAGCACGGGGCGTGGCAGGGCGCCGCCCAGACTGAGCGCAGGATACAGGGAGATCCAGGTGTCCAGCGGTATTACGGTGCCTGCGGATAAGAACGGTTGCGGCAGATTCCCCACTGCTTTGTTCAGTGGCACACCAAGGGTGACGGAAGCTGAAGGGAAGCCGAAGCGGTGCACTGCCGGTGGCAGGGCAAAGGTGGCACCAATGTACAGGCGCGTGGGCAGCCAGGAGCGCAGCCGCCACAGCCCGTGCCATTTGAAAAAATTGCCCTTCCCCGTGATTTTGGGAATTTCTTCCAGCAGGTTGAGTGTGCGGAAACCCGATGAACCTAAGCCATTGAGGACAGTGTCTTCTGCTGTGAATAAGTTGCCTTCCCAGTTGAGAAACCCAATGTCCAGAACGGTAATACCGAGTGCCAGACGGGGAAACTGGAATTGAATACCAGCATCGGCACCGAGTCCCCAGCCGATAGGGACCAGGGTATTGGTGTCCAGAAGTGAGGGTGAAACTGCTTTGCCATAGTCAATGCCAAAAGCAGGATTGATTGCCGAAAACGCCCGAAGCTGCTGCTGAGTAACCCTGCCTTCCAGATACGCATACCCCTGCACATACTTCAGATTCATTCCCCAGCTCAGGCGGAAAGCCGGATCGTCCAGAACGATGGTTCCCCAGCCAGCGGAGTATTCCCGAAACCACACAAAGTCCAGAATGGTGCCGGCGAACAATTCTGAGAAGCGGTGGGGACGGGTTGAAAAGCCCACGGTATCTCCATCGATAACGGCGATGGAGTCGAAGTATGGATGAAAGCGACCGTAGAAACTGAGTTCCGAGATGAAGCGATTAAAGCGGAGGTATGCGCTGATCCGCTCCCGCACCGCCACACCAACCGCGGTATGAGGAGCCAGGCGCAGCCATCCGGCGCCATAGACCATCTGGGTGGAGAGTGCCAGACCATTGTTCACAAACGCCTGCACCAGTCGCTGCTTTTCTGCTGTTGTCAGCGGCGTCGAAATTTTTGCCACCAGCATATTCAACAGCTCCGAACGGTCGAGTGCAGAGGAAAAAACGGCAGCGGAGGGTTGCAGCAATGACAGTTCCAGAAACGGAACAATTTCTGTTTCCGCCGGCAGCAGCGGTGAAGGGATGCGGAGGGTATCCACTGGTGGCTGCAACGCCAGGTTACCCGGATTGCTCCACAGGCTGTAAATACCGCGGCTCTGCGTAACGGCGCTGGCTGGCTGAAAACTGGCAAAAACATCCTGCGCTTCTGGCTGCGCCCGAAGCAACAGCGGCAATCCGAAAATGAGTAAACCAAGAAACCAGCGTTGCTGCCGTGTACCGTCTGCTCTATCCATTCCCTTGCTCGTCGCCTTTCCCTGTAACCAACACCGCAGGATTGCAACCGTTACGCTCTGTACTCCAACGTTGATCTATGGAGACGAAGCGAGGACATCGGGAAGGAACAACCCGATCGCTCCCCAGATGATGTTTCGATTCCACACATTTTTTCCCCACAGAAGCACGCTGAACCCTGCTTCTGCAAAGATCTGTTCGGAAACAAACACGTGGAAGACCATCCCGCCGTCGATCCACTGCTCGCGCACCGGCTGCTGCGTCGTCGGGAAATCTTCTTGAGGCGTCAGCAGACTTAGGGTGCTACGCGCAAAAAGGTGCAACCGAGTGGAACGAACGATAGGAAGACGGTAGCTCGTGGTCAATGCCAGCGCATCATTATACGGTGGTGATCGCCATTGGTAAGCCACGCGGAAATGGAGTCGTCCATTCTGAATATCTGTACTTCCTTCAGCAGCGAGGTGTACTTCGACTTTCGGCGCTCGGAACAGAATGGGATCATCGGTGAACATCGGCGGGCGGAGCACAATCTGCGGTTGCAACGCAAACTGGCTCTGCGCACGTTTCCATAGAAACAGGCGGATGCCACCATACAGGGTCGGAAAACGGACAGTGGTGTAAGCGGAGTCAAAGCGATACCGGAAGCCGCCTTCGTAAAGTCGGGTGTGCGTTGTGACGTGGCGAAATTGTTCCAGGCGCACGCCGATCGTGATGCTACTCAACTGCCATGGTCGGAGTTCCGCCTCTACACCCATCTCCCATTGCTGATACTCCAGTCGCCACCGCTCTTGATACCCCAGTGTATCCGCATTGAGGCGGAGCACCGAGATTAACTGGCCGTCGGCGTTATAGAAGGCATTGGCAGAAGTGTAGAATCCGCTCAGCCGCAGTCGGAGTGTGCCGATTGCTGGAGGCTCTGCCATAAACAGAAAATTGGAAAATTGTGCTCTGGCACTCATTACGATGCACAGCACAGCCATTCCGTAGATCCACCATTGCCGCATTCCATCGCATCCTTTCTACAATTGCCACAAAGTTGCAAGCTCCAACGACCATCGGCTGATGCCAATTGCAGGATTCGCCGTCGGATCAATCCATCGGAGCGTATTGCCATCCCACTGAAGCAGGGACATCCGCCACCGCACCTCTATCCTGCCGACGTCCGGTGGCAGCAGCATTGGCAGCCAGCGGAACAGCCGTGGCAGGTGGAGTCGCCAGTCAATACCGATTTCGGCTGCCCAGTGCCACCGCCCGCTGAGACGCTGGTCAGCATTCCAGCTCAGAAACGTTCCGTATGGCTCAAAGGTAAGAACTGATAGCAGGGAAGTGAGAGATCGCAGCGGAGCAAATTCCTCGACACTCAGTGAGATACCAGCGAAATGCTGCACCGTTGTTGGTGGAAAGTCCGGAGCTAATCGCAAAGCGGCTGGCAGGAAAATGGCGGGCGAAGAGCGGTCTTCCAGAAAGGAGAAAAAGCGGTAGACGGGATTGCGAAATCGCTGGATCGGGGAAGCCACTCCCGGCTGGAGTCGATCCCACTCGTGAACGTTACCAATGTTCCCGGAAGCAGCGGCTGTTACCGTCAGTTGAGGCGCGCCGATAGGAAATCGCTGCTGGTAAACGCCGGTCAACCGAACACCTGCGTCCCATCGAGGCAGCGGGGGCAGGCGTTCTGTAATGCCACCAGCAATCTCCAGCCACAGGTTCCACCGGGTGGTTGCTACCCGGAGCGCGCCGGTCAACCGGTAGAGCCATTGGTCCAGTGGAAGCAATGCCGACCGGAGTGCTGCAGAAGGCAAAAAGTGCCAGAATTCCACACCGCCGCCGTACTGAATCTGCACAGGATGCGTGTAGTGCTGCGGGTGTACCGTTCCGGATACCAGTAACTGTCCCAGATGCACCCCATCCATATTGGCAGCTGCCAGGTGGATTCGTCCAGATGGGCGGAGAAGGGACAGCGGATGAGAAAAGCGGAACTGCCAGTTCCACGACCGATTGCCCAGGTTGTAGTAAACGCCTGCGACGGTGCGGTAGCGATCGAAATCGATCAACCCATCAGCACGCAGTCCCACCTGCCACCCCGACTCTGAAAGATACCAGACAGTCGGTCGGAGCGAAATTCCATAAAACTGGAGCGGTTGCGCTGCCCAGAAATTCGTGTACAGTCCCACCCGGATGGGCGCTATAGCGGGTAGCCACCATCGGTTTCGGATGACATTGTCGCCTGCAAAACGGTCGATCAACTTTCCAGTTGTGTCGAACGTAATTGAGGTGATCCGGGCATTCGTCGTCAGGTGTGCTGTATATTCCAGATCGGTCCAGAACCACGGTGGAAGCTGGTTCGGGCGCGATCGATACGGAATGTCCATCGGAATCGAAAAACTGGTTTGTTGAGCATCCGCCGTACGAACCAGCAGTCGCAGTGGCACGTGCGCTCGATTTTCTTTGGTCAATCGCACCGTTGTGTGCCATTGCCCTTTCTGGTCAACAGAATCGCTGATGGAGACAAACCCGTAATTCGGCACTTCGGTGTCGCCAATGAAGGTATCGAAGAAGGCATCCAGCCGCTGTTGAAAAACATCTTCGCACGTTTTCTCAAAATCTGCCGGATACGGATGGCGGAATCGCCACCGCTGCACGTACTGGTGGAGAAGCGAATCCACCGCCCGGCTGCCGAAGCTGTATTCCAGTTGCCGCAGCATTGCCGCCCCCTTGCTATACACCTGCCGGGCAGTGAACCAATCACGGAATCGATCGTGCGGCGTGGTCAGCGGTTCTTCAAAACCACTTTCCACAACGCGCCAGTGGGGAAGGTTCAGCGCAATGCCCGGCGGGCGCTCCGGGATGAGCCACCGTTCCAGCCACGACCGCGGCGTTTCCCATTCTGATCGAAAAGCCTGATGCAAAGCCTTTGCCGTGATGAACGTGGTAAAACCTTCGTCCATCCACGCGTGTTTCGTTTCATTGTTAGCAACCAGTCCATAGAACCACTGGTGTCCAATTTCGTGAACGATCACGCCCAGCAGCGATCGGCGGTTCCGGTGGGTGATCATAATCAGTTGCGGGTATTCCATTCCTCCATCGCCCGCCTGAGCGCACGTAAAAGTTGCGTACGGATAGGGAGTGTAGCGTTCGCCGAAGAATTGAAGGGTTCGGCGAATCCAGTCAGCGACCGGAGCCCAGGCGTGGCGCAAAGATCGCTTGAAGAGAATGTGGATCGTCAGCGTATCCAGATGGGCGATCTGGTGCGCATACGCATCGTCCGCAACCCACGCAAAGTCGTGAACCGGAGAAGCAATAAAGTGCCAGCGGGTGATGCTGTCGCGGTGAGTGGGTTGGGGAAACAGGATGAGCGTATCTTTGCGGAACTGATACCCATAGCCTACTTCTTCCGGATTCTGCAAAACGCCGGTAGCGCCAACGGTGTATCGCGCTGGTAGATGGAGCGTGACATCGTATGTTCCCCAGATGCCGTAAAACTCCCTGCCGATGTACTGATTGTTCTGCCAGCCGTGCTGATCGTACTGGCACAGCTTCGGATACCACTGCGCCATTGAAAATCGAATTCCCTGAGCGTTATCCCGCCCTGCGCGCCGCACCAGTCGGGGAATTTGCCCCCGAAAGTGAAAAGCAACCTGAACCGTATCACCCGGCTGAATGGGCTCGGAAAGGTCGATGCGTGCAATGGTGCCGAACCGGTGCACCGATGCTGGCTGCCCGTTGACCTGTACATCGTGCATTTCCAGTCGCCCGTATTCTTCCGGCGAAAGCTGGTTGATGCGATCGGCGATCCGGGAATGAATTGCCTGCGCCCGGCGGTGCATCGCACTGCCCGGCTGAAAGGCGTTGAAGTACAGGTGGTAGAACAGGTGTGAAAGCGTATCGCCAGATCGGTTAATGAAAAACGTTTCTCCCGTTCCCCAGTACTGAAACGTTGAGTCCTCGACCCATACCACCATCCGCTGTCGAAATTGGTCAAATCGTTCGCCGTATTGCGACCAGAGCACCGGAGGCAGCAGCACAATGGCAAAGATGACGAATCGTTTGCACCAGTTACTGCCAGAAGGGATGGAAGCAGCAGGGATGCGGAAAATTTCGGCATTGATCATACTGATTGCTGTGGGACTGGCGGGATGGTGGGCATACCGCCTGTTCTGGATGCCTGTTGCCATACCCGCTTCGTCAGAATCCGTTGAACTCCGTATTCCGAAAGGAGCATCTGCAGCAGACGCCATCGAGGTGCTTGCCCAACACCGCCTGATCACTGATCCAGTGCTGGCGTTGTGGAGTCTTCGACTCTTAATGCTACTGACGGAGAAACCCATTTATGCTGGCTCCCACGTTTTTACTGGAACGCAAACGCAATATACGATTTTGCGTCAATTACTGCGTAGTCCGAGGGCAAAAACCCGCAACATCACCATTCCTGAAGGGAAGACAGTGTGGGAAATTGCCGGATTGCTGCATCGCCAGTTGGGACTGGATTCTGT
The DNA here is from genome assembly GCA_015490805.1 of Candidatus Kapaibacterium sp. Lineage (GTDB taxonomy): Bacteria > Bacteroidota > Ignavibacteria > Kapaibacteriales > WFXC01 > WFXC01. The sequence goes on from WFXC01000021.1 coordinate 58,944, forward strand.
CCGGTTGTATCAGTTGATGACCTCCGACTCGCTCTGTGCCGCCTGGAAGATTCCTGCCTCGACGGTGGAAGGGTATCTCTACCCGGAAACGTACAACGTGTATGAAGACATCACCGAGGCGCAGATGATTGACCGGCTGCTGCGGCAGCATTTTGCTGTGTGGCGTCGATATTTCGATTCTGCCGCGCAGCGCCGGGGACTATCACACCACGAAGTTGTTACCTTAGCGTCGATCATCGAAGCGGAGGCGCAGGATACCTCGGAGCGGCGGCGGATCAGCGGCGTTTTTTACAACCGCCTGCGGCTGGGAATGCCATTGCAGGCGGATCCCACGGTGCAGTATGCCATTGGCAAAAAGCGGCGGCTGACCTATCGCGATTTGCAGATCGATCATCCGTACAATACGTACCAGCGACCGGGCTTACCGCCCGGACCGATTAACTCACCCGGCTTCGGCGCTTTGTGGGCAGCGCTCCATCCGGAACACCATCAGTATCTCTACTTTGTCGTTGCTCCCGATGGGAGTGGCAAACACATTTTTTCTGAAACGTATGCTGAGCATCGGCGAGCCGTGCGGGCGTATCGACGGTATCGACAACAGCAGGTGACTAAATGAAAGCAATCGTGGTGCAGCCGGATGGGGCGTTGCGGTGGATGGACGTGCCCGAACCATCAGTGGGACCAGCGGAGGTGAAAATCCGGGTTCGTGCCACTGCGCTTAACCGCGCGGATCTGCTCCAGCGGAAAGGGCTCTATCCGCCGCCACCCGGCGTGACCGATATTCTGGGACTGGAATGTGCTGGCACCATCGTCGACGTTGGGCCGAAAGTGCGCGACTGGCACGTTGGCGATGCAGTGTGTGCCCTGCTGCCCGGCGGTGGCTACGCTGAATTTGTGACGGTGCACCATCAGCTTCTCTTCCCCATCCCCAATGGGTGGAGCGTAGAAGAAGCGGCGGCGTTGCCCGAAGCCCTGTGTACGGCGACGGTGAATCTGGTCAAAGAAGCAAAGATGCGCCGCGGAGAGAAGGTGCTGATTCATTCTGGCGCTGGAGGCGTGGGAACGATCGCCATTCAATTGGTTCGCCAACTGGGAGCAATTCCCATCGCAACGGCGGGGACGACGGCAAAACGCCGCCTGTGCGAACAACTGGGAGCGCAACTGGCAGTGGATTACAAATCCAGTTCGTGGATGGATCAGATCCAGCAGGCGGTTGGTAAGCTGGATATCGTCCTGGATACCGTCGGTGCTGCCTTTTTGCCACAACACCTGGCATTGCTGAATTATCGCGGACGGTTGGTGCTCATTGGGCTGCTGGGGGGACGTACGGCGGAAATTCGACTGGATCAGGTGCTGTTGAAAAACCTCCGGATCGTGGGTTCCACGTTGCGGAATCGCCCGTTGAGGGAAAAAATTCGCCTGTGCCGCTTTATTCGTTCCCGCCTCTGGTATCTGGTGGAAAATCGCCGCATTGTCCCGGTCATTGACTCGATCTTTGATATTCGGGACGCTGAAGCAGCACACGATCGAATGCGGCGTAATCTGCACACTGGAAAAATTGTTCTGAAGATACCGGGGAGAAGTGCAACAAGCGAGAGGAAAAGCAATGAATCGTAAGACGCAAGGCTTCCGCTGGCTGTTCAGCATCGGTCGCCTGTGGACCATTGTGCCGATCCTGATCTTCAGCAGCGTAGGGCTTTTCGGACAGCAGTACACGTTCCGCACCGTTGTGACCAATCTGGACACTCCGTGGGAGATTCTCTGGGGACCGGACAACTGGATCTGGGTCACGGAGCGAAGGGGACGGGTGTCGCGGGTGAATCCGGAAACCGGTGAGCAGCAGGTGCTTGCGGAGATCAGTGAGGTTGCGGAGGTAACCGAAAGCGGATTGATGGGAATGGCATTGCATCCGAACTTCGCAGATTCTCCCTTTGTTTATCTGGTCTACACCTACCGCACGCAGGATGGCAACTTGTGGAATAAAGTGGCGGTGTACGAATACACGGGCGATTCGCTCCGATACCGGGCAACATTGCTGGATTCCCTGTACGGCTGGCGGATTCACGATGGTGCGCGGCTGTGGATCCTGCCCGATCGGACCCTGCTCATTACGATGGGCGATGCAGGCGTGATGCAGCGATCGCAGCAGTTGGACAATCTGAACGGTAAGGTGTTACGCATTCGCCTGGATGGCACGATCCCGGCGGATAATCCATTCCCCGATAGCCCCATCTATGCCTACGGATTGCGCAATTCCCAGGGATTGGTCGTCGTTGGTGACCGCATCTATCTTTCCGATCATGGTCCTGCCAGCGACGACGAAGTGAATCTGATTCTGAAAGGTCGCAATTATGGTTGGCCCAACGTGATGGGATGGTGCGACGATCCCGATGAGCAGCAGTTCTGTCAGGAGCATCAGGTAGTCGAGCCGATGGCAGCGTGGACACCGACGCTGGCAGTGTGCGGTCTGGATTACTACAATGGTCCGAAATTTCCGGAGTGGCAGCATTCGCTGCTGCTGGTCACCCTGAAAGCTGCGCGGTTGGTGCAGCTAAAGCTCAATGCAGCAGGCGATTCCATCGTTCAGGAAAGGCATTTTTTCGTTAAGCAATTCGGTCGGTTGCGCGATCTGTGCATCTCTCCCGATGGGCGAGTGTTTATAGCGACCAGCAATCGGGACGGACGGGGACGGTCGCCGTTCCCGCTGCCGGAGGATGATCGCATTATCGAAATTCTGCCTGCGGTCAATCGCAAAGATGAGGGGCGGCTGGATCCGCCACTCCGGATCTGGACGCAGCCGCAACGGTTGCAAATAGCGGTGCACCACCAGTCTCCATCTGCCACGTTGCAGGTCTATGATCTTTACGGACGTCTCCTGTTCGAACGCTCCTTTCAGGGAGCCCAGCAATTTGCCATCGTGCTTCCGGCGGCAGGCGCATATCTGTGCCAGCTTCGAGACGATCGATCCATCATCGCCACCCGGTGGGTAGTGGTGTGGTAGGAAGAGCAATCCTGCTATCACCGGGAGCAGATGCTTCAGCGTGCCGGGGAGCGCACGCTTCAGGGTTCACTGGGAGCGCACGCTTCAGGGTGCATCTACTGGGAACGCACACTTCAGTGTGCATTTTGTATTTTTGCCGACTAAAGTCGGCGCTCCCAGTGGGGTTTACCGGGAGCGCACGCTTCAGGGTGCATCTACTGGGAACGCACACTTCAGTGTGCATTTTGTATTTTTGCCGGCTAAAGTCGGCGCTCCCAGTAGGGCGCTCCCGGCTCTTGTGGTAATTGCCCGAATGCTGCCTTACGAGGCTGCTTTCCGAAGGCGGGCAGCGAAGGCGGCGTCGGTTGGGAATTGGTGCGGAAGTATTTTGAGATACCCTTCCCGGCAGAGTTCTGGAGGCAGGAATGCCTCGGCAGGTTCCAGATGGAAATCGGGAAAGTGGCGGAGGAACCACGCAATGTTCTCCTCGTTTTCTTCAGCGGTCAGAGTGCACGTGCTGTAGATGAGTACTCCGCCGGGCTTGAGCAAAGCAGCAGCGGCAGCAAGGATGCGGCGTTGCTGGCGTTGCAGAGTTGCAATCAGATTTGCGCTTTTCCGCCACTTGATGTCCGGATGCTTCCGAATCGTTCCCAGATCGGAGCAGGGAACATCTGCCAGCACGAGGTCATACTGTTCGCCGGGACGATGCGCTTCTACCGTGGTCGTTTGCACCGCGACACTGTGAAGTCCCAGCCGCTCCACATTTGCCTGCAACTGCGCTGCCCTCCGGGGATCGGGTTCCAGTGCAACGATCGAGGCAGCGTCTTTCGTCCATTCCGCCAGGAACGTCGTTTTCCCTCCCGGTGCGGCGCAGCAGTCCAGAATACGGCGGGCAGCATCTGGAGCAGCTACGTGAATGACCATCGCAGCAGCCGGATCCTGAAGCGAAAACCAGCCGGCACGATACGCCTCGCTCTGCTGAAGAGCAAAGACAGAAGCGACCTGATAGCAGCGGTCGTCATATTGCCACTGGCGAAATGCGGTCTGCTCGCCCAGCCACTGTTCAAAAGAGCGTTTGTCGATTTTCAACGCATTCCGGCGAATGCCAAAGAGGGGACGTTCGTTCAAAGAGCGGAGCAGTGCTTGTGTTTCATCACCATAGTGCGATTGCAGTTGCCGCACCAGCCAGGGCGGGAAGCTGTAGCGGATGTCCAGCGGAGCACGCGCCAGTTGTGCCGCTACCGGCGTGTCGGTGCAGGAGCGTTGCAGATTGCGGAGCACAGCATTTACCAGCTTCACGCGAGCGGATTTCCGAAGAAACCATTTGCTCAGTTCAACAGTGGTGTCAATGGCGGCGTACGCAGGGACAGCGTCAAGAAAGAGCAGTTGGTAGGCGCCGGAGAGTAGCAGTGCATCCAGCGTCGCTCGATACGGCGCTTTCGGCGGTTGATAGAACGGGCGGAGCAGGAATGCAAGGCTGCGCTTCCATCGGATCGTGCCATACACCACTTCCGTAATGAAATCCCGATCCTGCTGCGATAGGTGGTGCCATTGCCGAAGCGTCCGGTGTAGCAGCGTGTCCAGCGGGCGGTGGTCAGAGGAAAGAAACTGGCGCACAATCTCCACCGCAACGGCACGGGGCAGCAACGATGCATCGGCGTGGAGGAGTTGCTCCAAGGGAGTCAATTGTTGCATCGAATCACTCAGTACACCTGACTTTCTACCGCAGCAAAGACGAGTAACAGCGGCAGACCCAGAAAAAGCATCATAGCTGGTGTATCAGCAGCCGTATGCCGCTTCGGAGCGCTCCGCATCTGTCCACCACATTCTGGGACCATAGAACGGCAAGTGCCAGCATAACAATCCCAATTCTGCTTGTTGAAAAGGTATTGCGTATTTCGAGATTATTTTGTAGATTGGCAACGCGTTAGTAGTATGTTTAACAAAACCTCGAAGGGCGATGAAAGCTCGCACTACCTTCTCGCAGTGTCGCAGCAGTTTTCCGCAGCAGTTTTCCGCAGCAGTTTTCCGCAGCAGTTTTCCTGATTCTCTTCATCGTAGGGACACTTCTTCTATTATCGAGCCAGCCCGCGTTTGCCCAGGATCCGTGTGAAGGGTGTGATGGTCCAACGGAGGACAAAGTCAAGTTGATTGTTCCCGATTGTTGTCCGGGATGTGAAGTAGAGGTCCACTATGTCGTTACACACTGTTCGGCAAATCTTAAAAAAATATGGATCAACTACCGACCGATGTAAGGAAGAGCCGGGGCGATTTTGCGTTCCCGCGATGTGTGATTAAATACGTTGTCCAATAAAAGTCTCACAATGGAGGGAAAAGGCGATGAGAAGCTTAGCGTTATGGATCGTAGCAGTATCCGTCGCCGTCGCCCAGGTGTCCATAGAACGGATTCCGGTGGTCCCGCTGTATCAGAATGGGAGTAAGCTGTGCGATGCGATCGTGGTGGAGGATGAGATTATCCTCGTCGGTGGCGAAGGAGTAGTATTGCGGAGTAAGGGAGATTTTGCTCACTGGGAGCATCAGCGGTTGCAACCGACCGAATATCGAACCATTTACTCCATTGCGAAGCTGAACAAAGATGTCTGGATCGTGGTTGGGGAACGAGGGCTGTGCTATCGAACGCTCGATGGCGGGCACACGTGGCAGCGTATCCAGTTGCCAGTTGAAGAGACATTGTATCGAGTACGGGCTGCTGGCAACAATGTTCTGCTGGCAGTGGGGGCGAAAGGCGTGGTACTACGCTCCTTTGATCAGGGGATTATGTGGCAGCGGCAGAACAGTGGGACGCAGCGGGATCTGTATGGTATCGCTACCGTCGGTGATACCGCCATTGCAGTTGGGGAAGATGGGGTGGTGATACGCTCTACAAATCGAGGGGTAACGTGGGAAGTGGTGAGGGAAGAAGATGGGCTGAATCGCAGTCTGTATGACATTGCCGCAGCCGATCACCAGCGGTGGTATGCCGTCGGTGCGGAGAAAGTGCTGCTGCGGTCAACGGATGGGGGCACCAGTTGGGGAACAAAGCTGGTGGGCGAGTCGGTGTGGGGATTGATGTCGCTGCGCGGCATATGGTTTCAGGGTGCGACGCAGGGCTGGATTGTTGGAGAATCATCGGCGGCGCTGGAACAGCCAATCTGGGAAACCACTGATGGGGGAACAACCTGGCGGGCAGTGCCAGCGAGGATTGATACCCCCGAAGTGAATTCCATCATAGGGTGGGAATATTACCCGATCAAGTGGTGGGGAATCCGGAAAATCGGGAATCAGCGAATTGTGTATGGTGAGCGGGGACAGTGTAGCATCATCGGTGTAGAGCCACCGGATGGAGGGAAGGAGTGGGAGCGGCGAGTGTGGGACCGGTTGATTTCACAAGCGGCGGTGACGGGAGTGAAATTGAAAGGTTGCAATCAGATGCTGGTATTGCTCGGATATCCACCCGCACCGCAGGTGGTACGATATTCAGTAACAGAGCGCACCTGGGATACGGTTTCACTCCTGCCTTTTATTGATGTGGTCCGAAAAAAGCCGTTGCCACAGTTTCGGTATCGTGGAGAACAGCCGTGGCGCTGGCTCTGGAACGGCGACGCCATATTTGTAAGTTCCCTCTATAACCACGGCTGGCGCTCCGAAGATGGCGGTAATACCTGGCAGGTCGTGACCATGGATACGGTGTACTATATGCGCAATGTCGTGCCTTATGGTGAACGTGGGTTCGCTGTGCAGTGTAGCAAAAAAGTCGCAGAACATCAATATGTCAATGTATGGTTAGGATCAAAGAGCATTGGGGATCCGTGGAAAGAAATTTTCCGGCTTGATTCCGGTGCCGCGTCCAGTCTTTTCCTCCAGGACCCTGCAGCGTGGCGTGCCATTGTAGATCAGGGGAACGCGATCTACCTGTGGAGCAGTAGTGATCAGGGAAAGACGTGGGAGAAGCAACGGATCATCGATACGAATTATGTCCATTACACCGGTGTCGGTGTATGGTTCGTTGATGACCTGGATTCCAGAATCTACGATCCACAGCATATGGATCTTCTGGTGCAGGTGGGATTGAATGAAGGGAAGGGTTTGGATCTGCTGCTGCTTTCTACCAGCGATGGAGGCAAGACGTGGGAGACCAAGGTTGTAATGTCGAAATTGCTGGGCAGAACCCTGCAGGCAACACCGGCTGCTTCGATTGTTGCGCATACGGTGCAGGATAAGATCATCGGGATTGGTGGTGGCATTGTCCCCGGCGACTTGATTTACACCCGCGATGGCAAGACGTGGCACCATCTGGTGCTGCCGAAACCCGGACAGATGCGATTCGTCTGGGACTATAACGGTGAGTGTGCAGTGGTGTGGCGGGGAGCAGATTTGTGGAACGTCTTCAATGTCGCGCCGCATCATCTGCTGCTGGTCAGTTTCGGAGTGAGCAGTGTCCGGGAAATGAAAGAGCGAGTGGAGAGAGTGGGGATCGCAGCGTATCCGAATCCTGCCAGTGATGTTCTGCAGTTACGCTATCAGGAAGCCATCGCTCCGGCGGTGGAGCGAGTCGAACTCTATCAGGCAGACGGAAGAAAAATAGCGCAGTTTCCCGGCGCCGTGCCGCACCTATCGGTAAGATCGCTACCAGCCGGAAGCTACTACGTCGTGGTGTACCTTCGCAGCGGCGAGCAGCACCTGATCGGATTTCAGGTGGTGCGGTAGCGGCAGGCTACATCAGGGGGTTCCGAAGGACCCCCAGCTTCCGCCAGCTAATTGCCGGAAGCGCCGGCTTTAGCCGGCAACAACTGGGAGCGCCGACTTCAGTCGGCATCGTTGCACGCTGAAGCGTGCGCTCCCAGTGATCATGTAGGGGCGAGCGGCGCTCGCCTATGCGGGTGACCAGCCGGATCGCCTCCTACGGGTGCAAAAATTCCCTCTCCCTGTGGGAGAGGGTAAGGGTGAGGGGAATTTGCACACTAAAGTGTGCGCTCCCAGGGGGTGCCGGAAGCGCCGGCTTTAGCCGGCAACAACTGGGAGCGCCGACTTCAGTCGGCATCGTTGCACGCTGAAGCGTGCGCTCCCAGTAGATGCACCCTGAAAGCGTACACTTCCAGTACCCGGTGATCACGCAGCATTACGCTCATCGCTGCAATGGGGGAAATTTGGAGAACAGGTCGCTGCTGTTTTTAAAGGTAGACGATCCAGAAGATGAGGGGCCAGATGGCTACGACAAAGAACCAGAAAATGTTGGCTGCTTCAACCGTCCCATTCCACAGCCGGTACTTTCGATACTGGAGCAGCGCGTACAGATACCACAGCGTACCGGCAACGGCGTGGAGGGCGTGCGTGCCGATGACCAGGTAAAAATACGACCCGTAAGCGTCTACGGTCATTGTCAATCCGTGGGCGATCAAATTTGCCCACTCCACTCCCTGCAACACAACAAAGAGCACGCCCAATCCTATGGTTGCTACTGCCCACGGCAGCCGTGCTGTCCGGCGAAAGATGGCATTGGTAACCCCGCTCAGGAGGAGAAAGAAGGTGTTGATCAGGGTAGCTGCCACCGGATAGAATGGCAGACCTTCGGGGGGCCACACCAGTTGGCCGGATCGGTACACTACAAAGGAACTCAGCAGTCCGCCAAAAAGCATAATTTCGGAGGCAATAAATAGCAGCGTTCCTACGCGGGCACGCAACAAAATCCTTTGTCCCTCCATTCGATCAGCGCTGGCATTAACAAGTTCCATCAGATACTAAGCTACCGTTTGAGGTTAACAATGCCGTCCGGGAGCACAAGAATAAACAGGATGATGAAAATGAGGATTGCAGAATATGCCCAGACCCGAACCGGGATCTTTTCGTAGCGAAGATGCATATAAAACAACGCAATCAGCAGTGCTTTCACTGTGGACAGTAGCAGAATGAGCCCTACGACAACCGATGCGCTGACAACATCTCGCAAAAGAAAGGAGAGAGCAACACTTGCTCCTGTGAATATGAGGAGCAGGATGTAAATTTTGACGTAAAAAGCAACGCTGAGATGCTCTTGATGTTCCGCTTGCATTTTGTATCCCACCTGCTTTTGAACAGACATCTACGTTAGATAGAACATCGGGAAAATGTACAGCCAGACCAGGTCCACAAAATGCCAGTACAGAGCAGCATTTTCCACCGCATACTTGCTTTTAGTTTTGCGCACATAGAGCCATACTCCGAAGAGGATGCAGGCGCCAGCAAAGACGTGCAAGCCGTGGATCCCAGTGATGGTGTAGTAGAACATCCAGAAGGGATCGGTGTTCGGATAGAATCCGTGGTGGATTTCTAAGGAATACTCATACGCTTTCATTCCTACAAATGCCAGCCCACACAGCATCGTCAACAGCAGAAACCGCCGCGCCTTTTTCCACGCATCGGCGAAAGCAAAGTGATGGGCTAATACTGCTGTCAACGATCCCGTCAACAAAATAAAAGTATTGATCGTGGAGATGATGACATTCGTAAACGTCGAGGTTTCGTGCCAATGAGGATAAGTCAGGCGGAAATAAATAGCGGAAGCAATTAACGAGAGCAGGATAATAACTTCGCCCGCAATGAAGACCCAGAATCCAACTCGTGCTGGCGGAGCGCCAGCCGGTTCCAGTTCTTCCTGTTCAATCACACCGCCGATCGCGTCTTTAGAAACGCCTTCCAGCTCAACTTTCAATTCCTGCGCCATTTTCAGCCCTCTTGCTCTTGTTTTTCTGCATCAGATTTCTTCAGGACATACAGCTTACCCTGCGGGAGGAAGTCAATGCCTTTTGCTTTGAGTTCCCCGTTGACAGCATACTCGTAAGGATCGTGCTCGACGATCGGATGCGTATTGCCCCAGTTCAAATGAGGTGGTGGCGAGGGTGCCAGCCATTCCAGCGTCGTCGCCTTCCACGGATTGGGATCTTCGACTTTCTTGCCTTTGAAAATGGCATAGATGAAGTAGACAGCAAAAACAAGCTGCGTTGCAAAGAGCAGGTACGTTGACACGGTCATCATCACGTGAACCCACTGGTATTCGTGCAGATATTCAAAGAATCCAAGGCTAGCATACCGACGTGGGTGTCCGGCAAGACCAAGGAAGAAGCCAGGGAAGGCGAAGCCGTTGTAGAAGATTAAGGTCAGGATAGCGTGCCACTTTCCAAACGTCTCATTTAATTGCCGTCCGAACCATTTCGGGAACCAGTAGTAGAGACCGGCAATGGCACTCAGCACCGCGATGGTAAAAACGGTGTAGTGGAAGTGAGCAACGACAAAATAGGTATCGTGGAAGTACACATCAGCAGTAAATGCGCCCAGCGGCAGTCCCGTCAAGCCGCCGATGATAAACATTGCGTACGCTCCGACTGCCCAGACCATCGGTGCCGTGAACCGGATCGAACCGTTCACCAGCGAAAGTCCCATTACAACAAGGGAAATGGAAAAAGGCACCGAAATCGCAACGGTAAATACTGAGAACCAAATCGCAGAATACGGATTAATTCCGGCAACGAACTGGTGGTGTGCCCACACCAGGAAACTCAACACACCGGCAATGATTGCTGTCCATACTAAGGTTTTGTATGAGTAGAAAGGACGTCGGGTATTTGCTGGAAAAATTTCCGCAATGATTCCCAGCGCAGGAAAGAGAATGACGTACACTTCGGGGTGACCAAAGAACCAGAACAAGTGTTGAAACAGGATCGGATTTCCGGTATGTTCAGCAGTGACGGTGAAGAAGTGGGTCCCTGCAAAGATGTCCATCATCAGCATAAAGGCTCCAGCGATCAGCGGTGTTACACTGAGCAGGAACAGCACGGAAGCGATCAACTGCATCCAGATCATCAGCGGCAGGCGGAAGAAACTCAATCCCTTCGTTCGCATTGTGATGATGGTTGCAATAAAGTTCACCCCGCCCATCAGCATCGAGGCAAACTCCAGAGCGACAGCGAGCAGGAAGAGAATCGTGCCCAGATGCTCGCCAAGGAAAGCGTCTGGCATTGCAGACAGCGGCGGGTAAATTGTCCATCCACCGCTAAAACCACCGCCGGGGACAAAGAACGACAGAATCAGGACGATAGCTGAGACGACAAACGTCCAGTAGGACAGCATATTCAGTGTTGGAAAAGCCATATCCCGAGCACCGATCATTAGGGGAATCAACAGATTCCCAAAGCCGCCAAGCAGAACCGGCATAGCAACCCAGAAAAACATAATGCTACCGTGATAGGTGACCAGTCGCAAGTACGCACTATCAGACAGCACGCCCGGCGAAGCTAAATTGGTGCGGAAAGCAACAGCTAAAATACCGCCAATCAGAGCCATAAACAGCCCTGTCAAGAGATACTGCTTTCCGATGACCTTGTGGTCAGTCGAAAAAAGATATTGTTTAACCCACGAAGTTTCTGCTGCACTCATTGTTGACGTCTATTTTCGTTCTACTCAGTCTCTTCGCTGTTTTGTTCATTATTGTGCAGTGTGGATTCTCCTTGTGTTGTCAAAGAAGCATATCGGAGATAGGAATTCCCCGAAACTTGCTGTAGCCATTCCTGGTAATTCTTTTGCGATAACACTTCGACTTCCCCGCGCATTTTGTAATGCCCTGCACCACACAGTTCAGCACACGCAATTTCGTATTTCCCCTCACGAGTAGTTTTGAACCACACTCGAGTGTTGATGCCGGGAATAGCATCATATTTAATCCGGAAATTGGGCAGGAAGAAAGAGTGGAGTACATCGTTGGCAGTGATGTCCACCGCTACGTATGCGTTGGCCGGTAACACCAGGGTGTTGCCCCGGATAATGTCGTCGTTGGTGTTCCATTGCCCATCGGGTCCTGGATATAGGAACGTCCAGAAGAACTGGCGTCCAATAGCTTTCACATATACGACCTCGGCATTCTCTGCCGCTGCCCGTTCCTGGATGCTGGCATCATCGTTTTCGATAAACAGATCTGCCCAGAAATAAATGTTTACTGCCAACAGGACAATGTCGAAGATAAGAACTGCTATATCCAGAAAAACCAGTCGGCGAAAAGCCGGCGGAATCGTCCGGGAAGCAACCGGATTCCGTTTTGCACTAAACCGCCATAAACCATAAGCCAGAATGATAAAGGAAAAAATTCCTACGATTACAATGCCCCACAGGACAATGTCGATCGAAAGATCAATTCCCGGATAATCAGTTGCTCGCAACGGTCTCATTGCTCTTATTTCTTCCCTTGTTTTTCAAGTAATACACGTAGCTTACAAGATCCCAGATCTGATCATCATTAAAGTCCGCCCATAAAGCAGGATTCATAGTCGTTCCCCCGATTCCTACTTTGATTGTACGGTACACGTTCTCAGGTTCGGGGAAACGGAGCGGTTCGGTTAGGAAATTCCGGCTGGTGATCATTATTAAAGAATCAGTTCCCGGTACGTACCACTGCGTCGGTTGTGGCACCGGTTCCGCTCCATTTTCCTGATCCTGATGGCAGGCAATGCACCGTTCCAGAAAGAGTTCCCGCCCCCGATTGATCCGCTCTTCACTCAAAAGATCGTAGGGAACCTTCACATCGGGCGGTGGCGTTGGCTGGTAATCCTTCCATCCGTCGTTAAAAGTTTTGATGTAAGCGATGAGAGCATCCAACTCGCGCTCGCTCAGATCGTCGAAGCCCGGCATCGGAGTGCCATACAGACCGTGACGAATGATGTATTTCAATTCTTCATCGGAAGCAAATTCGCCAGCAAATCCTCCCCACGTGTACTTGAATACCACCTTTTCATTCATATGAGTTTTGCCAGTAAAATCCCGTGCGTAAATTCGGTCTCCCACCTGCGTATTCAATGCCTCCGGTGTGATCGGTACGGCATCACCGTTCAAACCGTGGCACGTAAAACACAGGGTTTCATACAGTTGCTTTCCAAGCTGTATCTGCTCAGAGAACGCCGTGAAATCCTGCACTTCCGTCTTGATCGGACCGGTGACTGGCGAAGGAGGATACTGCGGAGATACACTGACTGCGGCATAAAGCACGATGCCGACAACAACAAAGGATGCAATAACGATCCATTTCCACATCGTCAACGATTCTTTTATTCTAACCAGCACATTAACACCCGAAAATCAATTTATTGGAAGGCAAATATAAGAAATCCCTCTGAAACATAAATCTGGAGTCTTTGAATCTCCAAAAATGAAAAATTTTATGAACAGACACGGAAATCTTTCACTCTTTCGAAGTTGCTGCTTTGTTGCCCCATCGCAGTACCAGCAAAACAACCGCAGCCGCAAGGAATAAAAATCCAACGAGCGCAGAAGCGCCAGTCACAAACACGTTCCACGCATCTCCATTGCGACTGGCAGCGCAGGCTGTACATAAGAGTACCAGATCCATCTTCCAGGCTCTCTTTATTTTCCAGAAATTTTGCAGAAATGCGACGGGTATCCTGCGCAAATATTTAGCCTCGAATGCAGGTTTTGCAGCATACATCACGGGACTGGCGAAGCAGGGACAAACGGATGCTGCGCTCTGCTGCAAATACGGATGTTGGGATGAGTATGCAGTGGTAAGGACAGGAACCCGAACGACATCATTGAATCTCCCCAGAATCTCCACACAATCGATTGGTGAGATTGCCCAATGGTAAAGGCAGACCCCGATGCGCACCTTCTTCCAAAAGCGCCAGCTTTCGCTGGTAACAACTGGGATCGCCAACTTTAGTCGGCAAGAATACATGCTGAAGCGTGCGCTCCCAGCAAATCGGGAGCGCCGACTTCAGTCGGCAAGAAGTTCCCTCGCCCTCTGGGAGAGGGATAGGGTGAGGGAAATGCACGCTGAAGCGTGCGCTCCCAGCAAACCGGGAGCGCCGACTTCAGTCGGCATCGTTATACACTGAAGTGAGCGTTCCCAGTGGATGCACCCTGAGAGGGTGCGCTTCCAGTGCGATATGTAGGGGCAAAGTGGTGCTTTGCCCGATGGGCGACAGCCGGTCACCTCAGGTCCAGTTGCTGCACTTTTGTTATGGTAGAGGAAAATGTTGCCGCTCCTTTGGGATCCTATTCCGGTAACGCGGGTTCTACCGAGTTTGCATCGAACCACGGTGGAATTTGGGTGCTGTACTCAACCTTTGTCCGGCGTTAAACTTGCATACCCTCCCGACAATGCAAACGCCGTAATCACCAAATCCCCATAATCATTCAATCCACCCCATTCCTTCCGTACTGCCCAATCTACTATCCTTTGCAACTTCACAAAAACATCACTCAAACTTACCTCCATTCTACTTGTTAAAATATTCACCATCAAAGAAGTCACAAACCTCCTTAAACCCTGATAATATAACAATGCACTCCTATACCCCTCCTGTTTCCTATACACCAATACCTTCTTAACCAACTGTATCCATACTGCATAAATCAACACAAAAACTGCATTCTTCCCCCCAAGTCTTCTCAAAACCTTCTTAACATCAGCAACTTCTAACCCAACCCGAAAAAAAATAATCAGCGAAGCATCAAGTAACCACCCCATTAATCGTATAAATCATCTCCTTCTTTCTCATACATCTCATTAAACAAATCCACCAACTCCTGCGGTGGTTTATAATTCACTATCGAATCAATATCAACATCTTCTCCTAACAACTCCACCAACAACTTCTTTTTCTCCTCCCTTTCATTTTCTTCTTCCCAATCAATCCCCAAAAACTCACACAACGCCTTCGCCCACCGCTTCGGTATCTCCCGATTCCCATACCGCTCCAGCTTGTACACAAATGATGTCGACCGCCCAAATTGCTCCGCTATCTCCCGCACTATATCCCCATTCCTTCCGCAATTCCTTGAAACGATGCCCGGTCATTTTAAACTTTCCCATTTATTTCACAAACGACCAGTTACACTGTCTCGGGCCTCCCGTAACCCCTGCCTTTTCCTAATATTCCTCACTTCCTCTACCAACTGCAACCACACAACATATCCTAACACAAAAATACCTCGCCGACTTACTAACCTCCTTAAAACTTTAACCATAGCACCCCCTGATACCCGCGAATAATACAACTCCAACAATAAAGATGTATCCAACAACCACCTCATATCCTTACTACTTCTCCTCTAAATTCTTCCTCCTCAAAGACTTACCCAACTCACATATCCACTTCGGAGGAATATAATACCCATCCTCTGTTTCCTCTCCCATATCTATACCCATCTCCTCCGCTTCCTTTATCATCTCATCAACCATTTTATCAAAATCATCTTCCAAAACAACCTTCGCATTCTTCTTCTCCTCTTCTTCCCAATC